>JAHUUL010000019.1 GCA_019218415.1 Dermabacteraceae bacterium TAE3-ERU27 | reverse complement strand
TCGACACCGACCACCACTGTGCCTTCTGCCCCGGCAACCTGCTGCTGACTCCCCCGGAGAAGGCACGCATGGTGCGTACCGGGGGTACACACGCGGACCACACCGCCGGTGACGGCGATGGGTGGGAGATCGTCACGGGGCTGCTCCCCCACCAGCTGCACGACACCACCGCGGAGTTCCGCCGGGTCCCCAATCTCTTCGAGATCGTCTCCTACGACTACTGGCGGGCGAACTACGGATTCATCATGGATTCCGCCACATCCGCCCGCATGGCCGCCTACATCGCGGACACCGAGGGGCGGGAACACGTGCGCCGGACCGTCGAGACCAGGCTCCGGGCGTCCGGGGTGCTCGGCGCCGACGAGGTCGCGGACCTCACCGAGTCCGATCTCCTGGAGCGCGCGGGTGGGTTCTTCGCCGGCGGGCACGACATCATCATCGCCCGCAACCACTTCGCGCCGGGGGCCACGGACACGGGCCAGCTCGCGTCCTCGGGCACGCTCACCCCGGACGAGCACGCAGCACTCATCCGGTTCACGATCGCCGCGGCGGCCGACCTCTACAACCGCAACCGCTACACGCCGTACGTGGCCGTGTTCCAGAACTGGCTCAAGCCCGCGGGCGCCTCCTTCGACCATCTGCACAAGCAGCTCGTCGCCATCGACGAGCGTGGCGTGCAGGCCGACACGGAGATCGCGCAACTGCGCGCCAACCCGAACATGTACAACGAGCTGGCGGTGGACTACGCCGGCTACCACAACCTCACCATCGCGGAGAACGACCACGCGATCTGCTTCGCCGGTATCGGACACCGCTACCCGACCCTGGAGATCTACTCGAAGTCCGCGACACCGGAACCCTGGCTGCAGTCCGACGAGGAGGTCCGCGCGATGAGCGATCTCATCCACGCGTGCCACGCCGCCGCCGGCCCCGACGTCCCGTGCAACGAGGAGTGGCACCACAAGCCCATCGACCTGGACATGCCGATGCCGTGGCGTGTCGTCATCAAGTGGCGGGTGTCCACGCTCGCGGGCTTCGAGGGCGGCACGAAGATCTACCTCAACACCATCTCCCCCCAGTCGATCAGGGACCGGATGGTGGCGGCGATGTACCGCCTGCGTGACGACGGCGCCATCGCCCCGGACCTGAGGATCGCCACCGAGTGCCGGCTGGAACGCAACAGCCTCCGGTACAACCCGTTCCTCAGCGGGCACTGAACGCACCCCGCACACCCCACCGGCCGGTGGCGGATTTCACTCGCGACCCCCGACCCGGTGTCCCCGGGTGTCCGGGACGGACCGTGAAAAGTCC
>JAHUUL010000018.1 GCA_019218415.1 Dermabacteraceae bacterium TAE3-ERU27 | reverse complement strand
ATTTCAGTCCTTCGGGCGCTTCATGTAGGCGACGACGTTCTCGGGATTGGGGCCCGGAACGACGGTGACCAGCTCCCAGCCGTCCTCACCCCAGGTGTCGAGGATCTGCTTGGTGGCGTGTGTGAGCAGTGGCACGGTGGCGTATTCCCAGGTGGTGTTAGTCATGCCTCACACTTTATGCGAGTCCGGGCGACCCGGCACCAACGAGTGCCCGGGAACGGATCGTGTGCGGTGGGTCGGCGGGGGCGTGTCCAACCCCGGGGTGGGGCAGAGGACGGGTCTGCACCACGCTGCGACGGTGTGGTGCCGTTCCCCGCGGGACCCGGAACCCGGTTCTTCGCGGCTCGTCGGGGACGTTGCCCAGCGGCGGCACGCGGGGGCTGCTCCGCGCTCCACGGGAGGTACCTGTGTGTCGCGGCGGCAGCCGGCTCGATCGGGTCCGCGACGTATCCCGCACCGCGGAAAACCGTTGCGCGTCACGGTCACTGCCGGCTGGGTAGGACGAGCGCAATGATCCCGTGGCCGGGCGCCGGATGGAGGAGCCCGCGCCGACGCTGCCGACGGGCGCGTCCGGGCGCGACGCGGTCGACGTCCGCGCCCCGGTCACCCGGTCACGGGCGTTCCCCATCGACCCCCTGTCCCGGGGACGGGAGCGCCGACCGTTGGCCTGCCGTCGGCTAGATGCCGATCAGTTCGCCGCCGGAGGCGAGGTACTCGGCCCAGTTGCTGATGTGGGGGTTCTTGCGCAGCAGTGCGCGACGCTGCCGTTCGGTGAGACCACCCCACACGCCGAACTCGACCCGGTTGTCCAGGGCGTCGGCACGGCATTCGGTGAGCACCGGGCAGCGGCGGCAGATCACCGCAGCCTTGCGCTGGGCGGCACCGCGGACGAAGAGCGCGTCCGGGTCGCCTTCGCGGCACTTGGCCCGGGTCACCCACTCACCGCGACCCGGAGGGGTTTCGACGGTGGAGGTGTTGCGTGAGTTGCGGGCAAAGTAGGGGTTCGTACGTGGATCCTGGATAAGTGATGCGGTCATCGCTGATCTCTCCTACTGCATGCCTTCATTGACGCATGTAAGTGTATTCACACCATGCACCATATGTCGAATGCGTCACACCTGCGGGTGGAGCCAACTGTTTCCGGGGCGTGGATTTGTTACGTAGGGTAAAGGGGTGTCTCTCGTAAAATCCCTGTCCAAGACCGCCGGCGCCATCGTCGCCGTCGGAGTTCTCGGCGCGGCGGTCGTCGCCCCGGTGGCCGGAATCTCCGGGCTCGCCGTCGCACGGACGCAGGAAGCGATGGAATCCAACCTC
>JAHUUL010000017.1 GCA_019218415.1 Dermabacteraceae bacterium TAE3-ERU27 | reverse complement strand
CAGCGTTCGTTCACCGTGTCGCTGGCAGTAGTTCGGCTGTGGTGACCGTGCGTTTGACGATAGGTATACGGTGCTCCGTTTCACCCGCTAGACTTATCCGAAGTTTAGTTCCCACCAGATCGCCGACCGACTTGCGGAGTCCCCCACGTGTATCTTGCCTACGTCGACGATTCGGGGGACTCCAGGTACGGCAGGATGCTGACAGCGCTCTTAGTCGAGGATCGACAGTGGAGCAACGTGCTTGACTCATGGCTCCAGGGCCGTCGCGAGATTCACCGCGAGTTCGGCGTTCCGAAGACCCAAGAACTCCACGCCAACAACCTCTATAAGGGCCGTGGCCACTTCTGTGACTCTGCCGCCGACGAGGATGCGTTCTCATCGGGACGCCGCGCAGCAACCGGCCGCATCATGCTGTCATGGCTAGCGAAAGCCGATGGCTTGACAATCGCGACGATCGCTACACCTCATCGATCAGCGACCCAGGCCTACGCTACGTTTATCCGCTGGCTCGACGCCTGGGCGGAGAAGAGGCAGACCACTGCCATGGTTTTCTACGATGGCCAGCAAGGATACGGGCCCGATGATTCTTCACGCACCCCGGAACAGATACAAGCGCAGTGGGATGCTGCCTATCGTGGTTCAGCACCCTATCGCGATGTACATCGCTCGCTAAATCTGGATACACGGTACGTCATCGAAGACGTCGTGATGCAGGACAGTAAATACAATCAGCTCATCCAGGCGGCCGATCTCGTCGCCTACGGCGCCTACCAGCTTCACGTGCAGGAACACCCCGAGCACTGGTCGTCGAAGCACACCCCCGTCGCAGACGCGATCCGTGCCTACCTACGCACAAAAAGGCTCTGGATCCCAGACTCTGATCAAGGCATTCTGTGGATAGAGGAACGCAAGAACCCCTGACCATGTGGCCAGGGGTTCGCGAGGTGCGAGACCCCGTGGATGACCAACAGGCCATATAGGGCCTCGCTGTAGTTGATCATAGCATCGACAGCCATAGACCTCCACTAGACGACTAGCCGAGGGGTATGGAGCACAGCAAAGAGGTTCCGTTGACGATCACCGACAGCAAGAAGCCGCTTCACTCGACAGTCGTTAGCGACGTTCGCCCCTGTGACAGTCACTACGCCACGCTCGCGTTATCCCTGTTGAGGCACGCCAGCCACCCACCCCCGCTCTTGTAGCCCGGGAAAAAACCATGGTTCACTCAACAACAGTTCTTAGTGAACTGCACATGTTTCGGCGGTTTTGCACTCATTGAACCCGCCACACCTGACGCTTCTCCCCATGCACTCACCACCAAGAGGAAT
>JAHUUL010000016.1 GCA_019218415.1 Dermabacteraceae bacterium TAE3-ERU27 | reverse complement strand
AGCAAGCTGGGTCGGAACCCGCTGCCGGACCCGGCTATCCTCCAGAAGTGGTTCCAACGGTGGGGTCTGAATGACAAGCACCGCGTCGTGGTCTACGACGGCGGCCGTGGCCTCATGGCGTCACGTGCGTGGTGGATCCTCACCTGGGCGGGTGTGCCGGACGTCCGGATCCTCGACGGGGGTCTCGCGGCGTGGATCAGGGAGGGGCGCCGGCACGCCGGTGGTCCGGGTAATCTGCCGCAGAAGTGCACGCTCCAGGTGAACCCGGGGCAGCTGCCCGTGGCGACGATCGACGAGGTGAAGAACTTCGACGGCCTGCTGCTCGATGTCCGGGAGGAGAACCGGTTCCGGGGTCGTAAGGAACGTCTGGACCTCAAGGCCGGCCACATTCCGGGCGCGGTGAACCTCCCGACCCGCCGACTGACCCATGAGGACCATTCCCTGCGCAGCCCGGAGGAGATCCGTGCGGAGTTCGAGGCAGTCGGGGTGGATGATCCGTCCAAGGTGATCATCTACTCGGGTTCGGGTCTGCACTCCGCCCTGGCGGTCGCTGCGATGCACCACGCCGGTATGCCGGGGGCCGCGGTGTACATCGGCGGCTGGTCGCAGTGGTGTGCAACGCCGTCGAATCCGGTGGCCACCAGCGTCTGATTTTCCGGCTCCTGAGTGCCCCACCTGATCTTCGCCGACCGGGTGGGGCACTTTTCGTGTCCGGTGTGGCTGATCGTCTGGGAATGGATACTGCGTACCGGGGGTACCAACGAGTGAGGTGTGGGTGCCGAGGGGAGGTTCTGCTAGTCGGTGAGATGGTAGATCCGGGTGGGTGTGAAGTATCGGAGATTGTGTGCGGGGATTCAACCGGTTCCCGCGCGATCATTCAGCCAGGTACGTCGGACAGTTTCTGTGATTGGGCAGGTTACCAATCGGGCCACCTGTTTCTAGGGGAATAGGCTTGATGGTTTCAGTGAGCGATGGTGTAGATGGCCGGCTTTCCAAGGATCTTTCGGCGCCTTTTTAGAAAGTAGCGGTTTCGGTATATTTAGCTCTCCTGTTTTTAATGAAAATTTTCTTGGCTTGCGACGAAGGCGCGTGACGGTCAACGACGGGAGGATGAGAGACCGCGGGTCCGATCCCGGTTGAGTTGGTGCCACGGTACTCTGTGGTGACGGCTTTCAGTGCTGGTGAGTGGAAATCCTGTATTTCCTGGACGTCTCCGGCATCGTAATAGCAGCGGGTTCCGCCGAAGTGACGGTGGAGAAGGAGGCCGGTTTCCCGGGCTCCTCCTCCTGTGGCTGGATCATCCCGATTCCGATACCGGTACCCGGCGTGAAGATCGGAAGAGCGTCGTGTAGGG
>JAHUUL010000015.1 GCA_019218415.1 Dermabacteraceae bacterium TAE3-ERU27 | reverse complement strand
CCCGCCGACGAAGGACTGGAGGAAGCCGCGTCCCGCACGCTAGCGGAGACCACCGGCCTACGACCCAGCTATCTCGAACAGCTCTACACGTTCGGCAACGTGGACCGCTCTCCCACCGGCAGGGTCGTCTCCGTCGTCTACTGGGCACTGCTCCGGACCGACGAGGCACAGCACGCGGGAGAACGGGAGAACGTCCGCTGGTTTCCGGCTGAGGATCTCCCCGATCTCGCGTTCGACCATCTGGAGATCGTCGACTACGCACTCGACCGTCTGCGCACCAAGGTCGAGTACTCGGCCATCGCCAGGTCCTTCCTCGGAGACACGTTCACTCTCGCCGAACTGCGGCACGTCCACGAAGCCGTTCTCGGCCATCCCCTGGACCCCGCGAACTTCCGACGCTCGATGATCTCCTCCCCCGACCTCGTCGACACCGGCCGGGTGCTCACCGGAACGCCCCACCGACCGCCCAAGCTCTACAGCTACCGTGCTCCGGGTCCAGCCCGCCCTTAGCACGGTTTTCGACCACCCCTGAACCGCATAACCGGAGGACCAGTACATCATGCCCACCCGAGAACCGACCGACCCACGCGAACACGCCTCCGTGGATCGGGCGCTACAGCTGATCACAGCCGGCACCCGCGCCGGATCGTCCTGCAGCAGCTCGCTCACCGAGGCCCCCTGGACGTTCGACGCCATCCCCGGATACGGACCCGGCGCATCAATGTCGGATCCGATCCCCGACGACGCTCCCCGACAGGGCAGCCTGCCGCCCGAATACCGGAAGGCCACCGACGAGGAACTCCACGGACGGATCCGCGCGGCGAAGGCCGCACTCGGCGAGAAGGTCGTCGTCCTCGGGCACTTCTACCAGCGTGACGAGATCGTCCAGCACGCCGATTTCGTCGGCGATTCCTTTCAGCTAGCGAACGCGGCGCGGACCCGACCCGCCGCCGAAGCCATCGTGTTCTGCGGCGTCCACTTCATGGCGGAGACCGCGGACATCGTCTCGGCGCCCCACCAGAAGGTCATCCTCCCGAATCTCGCCGCCGGCTGTTCGATGGCGGACATGGCCGAACTCGGTGCGGTCACCGACTGCTGGGAACAGCTGCACGAAATCTACGGATCGGCCACCGACCGTGACGGTCGCGCCCCGGTCGTCCCCGTCACCTACATGAACTCCTCGGCGGCGTTGAAGGCGTTCGTCGGTGAACACGGCGGCATCGTGTGCACGTCCTCCAATGCCGACGCGGTAGTGGAGTGGGCGTTCGAGCGCGGTCAGCGCGTCCTGTTCTTCCCCGACCAGCATCTCGGCCGCAACACCGGCCGCGCACGGGGGAAATCGGGAAAGCACACGTCTGAA
>JAHUUL010000014.1 GCA_019218415.1 Dermabacteraceae bacterium TAE3-ERU27 | reverse complement strand
CCCTTGTTGTTGAAGCGGGTCAGGCCGGCGATCACGCCCCGGGCGTCGTCCCGCCAGTGCGGCGCCAGTAGCCCGGAGAACGCCGGGACGATGTAGCAGCCGCCGTTGTCGTCGACCGTTCGGGCCAGCCGCTCGACCTCCGGTGCGCTGCGGATGATCCCGAGATTGTCGCGCAGCCACTGCACCAGTGAACCCGTGACCGCGATCGAGCCCTCCAGGGCGAACACGGTGGGCTCGTCGCCGATCCTGTAGCAGACCGTCGAGATCAGCCCGTGCTCCGAGCGCTTGACCTCGGTGCCGGTGTTGAGCAGCAGGAAGTTCCCCGTGCCGTAGGTGTTCTTCGCCTCTCCCGGTTCGAGGCACGCCTGCCCGAACGTGGCCGCCTGCTGGTCGCCCAGGATTCCGCCGATCGGAACCCCGGAGAAGTCACCCGTGCGGGTCACCGTCCCCAGGTCGCCGGAGGACGGAACGATCTCCGGCAGCATCGACTCCGGTAGCTTGAGCGCCGCGCACAGCTCCGGGTCCCACGTCTGCGTCTCCAGATCCATCAGCATGGTGCGGGAGGCGTTGGTGACGTCGGTGATGTGCCGCTCGCCCCGGGTCAGGTTCCACACCAGCCACGTGTCCATCGTGCCGACGAGCAGCTCGCCGGATTCCGCGCGGGACCGCGCGCCGGGTACGTTGTCCAGGATCCAGGCGATCTTCGGTCCGGAGAAGTAGGTGGACACCGGAAGGCCGGTGCGGGTGAACAGGTCTGGGTCGAGTCCGGCGCAGATCTTCTTGGTGCGGGTGTCCTGCCAGACGATCGCGTTGTGGAC
This sequence comes from Dermabacteraceae bacterium TAE3-ERU27, assembly GCA_019218415.1. Lineage (GTDB taxonomy): Bacteria > Actinomycetota > Actinomycetes > Actinomycetales > Dermabacteraceae > TAE3-ERU5. The sequence continues at coordinate 553 of JAHUUL010000014.1, read as the reverse complement.
CGGTGTGCCCGTCGCCGCGTCCCAGACGACGACGGTCTCCCGTTGGTTGGTGATGCCGAGTGTCGCGATGTCCCCGGGGTTCACGTCCGAGCGGGCGACGGCATCCGCGAGTACCCGACGGGTGTTCGCCCAGATCTCGGTCGGGTCGTGTTCGACCCAGCCCGCCCGGGGGAAGATCTGCCGGTGCTCGAGCTGCGATGTCGCGAGCGAGTTGCCCCGGGCGTCGAAGAGGATGCAGCGTGTCGACGTGGTGCCGTGGTCGAGTGCCGCGATGATCGCCGCGTCCCTCCGGTCGCGGTTCCGCTTGCGTTGGCTCCGGCCGGTGACCCGGCTGACCATCTCGCCGACCTCGCTCATCGCGCCACGGCCGGAACTCATCGGAGAGTCAGTCCGCGGAAGCCCCGGGCCCAGCGTTCGACGGTTCCGGTCCCCTCGATCACGCCGTCGCCCACGGACTTCGGGGGGAGGGTCGGGTCGTTGGGCAGCATTCTGTCCGGGGCGCCGGCGGGCAGAACCTCCAGACTCGCCTCGCCGTCCCCGTGGAGGGTGAGGG
>JAHUUL010000013.1 GCA_019218415.1 Dermabacteraceae bacterium TAE3-ERU27 | reverse complement strand
AGGGGGCGACGGTGTGGGTGCAGGACTACCAGCTCCAGCTCGTTCCGGGCATTCTGCGGCAGCTCCGACCGGATCTGACGATCGGTTTCTTCCTGCACATCCCGTTCCCTCCGGCGGAGCTCTTCCGCCAGCTGCCCTGGCGCGAGGAGATCGTCCGCGGTCTGTTGGGATCCGATGTCATCGGCTTCCACCTGCCGCAGAACGCCGACAATTTCCTCTCCCTGGCGCGCTCCGTCGCGGGGGCCCCGGGGTCCCACACCGGACAGCCCGACAGCCTCAACGTGGAGGGGCGGGCATCGGTCCGCGGGATCACCGCACACATCACCGCCCCCGACGGTCGCCGGGTCGGGGTCGCCGCGTTCCCCATCTCCATCGACACCGCCTCGGTGATCGAGACCGCCTCGCAGGTGGACTCCACCGACATCCGCCACCGTCTCGGGGACCCGGAGACGATGATTCTCGGTGTGGACCGACTCGACTACACGAAGGGCATTCTCCAGCGGCTCTCCGCCTACGAGGAGCTGCTGGAGTCCGGTGCACTCGAACCCCACGACTCGGTGCTGCTGCAGATCGCCACCCCCTCGCGCGAGCGGCTGGAGCACTACCGCCGCACCCGCGCCAGGGTGGAGGAGGCCGTGGGCCGGATCAACGGCCGATTCGCGGAGGTCGGCAGGCCGGTCGTGCACTATCTCCACCGTTCCCTCGACAAGCAGCAGCTCTTCGGCTGCTACGTCGCCGCCGACATCATGCTCGTGACCCCCTTCAAGGACGGAATGAACCTGGTGGCGAAGGAATACGTAGCCTGTCACGGTGATGGCTCGGGGGCCCTGGTCCTCAGTGAGTTCGCGGGTTCGGCGACCGAACTCAACCGGGCCTTCCTCTGCAATCCGCACGACGGGGACTCGGTGAAGCGACAGCTGATGACCGCGGTGACCATGCTCCGGGACGCCCCGGACGAGGCGGCCGAACGGATGCTCACCATGCACCGCCAGGTCGTCGAGCACGATGTGGACCTCTGGGCCCGGTCCTTCCTCGACGCCCTTCGGAGCCACTGATGGGTACCCGGTTGCGTACCCCGACGGTGGCCGTCGTCCTCGGCGTTCTGCTCCTCACAGGGTGCACGCAGGGACAGGCCCCGGTGGTCTCCTCGAACTGGCAGGTGACGAACGTGTACACCGACACCGAACATCCGAGTGTCCTCCCCGACACCCTCGCCGGACGGGTACACCTCGCATTCGGGGACAGCACCGTCGTCGGGGACACCGGGTGCGCACCATTCACCGGATCCGTGGACTTCCTCGACGGGGACGGCGAAAGGGTGGCGGCGACGGACCCCGCCGCCGTGACGTTCAAGTTCCGGGACCTGCGAGTGCGCGAGGGCAGCGGGTGCGAGGGCACGGAACTCTACTTCCACGAGGGGCTCCTCGGGGTACTCGGCGCCGGTGCGCTCACCGTGTC
>JAHUUL010000012.1 GCA_019218415.1 Dermabacteraceae bacterium TAE3-ERU27 | reverse complement strand
CAGGCTCCCACTTGTGCATCTGCTCGAGGACGTCGTGGACGAGTGTCCCCTTGACCTGCGCGACCGTCTTCGGTTCGGGGATGCGGTCGATGGCGCGCAGACGGTAGAGCAGCGGGCACTGCCGGTAGTCGTTCGCGCGGGAGGGGGACAGCGCGAGGGGGCGGGGCCGGGTGGACGGACTGGTCGTTGCCGGTGAGGTCATGGAACACCACGTTACCGCCCGTCCCGGTCGGTGATCGCCACGGACGGGCGGTGTGTTGTGCACCGCGGACTTCCCACCGCCTCCGGTGCACAGGTTCGCGGCCCCTACAGCTCAGCCTCGCGCGCGGCGGTGACAAGACCCTCGACAGTGGCGCGGAGGGAATCGGGTACGGACTGCTCGGTGAGATCGAGGAAGCCACGGACGATGAGGTCGCGGGCGGTGTCCTCGTCGAGGCCGAGCGCCATGAGATAGTCGAGCCGGTCTCCGTCGATCATTCCGACGGACGCCTCGTGACTCAGCTGGGCCTCATCGACCCGTGCCTTCAACGCCGGGACGGAATCTATGTAGCCGGTGTCCCGGAGCATGAGCCCGTCGCACTCGAGGAACCCCGAGCACCCACGGCCGATTCCCACGAGTGTCGTGTCGTTGGCCACCTCGCCACCGTCGGAGACCATCCTCGAGACCTGCTCGGCACGGGACCCCACGCCCTGCAACCGGATCTCGGTGTCCATCTCGCGGTGGGTGCCGGCCGGCGCGAACACGACCGAGTGGCTCGTGTCGGTGGCCCCGTCATCGAGTTCGACGACGGAGTGGGACACGTGGTTGCGCAGTCCGGAGACCGCCACCGACACGGAACTATTCACCGCGTCGCGGGCGATCCGCGTCCCGGACCAGGAGTGGACGTCCATCTGCGGTCCCCAGCGTTCGACATCGAGAGAACGCAGCCGGGCCCCCTCGCCGATGAAGGTCTCCGAGACCGACACGTGGCGCCCGTGGGTCATCTTCGGTGTGACACCGGAACCACTGACGTGATCGACCCGGGCACCGGCTCCGATGACGGTCAGGTCGTGGACGAACTGACGTTCCTGGGGGACGGTCATGAACGAGAAGCTCTGGAGGGGCCCGTCGAGGACCGCGCCGTCGTGGACCCACATGAACGTGCCCAACGGCCGGTCCTGGGACTCGAACGCCCGCCGCAGGACGTCGTCTTCAAGCGGATCCACGAGGGAGAACATGAGCTGCTGCACCCAGGGGTATGTGACCACCGCGTCGGACAGCGGCATGATCTCCACCTGCCCGTCGTGGGTGACGATGCGTTCGAAGTGGTGGTCGACCATCAACGAGGTCGCCGCGCAGGATTCCTCGTCGCGCCAACCGAGGTCCGCGAGGAGCCGCGGGGTCACGCTTCCGCTACCGAGTCCGGGAACCGGGGTGACGGCTGGAACAGTGGATGTCATCGGGATCAGTCCTTAGGTGTTGTCGGAGTGTGGACGGTGCCGGGTCAGGCGGCCCAGCCGTCGG
>JAHUUL010000011.1 GCA_019218415.1 Dermabacteraceae bacterium TAE3-ERU27 | reverse complement strand
CGAGGCCGAGTCCGAGAATGGCCAGCAGGACCAGCGGCAGGAACTTCTTGTCCTGCTTCCGCAGCATGTTGAACGCCTGCCACAGTTGGGCGCGCGTCTCCTTGCGTCGGGCGCGCTTCGCGGCTTTCTCTTCCTTCATCGCGGCCTTCGCGGCCGCCTTCTTCTCGTCTGCCATGGCCTCAACAATAGGCGATGCCGGCCGAAACCCGACCACCGGCCCCGTGGCCCGTCGGGGCCTGCGTTCAGCAGCCGGTGCGCTGGAAGGGGGCGAAGCTCTGTACGGGGGTGTCCTGCGAGGCACCGTACTTGCCGAGGAGACTGGACGCCTCCTGCGCGGTGGTGCCCTCCGTCGTCTCCTTGAGATGCGCGAGATTCTCCGGCAGTTCCTCACCCCGGGCCTCGATGGTCTGGGCGTACAGCCGTCCGGCCCGGTACGAGGACCGGACGAGGGGGCCGGACATGACCCCGGTGAAGCCCATCTCCTTGGCGGCCTCCGCGTGCTCCAGGAATTCCTCCGGCTTCACCCATCGGGCGATCGGGTGGTACATCGGTCCGGGGCGGAGGTACTGGGTGATGGTGAGGATGTCGCAGCCCGCGTCGTGCAGGTCGTGCATCGCCTGCGTGATCTCCTCGTAGGTTTCCCCCATCCCGAGGATCAGGTTCGACTTGGTCACCAGGCCGAAGTCGCGGGCCTGCCGGATGACGTCCAGGGAACGGTCGTAACGGAACGCGGGGCGGATGCGCTTGAAGATCCTGGGGACCGTCTCCACGTTGTGGGCGAACACCTCTGGCCGGGCCTCGAAGACCTCCTGGAGCAGATCCGGTTTGCCGGAGAAGTCCGGGGTGAGGTTCTCGACACCGGTGTTCGGGTTGAGCTCATGGATCTTGCGCACGACCTCCGCGTACAGCCAGGCGCCCTCATCGGCGAGATCGTCACGGGTGACACCGGTGATGGTCGCGTAGTTGAGTTTCATCTCCCGGATGGACTCCGCGACGCGCCGCGGCTCGTCTTTGTCGAGGGGGTCGGGTTTGCCGGACGAGATCTGGCAGAAGTCACACCTGCGGGAACACTGCGAACCACCGATGAGGAACGTGGCCTCGCGGGATTCCCAGCACTCGTGCAGGTTCGGGCAACCTGCCTCCTGGCACACGGTGTGGAGGGAGGCACCCGCGACCCGCTTCTTCATGTCCTTGAATTCGGGACCGGTTTTCGCGGTGGTGCGGATCCACCGGGGTTTGGTCTCGATCGGGGTCTGCGCGTTGCGGGCCTCGACCCTGAGCAGCTTTCGTCCTTCTGGTGCGACAGTCACGGCCCCCACCCTACCCGGGGGAGTGGACACGGTGAAAAGTCCCGTCAGCGCTCCGATGGTCCGGATGTCGCATTCGGGCTACACGCCGGGGCGCAGGGGTCCGGAGCGCTCCCCAGCGAATGGTCCGCGACGGTGAGTCGGCCGGAAAAGGCGTCGTCCAGTGCCCCAGCCAGCGGGGAGATCATCTCCTCCGGGGTCACCTCTCTCCCGAGCTCCGCTGTGAGTGTGGTGACGCCCGCATCGGATATGCCGCAGGGGACGATGTGCTCGTAG
>JAHUUL010000010.1 GCA_019218415.1 Dermabacteraceae bacterium TAE3-ERU27 | reverse complement strand
GGCCGCGGAACTCATCCTCGACGACGCCGTCGGTGCTCCCGCGGTGGACATCCACATCACCAAGGGCATCCCCACGGCCGGTGGCATGGCGGGTGGTTCCGCGGATGCCGCGGCCGTACTGCGGGCGACCGCCGAGGTGATCCGTGAGGCCACTGGAACGGTGCTCTCCGAGGAGCGGTTGCTGGGGCATGCGACAGAGCTCGGATCCGACGTCCCGTTCACCCTCCTCGGTGGGACCCGCCGCGGAACCGGACGGGGAGAGCGGCTCGAGGAGATACCCGCGACCCGGACCTGTCACTGGGCGCTGGCGTTCAACCGGACGGGACTGTCCACCCCGACGGTGTTCCGGACCCTCGACCGGATGCGGTCCGGCTCCGCGGTCGCCCCCGGCGACACGGCCGGGCTCCGGGCCGCGCTCCTCGCCGGTGCAGGACCCGGGGAGATCGCACCGTTGCTGGTCAACGATCTCGAGGCGCCCGCACTGCACCTGTCCCGGGCTCTGGCGGAAGTCCTGAATGTCGGGCGGACCGCCGGGGCGCTGGCCGGAATCGTCTCCGGATCGGGACCGACCTGTGGTTTCCTCTGTGCCGATGCCGGCACCGCCCGCCGGGTCGCCGAAGCGGTGACCGGGGTGGGCGACGTCATCATGACGGCGACCGCCACCGGGCCGGCGCCCGGGGCCGAACTTGTTTCACGATGAAAGGTAAGCGGCTGTGGCCAATCTGATCAATCTGGAGAACGTGTACAAGACCTTCGGTCTGAAGACGCTGCTCGACTCGGTGAGTATCGGTGTGCAGACCGGTGACCGGATCGGTGTCGTCGGACTCAACGGTGGTGGCAAGACCACACTCCTCGAGATCCTCGCGGGTATCGAACCGCCGGACGCCGGCCGGGTCTCCCACACCGGGGACCTCCGGATGGCAGTGGTGACCCAGCGGGCGAACCTGACCGACACCGACACCGTCGCCGACGTCGTGCTGCGTCCGCTCGGGCTGGACACCTATGAATGGGCGTCCCAGGCCCGGGTCCGGGAGGTCCTCAGCGGACTCGGCATCGTGGATCTCGGGCTGGACACACCCGTCGGCCAGTTGTCCGGCGGTGAGCGGCGTCGGACCAACCTCGCCGCGGCCATGGTCCGGGACCTGGATCTGCTCATCCTCGACGAGCCGACCACGGGCATGGACGCCGGTGCCCGGCGCGAGTTCTGGGCAGCGATCTCCCGGGACGCGGATGCCGGGCGGACGATCATCTTCGCCACGCACTACCTCGCCGAGGCGGAGGAACACGCCGAGCGGATCGTGGTGATGGCACACGGGGCGATCATCTCCGACGGGTCGGTGCGCGATCTCCTGGGTACCCGGGCACGGACGGTGACGATCGCGGCCGTCTCCCCGGAGGACACGGCCCGCGCGTGCACCGGTCTGGACGCCCGGGTGGACGGTGACCGCATCACCGTCGCACCCGGCCACTCCGATGAGCTCGCCCGCCGACTCCTCCGGATCCCGGGCGCCCGGGACCTGATCATCCACCAGCCGTCCCTCGAGCAGGTCTTCCTCGAGCTCACCGCCGAGCCCACGGCCCACCCGACGGCTGCGGGCGTCGACACGCACAGCACTCACTGAAAGGCAGCCGACCATGACAACGACCTTCCTCAACCGCCTCCTCCGCCACACCCTCACCGACATCTCCGTCATGCTCGCCGCGGTGTTCCTCCCCGTGGCGGTGTACCTGGGTGTCACCTTCGACACCGGTCAGTGGAACGTCCCGGCCGGGCCGGTCGCCAACCTGCACTTCATCGTCGCCATGTCCATCGCGCTCTACGGCACCGCGACCGTCGCCGCGAACGAGGGCGCGACGATCACGGCGGAGCGGGACACGAACTGGCTCCGGACCATCGCGCTCACCCGCCTGGGGATGAACCGCTACGTGGCCGTGAAGCTGCTCATCACGTTGGTGGTG
>JAHUUL010000001.1 GCA_019218415.1 Dermabacteraceae bacterium TAE3-ERU27 | reverse complement strand
CCGCGCCCGGTACCCCGCAAGTGAGATCTATGCACTGCCTGCCCGCCTACCCCGACCTCGGCACCGAGGTGGGACGTCAGGTGGCGGCGCAGCACCCGCGTTTCAGCGACGGTATCGAGATTAGCCACGAGGTTTTCGAGTCCGCACGCTCCATCGTGTTCGATGAGGCCGAGAACCGGATGCATTCGATCAAAGCGATCATGGTGGCGTCCCTCAGCGCGGAGGCCACCCCCGAGAGCGTCTACAGCGACTGAAAATACTGGAAATAGCGAGCGGCCCGCCCCATCCGGGGCGGGCCGCCTACCTTTACGGGTTAAAAAGGCTGACCGGTTTCACGATGTCGGCATACACCAGCACCACCGTCATGGCCAGCAGCGCCAGCACTATCGCATTGGTGAGCGGGATCAGTTTCGACATGTCGGTCGGGCCGGGATCGGGCCTGCCGCGCAGCCGGGCCAGGAATCGCCGCAGCCCCTCTACGAGCGCTCCGGCGACGTGCCCGCCGTCCAGCGGCGGCAGCGGAATCAGGTTGAACACGAACAGCGCCACGTTAAGCGAGGCCAGGATGGAAAGCAGAGTCCAGGTTTTTTCTTTCAACCCGAAACCGGAGTGTTCGGCAGCCGTGACCTCCCCCGCTAGGCGGGAAACCCCAACCACGCTGATGGGTCCGTTCGGATCGCGTTTCGCGTCGCTGAAAGCCGCCACCGCGACGTCGTACATGCGCTGTGGGAGGCCCAGGAACAGGTTCGCCGTGCCCTTCACGGCGGCGAACGTGGTGGCCGGGACCGCGCTTAACGGCTGGCGCACGTAACCGCGCGTGCCCGACACTCCGAGGAAGCCGACCTCTGCCGTAAGTATCTTCCCATCAGCACCGCGTTGCACGTCGGTGCCGGACTCGTTTAGCAGGGGACGCTGCGCCCGGTTGGGAGTGATCGTGAGGCGGATGGTTTCGCCTCCGCGCCTAACCTCGGCGGCGAGGGGTTTTTCCGGGTTGGCGCGCACGATCCGGGTCAGTTCCCCGAAGGTCGCTACCGGGGTGCCGCCGAGGGAAAGGATTTCGTCTCCGGGTTGCAGCCCGGCCGTTTTCGCCGCGCTCGGCGGATAGCCGCTGCAGGTTTGCGCGTCCGCAGGCCGCACGCATTCGGCTACCGTGCCCACACGGGAGGTGATTTCCGGTTTCCCTATGCCAACCAAAAGCACCGCGAAAAGCACGATGGCGATGAGCAGATTCATGCACGGCCCACCCAGCATCACCACGAGTTTTTTGGGAACGCTCAGCCGCACGAAAGTGCGCGCGGCGTCCGCCGGATCGTACTGGCTGGCCTCGTACTGTTTCGCTTCCTCGGATACGCCCCCGAAGAAACCGGTGGAGTCGGCGCTAACCTTGCCCGCCGGTGCCGGGTACATGCCGATCATGCGGATGTAGCCGCCGAGCGGGATCCACTTTAGGCCGTACTCGGTTTCCCCGATCCGCCGCGAGAAGGCGGTCGGCCCGAATCCGATCATGTACTGCGTGACCTTCACGCCAAACAGTTTCGCCGGCACCAGGTGGCCGATTTCGTGCAGGGCGATGGAGAACGCGATACCGATGACGATGAGGAGGATACCGACGAGGGAGAGCAGCAGGGTCACTGGGCGGCACCGATCAGTTCGCGGGCGCGAGAGCGCGCCCAGGCTTCCGCCGCCGCGATCTCGTCTACCGTCAGGGTTGCGGGCTGCGGCAGCGCCGGGTCCGCCAGCACGTCGGCCAGCAGATCGACGATGCCCGTGAAGGACAGCCGCCCCTCGTGGAAGGCGTCCACGGCTTCTTCGTTAGCCGCGTTGTAGCAGGCCATGGCGACGCCGCCGCGAGCATGCGCGGCCCGGGCGATGCGGATGGCGGGGAAAGCGTCTTCGTCCAGCGGCATAAAGTCCCAGGACTGCGCCCGCGTGAAATCGCTGGGGCGGCTCAGGCCGGGCAGCTTCTCCGGGTAGGCAAGCGCCCAACCGATCGCGTGCCGCATGTCCGGCGGGGAAAGCTCCGCGATGGTTGCGCCGTCCACCAGCCGCACCATGGAATGCACGATCGACTGCGGGTGCACCACCACCTCGACCCGCGCCAACGGCAGGTTAAACAGCCAGGCCGCTTCGATCACTTCCAGGGCCTTATTTACCATCGTCGCGGAGTTCGTGGTGATAACCCGCCCCATGTTCCAGGTGGGGTGGTTAAGCGCCTGCGCGGGCGTTACCTCACCCAGTTCTGCGCGCGAACGCCCCCGGAAGGGGCCGCCGGAGGCGGTTATCACCAGTGCGTCTATCGCCTCGGGGCGCACCCCGGCCAGGCATTGCGCGATGGCGGTATGTTCGGAATCCACGGGCAACAGCTGCCCCGGCCCGGCCGCCGCCGTCACCAGTTCGCCACCCGCCACGAGGGATTCCTTGTTGGCCAGGGCAAGGCGCGCGCCCGAAGCTAGCGCGGCCAGGGTGGGGCGCAGGCCGACGGATCCGGTGACGGCGTTCAACACGACGTCTCCGCTGCCGTCCCCTCCCCCGCCGAGTTCGCCCGCCACGGTCTCTACCGCGTCGGGTCCAACCAGCAGGCGCGGGCTTAGGCCGCGGGCGCGCAGCTGCGCGCGCACCGCGTCGGCGTTAGCGCTGTCGGAAATAGCGACGGTGCTGGCACCGGTGCTTTCGACCTGCTGTGCCAGTAGCTGCGGCCGCGATCCCGTGGACGCCAGGGAAACGATCTGTCCGAGCTGGGGATAGCGCGCCACGACCTCAACGGCCTGCGTGCCGATGGAGCCGGTCGCACCCAGCAGGGCGATGCGTCTGGTCATGGTTTACGGGACCGACGCCATGATGTCGGCTACGTGATCCAGGAACACGTCCACGACGGCCTCGTCGTAGCCATCGGCACCCTTGCGGCTGCGGAAGGTAGCCAGGCGCACGTCGTCCACGCTCATGGGGTGGCCGTGGCCGAAGTAGGCGATCAGGCGCTGGCAGAGGGCGTCCACGTCGTCGCGGTCATAGGAGACCTCGCCCTCCAGGCCGGGGGCGAAACGCAGCCCTTCGGGACGTTCCAGGCGCTCGGTCAGTTCGGCAGCGCGCTGGCTGAGCTTGCGTACCCAGGCTTCCTCACCGATCTCGGCGATGGCCTTATCGCGCTTGCGCAGGGCGATCGCGTCGGCCAGGCGGTCGAGAACCTTATCTACCTCGTCCATCGAGTAGCCGCCGCGCTCCATCGCGAAGGTGACCTCCACGATGTCGTCGCTGGTAAACGACTCGTCGCCGCTGTCGTACGACTGCTGCGCATGGCGCATAAATTCATCAACCTCGTCGCGGCTGTATCCCTTAGAAAATACAGATACGCGCGGAAACTCAATGCTCATAGTCAGGCGCCCCTTCCACCGCTAATCGCTGCCACCAGGCCGTCTAGGGCATCGTCTACATCATCCATCGAATAGCAACCGCGCTGCGTCTTAAATTCCTTGTCGATGAGCAGCTCCGGGGTTAAAGCGGCATCGCCCCTGTTACGCAGCTTCTGCGCATGACGCATGAACTCATCAACTTCCGCTCGGTTATATCCCTTAGAAAAAATGGATACGCGCCGGAATTCTGCGGCCATAACTAACTATCCTTTCCATCCCCGGCGATAGCCTCGACCCGGGCGACCCGGGCATCACGGTCCTGCCGATGGTTATCGTCTTCCTCGATAGTAGCGGCAAGCTGCCCGCAGGCACCGTCAATGTCGCTGCCGCGGGTATCGCGGATGGTGGTGCTGACGCCGTGGGCACGCACCGCCTCCACGAAGGCCTGCTCCACCTCGGGGTCCGAAGCGGTCCATTTCGAGCCGGGAACCGGGTTCAGCGGGATCGGATTGACGTGTACCCAGTGCGCGCCGCCCTTGGCCACCAGCACCTGCCCCAGCAGGTCACCGCGCCAGGCGTGATCGTTGATGTCGCGGATCAGGGCATATTCGATGCTGACGCGGCGCCCCGTCTTGAGGAAGTAATCGTGGGCGGCGGTGACCACCTCGTCCACTCTGAAGCGGGTATTGATCGGCACCAGTTCGTTGCGCAGTTCGTCATCCGGCGCGTGCAGGGAAACCGCCAGCGTTACGGGAATGTCCTCCTCCATCAGCTTGCGGATCGCCGGGGCCAGCCCCACCGTGGAAACGGTGATGTGGCGGGCCGACATGCCGAAGCCGTCCGGCTGGGGTGCGTTCAGCAGTTTGCAGGCGCTAGCGACCGCACGATAGTTCGCGAGCGGCTCGCCCATTCCCATAAAGACGATGTTGTTGACACGGCCTGGGCCTCCCGCTACCTCGCCGTTGGCGAGCATCAGGTTCGCGATGCGCACCTGCTCCATGATCTCCGCGACCGACATATTGCGCTTGAGTCCCATCTGCCCGGTGGCGCAGAACGGGCAGTTCATGCCGCACCCGGCCTGGGAAGAGATGCAGAGGGTGACGCGGCCGGGGTAGCGCATCAGCACGGACTCGACCGAGGCGCCGTCGAAGAGCCGCCACAGCGTCTTGACGGTCTTGCCGCCGTCCGCCAGCTGCGTTTTGACCGGCGTCACCAACTGCGGGAAAAAGCGGTTCGCGAGGTTCTCCCGCTCCGCTGCGGGCAGATCCGTCATGGCCTCGGGATCAACCGTGTAGTGGCTGTAGTAGTGTCGCGCCAGCTGCTTCGCGCGGAACGCGGGCATCCCCAGTTCCTTGAGGGCCTCCTTGCGTTCGTCGGCGCTCATGTCCACGAAGTGCTGCGGCGGCTTACCGCGGCGGCGGGGGCGCATCTGCAGCTCACCCTGGGCGAGCATAACCGGCTGTCCCGGTACCACCTCGCGAGAAAGATCGGGCAGGGGGGTACGGGTCACAGAAGAACTCCCAGAAGTAGATAGGTTACGGGCGCGGCTAGCAGAAGCGAATCTATCCGATCCATGATCCCGCCGTGCCCCGGAAGCAGCTGTCCCATGTCTTTCAGACCAAGGTCACGTTTCAGCAGCGATTCGCAGAGGTCGCCCACGGTGGCGACGACCACGATCACGGGGCCGAGCACCAGGCCGAACCACCAGGGGCCGCCCAGCGCGAGGGTGGAGATAAGCACCGCTGTCAGGCTGCCGAAGATGAGGGAACCGGCGAAGCCCTCCCAGGTTTTCTTCGGGCTGATGGCGGGGGCCATCGGGGTGCGCCCGAAAAGCACTCCGGCGAAATAGCCGCCCGTGTCGTTAGCAACGGGCACCAGCAGCGCCAGCAGAGCGCGCCAGGCGCCGTCGGGCTGCGCATGCAGCAGAAGCAGGAAGCAGCCGAGCAGCGGCAGCCAGGCGATCGTGAACACGGCCCCCATGACGTCGCGCAGGGCCGACATGCCGGTGGCGTCGGCCACCCGCCAGATGGTGACCACACCGATTGCGATTGCGGCGGAGGTCACAAGGCCCTCGGCCCCCCAGGAAACGGTCGAAACGACCATGCCGACCGCGCCGAGCAGGAGCGGCGGCAGGGGCACCTCCATCCCGCGATGGGACAGCGCCGTGGCCACCTCGATGCTACCGATGACGGCGGTTAGCGCCACCATGAACGGGAAAATCTGCGGCAGCGCAAAAAGGCTGATCAAAAGCGCCGCGAGTAGCGCCATGCCGACCATGGTGGCGAGCGGCAGGTTGCGGCCGGGATTTCGCTTCCCCGCCGGTTTGATCGGATCGGGTTCCCCCGGCTGCGGAGACAGGATGGGGGCGTCCCCCTCCGGCAACTGCTGCTGCGGCGGCTTGCGGCGAGGCCGCCTGCGCCGCTTCGGAGGTTCGCCGCCGCTCCCCCGCTCGCCGCCGTCACCCTGCGGCGGGGTGGACCCACCGCTCGTGGGAGCGGGCGAGTTCTCCGCGTCCGCGCGCACCGTCGGCCCCGTCGGGAGGGCCGGGGTTACCGACTCGCCCGGCAACGGACGCGAGACAGGTTTCGCGGGCGCGGCAGTGCTGCCGCGACGGCGTCGCGGCAGCACTAACGGGTTAAAGAGGACGGCGCTGGTCATACCTCAGACCGTGGCGAGCTCGGTTTCCTTGGCGGCCAGGGCCTGGTCCACCAGTTCGCTGTACTTCTTGGTGAGGGCGTCGAGATCCTTTTCCGCGCGACTGCCCTCGTCCTCACCGATTTCCTTGTCCTTGACCAGCTTCTCGATGGCCTTCTTCGCGTTTGCACGCGAGGAACGCACCGCGATGCGGCCGTCTTCGGCCTTGTTCTTAGCGAGCTTGACGTAGTCCTTGCGGCGTTCCTCGGTCAGCGCCGGCAGCACGATACGCAGGTTGTCACCGTTGTTGGTCGGGTTCACGCCCAGGTCGGATTCGCGCAGGGCGGTTTCCACTCCCGACATCGCGCCCTTGTCGTAAGGGGTGACGATAACGGTACGGGCCTCGGGGAACTGCAGCGAGGCGAGCTGGTTCAGCGGGGTGGGAGCACCGTAGTAGTCCACGGTGATCTTCTCGAACATGGCGGCGTTGGCGCGACCGGTGCGGATAGCGGAGAACTCTTCCTTGGTCACCTCCACCGTCTTCTTCATCTTGGCTTCGGCTTCGGTCAGGATTTCGTTAATCATGCGCTTCTCTTTCCTTGCTGTCTCTGGTCTGATCTCAGTGCTTTTCGCCGGTGACGACGGTGCCGATGCGCTCACCCAGCATGGCGCGGGTGATAGAGCCCGCCTCGTCCATTCCGAATACCAGCATGGGCTGCGCGTTGTCCATGCAGAGGCTGAACGCGGTCGAATCCACGACCTTCAGACCCTGCTTCAGCGCGCTTTCGTAGGTGACGCTGTCCAGCTTCTTTGCGTTCTCGTCCTTGCGCGGATCGGAGGTGTAGACGCCGTCCACCCCGTTCTTGGCCATCAGCACTTCGTGGCAGCCGATCTCGAGCGCGCGCTGCACCGCCACGGTGTCGGTGGAGAAGTACGGCATGCCCGCGCCCGCACCGAAAATGACCACGCGGCCCTTTTCCAGGTGACGCACCGCGCGCAGCGGCAGGTAGGCTTCCGCTACCTGCCCCATGGTGATGGCGGTCTGCACGCGGGTATCTACGCCCTTCTGCTCCAGGAAGTCCTGCAGGGCGAGGCAGTTCATGACGGTGCCGAGCATGCCCATGTAGTCCGCCCGGCGGCGTTCCATGCCGCGCGCGGAGAGTTCCGCGCCACGGAAGAAGTTGCCGCCGCCGACCACGATTGCACATTCGACGCCCTGCGCCACGCCTTCCGCGATCTCTCCGGCGATCCGGGAAATTACGTCGGGATCAACCCCGACCTTGCCGCCGCCGAAAGCCTCGCCGGAAAGTTTCAGCAGTACCCGCCGGTTCCCCTCTTTCTTCGGAATTACGGGAATCGGGGAGGTGGGCGCGCCTGTCGCGGTCATAAGGTTCCTTCCAACGAGCTGTCAGGGCGTTTCGATCATATCCGACGCGGGGCCTGATGGTCTTAATTGGCTTATATAGACACACCACGGGCTCGCCCACCTAAACGGTGAGCGAGCCCGTGGCGTGGATGGCTATTAGTTGCCTACGCGGAAGCGTACGAAACCGGTGACCTTGCCGCCGGCGGCCTCAACGACCTTGCCCACGGTGGTCTTCGGGTCCTTGGCGAAAGCCTGATCGAGCAGAACGTTCTCCTTGTAGAAGCCGTTCATGCGACCCTCAACGATGCGAGCCAGAGCCTGCTCCGGCTTGCCCTCGTTGCGCGCGGTCTCTTCGGCGATGCGACGCTCGTTCTCAACGGTCTCTGCCGGAACCTCATCGCGGGTCAGGTAGAGCGGGGAGTAAGCTGCGATGTGCATCGCGACGTCGTGAGCCACGGAAGCGGCAGCGGCGTCGGTAGCAACGAGAACGCCAACCTGCGGGGGCAGATCCTTGTTGGTGCGGTGCATGTAGAGCTCTACGTGCTCGCCGGCCACGCGGCCGATGCGGCGCACAACGATCTTCTCGCCCATGGTGGCGGAAGCGTTGGTGAGCTGCTCACCGAAAGCGGTCTCGGCCAGCTCGGCCGGGTCCTTCGCGCCGGAAGCAACGGCGGCCGCTACGGCCTCGTCACCGAGGGCAACGAACTTCTCGTTCTTAGCAACGAAGTCGGTCTCGGAGTTGATCTCAACCAGGGTGCCGACCTGGCCACCCTCACCCTCGCCGATGTCGGCAGCGATCAGACCCTCGGAAGCGCTGCGGCCTTCGCGCTTGGCGATGCCCTTCAGACCCTTCACGCGGATCAGCTCAACGGCCTTCTCCTTGTCGCCGCCTGCTTCGTCAAGAGCCTTCTTGACGTCGAGCATGCCGGCGCCGGTCTTCTCGCGGATTTCCTTGATGTCGGACGCGGTGTAATTCGCCATGGTTTCTCTTTTCTTCAGTCTCGTGACCCGAAAGATCAGGCGTCGGCCTGCTCGGTCTTTTCCTCGGCAGCCTCAGCGGTTTCAGCCGCGGGAGCTTCCTCGGCCTTGGCGGCCTCAGACTGCTTCAGGAGTTCCTGCTCCCACTCGGCCAGCGGCTCTGCGGAAACGGCGGAAACGTTCTTCTCACCCTGCGGCTTCTGCTCGTGGCGGGCCTGGAGGCCGGCAGCCACGGCGTCGGCGACGACGCGGGTGAGGAGGGCGACGGAGCGAATCGAGTCGTCGTTGCCCGGGATCGGGTAGTTGACCTCGTCGGGGTCGCAGTTGGTGTCGAGGATAGCCACGACGGGGATGTTCAGCTTGTGCGCCTCATCAACGGCGAGGTGTTCCTTGTTGGTGTCGACGATCCAGAC
Organism: Dermabacteraceae bacterium TAE3-ERU27; assembly: GCA_019218415.1. Taxonomy (GTDB): domain Bacteria; phylum Actinomycetota; class Actinomycetes; order Actinomycetales; family Dermabacteraceae; genus TAE3-ERU5. Next base: position 813,214 of record JAHUUL010000001.1, on the reverse strand, counting down.
CGCGCTCGGGGTGCGAGCCATATCGCGAACGCCACCGAGGGTGCGCGCAAGCTTTTCCTTCTCGCGGCGCATCATCAGCAGTTCCTTCTTGGTGCGGCCGGAGGAGGCGACATCGTCGAAGTCGATCTGCTCGAGTTCCTTGAGGCGGTTAACGCGCGCGGAAACGGTCTGCAGGTTGGTGAGCATGCCGCCCAGCCAGCGCTGGTTCACGTAGGGCATGCCAACGCGGGTAGCCTGCTCGCGGATGGACTCCTGAGCCTGCTTCTTGGTGCCGACGAAAAGGACGCTGCCGCCGTGAGCGACGGTTTCCTTAACGAAGTTGTAGGCCTCGTCGATGTAGCTGAGGGACTTCAGCAGATCGATGATGTAGATGCCGTTGCGCTCGGTGAAGATGAAGCGCTTCATCTTCGGGTTCCAGCGACGGGTCTGGTGGCCAAAGTGGACGCCGCTCTCGAGGAGCTGACGCATGGTTACGACTGCCATGATGGTGTCCTTTTCTGCGATCCACACCCGGGAGCGGAAACCGGTTTCGTCGGCCGCGCAAACCTGGGTCTACGCGCGAGTTCCGCAATGGATGGTGAATCTGTATATCTCGGTTTTTCCCGACACCGGGCGGTGACGGGCCTGGCGCCCGGAGACTCGACCCGCCCCGCAGGGACCGTTGGGTCGCGTGCACCTGGGTGGGCGCGCGAAGTCACCCCACGCATGCGGGGTGCCCCCTCAGCTTATCCCAAGCAGGGGGAAATACCGACATTGAGCCGGTGTGACTTGTACGGGCTTTAGCGGCGAAATTACGGCGTGGGGATGGTCAGCCCGAGCGGTAGCGCGGCGGGCACGATGCGCAGGATCTCGGAGTGGATCTCTTTAATGCGCGCCGCGTCCATCTGCTCGCTCAGCCCCGTCACCGAAATCGCGGCGATGGCGTTGCCCTCGCGCAGCACGGGGACGCCGACGCAGGAGACTCCCGCCTCGTTTTCCTCGATCTCGCTCGCGTACCCCTCGCGCTTGGCAAAGCTGACCGCCTCCCAGAGGCGCTGGGGCGTAACCTTCGGACCGCCGGTGACGTCGGCCCTGCTATGCTGCGCCGCGATATAGGGGGAAAGCTGTTCGGGACCGTTGACGCGGTAGGCGAGCAGGGCGCGCCCCATCGCCGACGATGCGGCGGGGATGGTCTGGCCGGTGCGGGAGCGCACCTGGATGGCGCGTTCCGGCTCCACCTTGTCGATGTAGAGAACCTCCGCGGAGAACGGCACTCCGAGGTGCACCAGCTCGTTCAGGGAGTCGCTGAGCTGCAGCAGGGTCGGGTGAAGCAGCGCGGGCAGGTTGCTAACGTCAAAGAAGGCGAGGCCCAGATTTACGGCGGCGGGCCCCAGGGAATAACGGCCGTTTTCCGCGTCCTGATGCACAAAATTTCGCTGCCGCAAAGTGTTTAACGCCCGGTAGACGGTGGATTTGTTGAGGTCTAGACGTCCCGCTAGGTCGGCCAAAAAATATCCCTGCGAACCGGCCTGGCCCAGTTCCTCCAGGATTCTCAGTGCCCTGTCTATCGCTTCTATCGGGGCTGGCGCCTGTGCCATTTCTAAATCCTCCAGGTAAATCAATATATCTAACTAGCTAATTAAGTTCGCCTAAATATATGCGACAACGTAAAATTGTAAACCCGAAACGTCGGGGAAAAGGAATGGGCCGGACCTCCGCTAACGCGACGATCCGACCCATGATCCCATTTTCTGCTGCGATTCGCGGCCGCCTAACCTACTTGGGCTGCTTACCGATGTAGGCGAGGATGCCGCCGTCGACGTAGAGAACGTGGCCGTTCACGAAGTCAGACGCCGACGATGCCAGGAACACCGCAGGGCCGCCTAGGTCGCCGGGGGTGCCCCATCGCGCAGCAGGGGTCTTTGCGATGATGAACTGATCGAACGGGTGCGGCGTGCCGTCCTCCTGCTTCTCGCGCAGCGGCGCGGTCTGCGGGGTGGCAATGTAGCCGGGGCCGATGCCGTTGCACTGGATGTTGAATTCGCCGTATTCGGAGGCGATATTGCGGGTAAGCATCTTCAGCCCGCCCTTTGCTGCCGCGTACGCGGAAACGGTTTCGCGCCCCAGTTCCGACATCATCGAACAGATGTTGATGATCTTTCCGCCGCCGTTCTTGATCATTGCGGGAATTACCGCCTTGGAACAGATGAAAGGCCCGGTCAGATCGACATCGATAACCTGACGCCATTCGCTGGCGGGCAACTCAACCATGGGAACGCGCTTAATGATTCCGGCGTTATTCACCAAAATATCGACGTCGCCGACCTCTTTCGCGATGCGGGCGACGTATTCGTTTACGGCGTCCTCGTCGGTCACGTCAAACACGTAGCCGTGAGCTTCGATGCCGGCCTCGCGGTACGCGTCGAGTCCCTGGTCCACGCTTTCCTGGTTGATGCTGTTAAAGACGATCTTCGCGCCCGCTTCGTGCAGGGCGCGGGCGATCTCGAACCCGATGCCGTAAACGGCGCCGGTTACGAGCGCAACCTTGCCATCGAGGCGGAAAGCCGAAAGTGTTTCGCTCATTTTTTTCTCCCTAAAGTCCTTTACGGGACGCGTTAGCGCAGCTCGGAGGGCTGCAGCACGTCCATGTCGGTGTATTCCTTGTTTTCGCCGCACATCGCCCAGATGAACGAATAGTTGGCGGTGCCTACGCCGCTGTGGATGGACCAGCTCGGGCTGATCACGGCGTCACCGGACTTCATCAGCAGGTGCTTGGTGTTTTGCGGCTCCCCCATGAAGTGGAATACCCGGGCGGCCTCGTCCAGATCGAAGTAGACGTATGCCTCCATGCGGCGCGCGTGGGTGTGCGCGGGCATGGTGTTCCAGGCCGATCCGGGGGCAAGCATGGTCAGCCCCATCTGGAGCTGGCAGCTCTGGCAGCGGTTCGGGCGCACGTACTGGTAGATCTTGCGCTCGTTCAGCGTCAGTCCCTCCCCCGTTTCGATGGGGGTGATGTCCTCGATGCTGATGCGCACGCTCGGGTACTTGTGGTGTGCCGGGGCAGAGGCGATGTAGAACTTGGCGGGGTTTGCGGCGTCTGCCGACGAGAACACCACGTGGCGGGTTTCCTTGCCGATGTAGAAGCCGTCGCGCGCGTGCATCTCTTCGCGTTGACCGTCAATTTCGATCGCGCCGGGGCCGCCGATGTTGATTACGCCCAGTTCGCGTTCCTGCAGGAAGTATTCGGTGCCGAGTTCCTTGTCCAGCACTACTTCGAGCGGTTCCGCGCCGGGGGTTACGCCGCCCAGGATCATGCGGTCGTTGTAGGTGTAGGCCAGGTTCGCTTCGCCGGTCACGAACAGGTTTTCCACCAGGAATTCGCGGCGCAGGTCCGCGGTGTTGTAACGGTCTATGTCGGCCGGGCTATGTGCGTAGTAGAGGGAGAAGTTTTGCATGGTGTTCCTTTCACGCGCCTGACGGGGCGGGCCCGGTAGCGGGCCCGCCCCGTGCGGGTTTTTAGAGGTAGTCGTAACGCTGCGGGGTGAAGCAGTCCACCAGCTGCGAATCGTCTTCGAGCGGGAGGCAGCCGTGGAAGCCCATCGCCGGCATGTACATGGAGTCTCCGGCCTTAACGACCTTGACCTCCTTGTTGCCTTCGATGTCCTGTACCTCGAACTTGAAGGAGCCCTTCAGAACGTAGGTGATCTGCTCGTGCACGTGGTTGTGGAGCGGGATCTCCGCGTCCTCCGGCTGCGCTTTCTCGAACACGATGTGTGCGTAGAGCATGGTGCCGCCGTGGGACATCACGGTGCGCAGGGTGTTGTCGTCCACGCGCACGGTCTTGAGATCGCTCTGGAAGAAGAAGTTAGACATTTTGGTAAGCCCTTTCGTGCTTCTTTGGGTGATGGGGTTACTTTGCGATGCTCGCCGCGGCCTTCGCTGCGCCGCCCTTGCCGAAGAGCGAGGGCAGGAACGCTACCGCGAGCCAGATGAAGGTCGCCATGATCAGCATGTCGGGATCAGCGAACATGGAGCCTTCGACCTTGAATTCCGTGAAGGTACCGGCGTACATGCCCATGCAGACTGCGGGGAGCACGGACAGCATCAGGCCATCAACAACGGAGGCGATGACCGCACCGCGTAGGCCACCCTGGGCGTTGCCGAGGATGGCGGCCGCGCCGCCGGTGATGAAGCAGGCCATCAGGCCGGGGATGACCACCGCGAGGCCGAAGAACGGCAGCAGGAACATCATCACGACGCCGGTACCGAACGAGGTGAGGAAGCCCAGCAGGGCGGTGTTGGGGGAACGATCGAACAGCACCAGCACGTCTACGCCGGGGATGGCGCTCGGTGCGAAGATGCGCGCGAAGCCCTTGAACGCGGGCACCAGTTCGTCAACGAACAGCTTGATGCCGGCTTTCACGATGAACAGGCCGCCGGCGAAGCGTGCCGCCTGGTCCATCGAGAGCAGAACGAAGTTGTGGTCGGCCACCTTCTGTACCTCCGCCGGGCCCGCGATCAGCGAGGAGACGAAGAACAGCACGAACATGGTGAGGAAGGTCGCGACGTTCGGATCCTTCAGGAACAGGATCTTGTCGTTAACCGTGATGTCCTCCGCGTCGCGGTCCTTGTTGCCGAACTTCGAGGCCAGGAACGCGCCGATGAAGTAGGCGGAGGAACCGGAGTGGGCGATCGTGTAATCCTCGGAATTAACGACGTCCTTGGTGTAGCGCGAGATCAGCGCCGGGCTCATGGCCATGTAGAGGCCGAGCCAAATGCCGCCGAACACGATCGCCGCCCAGGTGGGGGTGCCCGCCGCGTAGAACACCGCGGCCATGGCGAACGCCGAGAACAGCGCGAGGTGCAGCGACAGGTATACCGCCTTGAAGCAGGTGAAGCGTGCCACCAGGATGTTCACGATCAGTCCGATCACCAGGATGATCGATGCCGTGGTGCCGAGGCTGGGAAGCAGCTTCGACATGACCGCTTCGTTGCTGGGCACGATGCCCTGCAGGTTGAAGGCCTTCTTGAAGAGGTCGCTGAACAGGCTGAGCACGTCGCCCAGGATGTGCGCGCCGAGCTTAATCATGGTGAAGCCGACGAAAGCGACGGTGGTGCCCGAGATTACCTTGGTGGCTTTGGAGCCGATGGCGATCAGGCCGATGAGGGTTACTATCGCGACGATCACCGATGGCATTCGCACGATTTCTAGAAAGATGTTCATTTGTGGGCCTCCCCGCCCGTTGTTTTGTGAAGGATTTTTCTGCCCCGCGCGTTTAGCGGTCTACGCGCGCGTTACCGCCGCCCGCCAGCTTCAGCACTTCTTTGAGCGTTGCCATTGAGGTGTCGCCGGGGGTTGTCATTGCCAGGGCGCCGTGTGCTGCGCCGAGGTCTACCGCGTTCTGGATCGGTTCATCGTTGATGAGCCCGTAGATGAGGCCGGAGGCGAACGAATCGCCGCCGCCCACGCGGTCCAAAATCTCCAGCCGGTCACGCTGGATGGCGTTTGCGAAGCCTTCGCTTCGCGACCAGGCGATCGCTCCCCAGTCGTTGCTGGACGCGCTGCGCACGCCCCGCATGGTGGTGGCGATGACCTGGAAGTTCGGGTATTCCTGCGCGACCTGTTCGATCATCTTTGCGAACGAATCGTGGTCGAGGTCGGTCAGGTTTTCGTCGGCCCCTTCGATCTCGAAGCCGAGGCAGGCGGTGAAGTCTTCCTCGTTGCCGATCATGACGTCCACGTAGCGGGCGATCTCTCGGTTTACCCGCTGGGCCTTTTCCTGTCCGCCAACAGCCTTCCAGAGGGAGGGGCGGTAGTTGAGGTCGTAGGAGACGATCGTGCCGTGCTTCTTCGCGGCCTTCACGGCGGCGAGCACGGTTTCAGCACTCTGTTCGGAAAGCGCCGCGTAGATCCCGCCGGTGTGCAGCCAGCGAACGCCGAGTTCGCCGAATACATGATCGAAGTCGATGTCCTGCGGGGCGAGATGCGAGATGGCGGTGTTACCGCGATCGGAGCAGCCAACCGCGCCGCGCACGCCGTAGCCGCGTTCGGTGAAGTTTAGGCCGTTGCGGACGGTGCGGCCGATGCAGTCGCTTTCGCGCCAGTGGATGAGCGAGGTATCCACGCCGCCCTGCAGCACGAAATCCTCGATCAGGCGGCCGATTTCGTTATCGACCAGGGCGGTGAGGACGCCGGTCTTGAGGCCGAATACGCGGCGCAGGCCGCGCACGACGTTGTATTCGCCGCCGCCTTCCCAGGCCTCGAAGCGACGGGCGGTGCGGATGCGACGCTCGCCGGGATCGAGCCGCAGCATGACCTCACCGAGGCTCACCGCGTCAAACGCACATTCGCCTGCGGGGCGAAGGTTGATGTTGCTCATTGCTTGCCGTTTTCCTTTCCTGGAGTTTTCTGCGAGTGCGCGTTCAGAGGTGGGCCACGCCCGCGACCGCTTCGCGGACCAGGTGTTCCACGTTTGCGAAATCGCCCGCGTCCACCGCCTTGGCGGGAACCATCCAGGAACCGCCCACGGCGTTCACGCACGGCAGGGCCAGATAGTCGGCCGCGTTCTGGGCGTTCACGCCGCCCGTCGGCAGGAAGCTCACGCCGGGGAAGGGCGCCGACAGCGACTTGAGGGCGGCCGGGCCACCGTAGGTGGCTGCGGGGAAGAACTTGACGGTGTCCAGGCCCAGGCTGAGGGCGCGCATGATTTCGCCGGGGGTGACAGCGCCGGGGAGCACGATTAGGCCCTTTTCCTGGGCGCGTTCGATTACCTCGGGCAGCAGGCCGGGGCTGACGATGAACTGCGCGCCGTTATCGGCGGCGATGTCCACCTGCTGCGGCTTGATGACGGTGCCCGCTCCGACGATCAGATCGCCGCGCGCGGCCATGATTTTGATGCTTTCTGCGGCGGCTTCGGTGCGGAAGGTTACTTCGGCAACCGGCAGACCTCCCCCGGCCAGGGCGTCGGCCAGGCCGTTCGCGTTGGCCGCATCGTTTACCACTACCACCGGAACGATCTTGCGTTCTGTGAGGGTCTGCAGCGTTAGACCAGTAGACATCTTTGCTCCACCTGTAGTTTCGTTTGTTGAAACATTCGTTTCTCTCAACAAAACACACGCTACGCCTAGTGAAACGAAAAAACAGGGACGGTTGTCCCTAGTGGCTCAGATCACACCTGGTTTTCCACTCTTTACAGCCGCCGGGAGGGGGCTTGGGCAGGGTTTAGGCCATGAGATACCTGCTGCTTATTGCGTGTTTATTACTCGGCTGCGCCCAGTTCTCGACGCCCGCCACGGCCCAGGGGTGGGGCGGCGAGACGGGACCGCTAGGGAGCGGGGTCGTTTACCGGCTGCTCAGTGCAGGTGTGCGGGGTGCCGGAGTGCGGGGTGCCGACATGCGGGGCGCGGAAATAAAACCCGTAGGGGCGCAAGGCGCGGCGGCGTCAGCCCATAAAACACCCAGGGTTTCGCCGGGTTACGGTGAGGCCGGGGCGGACGGCCGGGGCGGGAAAGCGGGTAAGGCCGGGTGGCTATGGCCGACGGCCCCGCCGCACCGGGTAGTGCGCGGGTTCAGCGCCCCCACTCACCGTTACGGGCCGGGGCATAGGGGGATCGATATTTCTTCTCCCGATCCCGAGGTGTACGCGGTGCAGGAAGGGACGGTGCGCTTTGCGGGAATGGTGGCGGGCAGGCCGGTGGTGAGCGTGCTGCACGCGGGCGGCCTGCTGTCTACCTACGAGCCGGTGGTGAGCGACCTGCGGGCGGGCGATCCGGTGCGCGCCGGGCAGCCGCTGGGGACGGTGCAGCCGGGACATTGCGCGGCGACGCATTGCCTACATTTGGGGGCGCGCCTGGGGCGGGATGAATATATCGATCCGCTGCTTTTGCTGCGCGGGTGGCGGCCTATCGTGCTTAAACCGTTAGGCGCGGGGGTGGGCCTGGGTGAAGGCGGCGCGTAGGCGTTCGGGGGTGACGTGGGTGTAGATCTGGGTGGTGCTGAGCGAGGAGTGGCCCAGGTATTCCTGGACGCTGCGCAGGTCCGCCCCGCCGTCTACCAGGTGGGTGGCGGCGCTGTGGCGCAGAGTGTGGGGCGTGACGTGTTTGCCGATACCTGCCGCGCGTTTGCTGACCATGGTGCGCACGGCGCGGTCGCCGATGCGTTTGCCGCGCGCCCCGAGGTAGAGGGCGCTCTCCCCTGCCTGCGGGTTTAGCGCGGGGCGGCCGGCGGACAGGTATGCGGCTATGGCGGCGAGGGCGGGGCGACCGACGGGCACGGTGCGTTCTTTGCCGCCTTTGCCGTGAACGCGCAGGGTGGCGCTTTCGCTGTTTAGCGAGTCCAGGTTGAGCGCGCAGAGTTCTGCGACGCGCAGGCCGCAGGAGTAGAGGGTTTCCAGGATCGCCTGGTCGCGCAGGGCCAGCGGGTCGGGGCCGGAGTTTTTTTCGTTTTCGTTGCCGGGATGCGCGGGGGGTGCGCCGGGGCCGGGTTCGAGGATTTGTTTGGTTTGGGCGGCGCTGAGCACGGCGGGCAGGTATTGGCCGCGTTTGGGCGCGCCGAGGGCGGAGCCGGGGTCGTGCGGGGTGCGTTCGGTATCGGCCAGCCAACGGGTGAAGGTGCGGATGGCGGCTGCGGCGCGGGCCAGGGAGGTGTTGCTGAGGCCGTCGGCGGCGCGGGAGGCGAGCCAGCTGCGCAGCGCGTGCACGTCGAGCTCGGGCAGCGGCAGGCGTTCGACCTCTTCCAGGTATGTCAGCAGGTTTGCGGCTTCGCGCAGGTAGGCGCGCACCGTGTGCTCGGACAGGCCGCGCACCAGCTCCAGCTCACGCCGATAGGCGGCGAGCACGTCCTGCTGAGGTTCTGGCATGGCTACATTGTGCCACCGGCAAAGCGTAAGAAGGCGCGCCGAACGATTTAGCTAGTTCCTGGCGTTTATACCTGTCTCGCGTATCCGCCAGGCCCTCCCGCGCTCCTCCCGGCCATGTTTAGCCGACCAAGCGCCGATGTTACCTCTGCGGTGCTCATCCCGGTTTGTGCGATCAATTCGTCCAGGCTGATCTCTCCCCTCGGCGGTATAGCCTCCAGGACGCGGCGCATGGCGGGGTCCAGGCCATCATTTGCCGTAATTGGGTCCCCACCGAACCCGTCTAGCGCGGTCTGATTCGCGCAGTCCCAAACGCCCGGCACCAGCTCCGCTGCCTCGCGAGAATCGAGCAGCAACTCGGCACCGAGGTCGCGAATCGCCAGGTTACAGCCGGTGGAGGCCGGGGATTCGACACTGCCGGGAACCGCGCCGAGCCGTCGGCCCAGACTCGCAGCGTGCCGCACCGTTGATAGCGCGCCGCTGCGATACGCGGCCTCCACAACGACAGTGCCGCAGGTGAGAGCCGCTATCAGCCGGTTGCGGGAAAGAAAACGCCAGCGGGTCGGCGCCGAGCCCGGCGGGGCCTCCGAAACCAGCAGGAACCTATCGCGGATAATCTCGAGAACCTGCGTGTTACCGCGTGGATAGAGCCGGTCCAGGCCGCCCGCCAAGACCGCCACCGTGCGCCCGGTGGTGAGCGCTCCCCGGTGCGCGGCGGCGTCCACGCCGTAGGCTCCACCGGAGACGACGGTGATGCCGCGTTCCGCGACGTCTGCCGACCATGATGCTGCGGTGTCTAGCTCGTACCGGGTGGCGGCGCGGGATCCGACTATCGCTAGGGAGCGCTCCGTGAGTTTGGCCAGGTTCCCGGGGCCGGAGAGCCACAGGCACCAGGGGGCGCTGTCCCCCAGGTCGTTCAGCTGCCTGGGACAGGCTGCGTCGGCCGGGGTGAGTATCCTGCCGCCGCGCCTCAGAAACGTCTCACACTGCCTCAGGAACGGCGGGTTCGTGTATTTTTCTCGCCAGCGCTGCACTGCCTTCCCCGTTAGTTTCCCGGTGGTGATGGCTTGCAGGGCACGGCCCGGGCCGTGGTTTCCGATCAGTGCACCGGCGGCCTCGTCGCCGCCTTCGGCGAGCAGGGACCAGGCCAGGTAGTCGGCCCTCTCCCCCGCCACCCCGAGGCGGGCCGCCCATTCTCTGTGGTTCCAGGCGCCGTTCACGCGCGGCCTCTCAGGAACAGGGCGGTGCCGATGTGTTCGCGGGTGGGGCGTTCGGCCCCGTCCAGGTCGGCGACGGTCCAGGCGAGCCGGGCGGTGCGGTCGTAGCCGCGCATGGAGATGCGGCCGTTCATTAGGGCGTCCGTGAGTTCTTTCGCTTCTCCTTTTTCGGGTGCGAACTCGCTGCGCAGTAGCGGCCCGGGAACCTGCGAGTTGAGTGTGAAGGGGTGGTTTCTGTACCGCTCTGCCTGGCGCTCGCGGGTAGCGGTGACTTGCCGAGCCATCTCCGCGGTGCTGGTTCCGGCCGGGGAGGCGGTGCGCAGGTCTACGGCCCGCACCCGGCAGTAAACATCTATTCGGTCCATGACGGGGCCGGATATGCGTTGGAAGTAGCGTGTGCGTTCGCGTGGGCTGCAGGTGCATTCGTTGCGTGCCCCGACGTTAAGCCCGCACGGGCACGGGTTCGCGGCTAGCACCAGCTGGAAGCGGGCCGGGTAGGTGACGGTGTTCCGGGAGCGGTGCAGGGTGATATGGCCGTCTTCTAACGGTTGGCGGAGGGAGTCCAGTAAACGGGGAAACTCCGGGACCTCGTCGCCAGATGTAAAGCGCACCCCTACGGACAAATCCATCGTACAGGGACTTCAAACTACTCTACGCGGCGAGATGTCGTCCGGTGACGGGCAGCGTGATTCTTGTGTCCCTGGCCAGATCATGCTCATCCGGTGCAAACGCGAGCACCAAACGTCGATCTAATCTAGACGACAGTTACGGTCGCTGACGCACCTTCTGGCGTTTGGGCACCTTGGCTACGGGAACCACTCCGCGACGCTGCTGAAGCAGGTTCTCGTCCTTTTTGTTCTCGCGAATTTCCATTCGACTGAGGATCCGATTCTGAGTGTCGGGCGTCCAGTAGATCTCGAGATGCTTCCTAGCCCGCGTAATCGCTGTGTAGAAGATACTATGCGAGACGTTCTCTTCATTGGCTTCCGTAATGACGACCTTCACCGAGTCGAACTCGAGGCCCTGCGCCTTGTGAATCGACACCGCATATGCGATTTGGAATGGCACGATGGTCGTCGTGGAATCATCGTCCTCGTCTGTGTTTGGGCGCTCGATGACGTCGAACTGAACCACGGAGCCACCGATGGCACGGACATTCGAGTACATCGCATCCATCGATGTCACGTCGTGCCCGAGCCCGAGATCGACGTCGAAGGTGATCTTCCCGCGCTCCTGGCTGATCCCGGTGATAGTTCCCTTCATGTTGTTGAAAATCAGGGGACGGAAGCGATCCGTTTCATTGAAGAGTACCGGATCGCCAACCTTGTAAGCAGTATCGCCCCAGATATAGGGCGGGCTCGGGTTGCTTGCTTGGCGGAAGCGGTTAACGTTATTGATCCCGTACAAGCCGTCGTAATTTAGGCAGAGGACGATCTCATCGGTACTGTGTCGTGTGAAGAGCGACTCACCTAGCTCCTTGGAGTACCCATTCTTCGATAGCGATTCCTCGATCCGGTCATCAAGGTCGCGCACCCGATCCCAGAGGGTCAAGAGCGCCTCGTCTGTCGTACGGAACGGGTGTGTCAGTTCGTGTACTGACTCTTGCGGGATGTACGAGCGAATTGAGCCAAACCAGTTCCCGAACTCGATGGACTCGATCTGATAGACATCACCCACCAGTACCAGCAAATCGAAGTCGGTGTTGGAGAGCACCTTAAGGAACGCAGCGTTGCTGACAGTACTGCATTCATCGATGACTACGACGTCGAAATGACCCGATGTGTTCCAATCACCCTGCACATGCTTTGAGATCGTGCTGAAGTATGCGTTGGGAGCGTTGACACGGCGCTTCAGGTTGTCAACGGCCGGATTGGTGTGTGCTAAGAAGAGCTTCCGCTCGCTTTCGAAGTAATGCGCAATGTGGTTGACCATCGTGGACTTGCCCGTACCAGCTGCGCCGTAAATGAGCGCGACCTTCGAGTGGGCGAAGAGCTTTCGCAGTGCATCAGCCTTGATCTCATCGTCAACCTTCTGAGGATTACCGTCTGGGAGCTTTGCATTCTCATAGAGCCATGCATCGACATCTTCCGCGTAGCCCTCGATACCACTCGAGGCAATCTTTTTGAGCTGCTCGATGATCTCTACCACACCGTCCTCGTACCCTGTGATGAATACGTGGCCGTTGGCGCGTTGGAGTCTGCGCGGGGCATGCCGCTTTATCGGCGGAAGATAGTCGTTGTAGCGCCTGATCAGGTCGTCGATATCCCCGAGATCTTCGAGGTTACATTCGGGGGTGTAGATTACGCCGCGCTGCTCGACGTTGACGCGTACCCGTCGCGCAAGTAGCTCGTGTTTCCTGGTCGATGAATCGATGCTCGCCGCAAGGTCTGCAAACCTCGGGTTGTGTTTCCGAGGTGACGTACAGAACGGCATGGTATCGAACGGCCGGCACCCACTCGATACGTTCAGCGAGGAGAGCTGCGTACACCGACCAGCATCGTACTGCGCCTTCAAGATTTGGTTATTCATCCGGAGCATCAGGTAGCGAAGGAGTCGGGTGCCTGGACCGTTCTGCTGGATAATTGCCCTCGCCGCGTCCAGTGCGGGGAAGATCAGCGGCGTTCGCTGGGCATTCGCGAGAGTCGACGCCTTCACCTGGCTGTACACTGCGTCTGATGAGTCAATGAGGTCAAGCAGACTGTGGCGTGTCACCGTTAGATACTTCATCAGGTTTCGGTATTCGGCATGACCTGACTGTACCTTAGTCTGCTGGCCGAGGAGTCGAGCAAAGTTGTCGAACTCGCACGGACGTATCGACACCGACCAGTCACGCACGATGATGATCGGCATCTCCTGACCGAGTACATTGATTGATTCGTTCGCAAGCTCGAGTTTCGCAGCGTAGTAGTCGCTCACATCGATGTGGGTGAAGCCGATGATCCGGTCGAACTTGCTCGTCCGGTTGTGGGAGAGGCTGAATGTGACCTCGTAGTAGATTTGATCGCCAATGAAAAATGGTCGAGAGGTGTTGATGTAGTAGCGCTCGGTCTTACCGGTCAGCGATCGGTCCTTTGATGCATTGATCCGATCAGCGATCTTCTCGTAGTACGTGCGGAGTGACGGATCATCATGAAGTGGGAACTGCTCGAGATTCCGGAGGATGTCTAGGCCGAGGTGCTGCTTCGCGAGGTCGCGCGTGCGTAGCAGGTACTCGTAATACTTGAGCATCAGGCGCTCAGAGGGGTCCCGGTCGAGGGTGTAGTGTGAGACGCTGATCTGTAGCAGGCTGTGGAAGCGAGTCAGTAGTCTATAACGGGCATCGCCATTCACTGCGCTCCTGGCATCATTAAATTGCGTCTGATAGTTGTACGTTACTGTCCGATCTGGAACGTACGCATATACGACCAAGCCCTCGACTAGATGGCGCAGGTATTGCAGCAGGTTCTGAGACAAGAATCCGCGGTCGGTCGTGATTACCGAGATATTCTGGTCGATCGCGTTGCTCGAGTCCAGGACCTGCTGCTCTACCGTGGCCATACTGAACATCCTTCCGGTAAGAAGTGCGTTGCTTACGTACTGAGTGATCGCTGTCGCCTCCAGTAAGTGGAGCGTGGGCTCACTCGACGGCCTCCTTCAAAGCAAATACCTGGAGTGCTACAGCTTTTAAGTCGCGATGCCACGAGCACATCGATCTCTCTTGCATAGAGATATCGGTGCGGCCACGAGCGGCGAGTTCACTGGTGCCGCATCACCACAAGCGCATGATCGCACTTGTCCTGTGGTAACGTGTCGCGGCGCGCGGGTCGTGTCTAGCTTAGGCATCACCACCTCACCGCCCACTATACGCGACGAGTTCGCCTCGCAATAGCACCTTGAGCAGCCTCAACGAAGCAACGCGGCCTCCTGAGCGATATGCGCAGCAAACGCTACGACAAATCGCTTGAAGCTTGTTGACTCACTGAGGTTGCCGTACTCTCCACAGAGTCCCCCTTTACGAGTCGACACGATCAAAGCGGCTTCGGTGTAGTGTTTCTCCAGCACAAGTCGACGGCAGAGGTGGTCGTAGCGCTGCAGGTACGACGCGTTACGCAGTTCCGGGAAGACCGCGAAGTGAGGCTCTGCAACTCGTACGGAGCGAGTCGAGCTCGGGGCATCTTCAACATGAATCAACCATCCCACGAACGGGGCTGGCTGCTCACCGAGCGCCCCCTCTCGGAACGCAGTCCAGAGGTCTACCGCAGAGCCGATTGCCTCCTCCGTGCGGTTGTTGAAGTTGTTCCCGAACGACGGGCCCACCTGGCTCTTCAACTCGATGGCGGCGATCAGCATACCCCGATGCATGACAAGCAGATCCCAGTCCTTGGTTGGGCGGAAGTAACCAGGCAGTGTGTTAACTCCTCGCGTCATGTAGAGCTCGGCATCTCTCAAGCCGTTAGCGGCAACGAGGTCAGCAAGAAGCGTTACAAATCCGTCCATGTTCTTGCCGCTCGTGACGCCAGCACGTTCACCCTGATCGACAACACCATTGAGCTTCTGCCGCTCCACGGCTGCAGCGCGTGTATCCCAAAATGTCCGTACAGCGTGCGACGTGCTCTCTTCAAAGTTTGCAAGATCAATACCCATAGTTAGCTCTCCTCCAAGAACGCCAACGTCCCCGGCGTAAGTTGATAAATCCGCTCCAGCAGTACGGCAGATAGCTTTTCTCCCGCCTCGCCAGCCCGGCGCATCCGCGCCTGGTCTTCCGCACTGATGCCGTTCCAGTGCGGCACTCGAATTCGCTTCAGGTTCTGAGCCTGGAAGCGCAGGTATCCTCCGCCGATCTTCACAGAGTACGCATCAACAAAGAGATGAGCGATACCGCTACGTAACAGTGCCTGAAGCGCACGAAGATCCCATGTGGTCGACGTGATAAAATACAAGTTGTGGTGCGGGTACAACCTACCGGGATCGTAAGCGATCGCATCACCGTTGCCCTTGATATCGGGGATCAGGAGCTTTGGCTCATACGTGAGGCTCGGCGCGATCCTGTCGATCGTCTTGTACCACTTTCGCTCGGTATCCCCCTTGGCGGTGTGCCTGCGGCTAAGTTGCTCGCGAAACGACCCCAAGTAGTCGGCGAGACGGGGGTAATCAGCAAGGTCTACAAGTCCCCCCTCGTCACGCCACGGATTGACCACACCCTTGCCACCCCAGGTCAGTACGCCTCCCAGCAGGTCCTTGCTCGTCGCAAGGGGGAGCTTCCGATCTGGTTCGACATCGAGGGCGTCAAAGGCACCGATGAACGCCTTATCGGCCCCTGTCGCGACTCCAATACCGACTCGACAACCTGCCTCGACCAAAGTCGGGAAGTGCGCTTCAAGCTGCGTGATCACCGAGACAGTCGGACTAACAGACAAGAGCCATGGAGCAGAACCACGAACGGCGTCCAACGCCAGCACTTCTGAAGTTCCCGGCTGCTCAGCAAGCAGGTCAGAGGAGAGAGCTCGGAAGTACTGGGAGTCGACGCTTCGCGCATGTGCGATGCGTGTGCGGACAGACTTACCACGCGTCATCACGGTGATAGATGGGTAGGCCCCGACCTGCACCTCAAATGCATCAAGACCGTACATATCGACGTAGTGCGTGAGGGCGTAGTTATTCGCGATCTTCTCACGGATGCCTCGTCCATAGTCGTTACGGGTCCATGCATCGGCACAAATAAAGCTGAGCATACCGGTCTCGGAGAGGAGGTCTAGAGAGCGTTCCATGAACGCAACATAGAGGTCCGCGCGGCCGACCATCGTAGAGTACTTTACGCGGTAGATCTTGAGCAGATCATTCGGTACCAACTCCTGACGTACGTACGGAGGATTTCCGATCACGAAGTCGAATTCACCGAGGTGTCCTCCGAGAAGATAGTCCTCATGGCGGAGCCATGAATCGGCCAGCGACTGCGAATCCGCAACCGAAAAGCCATTCCGCGTAAGATGCTGCTGCAGGGTCTGGCCGAATCTCTCAAACGTCACCGTATCGACCTCGATTGCACGCAGACAATCGCCAAGCTCCAAAGGCTCCATTCCGCCGTCTCGCTTCCAGGCCTCGATCAGTCGGGTTACAGCATGGAGCACGAACCGACCCCCACCGAACGAGGGCTCCAGGAGCCGCATACGATGCAGCGGCTTGTCGACCGTGTATCCAACCAAGTCCAGCATGAAGTCAACCACAGCAGGCTTTGTGAAAATGGCGCCTCGCGTCTTCTCCTCCTGCCCGTAGGCGCACTCGGCTTCCTCAAGTAAGTCGTCTGCATCGTGGGTGCGAGAGACCTTATCGATGAGAGCACTCATGCGGCGCGCTTCCGGCACCGGCAAGTGAGGTTATGTGCGGGAGTGCTGAGGTCGCGCGACCACCTAGCCGTGAGCGTTGTCATTCT
Organism: Dermabacteraceae bacterium TAE3-ERU27; assembly: GCA_019218415.1. Lineage (GTDB taxonomy): Bacteria > Actinomycetota > Actinomycetes > Actinomycetales > Dermabacteraceae > TAE3-ERU5. The sequence goes on along the minus strand of JAHUUL010000001.1, from coordinate 796,754 downwards.
GTGCTGGTTCTCCTCCGCGCTCAGGCGCGTCATAAGTTGTACTACCGTGGCGTGTCCAATGCTACCGACGAGCACTGACATTGCTAATATGCTGCGCCTGACGAGGGGCGAGAAGTACCCGTGGCGGGTAGCATAACGAGCTCAACCAACCATCGTGGTCTCTCCCAACTGTCTCATGAACGGCCGCTTTCCCCCAAGAGTCGCCTGCCGCCCCCACTACGGCTCCGGTGCGAGCATCGCTATCCGGTAGCTTACGGCTACAGTCGACGGCACTACTTGGTCACTGGCTACCGTGTCGCCTCGCCCCACGTGCCATATGGGCAGACCCCAGCTCCGTAGAGGTCGGTGGCGACCGTCGTTCCCGGTGAGACCGGTGGGCCAATGTTGCGATCCCGGCACCCCGCCAAGAACCGTCATTACCAAGGTCAGCTCTACTAGTGGTGATGTAACACTTGTCGTGGTCGGCGAGGCGAAAGTAGCGGAGGTATTTAGACATAGCAGAGGGATCCTAATACCGGGAGTGGCAGGAGCAGGCACATACCGTCCTGAGGGCGAGCCCGGTTCTGGTAATAGCAACCCCAAAGAGCCCCCGAAATGCTGACTGGTTCGATGCTTGACTCGATGATCGGATTCATCTGTTCGATCTATGCCACTGCGGTGGCATGCGGGCGAGGCGCCACTAAATTCCGTGGCGGCAGGTGGAATCATGCGGTACGGCCAAACACAAACATACGCATATTCCTACCAGCTAGGGTTCTGTAACTTCGATTCAGCCCATGGAACACTGAGCAGCCAGTTAATCGACCGCTAGAAAGAGCCCCGCACCGTCTTCATCTGAGTATTGACTATCCGATGCTTCTCCGGGCGGCAAGGATGCCCGTGCTTTCACACTATACCGCCTGAATGCCCAGCCACTTCGGCCCAGTTTCGCCACGACGTAATGCTCCCATTGCTCTACCTGACATCCGCCACAGCTTCGAGGCTGACGGGTACGTACTGACCTATAGCGCCCCAGGTGGTCTATGTCAGTCTGGTCCGCAAACACCCTGACTCTGAACCAGACCCGAGGAAGATATGCGCTTGCGGTGCGGCCGATGCTCATGCACCGACTCCCCGCAAGTGGCTGACGCGGATACGTTCCAACCATTCCGCGTTATCCCACGCGACACTACCGTGTACGAGCCAGAACTGGGGGCAAGCATCAGGGCGATTACGTCTATCCGGCTATCTCGGTAACGCGGCAAAACTCTTCACAGAACGCCCCACAAACCCTGCGAATGCTGCGCAGTTTCGCCTCCGTAACCACCTCCTACGGTGGGTCCGTGAGAACGCTACAGCGGATCTTGACCTACACGAACACGAGCGTTTCACCGTCCCGTGCCACAATGTCGATCTCTCCCCTACCATCACGGTAATTGGTTTTGCAGTATCTGCCAGCCCAGGCCCCACAGGTAGCGGACGGCAAGGCATTCACCGAGCAGACCCGTTTCTTTGCGGCTCAGCGATGAGATGCGGCAAAGACGGGGCGGAGGCTCGGTTTCCGGACATGGGGCGTGAGAAACGGTGATGACTGGCGGCGTGATTGCGGTTTCCATGCCGACAGCATTGCATCGCTGTCACCGCCGCAGATTGGGTGTGTGGAAAGACTTCCGGGCAACTGCTGTACACAACCTTCGTATTTGCACAGCATCCTTGCTGGGGAACATTTGGGTGCACCAAGTGCTACTAAAACTCCCTTTTACCTAACGTTTCTGCGCCCAAACGTCACGGGCGGGGTCAAAGACCCCCAAGATTCCCTACTCCGGGATCCGCAGCTCCTGCTTGGTCAGCTCCTCGATATTGACGTCCTTGAACGTCACCACGCGCACGTTGCGCACGAAGCGGGAGGAACGGTAAACATCCCACACCCAGGCATCCGCCAGCGTCAGTTCGTAGAACACTTCGCCGCCGGCGGTGCGCACCTGCAAATCGACCTGATTCGCCAGGTAGAAACGCCTTTCGGTTTCCACCACGTAGCTGAACAAGCCCACCACGTCCCGGTATTCCCGGTAGAGCTGCAGCTCCATCTCGGATTCGTAGTTTTCCAGGTCGTGCGTGCTCACCAGAGTGTTCCTTCCTCTTGTCCAGCCCCAGGGTATGCCACAGCGGATGGTTCCTGCGACACCGCTTCGTCCCCCTCAGCCACTTCTACCGCAGCCGCTACCGGCGCCGCCGCACCGCCCAGGTTCCAGCTCACCCGGTGCTGCTCGCTCACGCCGTGCTCCAGGATCGCCTGCCGGTGCACGGCGGAACCGTAGCCCTTGTTGCTTTCCCACGCGTAGTGCGGGTGCCGCGCGGCCAGCGTAACCATCAGTTCGTCGCGGGCCACCTTCGCCACCACGCTCGCGGCGGCCACGCTCAGGCAGTCCCGATCTGCCTTCGGCCGCACCGTCACGGGCGCGGGCAGGCTTCCCCCGTACGCGCTCAACCAGTCGTGGCTGCCGTCCAGTAGGATCGCGTCCACGCCCCGCAACGCTTCTTCGCCCAGGCCCGCCAGAACCCGCTTTGCGGCCAACGCCAGGGCGCGAGTGATGCCCAGTTCGTCTATCTCCCCCGGTTCGGCCATGCCCACGGCGCAGGGGGCGCACTGCGGGATCTGCTCCGCGAGCGCCAGGCGCCGCTTCGGGGTAAGCAGCTTGGAATCGCGCACGCCCGCCGGGAACTGCGTCAGTTCGGTGCCCACCAGGCAAGCGCCGACGGCCACCGGCCCGGCCAGCGCTCCCCTGCCCACCTCGTCCAGGCCGATCACGCGGCCGCCGAGGGCGCGTTCCAGTTCCAGCGTCGGCGCTACGGCTGCCACGTTAACCCCGGTTCGGGACGCCCACGAAAGCCTCCCGGCCCTGGTTGAGCAGTCTCCAGTTGCTGATCGGCCACATCACCAGCTCGGCCCGCCCGCTAACTTTCCCTATCGGAACGAAAGCATGGCGCGCGGCCTCGCGCGGGTCCTGCGCGTAATGGTAGGAGGAATCGGCCGAACCGTAGCGGTTATCGCCCATCACCCAAAGATGATCGGCGGGAACCACCACATCGAAGGGCCGGGCGCAGGCGGAACCGTCCGGGTTGATGTAAGGCTCGTGCACCACCACGCCGTTCACTTCCAGCTCGGCGCCGCGTTCCCGGCACACCACGTGATCACCGGGCAGTCCGATCAGGCGCTTCACCAGGTGCGGGTTGGACGGATCGATCACCGGGCCAACATAGGAAAGCAGCTTCGCAAGCCTGGCCCCGAAGGAATGGCTGACGGGCACGCCCTCTAACCAGTCGTCCGGGTCCTCGAACACAACCACGTCGCCGCGCTGCAGCTTGATGTATTCGGGCGAAAGGCGCGAAACCAGGATCTGATCCTTCACCTGCAGCGTCGGCACCATCGAAGAAGAGGGGATGTAGAACGGCTGCACCACCGTTTTGATCAGCATGGAGATGATCAGGGCGATGAACAGCGTCAGCGCGTATTCGGCGACGATCCTGCCGAAGGACCGTTTCTGCTTAGTCTCTTGCGAGGCCTCCTCCGCGCCGTCTTGCGCGTCGGCCTCCGTCTCAGGATGCGTCGTCATATCGTCCCTATCCTACTTGAGCTGGTCGGCTTTAAACCTGAAAGGCTCCAGCCGCCAATGCGCTACGCCGGTGATGTCCGCTACCTCCAGCATCCCGCCTCCCGGCAGGCCGAGCGCGGCGCGGGAATCAAGCGACGAATCGCGGTTGTCCCCCAGCAGCCACACGTGCCCGGCGGGCACCTTAACGTGGAAATCTATCGCGCCCGCGCCGCTGCCGGGGGCCAGGTACGGTTCCCTTAGCGGTTTGCCGTTCAAGATGAGCCTGCCGTCCCTGGAAATCAGCTCATCCCCGCCCACCGCGATCACCCGTTTAATCAGGTGCCGGTGCGTGCTTGGCAGGTTCAGCGCCGACGCGGGGAATACCACCAGGCTGCCGCGTTGCACCCCCTCGCTACCGGGGCTCACGCCAACCAGGGTGCCGACGGGCAGGGTCGGTTCCATGGAGGCCGACGAAACCCGGTAGACGTCGAACAGGTAGGCCCGGCAGGCCAGCACTGCGGCCGCGAAAAAGGCAGCAAAAAGGGCAAGGCCCACGGCTGCGCGTAGCAGCCTGCGGGGCCTTGCCCTCTGCGCTGAAAGATCAGCTATGGTCGCGCTTTTCCTTGATGCGAGCCTTCTTACCGTGCAGCTTGCGCAGGTAGTACAGCTTCGCGCGGCGAACGTCGCCACGGGTAACGACCTCGATCTTTTCGATCGTGGGGGCGTGTACCGGGAAGACGCGCTCAACGCCAACACCGAAGGAAACCTTGCGGACGCGGAAGGTCTCGCCCACGCCGCGGCCCTGGCGGCCGATCACGTAGCCCTGGAAAACCTGGACACGGGAGCGGTTGCCTTCGACGACCTTCACGTGAACCTTCACGTTGTCGCCGGGGCGGAATGCGGGAACATCGTCGCGCAGCGACGCCGCATCAATAGCATCGAGATTATGCATTAATCTTCTCCATCCCTCGCCCCGGGTCGATAGGACTTGTGTCGTGACCGGCGTGGCCGGTCGGAACTTGTGCGGTGTGCCGATTTAGCGGACGCTCACTCCCCCGAGGCAGAGGCGTCCACGACACACAGTCAGTAACCGATTCTGCCAGATACGCACCCGTCAGCCAAGTCGCTGTGACGGGAGCGGCGCGCTGGCAGCGGCCCTTAGTTTTCTAGCAGGTCGGGCCGACGCTGCCGGGTGCGCTCCAGGGACTGTTCCCGCCGCCAGGCTGCCACCTTGCCGTGGTCGCCGCCGAGCAGTACCTCCGGCACCGCCCTCTCTGTGCCGGCAGGGTCCACCCAGACGGCGGGCTTCGTGTAGAGCGGGTATTCGAGCAGGCCGTTGCTGTGCGATTCCTCGACCACGCTTTCGGGGTTGCCGACCACGCCGGGGACCAGGCGCACGATCGCCTCGGTCATCGCGAGCACCGCCACCTCGCCGCCGTTGAGCACGTAGTCGCCGAGCGAAAGCAGCGCCACCGCGATGCCGGAATCGGCCAGGTAGTCATACACCCGCTCGTCAATTCCCTCGTAGCGGCCGCACGCGAAGATCAGCCAGTCATGGCCCGACAGTTCCTGCGCCCGCGCCTGGCTGAAGCGTTCACCTGCGGGATTCGGGAAGATCACCAGCGGTTCGCCATGCCCCGCGGAGCGGCCCGCGGCCAGCACGTGAGCGAATGCTTCGGCCCACGGCTCGGGCTTCATGACCATACCCGCTCCGCCGCCCGCCGGAGTGTCGTCCACCGTCCGGTGGCGATCGTGCGTGAAGTCGCGCAGGTTGTGCAGGTTAAGGGAAAGCAGGCCCTCTCGCTGGGCCTTACCGAGCAGGGACAGCCTGAGCGGTTCCAGGTACTCGGGGAAAATGCTGATTACGTCTATGCGCACTTATCTCACGCGTCTTCCGGATCGAACAGGCCGCCGGGCGGGGTCGCCACCAGGTAGCCGTCTGCCACGTTCACCTCGGGCACGAGCGCGGTCACAAACGGCAGCATGACGCGGCGCTTGTCCGGGGTGCGCACGATGAGCAGGTCCTGCGCCGGGTAATGTTCCAGATCCAGCACGTTGCCCAGTACCTCCCCCTCCGGGGTGCGCACCTCCAGGCCGCGCAGCTGCGACGGATACCAGGCGTCGTCTTCCGCCTCTTCGTCCTCGTCCACCTCGGTGGTCAGCTCGGCGCCACGCAGCCCCTCGGCCAGTCCACGGTCGGTGATCTCAACGAAGCGCACGTACCAGCGCCCCTGCTGCACGCGGGTCTTCGCCACGGTCAGCGGGTAGGTTACGCCGTCCACCTCGACCGCGAATTCGCTGCCGGGAGCCAGCCGTTCTTCCGGCTGATCGGTGCGCAGAATCAGCGCCACCTCGCCTTTTAGCCCGTGGGCCTTGCCGATCGTGGCTACGGCTACCTCAAAAGTGCTCATGTTTGTCCTTATAGAAAAGAGCGAGGGCGGCACCGCACTATGTGCGATGCCGCCCTACGCTAGCCAAAACTGTTTGCTCAGCGGCGGTCGACGTCGACGATATCGACGCGTACACCGCCCTCGCTCAGCGCGCCGGTGACGGTGCGCAGTGCACGTGCGGTACGACCGCTTCGGCCGATTACGCGACCGAGATCCTCCGGATTCACCCTGACTTCCAGCAGGGGCCCGCGGCGCAGGTTTTTCTCCTTCACCACGACGTCGTCCGGGTTATCTACGATCCCACGCACCAGGTGCTCGAGGGCTTCCGCTGACGCGCTCACGCTCAGGCCTCCTGAGCCTCTTCGGCGGTCTCCTCGGAGGCGGCCTCTTCGGTCGCTTCCTCGGCGGCAGCCTCTTCAGCGCTGGCCTTGCTCTTCTCGACCTCGGCGCGCTTCTCAGCGGCGGCCTTGTCGGCCTCGGCGATCAGCTCGGCGGCAGCCTTCTTGGGAGCCTTAGTCTTGAGGGTGCCTTCGGCGCCCTCTTCGCCCTTGAACTTCTGCAAGTCGCCGGTGATCTTCAGGATCGCGGCAACCTGCTCGGTCGGCTGCGCGCCGACACCCAGCCAGTACTGAGCGCGCTCAGACTTGACCTCGATGAACGAGGGCTCCTCGGTGGGGTGGTACTTGCCGATCTCTTCGATCACGGCGCCGTCGCGCTTCTTGCGCGAGTCAGCCACAACGATGCGGTAGTAGGGTGCACGGATCTTGCCAAGACGCTTCAGGCGGATTTTGACGGCCACGGTAGTGGACTCCTTCTTAGTTTCGCTTGTGAGACGTGCGGCTTCCCTGTGGGGTGTGCGGGGATGCCGGATCCTCGGATGGTTGCGCGCCGTACACAGTAGAGGGCCGTCACGGACGCATACAGTTACAGATTATGCCAGAGAGCCGCCCGCCGGGTCAGCCCCGGAAGGGCGGCTCATCCTCTGGTGTGTCGGACGTCTCGACTATTTGCCGAACATCTTTTTCAGCGCGTCGGGCAGTTCCACATCGTCCAGGTTCGCGGCGGGTCCGCCCTGCGGCAGGGACGGCGGGGCGAACGCGCTGCCTCCCGCGTTAGCGGAACGCTGCGCGGCGGCCTTCTCCTCGGCGGCACGCTTGGCCGGGTTGCCGGAGCGAGACTTCTTGCCCTTCTTACCCGCCTGCGCCTTGCCGCGCGATTTCTTGCCCATCCCCATGCCGGGCATTCCCGGCATCGCGGGCATACCGCCGCCCATGCCGCCGCCACGCTTCATCGAACGCATCATCTGCTGCGCCTGCTTGAAGCGTTCCAGCAGCTGGTTGATCTCGGTGACGGTGGTGCCGGAGCCCTTCGCGATGCGGGCGCGGCGGGAGCCGTTGATCAGCTTCGGGTCCTGGCGTTCGGCCGGGGTCATCGACTGAATCATCGCCTCGACCCGGGTGATATCGCGCTCGTCGAATTGATCGAGCTGCGCCCTGAACTGGGCGGCACCGGGCAGCATGCCCAGCATCTTCTTGAGCGAGCCCATGTTCTTGAGCTGCTGCATCTGCACCAGGAAGTCGTCCAGCGTGAAGTCCTCATCGCTGGCAAGCTTCTGGGCCATCTTCTCGGCCTGGGCCTGGTCGAAGTTCTTTTCCGCCTGCTCGATCAGGGTCAGCACGTCGCCCATGTCGAGGATCCGGTTCGCCATGCGGTCCGGGTGGAAACGCTCGAAGTCGTCGAGGTTCTCGCCGGTGGAGGCAAACAGGATCGGGCGCTCGGTGACGCCGGTGATCGAAAGTGCGGCGCCGCCGCGCGCGTCGCCGTCCAGCTTGGACAGCACCACGCCGGTGAAGCCGACGCCGTCGCGGAACGCCTGCGCCACGTTGGCCGCGTCCTGACCGATCATCGCGTCTACCACGAACAGCGTCTCGTGCGGGTTCACCGCATCGCGGATGTCCCTTGCCTGCTGCATCATCTCTTCGTCGATACCGAGGCGGCCCGCGGTATCGACGATCACGACGTCGTGCTGCTGGAACTGCGCGGTAGAAACGCCGTTCATCGCCACCAGCACCGGATCGCCGACGCCGTTGCCCGGCTCGGGGGCGAACACGGTCACGCCCGCGCGCTCACCGACGATCTGCAGCTGATTAACGGCGTTCGGGCGCTGCAGGTCGGCGGCGACCAGCATCGGGGTGTGCCCCTCGTCCTTCAGCCACTTGGCGAGTTTGCCCGCCAGGGTGGTCTTACCGGCACCCTGCAGACCGGCAAGCATGATCACGGTGGGCGGGTTCTTGGCAAAGGTGAGCGAACCGCTCGCCCCGCCCAGGATCTCCACCAGTTCGCCGTGCACGATCTTGACGACCTGCTGCGCCGGGTTCAGCGCCTTCGATACTTCCTCCGAGAGCGCCTTTTCCCTAACGCGGGAGGCGAACTCGCGCACCACCGGGACCGCGACGTCGGCATCGAGCAGCGCGCGACGAATCTCGCGCACCGTCTTGTCTACGTCGGCCTCGGTCAGGCGGCCGTGCCCGCGCAGCCCCTTCAGGGATGCGGTTATGCGATCGGAAAGATTGTTAAACACGCCTATTTATCCTTTGGTTGGCTTGTGCCGTGACAGTCTAGCGGAGCGAGTACGCGAGCTTGCCCGCCAGCAGCACCATTTCCCTGCGTGGGGCGCGCACCAGCGCGTCCATCGGGTTCTCCGCGTCCAGCAGCACGATGTCCGCCCGCTCCCCCGGCTTGATACCGGTCGGCTGTCCGCCCACGAAGGTGTGCGCCGCGCCGGTCGCCCAGTCCAGCACCTCCACCAGTTCCTCGTCGTAGCGGGTGCCGCTCATGCGGGCGTAGTTGAGCGCGATCCGCAGCGTGTCGCCGTCACCGTAGGGGCTCCACAGGTCACGGATGCCATCGGTACCGAAGCCGACGCGCACCCCGGCCTCGCGCAGCAGGCGGCGCGGCAGCGGGGCCACGTAGGCGGGAGCCACGGTGGTCAGCGAAACGTCGCCCTCGGCCATGCGAGCGATGATGCTCTCCTGCTGGCGGGCGGGCAGGCCGCCGAGCGCCAGGCCGTGCGCGATGGTCACCTTCCCCTTGAGATCGAGCGCCTCCACGCGGTCCAGGATCAGCTCGAACTGGAAACCGCCCAGGCTTTCGCCGTCGTGCAGGTGAATATCGATGCCGCAGCCGGTTTCTTCCGCGATCTCGAACAGCAGATCAAGCTGGCCGACGGGGTCGCGGTCGATCCCGGCCGGGTCCAGACCGCCGATGTGTTCGGCCAGGCCCTCGCGTGCTGCCACGCGCAGCAGCTCGTCCACGCCGTCGCGGCGCAGCACGCCGTCCTGCGGGAATGCGACCAGTTCAAACAGCATGTCGGGGGCGACCTTAGCGACAGCTTCGCGCACCACTTCCAGCCCGGTGAGGCCGATTCCGGGATCGACGTCCACGTGGCTGCGCATAGCGGTGGTGCCGTGCAGCACGAACTGCTCCAGCACCTGCGAGGTGACGTCTACGCCGGGAATTCCCAGTTCACCGCGCCGGGCGCGCTCGTGCTGGATGCGGCCGTCGAGGGTGTTTTCGCCGCCGTAGCTCTGCCAGTCCCTGCCCCACCAGGACTTGTCCACGTGTGCGTGGGTGTTGACCGCGCCGGGGATGGCGAACAGGCCGCGGCCGTCGATATCGCCCTCCGCTACCTGGCCGGCGGCTTCGGTGATCGCGGCGATGTTCGCGCCGTCCAGTTCGATATCTACCTTGCGGGTAACGCGGGGATCGCTGCCGTCCGCGATACGTACATTGCGTAGGAAAGTCATTTTTACTACTTCGCCTCCTCGCCCAGCAGGGCATCAACAAATCCGTACGGGTCGAACGGGGCCAGGTCATCCATGCCCTCGCCCAGGCCGACAAGTTTCACCGGCACGCCTAGCTCGCGCTGCACGTTCATGACGATGCCGCCCTTGGCGGTGCCGTCCAGCTTCGTCAGGGCAATGCCGGTAATCTGCACCACCTCGGAAAACACGCGGGCCTGCTGCATACCGTTCTGTCCGGTGGTCGCGTCGATCACCAGCAGCACTTCCTGCACGCCAGCGCCGCCCAGGCCCTTTTCGGCCACGCGGCGCACCTTCCCCAGCTCGTCCATCAGACCGCGCTTGTTTTGCAGGCGGCCAGCGGTATCCACGATCACAACGTCTGCGGTTTCCTCCACGCCGCGACGCACCGCGTCGAAAGCGACCGCCGCCGGGTCGGCCCCGTCCTTATCGGAACGCACCGTCGGCACGCCCACGCGCTCACCCCAGGTCTGCAGCTGCTCTGCGGCTGCGGCGCGGAAGGTGTCGGCAGCGCCCAGCACGACGCTGCGCCCCTGCGCCACCAGCACGCGCGCCAGTTTTCCGGCGGTGGTGGTTTTGCCGGTGCCGTTCACGCCGACCATCATCACGACGGCGGGCACCTCGCGGCCCTCTTCGTTGGTGACGCGGCGCGACGCGATCCGGCGGTTGAACGAGACGTCCACCAGGTTCAGCAGTTCCTCGCGCAGCACGGCGCGCACCTGCGCCGGATCGTCGCTGCCGAGCACCAGCATGCGTTCCTTGAGCGTTTCCAGCAGTTCGTCGGTCAGCTGCGGGCCGAGGTCCGCTAGCAGCAGGGTCTCCTCGATCTCGTCCCAGGTGTTCGCGTCCACCTTGTCGCTGGTGAGCAAGGAAAGCAGCCCCTTGCCGAAGCCGCCGGAGCGGGCCAGGCGGGCGCGCAGCCGCACCATGCGATCGGCGGGAGCCTCCGGCACCTCCACTGCTGCGGTTTCCACGGCGGGAGTTTCCGCCGCCGGTTCGGGCTGCGGCGTCTCCGCCGGAGCCTTCGCGTCCTCCGTTACCGGTGCGGCAGGCGCGGATTCCTCAACAGGGTGCGCTTCTGCGGCCTGCTCGCCCACCGCTTCCAGGCTGGATTCCTGCGCGGGATCGGCTGCGGGCTGCGGTGCCGGGCCAGCCTCCGCAGGCGCGGCGGTGTGCGTCGCTTCTGCCGCCTCCTCGGGCTTATCCTCGCCCTCTGCGGGGCCGAATGCGTCATCCCAGGTGGGGGCGTCCGGGCGAGGCTTAGCGGGGGGCGGCGTCGGCGCCCCGGCATCGTCCTTTTTCCGGCCCCGGCGCGTCAGCAGGTAGGCGGCGGGCACGCCCGCACCGACCAGACCGGCAACGACGACGAGGATTTCAACTATCTGGGGATCCATATGTCAGCTCTCAGAGTCTTTTACGTTTTTACGTGCCGCGCGCTGCCCCCGGCTGCGGGAGCCGCGGCGCTTTTCCGCCGGGCTTTGGTCGCTATTTAGCGACATGTGCGGCAGCGCCACCAGCAGAATTACCGCGCCTGCCGTCAGCAACGCGAAAAGGAAAAACAAAATAATGGGGAACATTTTTATACGACCGCTTTAAGGAAGTTATTGCGCTAGGGACGCGCGAATGCGCGCTACATAGGCAATGCTACAAGGCTGGCGGTCACTCCCCTCCCAGCACTCGGCGATCGATCTCGTCCTTCTCCGCGTCGATGCGATGCCCCTGCCACAGCCCGGCCAGGTACATGATCGCGAACAGCGCGCCGATGCCCCACATCATCGGCACCACCAGGCCGAAAGCAAGCACCGCTATCTGCAACAGCGCCCCTATCTGGTAGCCGACGGCGGAGGACAGCTTGCGGGCGCTCAGCAGCAGAGCCAGCACCAGAGTCAAGCCCAGCCCCCAGGCCATAAGCCGCGACTGGCCGGTGGTGTAGGCCAGGCCGTGCGCGGCCAGCACTGCGAAGAACACGACGAACGCTTCCAGGGTCAAAACCGTGGCGCAAAACATGCGCTGCGCCCCGCCCTTGCGTGGGGAGGGCACGAAAACGCTCATGCCCGATCCTCCGGGGCCTTCAACAGCGCGCGCACCTCAGCTGCGACGGTGACGCTACCGCAGGCAACCACGCCGCCGAAGAGGTCGTCGCGCCGTTCCGCGAGATCTACGGCAAGCTGGATCGCATCGTCCAGGCGCGGGGCCTCGTGCACCCTGTCCGGGTCTTCGAAGATGTCCCGCGCCAGGTCTGCCAGCTCGTCGGCCGGAATGGCGCGCGGCGAGGACGAGCGGGTAACCACCACTTCGTCCAGCAGCGGCTCCAGGATCGCGAGGATCTCCGCCGAATCCTTGTCGGCCAGCACCCCGACGATGCCGACGGTGTGGGTGAAGCGGAAGTTTTCCCGCACCGCCTCCACCAGGGCCTCGGCACCGGCCGGGTTATGCGCGGCATCCACCACGATGGTCGGGGCCTGGCGCACCACCTCGGCGCGGCCGGGCGAGGTCACGGCGGCGAGCGCCGCCGTGAGCAGGTCGCCGTCGAGCGGGGCCTGCCCGCCGGTCAGGAAGGCTTCGCAGGCGGCCACCGCGAGCAGGGCGTTTTCCGCCTGGTGGGAACCGAGCAGGGAAAGGAAGACGTTTTCGTAGCGGCCCGCCATGGTTTGCAGGGTGAGCAGCTGCCCGCCCACTCCGGGGGTGCGGGAGATGACGCCGATCTGTTCACCGACCAGGGCCGCGCTGGCGCCGACCGAGGTCAACTTTTCGCGCAGCACGTCGGCTGCCTCCGCGTACGGTTGCTCCGCGATCACGGCGAAGGCGTCGGTTTTGAGGATGCCCGCCTTTTCTACGGCGATGTCGGCAATGTCGTTGCCCAGGTAGGCCTGGTGGTCGTAGCCGATGGGGGTGATGACGGTGACGGCGGGGGCCACGACGTTGGTGGCGTCCCAGGTGCCGCCCATGCCGGTCTCGATTACCGCGACGTCCACGGGGGCCGAGGCGAACGCCTGGAACGCCATGAGCGTAACTACCTCGAAGAAGGTCATCGGCACCGCATTTTCGGCATCCACCATTTCCACAAACGGCAGCACGTCGGCGTAGGCCTGCGCGAAGTCGGCGGCGGAGATCGGTTCGCCGTCGATGGCGATGCGCTCCGTGGGGGTGTGCAGGTGGGGGCTGGTGAAGCGCCCCGTGCGCAGCCCGGCCTCGCGCAGGATTCTTTCGCTCATGCGCGCGGTGGAGGTCTTGCCGTTGGTGCCCGCCAGATGGATCGTTTGGTAATCCAGGTGCGGATCGCCCATCAGGTTAAGCGCCCGCTGCACGCGGGAAATATCGGGTTCGATCTTATTTTCGGGTGCGCGCGCCAGTAGCGCCGCGTAGACCTCTCGCAGTGTCTCGTCCACTCACGTTCCTTTGCTCGGCTCGCGTCCCATTGTATGAGCGAAAGGGGCCGGAAACATTCCGGCCCCTTTCATTTCGGCTGCTTGGCCGCTGTTAGTTGGCGCGTTTCACGCCGACGCGCACGCTGGCACCTCCGGCCACCTTCTCTTCGCTGACGTAGGCGCCCTCTTCGGGGGCGGTAGCGGTCGCGTACGCGGTCGCCAGCACCTCCCCGGCCACCAGTTCGCGGTGGGCGGTGAGCGCCTCGGTGACGGTTTCGTCGCCGTCCACGGTGAGGCTGATGCGGTCGGAGACGTCGAACCCGGCGTCGCGGCGGGCCTGCTGGATGACGCGGATGATGTCGCGGGCCAGGCCTTCCGCTTCGAGCTCCGGGGTGAGGCGGGTATCCAGCACCACGAAGTCGCCACCCTTGAGCACGCCGATGGCCTGCTCGTCGGTGTTTACGTCGCTGCCCGCCACCATGTCGAGGGTGTATTCGCCCTCGACGAGCGCGATGCCGCCGCTGGTGACGGTGCCGTCCTCTGCCACGCTCCAGTCGCCGCTCTTGGCTCCCTTGATGACCTGCTGCACCTGCTTGCCAAGGCGCGGCCCGGCGGCGCGGGCGTTGACGGTGAGGCGCTGCTGCACGCCCATCGCCTGGGCCTCTTCGCTGGCAACGTCGACCAGGCGCACGTTCTTAACGTTGAGCTCGTCGGCGATGATGGCGGTGAACGGCTCCAGCTCGGTCGGGTTGGCGACCACCACCGCGAGTTCGTTCAGGGGCAGGCGGGCACGCAGGTTGCTGGTCTTGCGCAGGCCGTTGGCGACGGAGCAGACGCTGCGCACCTCGTCCATGAGCGCGACCAGGCTGGCGTCCTGCGGGAACAGGGAATCGTCGGGCCAGTCGCACAGGTGCACGGAGCGGCCGCCGGTGAGCTGGCGCCAGATACCTTCGGTAATCATCGGCGCAAGCGGAGCGGCGACGCGCAGCAGGGTCTCCAGGCAGGTGTAGAGGACATCGAACGCGGCCTCGTCGCCTTCCCAGAAGCGTTCGCGGGAGCGACGCACGTACCAGTTGGTGACCATATACAGGTGCGCGCGGATCAGTTCGGCGGCACCGGGGATGTCGTAGTTGTCGAGCGCTTCGCGGGTTTCGCGCACCAGGTTGCCCGTGGCGGCAAGCAGGTAACGATCCATTACCTCGTCGGATTCGTAGCGCGGCTTTGCCTGGTAGCCGGAGGCGTTCGCGTAGAGGCCGAGGAAGTAGTAGACGTTCCACAGCGGGATCAGCATATGCCGGGCCGCGTCGCGAATACCCTTTTCGAGCACGACCAGGTTGCCGCCGCGCAGGATCGGGGTGGACATCAGGTACCAGCGCACCGCGTCGGCCCCGTAGTTGTTGAAGGACTCTTCCACGTCGGGGTAGTTGCGGCGGGACTTGGAGGCCTTGAAGCCGTCGTCACCGAGCACGATGCCGTGGCAGACCACGTTCTTGAACGGGTTGGAATCGAACAGCGCGGTGCCGAGCACGTGCATGGTGTAGAACCAGCCGCGGGTCTGGCCGATGTATTCCACCACGAAGTCGGACGGGAAGTGGCTCTCGAACCATTCGCGGTTCTCGAACGGGTAGTGCACCTGCGCGAACGGCATGGAGCCTGACTCGAACCAGCAGTCCAGCACCTCGGGGACGCGGCGCATGACCGACTTGCCGGTCGGATCGTCCGGGTTCGGGCGGGTCAGTTCGTCGATGTAGGGGCGGTGCAGGTTTACGTTGCCTTCGGGGTCGCGCGGCAGGGTGCCGAAGTCGGCTTCGAGCTGCTCTAGCGAACCGTAGACGTCGGTGCGCGGGTATTCAGGGTTGTCGCTCTGCCACACCGGGATGGGGCTGCCCCAGTAGCGGTTGCGGGAGATCGACCAGTCGCGCGCGCCCTCTAGCCACTTGCCGAACTGGCCGTGCTTGACGTTGCCGGGGATCCAGCGGATGTTTTCGTTCAGTTCCATCATGCGTTCGCGGATCTGGGTGACCTTCACGAACCAGGACGAAACCGCCTTGTAGATGAGGGGGTTGCGGCAGCGCCAGCAGTGCGGGTAGGAGTGCACATAGCTGGCTTCGCGGAAGAGCCGGTTTTCGGCGCGCAGGATGCGCACGATGGGGCGGTTCGCCTCGAACACGTGCATACCTGCAACCTCGTCGAGCGCGGTGCCCTTGAACAGCGGCAGGAGCTGCGCGGCTTCGTCCACGGAAACGATCACGGGGATGCCGTAGGCGGCGTTGATTTTCTGGTCTTCTTCACCGTAGGCGGGAGCCTGGTGCACGATGCCGGTGCCGTCGGTGGTAGAGACGTATTCCGCGACCGTGATGATCCAGGCGTTTTCGGTGCCGTACTTCTCGGTGTCGGTGTAAATGTCCCACAGCGGCTGGTAGGTAATGTATTCCAGCTCGCTACCGCGGTAGACGCGTCCGCCGGTGCTGGCCGAGCAGGCCGCGACGGCCGCTTCCGCATCGGCGTACCCGAGTTCCTTCGCGAACGCCCCGACGAGGTCCTGGGCGAGCAGGTAGGTGCCCGCGCCAGCGCCCTGGTCGGCGGCACCTTCCGGCCCGGCGGGTACGGTGACGTAGCTGATTTCGGGGCCGACTGCCAGCGAGAAGTTGGTGGGCAGGGTCCAGGGGGTGGTGGTCCAGGCCAGGGCGCGCACGCCCTCCAGGCCAAGCTCGCGCGCCTTGTCGCCGGTCAGCGGGAAGGTGACGGTGACCGACAGATCCTGTCGTTCCTGGTAGACCTCGTCGTCCATGCGCAGCTCGTGGTTGGAAAGCGGGGTCTGGTCCTTCCAGCAGTACGGCAGCACGCTGTGGCCTTCGTAGGCGAGGCCCTTTTCCCACAGGGTCTTAAACGCCCACATGACCGATTCCATGTAGGGCAGGTCGAGGGTCTTGTAGTCGTTTTCGAAGTCCACCCAGCGCGCCTGGCGGGTAACGTACTCTTCCCATTCGCGGGTGTATTTGAGCACGCTCTTTTGGGAGGCGTCGTTGAACGCCTCCAGGCCCATCGACTCGATCTGCGACTTCTCGGTGATGCCCAGCTCGCGCATGGCCTCCAGCTCGGCGGGCAGGCCGTGGCTGTCCCAGCCGAAGCGGCGCTCCACCTTTTTTCCGCACATGGTCTGGAAGCGCGGCACCACGTCCTTCACGAAGCCGGTCAGCAGGTGACCGTAGTGGGGCAGGCCGTTGGCGAAGGGCGGGCCGTCGTAGAAAACGTATTCCTCGGCCGAGTCCCGGTTGCTGATTGAGGCGCGGAAGGTATCGTCCTTGCGCCAAAAATCCAGGATTTCGCTCTCGAGCGCAGAAAAGTTCGGGCTGGGCGTCAGTTTCTCGCCGTTCACCGGGTAAGGCATGGAAATGAGTGCTCCTTCGGGGTGGGACTACCCCGAGGACGCAGCGCCTTAGGAAGGCTACTACGCGGTACCACCCCGGTTGGCGGGCTTGCACCCACCCTCTCGTTCGTCAGCTATAACGGGCTGGTCCCGGCGGGTTCTACTCGGGCCGTAGCCTTTTCTTCCCGCGGCTCCCCGGTGATTGCCGGTTCAACGCCATTCGTTCACAAGCGTACCGGCGGCGGAAGAAGCGCGCCAGTCGATAAGGTCCCGTCACCGCTGGTTAGCTCCGCCACAGGTTAGGGTCGGGAATAGTGACCTCCGCCCCTCGCTGATGCTCCGGTTGGGACTTTTACGCTGCGCACCCGGCCCGGATGTGTCATTGTGGGCGGTGTAAAAGTCGCGCTAAGGAGTAAAAATGTCGCTGTTTGGACAGCCGTTCACCGCCAAGTGCCTCAAGTCTGGCATCACGGTGGAGGTTCAGGAGGGGCAATCCCTGCTGCAGGCGCTGCTTGATGCCGGCATCCCGATGGACTATTCCTGCGAGGGCGGGCTGTGCGGCACCTGCGTGGTGCCGCTGGTCAGCGGGGACGTCGAGCACAACGACGAGTTCCTGATGGATGACGAGCAGGAAACTCGCATGATTACCTGCGTTTCCCGCGCTAACGGCGTGGTTGAGCTGGATATCTAAACCCAGATAGGCGTAAGGCCCGCGCCCGGCATGCCGGGGACGGGCCTTATTTTTATCCGCCGCTAGTCATGACGCCGTTTGCGGCAGCGGCTTCGGGCCGACGCTACCTGCGGCGTAGCCACAGCGGCAGCGAAACCAGCCAGGCGAGCGCCACCAGCGCCAGCGCCGCCAGGCAGCCGCAGATGGAAAAGTGCATCGCGATGCGGGGCGCGGCGGTAAGGGTGGCGAGCAGGACCAGCACCGCAGCGGCGAGCAGGGAGGAAAACAGGATCCCCGAACGCGCCCGGTCTGCCGTGACGGAAACTGTCTGCGTGGTCATCGCCATCTACTCCTTCCCCGCCTCCGGCGGTTCGTCCATGTGATCTAAGTTTGTTCACAAGATCACTTCGTCTCCATCCGACGTGGGGTGGTTCATCACTACTACTTAGGGATGATTTCCCCCAACTTTTAGGTAGTGAGACAATGGGCCCATGGAGTCGACGCCACTTAATGCGAATGTGCCCGACCGCCCCTCGCTGGACGGCCTGGAAGCCAAATGGGACAGCGCCTGGTCTGAGGGCGGTATCTACCACTTTGATCGTGAGACTACGCGCGAGCAGGTCTTTTCGATCGACACGCCCCCGCCCACCGCGTCGGGGTCCCTGCACGTAGGCCACGTTTTTGGCTATTCGCAGGCCGACATGATCGCCCGTTACATGCGCATGCGCGGCAAGAACGTCTTTTACCCGATGGGCTGGGACGATAACGGCCTGCCCACCGAGCGCCGCGTGCAGAACTACTTCGGCGTGCGCTGCGATCCATCCCTGCCCTATCAGGAGGACTTCACTCCCCCGCAGGAGGGCGGCGATAACAAGTCGGCCAAGGCAGCTAATCAGCTGCCGATCTCGCGCCGCAACTTCATTGAGCTTTGCGAACGCCTCACCACCGAGGACGAAAAGTCGTTCGAGCAGGTGT
The DNA here is from genome assembly GCA_019218415.1 of Dermabacteraceae bacterium TAE3-ERU27. Taxonomy (GTDB): domain Bacteria; phylum Actinomycetota; class Actinomycetes; order Actinomycetales; family Dermabacteraceae; genus TAE3-ERU5. Next base: position 778,588 of record JAHUUL010000001.1, on the reverse strand, counting down.
TCCGCCAGCTCGGTCTTTCCGTGGACTGGCGCCAGACCTTCCAGACGATCAACGACCGCGCACGCGCCACCAGCCAGAAGGCGTTCCTGGAGCACCTCAGCGCGGGCAGCGCCTACCAGTCCGAGGCCCCCACCCAGTGGGACGTCACCTACCGTACCGCCGTGGCGCAGGCCGAGCAGGAGGACCGCGAACGGCCCGGCGCCTACCATCGGATTTCTTTCCATAAGGCCGACGGTTCCCCGCTTTACATCGAAACCACCCGTCCCGAACTGCTGCCCGCCTGTGTGGCGCTGGTGGCGCACCCGGACGATGAGCGCTACAGCGACCTGTTCGGCACCACCGTAACCTCTCCCCTGTTCGAGGTCGAGGTGCCCGTCCTGGCACACCCGCTGGCGCAGATGGACAAGGGCGCGGGCATCGCCATGATCTGTACCTTCGGTGACGCGACCGACGTTATCTGGTGGCGCGAACTGCAGCTGCCGACCCGCTGCGTGATCGGCCGCGACGGCCGCCTGCTGGCGGACGCCCCCTGGATCGAATCCGAGGCCGGCCGCGCCCGCTACGCCGAGCTTGCCGGGCTCACCGTGTTCAGCGCGCAAAAGCGCGTCGTGGAAATGGTTACCGAGAGCGGCGATCTGGACGGCGAGCCCCGTGCGATCAGCCACCCGGTGAAGTTCTACGAGAACGGCGATAAGCCGCTCGAATACGTGACCTCCCGCCAGTGGTACATCGCCAACGGCGGCCGCGATAAGAGCGAGGACGGCCTGCGCAGCGAACTGCAAAAGCGCGGCGAGGAACTGACCTGGTATCCGGCGTTCATGCAGTCGCGTTACGCGAACTGGGTGGACGGCCTGGCAGGCGACTGGCTGATCTCCCGCCAGCGCTTCTTCGGCGTGCCGATCCCGGTTTGGTACGGCGTTAACGCCGAGGGCGAGGTCGATTACGACAAGCTTTACACCCCGCGCCCCGAGCAGCTGCCGGTAGATCCGACGCTGGACGCCCCGGAGGGCTTCAGCGAATCCCAGCGCGGGCAGGCGGGCGGCTTCGTGGCCGACCCCGACATCCTGGACACCTGGGCCACCAGCTCCCTCACCCCCGAACTGGTGAGCGGCTGGCTGGACGATCCGGAACTGTTCGAGCTGGTTTACCCGATGGACCTGCGCCCGCAGGGCCACGACATCATCCGCACCTGGCTGTTCAGCACCATCGTGCGCTCCCACCTGCTGCACAATCAGCTGCCGTGGAAGAAGGCATCCATCAACGGCTGGATCCTGGACCCCGACCGCAAGAAGATGTCCAAGTCCAAGGGCAACGTGGTTACCCCGATCGGGCTTCTGGAAAAGCACGGCTCGGACGGCGTGCGTTACTGGGCCGCCCGCGCCCGCCAGGGCGTGGATACCGCGTTCGACGAGGGGCAGATGAAGATCGGCCGCCGCCTCGCGATCAAGGTCCTGAACGCCTCCAAGTTCGCGCTCGGTTTCGGTAGCGCGGAGGCCGACCCGTCGGGCTCCCTGGCCGCTAACCCGGCACTCGTCACCGAGGCCGTGGACCGCGCCATGCTGGCCGGGCTGGCCGACGTGGTTGCCCGCGCCACCGCCGCTTTCGAGGAGCTCGACTACGCTCGCGCGATCGAGGTTTCGGAGCCGTTCTTCTGGACTTTCTGCGACGACTACATCGAACTGGTGAAGGATCGCGCGCACGGCGTGCAGGGCGAGGAGGCCGCGGCGTCGGCACGCGCCGCCCTGGCTATCGCGCTCGATGTGCAGCTGCGCCTGTTCGCACCGTTCCTGCCGTTCGCTACCGAAGAGGTTTGGTCCTGGTGGCGCAGCGGCAGCGTGCACAACGCAGTTTGGCCGAGCGCCGACCCGCTGCGCGCGGCGGCGCAGGGCGTGGATGCCGGCGTGCTGGTGGCGCTTTCCGAGGCCGCCGGTCGGCTGCGCCGCGTCAAGACTGACGCGAAGGTTTCCCCCAAGACCCCGATCCTGGACGCGACCCTGCAGGCCCCGGCCGAACAGGCACAGTACCTGGAGTCCGGTCTGGCCGATCTGATGGCGCTTTCCCGCGCGGAGAAGCTAACCGTTAACGCAGGTGGCGAGGAAATCACGCTTGAGTCCGTGGAGCTGGGCGAGCCGCCCGTTAAGGCTCCGCGCAACAAGTGATGACGCGACTGTTTTCCGGGAGGGCCGCGCGGGTTACCGCCTGCGCGGCCCTCGCCGCTACTGCCCTCACCGGCTGTTCCCTGTTTGCCGGGGAAAAGCCCGCGCCCGCTAAGCCCGCCGCCGACGGTACGGTGGCGGTTGCCGGGTATGACGGCAAACAACCGTCGGGGCTAAACCCCTCCCCCGGCATGCTGGCCCCCAGCCCGGACCTGTTCCCCGGCATGGAGCAAAATACCGAGGCGGGTGCTTTTAAGGCGCTCGAATACTGGCATTACGCGTACAACTACGCGATGGTTACCGGCGATACCTCCTATGCCCGCGCGATCACCGGCCCGGACTGTTCCTTCTGCGGGGAAAGCCTGGACGACGTGGTGAAGCATCACCGCACACGCGGTTATTTCACGGCCGCAAAGCTGAGCTTCAGCAATCCGGAGGTGGTGACGCAGGGAGACGAAACCCGTTACGTGGTGGACGGCGCCTACGAGAGCCGACGCTACGTTGATGTGGCGAAGGGCAGCGAACAGGAGGTCGCACCCTATAAGTTCCTGATTGCCGCCCGCATGGAGTACCGTGACGGGCGCTGGCTGGTGCAGGCGCAGGACCTCGGTCAGATAGACCCGCAGGACGCGGACAGGGGCGAGGCTCCCCCTCAGGAAGATGGGCCGCAGGAGGGCGCGGAAAAATAGGAAGTAGCGGCCTAGCTTAGGCCGACTTTTCCTGCGGGGCCGCTTCCTGCTTGGTGAGCATGAGCGGCTCCTGACCTTCGCGCACCACGCCCTCGGTGATTACCACCTTGCTGACGTCGTCCCGCGAGGGAACGTCGAACATGACCGGCTGGAGCGCCTTTTCCATGATGGCCCGCAGCCCGCGCGCGCCGGTGCCGCGTTCGATGGCGAGTTCCGCCACCGCGTTCAGGGCCGCGGAATCGAAGTCCAGTTCCACGCCATCCAGCGCAAACATGTGCCGGTACTGCTTCACGAGCGCGTTGCGCGGCTCTGTGAGGATGCGCAGCAGCGCGTCGCGATCCAGATTAGTCACGCTGGTCATGACGGGCAGGCGGCCGATGAACTCGGGAATCAGGCCAAACTTGAGCAGATCCTCCGGGCGCAATTCGGCGTAGATGTCGGCCTCTTCGAGCGGGGTGTGCAGGTTCGCGCCGAACCCGATGCCGCGCTTGCCGATCCGGTTGCCGATGATGTCCTCGATCCCGGCGAAGGCACCCGCCACCACGAAGAGCACGTTGGTGGTGTCCAGCTGAATGAAATCCTGGTTCGGGTGTTTGCGCCCGCCCTGCGGCGGGATGGAGGCTACCGTTCCCTCCAGGATCTTCAGCAGCGCCTGCTGCACGCCCTCGCCGGAAACGTCGCGGGTGATCGACGGGTTCTCGCTCTTGCGCCCGATCTTATCGATCTCGTCAATGTAGATGATTCCCCGCTCGGCGCGCTTCACGTCATAGTCGGCGGCCTGGAGCAGCTTCAGCAGAATGCTTTCGACGTCTTCGCCCACGTAACCGGCCTCGGTCAGGGCCGTGGCGTCGGCCATCGCGAAGGGGACGTCGAGCAGCTTCGCGAGGCTCTGCGCCAGATAGGTTTTCCCGCAGCCGGTGGGGCCAACGATAAGCACGTTCGATTTCGCGACGTTAACCTCGGCCTGCACTGAGTCAGGGGCGGTTTCCTGGTTGCGCACGCGCTTGTAATGGTTATAGACGGCCACCGATAGGGCGCGCTTGGCGGCCTCCTGACCGATGATGTACTGCTGTAGGAAATCGTAGATTTCGCGGGGGCGCGGCAGGCGCGGCGGTTCGGGCTGTTTCGGGGCCGCCGCCTGCATCTCTTCGTCGATGATCTCGTTGCAAAGCTCGATGCACTCATCGCAGATGTAGACGCCGGGGCCGGAGATCAGCTTCTCGACCTGTTTCTGAGTTTTACCGCAGAAAGAGCATTTGAAAACGTCGGCGCCGTCGCCTGCTCGTGCCATAGCCTTCTAAGCTCCTTGCCGTCCTGAAACTTTCCTACTGCAAACTTACCGCACCCTACCCGCGCGGCGCGGCATATGAACGGCCCCGCCCGAAAGTAATTCGGGGCGGGGCCGTTTCAGATATTCATGCGCGGTTTGTTCTTTAGCGCAGGCGCGGGGCCTGGCGGGTGTCTTTGCGGGACGCCAGCACCTGGTCGACCAGGCCGTAGTCGAGCGCGGCCTGCGCGGTCAGGATCTTGTCGCGTTCGATATCGCGGCTAATCGTGGCCTTTTCGCGCCCGGTGTGGTGCGCCAGGGTGTCTTCGAGCCATTCGCGCATGCGCATGATCTCGTTGGCCTGAATCTCGATGTCGGATGCCTGGCCACCGTTTTGACCGCCCATCGCGGGCTGGTGGATGAGCACGCGCGCGTTCGGCAGGGCGAGGCGCTTGCCCTTGGTGCCTGCGGCAAGCAGCACGGCGGCGGCGGAGGCGGCCTGTCCGAGGCACACGGTGGTGACCTCGGGCTGGATGTACTGCATCGTGTCGTAGATGGCCGTCAGCGCGGTGAAGGAACCGCCGGGGCTGTTGATGTACATGGTGATGTCGCGGTCGGGATCCATCGATTCGAGCACGAGCAGCTGCGCCATGACGTCATCAGCCGACGCGTCATCAACCTGCACGCCGAGGAAGATGATGCGATCCTCGAACAGCTTGGTGTACGGGTCCTGGCGCTTGAAGCCGTAGGCGGTGCGCTCCTCGTACTGCGGGAGGATGTAGCGCGAGCTAGGCATGGCGGGCATTGCTGCGCCGTAGGTGGCGCGGGGGTCAATATTCACTCTAGATACTCCTGCCGTAGCCGTCAGTTGCTTGCGCCGTCGGCACCGCCACCACCGGTGACGTCGCCAGCCCGGGTAACGATCTTGTCGATGAAGCCGTATTCGAGGGCTTCCTGTGCCGTGAACCAGTGATCGCGGTCCGCGTCGGCCGTGATCTCTTCGACGCTCTTGCCGGTCTGCTGCGCGGTCAGTTCCGCGAGCTGGCGCTTCATCGAAAGGATCAGTTCCGCCTGAATCTTGATCTCGGTCGCGGTACCGCCCAGGCCGCCGAGCGGCTGGTGCAGCAGCACACGGGTGTGCGGGGTCGCGTAGCGCTTGCCGGGCGCACCCGAGGAAAGCAGGAACTGCCCCATCGATGCGGCCATACCCATCGCGACGGTCACGACGTCAGGCTTGATGTACTGCATCGTGTCGTAGATAGCCATGCCGGCGGTGATCGAACCACCGGGGCTGTTGATGTATAGGTAGATGTCCTTTTCGGGGTCTTCCGCGGCGAGCAGCAGCATCTTCGCGCAGAGCGCGTTCGCCACGTCGTCGCGCACCTCGGTGCCGAGCCAGACGATGCGTTCCTTCAGCAGGCGCTGGTAAACGTTGTCGTCCAGGCCCATCAGGCCGGCGTCGGCGGCGTTGATCGGGTTCGGATTGGTCACTGGGCATCTCCTTGATTCGTGAGCGCAATACCTTGACTCTATGCGCAAAAGTTCGCCTGCGCGCGCGTGTTCGCCACTGGCGCAAGGGCCGACGGCGCGTCGGCGCAGACAAGGAAGGGACCCGCCCCGCGCGTGCGGTGGGCGGGCCCCGGCCTAAGAAAGATCGTTAAAGGGTCACTCGGACTCTTCGCCGGCCTCTTCCTCTTCGGTGTCGAGGCCAAGCTCAACAACCTTGCCGTCCTTGTTCTTCACGGTGACCTCAGCCAGCACGGAATCGAGAGCCTTGGAACGGTTCACCTCGGCGGCGATCATTTCCATCTGGCCCGACTGCAGGATGGCCTGCAGGAACTGGCTGGTGTCCATACCGTACTGCGCAGCGGCCTGGGTCATGTAGTTCATGAAGTCCTGCTGGGTAACGTTTACCTCGCGGGTCTCCGAGAGAACGTCGAGCAGGAACTGGGCGCGCAGCGCGTCCTCGGTGTCCTTGCGGATCTCTTCGCGGTGCGGGTCGTCGCTGTTCTTGCCCTCGTTCTCCAGGTGGCTGTTCAGCTCCTGGTCGACGATGCGCTGCGGAACCGGGATCTCCAGCTCGGCGAGGAGCTTCTCGACCAGGGCAGCGCGAGCGATGCCCAGGCGGCCGGCCTCGGCGTCCTTCTCGGCCTGCTTGGCCAGGTCGGCCTTCAGCTCTTCGACGGTGTCGAACTCGGATGCCAGCTGAGCGAACTCGTCGTCAACCTCGGGCAGTTCACGTTCCTTGACGGACTTCACGCTCACCTTGATGGTGGCCTCTTCACCCGCACGCTCGCCACCGGCAAGCTTGGAGGTGAAGGTGGTTTCTTCGTCGGCGGAAAGGCCGGTCAGAGCCTCGTCCAGGCCCTCGAGCATGCTGCCTTCGCCGATGCGGTAGGAAACGCCCTCGGCGGTCTCGATCTCCTCGTCGCCGATGGTGGCAACCAGGTCGATCGAAACGAAGTCCTTCTCGGCGGCCGGGCGGTCAACGCCGACCAGGGTGCCGAAGCGCTCGCGCAGAGCCTCGAGGCGCTCCTCGACGGCGCTCTCGCCGACCTCGGGCTCCTCGATCTCTACCTCGTAGCCGGAGAACTCGGGCAGCTCGATGTCGGGGCGCACGTCGACCTCGACGGTGAACTTGAGGTCGCTCTCGTCGTCGGCGGACTCGAGGCCGGGGACGGCCTCAACCGAAACGTCGGGCTGGCCAAGCGGGCGGATGCCGGCCTCGGTGGCAGCCTGGCGGTACAGCTCCGGCAGCGCCTCGTTGACGGCTTCCTGCATGATCATCGGGCGACCGAAGCGCTCTTCGATGAGGCGAGTGGGCACCTTGCCCTTACGGAAGCCAGGAATGTTTACCTGCTCCGAGATGTTCTTCAGCGCCTTGTCGACACTGGGCTTCAGCTCGACGAAAGGCACTTCGACGTTCAGCTTCGCCCGCGTCGGGTCGAGCTTTTCCACAGTGGTCTTCACCAGTAGGTCTCCATCGGAATCGGTGTATCGGTTTACGTCTGTCCCGCAGCACCGCGCGGGGCGGTTAAGGGTTACCCCATGTACGGGACACGTCGGGGTGACAGGATTTGAACCTGCGACCTCCCGCTCCCAAAGCGGGCGCTCTACCAACCTGAGCTACACCCCGTGCACGGGTAACCTGCCTAATTTTGCCACACACTGGCCGCAAGGCATAGCCGCACCGCCCTAACCTGCGCAGCGAGGCACAATCTGGGCGTGAGGTTAGACACCCGGGAGGGTGCCGACTCGACTCGCGGCCCACAACGAATCTAAAGTGGGGCCGTAACCTCAGCGCCCCCGCACAGACGGGCGACTGCGGTTCACGCGGATGTAGCTCAATGGTAGAGCCTCAGTCTTCCAAACTGATTACGCGGGTTCGATTCCCGTCATCCGCTCCAAATAAGACCAGCGCCGAACTAATGTGCGCACCCACCCCCTGTCTCCCCAACGGATTAATTGGGTGGAATGATGGTGCCCATGGCGAGAAGCAGCATCCCCTTACCCCGCGAAATTAGCTTGCTGCGCATCTGTGCCCAAAAACTGGTGCCGCAGCTGTTCGCGCCCGACGTCACGGGGGCAGTCGAGCACCTGCTCGCGGTGCAGGGACAGCAGGTTTCGGCCCTACCGCACGCGCTCCTCGCGCGCAGCGCGGGAACCTTAGGCAGCGACGTCTCTAAAGCCTTTGCACAGGGTATTTTGGTGCGCCATCGCCCCATGCGCGGCACCGTGCACATCACCCACGCCCGCGATTTTCACTGGATGCGGCTGGCGCTAAAACCCCGCTATTCGGCGTGGGACGAAAAACATTATGCGCAGTTCGGCATCGATCACGCCGTGGCGGAGCAGGCTACGAGTATCGCGCAGGCCGCTATCGCACAGGCCGGTGGCGCTATTACCCGCAAAGATTTGTTTACCGCATGGGAACAAAATCTTGCGACCGACCATCTGGAACCAAAGCAGCTGCGGAGCTGGTGCCAGTGGCTGATGTTTCGCTGCGCCCACGATGGCACCGTGATCGAAGGTCCGATGGGGGCAAATCAGCACCTGTTTATCGATGCCACCGCTTTGCCGGAGGCGGACAGCCCAGCGTCGGGTTTTCGTCTCACGCAGGAAAAGCGTGAGGACGGCCTGGTGGAGGGACTGGTGGAGATCGCCCGTCGCTACGTTCACGGCCACGGCCCTGTACTGATAGACGATTTGGCCTGGTGGGCCGGGATGACTAAAACGGTGGCGGCGCGCTGCCTGGAAGCCGCGGTTGAAAAGGACCCGCGCCTGGGCCGATACCGGCTGGAGGGCGAGCGGCTGCTGCCCAGCGCTCCGGCGAGCGGCGCACAGGAGCGCAAGCTCTTGCTTTACATGCGCCAAAACCTTCCCGATCTGCTTGCCAGCCAGCGCGATGCCGCATCAGAACTAATGTTTTTGCCGTCTTTCGACGAACTCTATGTCGGCTACGCAAACCGCACCTGCCTGACCGATAGCGCCGGTGACCGCCTGATCTGCCCGGCACGCAACGGCATGTTCCGCCCGCTGATTGTCCAGGATGGCCGCCTCGTCGGGGTGCGCCCGGTAGCGGACGGCTTGCAGTGGCTCGCACCGCCCAGCGAAAAACTGGCGCAGCGGACCGAGCTACTCGTAGAGAGTTTTCTAGAACGCCTAGCGCGCTGACCGGAAATAAAAATAGGAGATAACCGCTATGTGCACCGCCCTTAACCTGAGCCTCGACGGAGAGGTTTTCTTCGGCCGCAACCTCGATCTGAACTGTGGTTTTGGTGAGGAAGTGGTGGTTACGCCGCGCAATTATCCGTTTACGTTTAGCGACGGTTCCCACCTAGCTAGCCACCACGCGATGATCGGCATGGCCACGGTGGTAAACGACTACCCGCTCTACGCCGAGGGCAGCAACGAAAAGGGGCTGAGCATAGCGGGCCTCAATTTCCCCGGAAATGCCTACTATTTTCCGCCAAAGCCCGGCAAGACCAACGTCTCCCCCTACGAGTTGATCCCGTGGCTGCTCGGGAATTTCGCGACCCTTGCCGAGGTGCGCACGGCGCTGGCCGAACTTAACCTGACGGATATCGCGTTTTCTCCCCAAATGCCACTGGCTCCGCTGCACTGGCTCGTGGCGGACGCCACCGGGGCGCTGGTTATCGAGTCCACGGCGGACGGCCTGCACTGGTACGAGAACCCGTTCGGGGTGCTCACGAATAACCCACCGTTCCCCTATCACCTGGAGAACGTGAAGCAGTACCTGCATTTGAGCGCCGACTGGCCCGAGAACCGGATCGTCCCCGAGATTCCCCTACAGCCGGTCGGGGTGGGCTTCGGTAGCGTCGGCCTGCCGGGAGACACCTCCCCCGCGTCGCGGCTCGTGCGGGCGGCGTTCCTGCGTTCTGCCACGTTAAATAGCCGGGATGTGCTGCCGGGCGGGCAGCCACTATCGGATGGCGAAAATCTGGCGGCGGTCGGCCAGTTCTTCCGCATACTCGCGAACGTGGCGATGGTGAAAGGCTCAACCCGTAACGAGCAGGGCACAAACGAATACACCGTGTATTCCTGCTGCTGCGACGTAAGCAGGGGAATCTACTACTACACCACCTACGAGAACCTATCCCTCACGGCGGTGGATATGCACAAAACCGACCTGGAATCTGCGACGCTCGCACGTTACCCGCTGGCGCGCACGCAAGAGGTCGTTAGGCAGAACTAGCCCGGGAAGAAACAGGTCTGGGAAAACGAACTACCGGCGTCTACCGAGCAGCGTCGCAGATGCGTTTCAGCATCGCTACCCGCTCGCCCAGGATCGCGTCCTCGGGCACGCAGATCTTCGCACCCAGCACGACGTCCGGGTTGTACCCGCGCGCGGCCTGCGCGCAAGCGGCAACCTCGACATCGCCCAGCAGGGACGAGGGTTCGTCGGCGCGCGCGGGCAGGTGCCCGTCGATCCAGGAATAGCCGTAGCGGGTTTCCTCGGGGCCTGCGCCGGAGAAGATCACTCCCTCCAGCACGCCCGCCTGGCCCGCCAGCTCGATGTGGCGCAGCGGGGCCTCGGCGTCGCGTTCTTCCAGGCAGGAACGCCCCCAGTTGATATAGATCCCCGCGCCGACTTTCGCGGCCACGGCTACCTCGTCAGCGATCTCCAGGAAGCCCTTTTCGGGCTTGCGGCCCGCGCGCGGAGCGTCGCAGTGCTCCACCACCAGGCGGGCACCGCCCCAATTCTGGCCGAGCAGTTCTTCGAGTGAGCGGGCGAAAGCGTCCGCGTCGGCCCCGTTCGTGGGGGCGGAGTGCAGCTGCACGCGGCTCACGGAGGGACGCCCGTTACGTTCCGCGATGGCGAGCAGGGTGCGCCGCACGCCAGCGACGTATTCGAGGGCGGCCGCGCGCCCGGCTTCGTCCGTGCTGGCCAGCCCGAAGGCCGGATTTGCGCCGACCTGTTTCATGGTGCCGGGGATGACGGTAATGCTGGTCTGGTCCCATTCGTGGGCGAGCTGATCGGCAAGCCAGCGAGGATCGTCCGCGATATCGCCGGGGTAGGGAATCTCTAGGCCCGAAACCCATTCCTGCGCCCGCAACAGGGCGTAATAGTCTTCCTGATTTTCGCGCCCTGCCGGGAGCGAGGCGTAAGCACCGAGAACGAATTTCTGACTTGCCATTTGAGGACTTCCTACCGTTGTCTTGGGCGGCGTCCGTGGACTACGTATCGACGCCGACGGGCAATAGGTTACTACGGCGACCAGAAGTGTTACATACGGTTACGACTGACCACCATTGCAAAGGTCGTACCTTTCTGTAAGTATATGACTACCCAATCTAGGCTGCGCCTCGACGAGAAAACTCCCCGTCCGTCCTGATTACGCAGCCCGGCCTTAAAAACAGCTCTTTCCAATGGAGAAAAGAATGCTTACCAGCCAATTAAGTTCCTTGCTGCTCCCCGCAGCCCCCTTGCCCATGGCGCCGCAAGAGTGGCAGCAGACCATGTCGGCAGGGCCCCTGCTCGGCATTGCCGCCGCCGCTATCGCGGTCATTTTGGTGGCGGTGATCGTGTTCCGCACCCACGCTTTCATCACCCTGATCGTGGTTTCCCTGCTCACCGCCTTCGCCACCGGCATCCCCGTCAGTAACATCCTGCCGACCATGATGAGCGGTTTCAGCGGCACCCTCGGCTCGGTGGCGCTGCTCGTCGGCCTGGGTGCCATGCTCGGCAAGCTGGTCGAAGCCTCCGGCGGCGCGAAAGTGCTGGCCGACGCGATGATCTCCGCGTTCGGCGAGAAACGCGCCCCGCTCGCGCTCGGCGTGGCCTCCCTGCTGATGGGCTTCCCGATCTTCTTCGACGCGGGGCTAATCGTGATGCTGCCGGTAATCTTTGCGGTTGCCCACCGGCTGCGCGGCTCCATCGTGCTCTACTCGATTCCCGCCGCCGCCGCGTTCTCCGTCATGCACGTGCTGACTCCCCCGCACCCCGGCCCCGTCGGCGCGGGCGTGCTGCTCGGTGCGAACATCGGCACCGTCATGATCGTCGGCCTACTGATCGCGATCCCCACCTTCTACGTTTCCGGTTATCTATGGGGCAAGTTCATCTCCCAGCGCGTGGACGTACAGATGCCCAAGCTGTTCGGCTCCATGAGCGATAGCGAACTGCCCAGCAAACTGCCGTCCGTCGGCCTGGTGATCACCATGCTGGTGCTGCCCGCCCTGCTCGTATTCTGCAACACCGGGCTTAGCACCCTGGTAAAGACCGGCTACATCGCCACCGTCGGCGAGGGCAAAGACGCGGTGCCCGCCTCCGAACTGGTGCAGGCGCTGCTGCTGATCGGCCAGACTCCCGTGGCCCTGCTGATCTCCACTATCGTGGCGATGCTGCTGCTGGGCCGCTACATCACCCGCGATAAGACGGCCCTCGAGGCCACCATCAATTCCTCCCTCGGCCCGGTCTGCGCGGTCATCCTGATTACCGGCGCGGGCGGCATGTTTGGCGGGGTGCTGCGCACCTCCGGTATCGGCGATGCACTTTCCTCCACCATGGCCGACATGGGCATCCCGCTCCTGCTCGCCACCTACCTGATCGCCGTCGCGCTGCGCCTGGCGCAGGGATCCGCCACGGTGGCGCTGCTAACCACCGCCGCACTGGTGGCCCCGGCGGTCGAGGCGGCGGGAATGTCCTCGCTGGGCCTGGCCTGCATCGTGCTGGCGGCCTCCGCCGGTTCCGTGTTCGCCTCTCACGTAAACGACTCCGGCTTCTGGCTGGTGGGCCGTTTGATGGGCATGGACGTAAAAACCACCCTGCAGGTGTGGACCGCCCAGCAGACCATCGAATCCGTCACCGCGTTCGCCCTGGTGTCGCTCGTCTACCTATTCGCCTAGCTCGGCAACTTCCCTCCCTGGGAAGATGCGGTTAGCAAAAGACAAAAGATTTGAAGGGAAATCATGTCTAGCTTCGAGACACCCGTGCAGCACCTGGTGGTGATGGGGGTGTGCGGCAGCGGCAAAACCACGGTGGCGGCGCTGCTGGCGCAGGAACTGGGGCGCGTCAGCGCGGAGGCCGACGACTTCCACCCGCGTGCGAACGTGGAAAAGATGGCGTCGGGCCACCCGCTCACCGACGAGGACCGCTGGCCGTGGCTTGCCACCATCCGCGACTGGCTGGATGAGCAGGCCACGGCCGGGCGATCCGGGATCGTTACCTGTTCCGCGCTGAAGCGTTCCTACCGCGACCTGCTTTCGCAGGCGGGCGGCCGGGTCACGTTCGTGCACCTGGACGGCGACCGCGCCACCCTGGAGGAACGCATGGCCTCACGCAGCGGGCACTTCATGCCGACCACGCTGCTAGATTCGCAGCTAGAGACGCTGGAACCGCTCGCGCCGGATGAGGACGGTTTCCGGCTGGACATTCACGAAAGCCCCGAAAATCTGGTGCGCAAGGTTATCTCTCGCCTCAACCGATAAAGCCCGCAAGCAGCGCGGCCACCTGGTCGTTTTCGATCAGGAAACCGTCGTGGCCGTGCGCGGAACGGATTATGGCCGTATCGCCCCTCGGGGTGAGGCGGCCTATCTGCTGGCTCTGCGCCGGGTAAAACAAGCGATCGCTGTCCACCCCGATCGCCAGCACGTCGGCGCTTACCCCGGCGAGCGCCCGCACCAGCCCGCCCCGGCCCCGGCCGACGTCATGGGTGAGCATGGTGCGCGTGAGCACCCGGTAGGAGCCTGCATCGAAGCGCCGGGCCAGTTTGTGCCCGTGGTGTTCCAGGTAGGCCTGCACTGCGAGCCTGCCGCCGGTGAGGGGCTCCTCCCGGTAGCCGGGGTCACGGCCAAAGCGCGCCTCCAGTTCGCGCGGGCAGCGGTAGGTGGTGTGCGCTACCTGCCGGGCGATGGCCAGCCCCCGGTGAGGGCCGTTGCCGGGCGCAAAATCGTAGTAGTCGCCGCCGTTAAAGCACGGGTCGAGTTCTAGTATCTGGATCTGGGTGTGGCACCAGGCGGCCTGTTCCGCCGTGGTGGAGGCACCGCTGGCGATCACCGCTAGCTTGCCCACCTGCTGCGGGTAGCCGACCGCCCATTCAAGGGCACGCTGCCCGCCGAGCGAGGGGCCGACGACGGCGTGCCAGCGAGCAATGCCGAGGTGGCGCATGAGGTCGTATTCGGCGGCCACCTGATCGCGGGTGGTGAGCAGCGGGAAACGCGATCCCCAGGGTTTACCATCGGGCGCGCGGCTGGCCGGGCCGGTCGATCCCTGGCAGCCGCCGAGCACGTTGGGGGCGACCACGTAGAACCTGTCGGTGTCTATCGCCAGGCCGGGGCCGACGATGCCGCGCCACCAGCCGGGGGTGGGATGGCCGGGGCCGTTTTCTCCCGACACGTGGGAGTCGCCCGTGAGGGCGTGGCAGATCAGTACCGCGTTATCGCGCCCGGGAGCCAGTTCGCCCCAGGTTTCGTAGGCGAGCCGGGCGCCGGGCAGTGTGCCTCCCACTTCCAGGGCACGGTCGGTGGCGGGGCCGAAGCGGCGGCGACCAACCGGATCGCCGTCTTGCCAGGCCCCGCTCACCGGCAGGCCGTTCACGATTTGCCCGTGCGTCACGTAAACCGCCTATTTTTCCGCTATCCGCTCGCGTACCTGCCGCGCCGCCGCCACCAGGTTTTGCAGGGTGGCCACAGTTTCGGGGTAGGCGCGCGTCTTTAGGCCGCAGTCGGGGTTTACCCAGAGCTGGCGCGGATTGAGCGCCGCGACCGCGGCCTCCAGCAGCGCCACTTCCTCGCCCAGTTTGGGCACACGCGGGGAGTGAATATCCCAGATGCCGGGGCCGAGCTGGCGGGTGAAACCGTGCGCGGAGACGGCGGGCAGAATGTCCATCTTGGAGCGGGAGGCCTCGATGGAGGTTACGTCCGCATCCAGGCGGTCGATCGCGTCGATTACCACGTCGAACTCGGAGTAGCACAGGTGGGTGTGGATCTGCGTGTCGGGCTTCGCCCCACCCGTGGCCAGCCGGAAAGCGCCGACGGACCAGGTCAGGTAGTCCTCGCGCTGGCTGGCCCTGAGCGGCAGCAGCTCACGGATCGCGGGCTCGTCCACCTGGATGATGGGAATACCGGCTTCTTCTAGGTCGGCCACCTCTCCCCGCAGGGCAAGGCCAAGCTGGTCGGCCACCTCGCGGCGCGGCACGTCGTCGCGCACGAAAGACCAGGCCATGATCGTGACGGGACCGGTCAGCATGCCCTTCACCGGCCTGTCGCTGCAACTGGCGGCGTAGGCAGACCAGGCGACGGTGATCGGGCGGGGCCGCGCGATATCGCCCCACAGGATCGAGGGGCGGGTGCAGCGGGAGCCGTAGGACTGCACCCAGCCGTGCACGGTGGTGGCGAAACCTTCCAAGTTCTCCGCGAAATACTGCACCATGTCGTTGCGTTCGGCCTCGCCGTGCACCAGCACGTCAAGCCCGAGTTCTTCCTGCAACTTAACCACGCGCGCGATCTCGTCCCGCATCGCCTGCAGGTAGGTAGCTTCGTCTATCCGACCGGCGCGGTGGTCGGCGCGGGCGCGCCGGATTTCCGCCGTCTGCGGGAACGAACCGATGGTGGTGGTGGGCAGCAGCGGCAGGTTAAGCCTTACCTGCTGCGCGGCGGCGCGCTGCGCGTACGGGAGGCGTTCCCGGTCTTCCTCTTTCACGTTCGCCGTGGCCGTGCGAATATCGCTGCGGCGCACGCCCGGATGGTTTGCGCGTTCCTGCAGGATGCGGGCGTTTTCTGCGAATTCGCTCGCCACCGCCTCTCGCCCCTCGGCTAGCGCCTGCGCCAGCGTACGCACCTCCCCCACCTTCTGATCCGCGAACGCGAGCCAGGAGCGCACATCGGCGGGCACGGTTTCCTCGCGCGCGGCGTCATGTGGCACGTGCTGAAGCGAGGTGGAGGTGGTGACGGCAATGCGCGCTTTCGGTGCGGCCTCGCGCAGGGCGCAAAGCTGCTGGTGGGCACGGGCCAGGTCGGTGCGCCAGATATTGCGGCCCGACACCACTCCGGCGGCTATGGTGCGCCCGTCCCAGGCCGCGATTTCCTCCCGGTCCGGCAGCGCTCCGGCGACCAGGTCCAGGCCGATCGCTTCGATGCCGGTCTGCGCGAGCGCGCTGCGGCTGTCGCTTCCGAGGTCGCCGTAGCCCGCGTGCACGTAGATCGCGGGGCGCTCGGTTTCCTCCGTCAGCGCGGTATAGGCCCGGCGCGTGGCTTCTAGGATGCGCTTGCGCGGCACCGTCCAGGTGTCGCTGACCAGCGCCGGTTCGTCTAGCTGCACCCATTCGGCACCGGCCGCTCGCAGTTCGCGCAGCAGTACCCGGTAGGCCGCTATGACGTCCTCCAGCCGATCCAGCGGCAGGAAGTTTTCGGGTGCGTCCAGGGTGGCCTTGGCGAGCAGCAGCCAGGTGATCGGACCCACCAGCACGGGGCGCGCCGCGATGCCGTTCCGTGCCGCCTCTTCTACCTGCTCCGCCCACGGGTTAGCGACCGCGCCGAGCGCGGTGTAGGGGCCGATCTCCGGTACCAGGTAGTGATAGTTCGTATCGAACCATTTGGTCATTTCCAGCGCGGCCTTATCGTCCACTCCCCTGGCCAGGGTGAACTCTCCATCCAGGTCGAGGGAGCCGTCCTCTCTCACCAGGTTGCCGAAGCGCTGCGGGACGGCGCCGAGGGCGCAGGTCAGGCTGAGCACCTGATCGTAGGCCACGAAGTCCGCGGGTACCGCGCCCGCCTCGCTCAGCCCCAGTTCGTGCAGGTGACGCGCGCGCCCCTGCCGAATGCGGGCAATGTCGCCTGCCAACGTTTCGGCGTCGGTGCGCCCGGCCCAGTGGTTTTCGAGCGCCTTTTTGAGTTCCCTACCGGCCCCGATGCGGGGGTAGCCGGCGATGGTGGCAGCGGGGAAAGCGGCCTCCGGCAGGGCGGCTTTTGCGGGGTTGCTCTGGTTTGTCATTTTTGATTCCTAGGTTTTTGGAGAGGGGTCTGGCGGAGGTTGGGTTTTGCTGCGGCGCGCGGTTACGGGCTGATCCGGCCGAGGTTCGCGCTAACCAGGTCGAGCAGCTGCGCCGATTCGCTCGGGCCGACCCTGCCGTAACCGCGCGAGCGCAGGTGGCCCACCAGATCCAGCACGGGGCGCGCCCGGTTAAAGGTGTAGAAGTGGAAGCTGTCGGCACCGAGCAGGAGCAGCTGATCCAGAAAGTTAAGGCTGGCCGACAGCGTGGCCCGCAGGCGCTCGCGCGGGTCGGGAATGTAGGAAAGTCCGGCGAGTTCGCTGGGCACGCCTACCCCCGAGAGAGATTCGAGCCTGCGCAGCCGCGCAACGTCGGTGAACGGGATGATTCCCGGCACTATCGGCAGCGCGACCCCGCGTTCGGCAGCGGCATCCACCAGATCGCGATAGTCCTGGGAGCGGTAAAACACCTGCGTGATCGCGAAGTCGGCCCCGGCCGCGTATTTGTCGGCGAGCGCCGCCACCGCGTTTTTGCGGGTGAGCGCCTCTCCCGCCGGGTAGGCCGCGACCGCGATGGAAACACTGCGGGCGTCACCGAGTTCGCGCTGCGCCACGGCGCGGATCAGTTCCACCAGTTCCGCCGCCCGGCTGAGCCCGCCCGGCTGCGGGGTCCATTCCCGGCTCCCCTTGGGCGGATCGCCCCTGAGCGCCAGGAAGTCGCGCGTGCCGTCGGCGATCATTTCTGAGACGAGCCGATCCAGGCCGTTCTTGTCCCGTCCCACACAGGTCAGGTGAGCTAGGCCGGGGCTGCCCGTGCGCCGCAGGACGTGCCCGAGCGCCTGCCGGGAAAGTTCCTGGGAGGCACCGGACGCGCCGAAGGTGACCGACACGTAGTCCGGCCCGGCCTGCAACAGTCGGTTGATTCCGGCCCAGGCCGCCGAATGCGGGTTCGGGTCCCTGGGCGGGAACAGCTCGAAAGAGATGGTGGGCCGGGGCCTTCCGGCGCGAGAGCCCTGCGGCGTTCGGCGACGCCGATAGATTTCCGCGATGCTCATAGCGTTTACGCGCTGGCCGTGGCGTCGGCTGCGACCGCCGCGAGCGCGCGGTCGATGTCGGCGATGATGTCGGCGCTGTCCTCTATGCCTACCGAGAGCCGCACCGTGCCTGCGCCGATTCCCTGCGCCGCGAGTTCCTCGACGCTGAGCTGGGAATGGGTGGTGGAGGCGGGATGAATGGCGAGAGAGCGCACATCACCGATGTTTGCGACGTGTGAGTGCAGTTCCAGCGCGTCCACGAATGCCCTACCCGCCGGATATCCCCCGGCAAGGTCGAAGTTGAGCACCGCGCCCGCGCCCCTGGGCAGGTATTTTTCCGCGAGTTCCCGGTAGGGGGAATCCGGCAGGGAGGAATAGCGCACCTCGGTTATCTGCCCCTTGCCGCGCAGCCTCGCAAGGTGTTCGGCCACGGCGCGGGCGTTTTCCACGTGCCGTTCGATGCGCAGGGAGAGGGTATCCACCCCCAGACCGAGCGTGAACACGGTGAACGGCGAGACGGCGAAGCCGAGATCGCGCTGGCCCTCCACGCGGGCCTTGAGGATGAAAGCCAGGTTCGCCCCCAGCGGGCAGCCCACCCCGAGGTCGCGGGCGTAGACGAGCCCGTGATAGGACGGATCCGGGGTGTTGAAGCCGGGGAAGCGTGCGCGGGCACCATCTGCCGCGTAGTCGAAATTGCCCGCGTCCACGATCACCCCGGCGAGCGCGGAGCCGTGTCCGCCCAGGTATTTGGTGGCGGAGTGCACCACAATGTCGGCTCCCCATGCGATGGGCCGACACAGGTACGGCGTGGCCACGGTGCTGTCTACCACCAGGGGAATACCGTTTTCGTGGGCCGTCTGGGCGATGCGTTCGATGTCGAGGATGTCCCCGCGCGGATTCGGCACCACCTCACCGAAGTAGGCGACCGTGTTTTCGTCCGTGTTTTCCTGCCACGAGTCGTAATCGCCCGGGGTGACAAAGCGGGTCTCTACCCCGTAACGCGGCAGGGTGTGCGCGAGCAGGTTGTAGGTGCCGCCGTAGATCGAATTGGAGGCCACGATGTTACTGCCCTGCCGGGCGAGGGTGAGCAGCGCCAGGGTGATCGCGCCCTGCCCGGAGGAGGTCAGCAGCGCGCCGACGCCTCCCTCCAGGTTTGCGAGCCGGTTTTCCAGGAATTCGCTGGTGGGGTTGCCGAGCCTGCTGTAGATGGGGCCTAGTTCCTTCAGGGCGAAGCGGTCTGCGGCCGACTGCGCGCTCGGGAAATGGAAGGAGTTGGTGACGTAGAGCGGCGGGGTCTGCGCGCCGGTGGCCAGATCGCCGCTGTAGCCGGCGTGGATCTGGCGGGTGTTGAAACCCCATTCGGGGTGGCTGAGGTAATCGGGGCCGATGGTCATGGTCTTGCTCCTGTCAGAAGTGAACTTACGGGTGAGTCCTGGTTCTTTTTCTCTGACGGGCACGCGGACGTTCCATCCGATGCGGCGGGCGGGTTGCTTAGCCTGGCGGGGTCGGTCTCTGCCGTCTCTTCTCGCGCCGGGCTTGCCCTCATCTGGTGGCTGACGTGCTCGTCAGCGCCGCATTCGTTTGTTCATGGTTTTAATTTAAGCCTTCGGTGGGCGGGCGCAAACCAAACCGTTCACACAGCGACTCACTTCTTAACACTCCCCCGTAAGAGACGGCTGCGCACCCTTCCGCAAGGGGTTCACAAACCGTGAGCCGGGTAGGAGGGCCCGGGGCCAACGCCTTCCCCGGTGCCATAATCGAGGCCATGACGGGAAACCTGTTCACCTACGCCAGCCCCCTGGCCGAGATCGCCGCCCGGCTCTGCGAACAGGACGGCCCGGAACAGTTCGATACGTTCAACCTGCTGCTGGAAGAACTGACCATGCGCGCCCAGGTGGTCGTGACCGCCTCCCACGATCGGGAGGGGCTGGGAATCTACCGGGATGGCACGCTAAATACGCGCCTACCGCTATTTACCAGCGAGGCGTCTTTCCGCGCCACCCACCCGTTCCTGCGGGACGGCACCTACGCGAAGGTGGTCACTTTCGACGACATCATGCGCTTCTTCGCCCGCTATCCGCAGGTTGCGGGCGCCACCCTGGACCCGGCCACGCACGCGGTCCCGCTCGAAAAGCAGCTCCTCTTGGACGCGGCGCTGCAGCGCCAGCAGCGTATAAAGCCAACCCAGGATTTCTACGGCGCACCCCCGGAGGAAAAACCCCACCCCACCCGCTTGCCGTCGGGAATGTGCGACGCCCTGTCGGTGCTCTCTTCCACGGACGACAGGGTGCGCTCCCTGGCCCTGCTCAGAAAGGGCGACGGGCTGACCCTGGTGGCCGACGCGGAACGGGAACAGCTAGACGTTTTCGAGCGCCTGGCCTCCGCCTGCCTGCCGTTTTTGACGGAGGCCGACACCCTGGACATCGTCGGCCCGTCCTCCGCCAGCGAGGGCGCGGAGGTGTTCTACCGACGTAAGCCGCGCCTATTTCACTAGACAACTCCCCCATTTTGGCCGCTCACGAGGGACTTACGCCCCTAGCGCAGACAAACCTCCATAACTCCTGGTAGAAGTCTGAAAAGCGATCCCCGCAAAACCGTTTGACGAGAGTTAGTCAATGACTATTATTTTTTACGTCAGACGGTTTCGCCTGAGTCTTTGTAACACCAGCCCACTACAAAGGAGTACGGCTATGACGCGGAGCGCCGCGCCCGCCCTCCCCTCTTACACAGAGGAAGAGGAAGAACTAATTATCAGAAACAAGGACGGCATTCCGGTCGGGGTAAAACCGCGAAATAAGTGGACCCCGGCGAAGATCGCCCTCTGGGTGGCGATCAGCATCGTGGGTGCCATCGGCTGGACGATGCTGGCCGTGGTGCGCGGCGAGGAAGTGAACACGATCTGGTTCGTGGTCACGGCCGTCTGCACCTACGCCATCGCCTACCGCTTCTACGCGCTCTACATTCAGCGCACGATCATGCGCCCCGACGATGCGAACGCCACCCCGGCGGAGCGCATCAATAACGGAAAAGACTTCGACCCGACCAACCGCGTGGTGCTTTACGGCCACCACTTCGCCGCCATCGCAGGTGCTGGCCCCCTGGTCGGCCCCGTCCTCGCGGCCCAGATGGGTTACCTGCCCGGCACGCTCTGGATCATCCTGGGCGTCTGCGTCGCCGGCGCGGTGCAGGACATGCTGGTGCTGTTCTTCTCCATGCGGCGCGGCGGCCGTTCCCTCGGCCAGATGGCGACCGACGAGATCGGCAAGATCGGCGGCACCGTAGCTACCGTGGTTGTGCTGGTAATGCTGATGATCGTGCTGGCCGTGCTGGCCATGGTTTGCGTAAACGCCCTGGCAGAATCCCCCTGGGGCGTGTTCTCCGTAGGCATGACCATCCCGATCGCCGTCGGCATGGGCCTGTGGCTGCGTTACGTGCAGCCCGGCAAGATCACGCAGGTTTCGATTGCCGGTTTCGCCCTGCTGATGTTGGTCATCATCGCGGGCCGCTGGGTCGGCGAATCCGATTTCGGCCAGACCTACCTGCACGTTTCGCCCGAAACGCTGGTGTGGGCCATGGTTATCTACGGTTTCCTGGCCGCCGTGCTGCCGGTGTGGGTGCTGCTTACCCCACGTGACTACCTTTCCACCTTCATGAAGGTCGGCACCATCGTCGTGCTGGCGCTCGGCATCGTGCTGGTGCAGCCGCTCGCGGAAATGCCCGCCGTCACCGAGTTCGCGAGCAACACCGAAGGCCCCGTGTTCGCGGGCACCCTGTTCCCGTTCCTCTTCATCACCATCGCCTGCGGCGCCCTCTCCGGTATGCACGCCATGGTTTCTTCCGGTACTACCCCCAAGATGGTGCAGAAGGAAACCCACGTGCGCATGATCGGCTACGGCGGCATGCTGATGGAATCGTTCGTGGCGATCATGGCTCTGGCGGCGGCGGTGTCGCTCAACCCCGGCATCTACTTCGGCATGAACACCCCCTCCGCCTCGATCGACAGCCTGGCGGGCACCTCCGTTACGCAGACCGTCACCGACCGGGAAGAGATCACGGCCGTGGCGATGAAGAACCTGGGAGTGACCGACACGCACGGCAACAAGATCAGCGTTGTCTGGGAGTCCTGGGACGAAACGGGCGCGCCGAAGGTGTTCACCGACGCCGAGGCCTACCGCCAGCTCGCTAACGACGTGGGCGAACCGTCCGTCGTTTCCCGCACCGGCGGCGCACCGACCCTGGCGGTCGGCATGGCGCACATCCTGCACCAGATCGGTGGCGGCCGCGCCATGATGGGCTTCTGGTACCACTTCGCCATCATGTTCGAGGCGCTGTTCATCCTGTCGGCGGTAGACGCGGTGACCCGCGTGGCCCGCTTCCAGGTATCCGACGCGCTGGGCAACCTGGTGCCGAAGTTCCGCGACCCCTCCTGGAAGGCGGGCGCCTGGCTCGCCACCGCCCTGGTGGTGGCCACCTGGGGTTCGCTGCTGATGATGGGCGTGACCGACCCGCGCGGCGGCATCAAGACCCTCTACCCGCTGTTCGGTATCGCCAACCAGCTGATCGCCGCCGTGGCGCTGCTGCTGGTGACCGTGATGGTGGTGCGCAAGGGCTACGTGAAGTGGGTATGGATCCCGCTGCTGCCGTTCCTGTTCGATACGGCAGTTACGTTCACGGCTTCCTACCAGAAGATCTTCTCGACCGACCCTCGCATCGGCTACTTCCAGCAGTGGTGTGACGCAAAGGCCCTGCTGCCGAACCTGACCGACCCGGCCGAAATCGAGGTTACCAACGCGATCATCCGCAACACCCTGATCCAGGGCACGCTGTCGGTAGTGTTCGTGCTCGCGGTGGCGTTCGTGATCGGCGCGGCGGCGATCAGGGTTTACCGCACCCTCGCCACCAAGGACGAAACGAACTCCGAGGACCCGTACCAGGAATCCAAGTTCTTCGCTCCGTCCGGTCTCTTCGCCACCAAGCTCGATAAGAAGCTGGAGGCAGAGTTCGCGCAGGTGGGCGACCCCGACCTGGTGCCGGGGCTGAAGAAATCGCACTAATCGCGCCGGATCAGGTGCGCTAGATTGGGGCGGGGCACGGGATTTTTCCGGTGCCCCGCCCCTCACTGGGTAGATTGGCCGCACGCGGGAGCCTGCCGCATCGGCCCGACACGTTTACGAAAGGGCAATGCCGTGTGGCAGACGATTAGGGACAAAGCCCGCGAAGCCCGCGCGCTGTGGCGCGACTTCACCGGGGAGTCGGCCTACGAGCGTTATCTGGAACGGCACGCCCGTCACCATCCCGATCATCCGCCCATGAGCGAAAAAGAATTCTGGCGGGCGCGCGATACCTTCGATGAAGAAAACGTTTCCACCGGCTGCTGCTAGTGCGCCTTAGCCACCGCCGAGTAGTCTGTGAATACTATGAATGACGCGCCTTCCTCCCGGTTTGAGGAAATCCTCGAAACCGTCGGCCCAGAGATCGTTTCCGGCGAAAACGCTCCCGGTACCGCCCTCACGCTAGCGGGGCTGGAGGAGCGTTTTTCCTGTTCACGCACCGTCGCGCGGGAGGTGCAGCGCAGGCTGGAGGGCCTTGGCCTAGTGCGTGCGCAGCGCCGCGTCGGCCTGACGGTGCTTCCTCGCGAGGAATGGGCGGTATTCGATCCGGCGATTATCCGCTGGCGACTTTCCGGGCCCGACCGCGCCAGGCAGCTGGAATCCCTGACGGCCTTGCGCTTGGCGATAGAGCCGCAGGCGGTATCTTCCGCCGCGCGTTTCGCTTCTAAACAACAACGTCAGGAGATCCTGGACGCCGGTCTGCGCGTGGTTGCGCTCGGTGCGGAGGGATCGGGCGAGGAATTTATGCGGGCCGACATCGCCTTTCACACGATGATCCTGGCATATAGCGGAAACGAAATGTTTGCCGCGCTCAGTCCCGTGGTCGAATCCGTACTGACCTGGCGCACCGAGGTCGGCCTGATGCCGCCGCACCCGGAACCGCGCGCGATGGAGGACCATCGCCGCATCGCGGTAGAAATCTACCGGGGCAACCCCCAGGCCGCTGCCGCCGCCATGCGCGATCTGGTGGATGAGGTACAGGAGGCGTTCGCGGAGATAGATCCGAGCCTGCTGGGAAGCCCCGCCGAGATTCCCGCCGAATAGGGCCGGTTAGCGGGAGCGAAAGTGCTTCAGCGGGATTCGACCCGTTGCCGCGTGGTCAGGTTCTCGCACAGCTGCGAGATCTGGCCACCGCTGATCGGCGTCGGGGGAAGCCAAAACGCCCCCTGCACCTGGCGGAACGGGAAAGTGTCCGCGGGTAGCCGCTCCAGGCTGATCATGGGATCGCGCGGACCGTCCGCGCTATCTTTTACGCGCAGGCCGTTCCAGGGCAGCTCGGCCCTGAAAAGCCCCAGGTCCGTCAGGGCCCGCACGCGCCAGGTGATCGGCGGTTCCATCAGCGCGAACGCGGTCACGATCTCGGCTTTGCCGCCGGTTCCCGCCCGCATCGCCACCTCGCGCATGTTCGCCTCCAGCCACAGCAGTTTCGATACCGCGAGCACCCCGAAATAGTCCGGGGCGGCGTCGGGCGCGAGCAGGGTCGCATAGCGATCCGCCGTGTATTCCTCGGCCCTGGCCAGCGCGTGCTTCACGTAGGGCACGGTCTTAGCGAGCGAGGTGAAGAACTGGTAACGAAAGCCCCGGTGACCGGCTACCAGATGCCCCATTTCGCGGGCGACGGCGAAACGGAACGCGGCGCAGTCCCCTCCCGGCCGGGAAACCTCCAAAAGGTCGTTGTGCACGATGATGCTGTGCTGGGAAAGCAGCGTATTCGAGGTAGACATCGGGTTGTTGCCGGTGACCACGATCAGTGCCGGGGCGCTTGCCAGCCCTGCCAGGCGCGCATAGTGCTGGGTGTATGCCCAGGCCTCGGGGAACTGGTCGGGGGTGGCCGCGAACCCGGTGGCGCGCGCTTTCGCGGCCGCCACCATGCGCACGAACATGAGCACGAGCGGGCCGAACAGGATCAGCAGGAAGATCCAGATGATGTCGTCAACGTCCTCTTCGCTAAGCAAAAACACGCCGGGGCCGTTTTCGATAACCAGGTAGACGACTACGCCCAGGATGAGCGCCGTGATAAACGTGCCTACCCCGGAGGCGATCACGAGCGGGCGGTGCCAGCGGTAACGCAGTATGTTCTTTTCTGCGCGCGTGAAAGCGGCGGGCTGCTCCTGCTGCCCGTGCGGGGGCGTATGTGTCATGTACGTCTTTCCTAGGCTTGCCTGTCAGCGTTGGAGCAGGGCGGCGAACGTGCCCCCCGCTTCCGTTAATGACTCAACGCTACCGTGTTCCACGATGCGGCCGGAATCCATCACGTAGAGGTGATCTACCCCGGAGAGCTGGCCGAGCCGGTGCGTGATCTCCACGACCGTCGCCTCGGGCAGGGCCGCGCGCAGGCTGCGACGCACCTCTTCCGCCAGGATATCGTCCAGGTGCGCAGTGGCCTCGTCCAGCACCAGCGCGCGGGGGCTACGTAGCAGGGCACGGGCGAGCGCTAGGCGCTGGCGCTGGCCGCCGGAGACGGATTCACCGCCCTCCCCCACCAGGGTTTCCAGGCCGTTCGGCATGGCCCGCACTTCGTCGGCTATCCGCGCGATTTCGAGCACCCGCCACAGGTCTGCGTCAGTGGCGTCGGGAGCGGCGAGGCGCAGATTGCCCGCCACCGTGTCGTTGAACAGGTGGGCGCGCTGGGGCAGGTATGCCACCGCCTCGCGCAGGGCGGTGACGTCCAGCGTGGCCGCGTCGGCCCCGCCCACCGTGATGCGGCCGCTTTCCGGGTCCTCGAAACGCGCCCACAGGGTGGCCAGGGTGGACTTGCCGCATCCGGTAGCGCCGACGAGGGCCGTCCAGGAAGCCGCGGGCACCCGGACGGTGACGTCCCGCAGTACCTCGTGCCTGGCACCGGTGCCGTCGGTGTAGCTGTAGCCGACTCCCTCTGCGGTGAGGGCGAGCGGACCCGTCGGCACCGGGGCGCTGCCGCCTGCGGGGATGGGGGGAGCGTCGGTGATTTCGCGTAGCCTGCTCGCGGCGGCGAGGGAGGCGGTAAGGGCGGTAGAGAAGTCCTCCACCCCTTTGACGCTTTCCCAGCTGCGCATCGCGCCGCCGATGCAGGCGAGCAGGACGGGCAGGCCGATCTGACCGGCGGCGTACTGGTTAGCGCCGAGCAGCGCGGTGGCGGCAATCAGGCCGAGCATGCCCGCCGTACCGAACATGGTGCGTAGCGCGAGCAGCGCACGAGAAGGCCGGGAGGCGCGCAGCAGGTCGGTATTGAGCGAGTCGAGATCCTCGAGCATGGGCTTTTCGATGCCGTAACCGACGATGTCGCGGTGGCCCTGCACGATGTCTTGCACGCGCGAGGTGATCGCAGAGCGGGCGCGCAGGGTAGGCCCGGCGTTACCGCGCGCGAAACCGTACCCGGCCAGCGAAATCAGGGCGATTGCCGCCGCGTGCAGGGCGAGGGTGAGCAGGCCGAGCAGGGGCGCACCGAGCAGCCACATGGCGGCGCAGGTGAGGACCGGCACGGCGGCGGCGGAGAGCGCGGGAACGATGGTGTGCGCGTAGAACACCTCGATCCGGTCGATATCGCGGGTGAGGCGGGCCAGCAGATCGCCGGAGCGGGCACGGCGCGTTAGGGCGGGAGACTGCGGATAGAGCCGGGTGTAGGCGTAGCCGCGCAGCAGTTCCAGCGCCTTAAACGCGACGTAGTGACCGCTGAACTGTTCCAGGTAGCGCAGTCCCGCTTTCGCGAGGGCCAGGACGATCAGGACCAGGCAGATCAGCCAGAGGGGTTGGCCGCTGCCGCTGGCGGCGTAACTGCCGAGCTGCCAGAGCGGATACATCAGCATGGCGATGCCGATCATTATGTGCGCGATGCGCGCGGCGGCGGAGATCGCCAGGGGCTTTAGCACGGGGCGCGCCTGCCGCAGCAGCCAGGCGACCGTGCCGGTGGTACCGGGGGCATTAGCGGAACGGTTGTTCACTGCCGGGCCTCCTTCGTGCCTTCGGCGGCTGCTTGGAGCGTGCCGTTTTGCACCGTCACGGCGCGGGTGGCCCCGGGGAGCAGCCCGGCCCGGTGGGTCACCATGACGAGGGTGTATTCGGGGCCGAGGTTAGCCAGGGTGTCGGCTATCAGCTTCTCGGAGCGCAGGTCCACGGCCGAGGTGGGTTCGTCCAGCAGCAGCAGGGTGCGGCCGCTGAGCAGTGCGCGGGCGAGAGCGATGCGCTGGGCCTGCCCGCCGGAGAGCCCGTAGCCGCGCTCCCCCACCCTGGTTTCCAGCCGGTCAGGCAGTTCGCGGATGTCCGCTGCGACGTGCGCCTGTTCGAGGGCCCGCCACATGTCGGCTTCGCTGGCGGCGGGGTTTACCAGGCGCAGGTTGTGGGCGATGGTGCCGGTGAACAGCCAGGTTTTTTGGGTGACGACGGCGCTGGCGGCGCGGAGGTCGTTCAGGCTGGCTGGCTGGCCGTGCAGGCTGATGCTGCCGCTCGCGGGGGCGTTTTCGCCGGAGAGGATTTTCAGCAGGGTGGTTTTGCCCTGCCCGGACGGGCCGGTGATGGCCAGGCGCTCGCCCCGGTGCAGTTGCAGGCTTACGCCTTTCAGCACGGCGCGGGGCGCTGGCTGCTTCGCTGCGACTTCGGGGGCGGGGTTGCCGTGCTTGGCTGCTGCCTTGCCGGGGTGCCCGCCTTTTACCGGGTGGCCGGGTTTTTCGGAGTGGCCGTGGCTGACGGGGGCTGCCTGGGGCGCGTAGCTGAAGTGGATGTTTTCGAGGGTCAGCAGCGCATCCTTTTCGGGGGCGCTGCCGGGAGCGGCTTGCGGGGCCGGGGCGGCGTCGGCGGTTTTCTTGCTGGCCAGGTAGCGGCGGGCGGCGCGTTCTGCCGCCATGCCGCCCATGCCGACGTAGAAGAATGCGCCCATTTGGTCGATCGGATCTAGCAGGATGATGGAGAGCAGGATGAGCGCGGCGGCCTGGCCGAGGGTGATCGTACCGTTGCCGTATTGGTGGATGGCGAGGGCGGCAGCGATGACGGTTATGAAGAGGGAGAACGTCAGGTCTACAACGAGGATGACGAGCTGGTTTCCAGCCAGGAGCTGCATGGTGCTGCGCCGGTTTTGTTCGCCCTGTTCGGCCAGGCGGGCACCGATGCGGGGCGCGGCTCCGATGAGCTGCAGGGTGTCCATGCCTTCGATCGCGTCTAGGTAGGCGGCGGCGAGCTGGCTGCGGCGCTGTCGGGAGCCGCTAGATACTTTGCGGAACATCTTCATGAACCCGCGCACCAGCAGGGGAATACCGGGAATGGCGGCCGCGATGACGAGGGCGCTGAACGGGTTGATCCAGATACCGATGTAGACCAGCACAATGACGGGCAGGGCGAGCGCGCCAATCGCCTGCGGCAGGAATCCCTGCCGGTAGGCGGCGATACGTTCGACGCTTTCCGTCATGAGGGAAACCGCAGCCCCGGTGCGGGCGGCAGGAGCCGGGTCGGTGGCGAGGCTGTGCGCGGCCAGGGTGGCACGATGGCGGTTCTCGGCGACGGCGGCGGAGCGGGCGCTGTAGAAGGCGCGGGCGGCTTGGGCAAGGGAGGCAAGCATTACCGTAGCAATTAGGCACCAGCGCAAATCTTGTACAGGAAACTCTTCATGTGCGACTGACTCAAGAACCAAAATAATGATACCAATAAGCCAAATTAGCGACAGAAAAGAGAGTAAACTCCATATCAAATGTCTAAAAATAATAACCCCTTTAATAAGATGGCCGATATTCAACTAATTCATTTCAGGGAAGGGTGATTAATGTCTGAACTTTTAACATTTCAACACTTTGCAGTGCCACCACTTTCCCACCTATAATCAGTGAGATTAACTCCTAGAGCGATAATTGGCCCAATAAACATGGGGAGAAAAAGATAAACAGGGGAAGATCTATACACAGGAAACGCCACACGAGCAAGCAGGGAATACGCCTTTGAATCATAAAAAATCTTAGGAATTTTTACTAGATCAAAGCATGGATGCGTGGTTTTAACGCAGAAATACATTTTCAAAAAGACAACCGGGAGTGCCAGATATGCCACATAAGCAATTAAGACCTTGCTCTCGCTTGCGAGAGTGACGACCGAAATCGCGGTGAGCATCGTAATACATGCGGGCATAACGACATCCTCGAGCGTGACCCCATTAACCATAAAGCCTTTATCTTCGCCCTTATAATTTTTAATTTTCCGCATTTTATCGTAAAACCATACAGTAAATAGGTACCCACCAGTAAGCATATACAGCAGCGCGGGAGCCATAGCCTCTACTACAATAGGTGACGTCTCCTCTAAGGATTTCGACATTAATGTATGAAAAATTAGGTCCGCTTTAAAAATCAAAGATGGCAGAAGCAAGAAAACTGACACTACGACGAATGAGGCATCTTTGCATGCGCGAATAACAAAGTCTTTGAAATTAAATTCCATAGCCTTGTACGTATTAGGGATCGGCACTAAGATGACACCCATTTGAACCCCAATCGCCCAAGCAACCACAAAAGTAGGTAAAATAACGACTGCAGCAACTCCCCCACTGAACGGAACTTTTCCCTCCCCAAGCGAAGCCCAGTGTCCACCAATAGCCGCATACCCCACAAGGAACACCACCGCGAGCTGCCCAGCCAAAATAAATTGGGACAGAATCCCAATCCTTTTCCGCAGAGTAACCGAGGCTCTGCTACCGAAACAGAGCGCAACATAAAGCCCAATAAGTAGCCCGGTTGTAGCAACAAACCACCCATTTAAGAGGGATACCTGTTTCACGGTCTTATACAAGGTGTCCGCAGCACTATCATCAAGTTTAATCTTGCCAGTGGTCAAGAATATTAGGCAGTGCCCTGCGATCAGGATTGAGAGCCCGCAAGAGAGGACAGCTCTCCTAATCCTAAAATCTAAAAAATCGAATACAGAAACAGCTTGGGGGAGCACCCCCGAACTACCTGATGTAGATTCCATTTGCAGCCCTCGTAAAGCAAAGTTGAGTCATATAGTACTATTGCTACTTTAATAGATTTAGAAGGGATGGACTTTGGCCGCAAACCCCTCCTGCTGCAGCTCTGACGGCTGCAATCATCAGGATACCCTTACCGGGTCCCAGATCGTTAAGGGTCTGAGCACCGGATTTGCTGTGCTTTCCCTGGTAACGCCGCTGGTGGCGTTGCTTTTGCTACTGTTCGGGGCCACCCGCCCCGTCGGCTCCCTGGCCCTGCCGCTCGCGGGCGTGCTAATCGCCGCCCTGCACCTGCTTATCGGGGCGGGCGTGAACCGTTTCGTGCAGCGCGACGAACTGCGCTACGGCCTCAGCCCCATCCCCGTGGTCGTGCGGGCGCTGCTGGACGAATCGGTGCGCGTCGGGATCGCCCTGGCTGCGGTCACCGTGCTTACGGCTGCCCCCTATGCGGAGAAGCCCGCAAACGTCGGCGCGTGGCTCGGCATCGGCGCGGCCCTCACCTGGGCGGTACTCGCCACGGTGCAGTTCGTTAGCGCCACGAAACGTATGCGCACCCCGTCCGACTGGTCGAAAGCGATCGTCGGCAACGTGCTCGCACAGAAGGTCACGCCCCGCCGCGTGATCGCCCTGCGTTTTATCGACCTGCTGGGCACGCTCGCCTACCAGCTGGGCGCGTGCATCCTGGCGGCGCTTAGCCCCGTCATGTTTATGCCCTTAGCGGTACTGGCCATCGGCAGCGGCCTAAGCCGCGTAGTGTTGGCTGCAAAGCAGCCGCGCCAGCGCTCCACCAGCGCCTGGGTGTACGCGGCACCCGCCGTCGGCGCGTTCACCCTCGCGCTTGCCCTGATCGTCTAAACGCCAGACACGTTAAAGACCATCCGAAGCAAATGTTCCCGGCCCCCGGCGCGGGAATAAATAAGGAGAAAGTATGACCACCCCCAGCGGTATCACTTACGAACACTGCGACAAGAACGTGCGGATTCAGGACGATACGTTCCGCCACATGAACGGCGCCTGGCTTGAGAACTACAAGATCCCCGCAGACCGCGCCAGCGACGGCGCTTTCCGCGAGGTCTACGACCGCGCCGAGGCAGACGTTCGCGAAATCGTCGAAAACTCCGCCGAAAAGGACGCTGCCGGTAACGCAAACGAGCGCCTCATCGGCGCGCTCTACAGCACCTTCATGGACGCGGACGCCATCAACGCCGCCGGGATCGCGCCGTTGCGCCCCGTCCTCGCGGAGATCGCCGCGCTCTCCGATCACACCGCCGCCACCGCGTTTATGAACGGGCCGCGCGCGGGGATCACCCTGTTCGAGCCGTACGTGTGGAGCGACCTGAAGGATTCCACCCGCTACCTGCTCTACCTTTCCCAGGCCGGGCTGGGGCTGCCCGATGAGTCCTTCTACCGGGAGGATTCCAAGGCCGACATTCGCGCCAAGTACCTGATCCACCTCGCGGAAATGGCACGCCTGGCTGAGCTGCAGGGCGATCCCGCGCAGGTAGCCGAGCGCGTCATGGCGTTCGAGACCGAACTGGCCACCCACCACTGGGACGTGGTTAGCTCGCGCGACGCGGACAAGACCTACAACCCGCGCAGCCTCGCCGAGATCAAGGCGATGGCACCCGAATACGACTGGGACACCATGTTCGCCTCCCAGGGTGTTCCCGCCGCGCACACCGAAAAGATCGGCGTGCGCCAGCCCGACTTCCTGCCCGCTACCGCCGCCCTCTACGCGCGCACCGACCTGTCGGTAATCAAGGAATGGCTGGCCGTACACACCCTGGCCGCGTTCGCCCCCTACCTGTCCGACGAGATCGCGCAGGCCGCGTTCGAGTTCAACGGCAAGGTGCTGAAGGGCCTGGAGGAACGCCCGGTGCGCTGGAAGCGCGGCGTTGACTTCGTAGAGGGCGCGGCAGGCGAAGCGGTGGGCGAACTGTTCGTCGCCAAGCACTTCCCGCCCAGCCACAAGCAGCGCATGGAGGAACTCGTTTCGCGCCTGGTCGACGCCTACCGGGAATCGATTAGCAGCCTGGAATGGATGACCGCCGAAACCCGCGAAAAGGCGCTCGAAAAGCTTTCCAAGTTCACCCCGAAGATCGGCTACCCGGTTAAGTGGCGCGACTACAGCGGCCTAGAGGTAGTGGCCGGGAACCTGGTCGAGACCCGCATCAACTCGCTCGCTTTCGAGCGTGCCCACGCGCTCGGCAAGCTGAATGGCCCGATCGATCGCGACGAGTGGCACATGACGCCGCAGACCGTGAACGCCTACTACAACCCCGGCGCGAACGAAATCGTGTTCCCGGCCGCGTTCCTGCGCCCGCCGTTCTTCAACGCCGACGCCGACGACGCCGCGAACTACGGCGGCGTGGGCGGCGTAATCGGCCACGAGATCGGTCACGGCTTCGACGACCAGGGCAGCAAGTACGACGGCGACGGCAACCTGCGTTCCTGGTGGACGGAAGCCGACCGCAAGGCGTTCGAGGAGCGTACGTCGGCCCTCATCGCCCAGTATGACGAGCTCACCCCGAGCGGCCTGAGCGAAGAAAACAAGGTAAACGGCGCGTTCACCATCGGTGAGAACATCGGCGACCTGGGCGGCCTGGGCATCGCCGTCAAGGCGTACCTGGCCTCCCTGGAGGGCGAGGAAGCGCCGGAGATCGACGGCTACACGGGTCTGCAGCGCGTGTTCCTCGGCTGGGCGCAGGTGTGGCGTGGCAAGTCCCGCCCGGAGGATGCGCTCTACCGTCTCGCGGTGGACCCGCACTCCCCCGCCGAATTCCGCTGTAACCAGATCCTGAAGAACGTCGATTCGTTCTACGAAGCGTTCGGCGTCAAGGAGGGCGACGGCATGTACCTCGCCCCCGAGGATCGCGTCAGCATCTGGTAGGAAACGCGCAAAGTGGCTGAAAAGCAGACGGCGGCCGGGGAGGAAACCCCCGGCCGCCTGCCCTACACGGCAAGGCTGCGACCCTGCGGCATGCTAAAAACCCGCACCTTCACCTCGGGTGCCGTATCGGTGCTTTTCGTGGCGTGGTTTTTCACCCGCCCGGAACCCGAATCGACACTGTACGGACTGCTCGCCGCCCTCGTGCTGGGGCTGGCCGTGGCGTGGGAATACAGCCGCAGCCACATCAACCTGCGCATCACTAAAGACGGCATCACCCCCTATCAGGGCGGTTTTCTGTCCCGCACCGCAATTCCCGCCGCAGACTTCCGTAGCGTGCACCTACGCACGCTGTCTCACGAACGAGTGCGCCCGGTAATCCGCCGTTACGGGGTGCGCCCAAACGCCACCGCGCTCGCAGCCGAACCGTCGGAACTACGGGCCGTCCCCGGCAGCAAACTGCGCACCACCGGTAAGGAGATGGACGACGCCACCCTGTACGTCACCAAGCCGGGAACGCTGGTAGAGGTTATCGGCCATTCCGGGCGCGTCTATCTGTTTTCCCCGGAAAATCCGGAGGAAATGGCGGCGGCGCTGGTAGAGGTAATTCGCGCTAACCGATAAAAACCGGGTAACTTTGGGGGAATCTTTTTCTCCCCACCCCAGAAAGCGCCCCCATGTCTACCCCGCACTCCCCCGCCCTTGCCAGCCTGCCGTTGCTGAAATACCGCACCCAGGACCTCCTGGCCGCCGCCACCATCGCCGTCGCCTTCGGCGTCGTGTTCCGTCTCTACGGCGAGCTGTATTCGGTGCTCGCCCCCTGGTATCTGCTGCACCCGCCGACCATCGGCCTGCTGATCGGGTTCTGGTCCCTGCCCGCCCTCGTCGCTGGCTTCATTATTCGCCGCCCCGGAGCCGCGCTGTTCACCGAGCTGGTGGCCGCCTCCATCGAGGCGCTACTGGGCGGTCAGTGGGGAGTCGGCACCCTGATCGGTGGCTTCAACGCCGGTATCGGCATCGAAATTGCGCTGCTGATTTTCATGTACCGCAAATACACCCTGCCTGTAGCAATCCTGGGCGGTTTCTTGCACACCATTCCCGAATGGTTCTATAAGCTCACCGTGGCCTACGGCGAATGGTCCTGGCCGCACAAGGTGGAACTGTTCGGCTTTTACGCTATTTCCGGTGTCATCATGACCGGCATCGGCGGCTACTACCTGGTGCGTGCGCTGGCCGACACGGGCGCGCTCAACATGTTCCCCGCTGGACGGGAGCGGCTGCTAAACAGTGGCGGTAAATGACAGAACCACTAGGCCAAACGGCACGGAATAGCCAATTCGACCTGCAGTTTCAAGAAATCGATGCTGGCCGCTCACTCAGCGCCTATGCGCTTTCTACGCCCTTCTCGCAGCCAAGCGCAGTGTTGCGAAGGACCTCTAGTGCATCCCGCATCTTGTCTTCAATTTCTGACCCATAGCCAAACCTAAGAAATTCGTCTCTCTGCGGGAACCGTGGGTTGTTTGGGTCTAGAGTCCTAGCAAGCTGCGCTAGATCAAGACTGGGGTCATTGTTTTTCCCAAGCGCGATCACCTCGGCAGGAGTCCACCTGCCACTGAGTACGATGGAAGCCACGTCCATGTAGTCCCTGAACTCATTACGGCTATACAGTGCAACTACTTTCGAACCCGCAGAGTCTCGAATGTCCAACACAGGACCAATCTCCATATTCACCGGAGGATAAGCCCGCCAGTCAATTCCAAGGTCGAATCCGATCTCGTAGTTTGCGTACCTGATTTTGCCGGCAACAAATTCGGGAAGCTCTCGCTCGATCTCAACCTCAGCACCGATTTTCGCCAGGGCAGTCCGCACCGGCTCAATAGCATCGGGGATATGCATCCCGCTGCTGCTTGCAGCGAACAGGTCGACGTCTTTGGTTTCCCGGCTGATTAGCCCGTGTTCCATCAGCGCACTGGCCCCCGTAAGCACGAAGGTTGTCTCCTGCAAGGACTCCAACATGGTCTTAGCTATCAGCCGCCGGACCTGATCCTGCTCCATTAGAACTCCCTGCCACGAGCTGCCAGCTCAGGGAACTTGCCTTCCCACATTTCAACCACTCGCCTATCGAGCGCAAGCCGCGGCCAGTCCTTAATCAGCAGATCACGATTTACGAACTCCGCGATGCGCTCGCGCGTCCCGTTAGCCAGGGCGGCCTGATAAACCGAGGCTCTCTCGCGTTCCTTGGAAAGGTCAAAGGTACTGCTTGCACCCGACCAGTAGACGGTAACCGGCAGCGTCACCACACCTGCGCCAGGCCCCCGCAGCTCATCCAGGGAATCAACGCAGTCATACGGCTTGATGTCCCGGAATCTAATCCTCTGCTCGGTCATGCCGCCCTCCATGTTTCAAAAACTTATACCCCTAAGATACGCGCGGCTACTACCTGGTGCAGTCGCTGGCTCGCGCGGGCGCGCTTAATCAGTTCCCGCCCGGACAGGAAAAACTAACGCCGCACCTGCGTTGACGGGAAAGAAACCGAATCCTCCCTGTCGGTGGCGCAGGTTACATTCCGGCACCGACAGGGCAGGTTACGATGGTGCACGTCAGAACTGACAGGGGAGAACCGAACGGTGCTGAGAGTGCGCATTGTGCGCAGACCCTCGAACCTGATCCGGTTAACACCGGCGTAGGGAGTCGGGACATCTCGCGCTGACCGCACACGGGTGGTTGGCGTCCCTTCCGCATATTCACGGAAGGAATACATATGACCAGGGAAAGCGTGCGCGCTACCGGCAATCTGTTTAGCTACCGCACCTCCGATATTCTGCTCGCCGCCACCATCGCCGTCGCGTTCGGCGTTATTTTCCGTGGCTACGGCGTGCTTTACGACGTGCTCGATCCGGTCTTTAAGGGCTTCCCGCCGCTCGTCGGCCTACTCACCGGCATCTGGTGCCTGCCCGCGCTGCTGGCCGGTCTAATCGTGCGCCGACCGGGTGCCGCAGTCTTTGCCGAGGTGGTGGCTGCCTCCATCGAGGCGCTGCTCGGCGGCAAGTGGGCGCTCGGCACCCTCATCTCGGGCGTGCTGCAGGGCCTAGGTGTGGAGATCGTGCTGGCGGTTACCAGCTACGCCCTGTTCACCCTGCCGGTAGCGGCCGCGGCCGGGGCGCTCTCCACCGTATTTGAATGGTGCTACGAGCGTTTCGCCTACTACGGGGAATGGAGCAACTTCTGGGGCTTCAGCCTGCTCGGCTTCTTCGTAATCTCCGGCGTGGTGCTGTGCGGCGTGCTCGGCCACGCCCTGGTCAAGGCGCTTGCCGCCACCGGCGCGCTGAACCAGTTCCCCCCTGGGCGCGAACATCTTGCAAACCGCTAAAGGCGACGCCAGCGCCGCCCCCTCCCCCACTGAGCCTGGCGGGGACGGCGCTTTTGGCGCAGCTAATGCCTCCGGCGCGGTGGCGGTAACCGAGCTGGTTTTCACCCCGTTCGGCGCCCCCGCGCCAACCCTCAACAACATCACCCTGAGCGTTACCCCCGGCGAGCGCGTGCTTTTGCTCGGCCCCAGCGGCTGCGGCAAGTCCACCCTGCTCACGGCGCTTTCCGGGCTGGCCGATCACCTGCCGGGCGAATATACGGGAACCATACCTCCGCCCCCGGCGCAGGCGGCGGTCGCCTATCTGCTACAGCAACCCGAAAACACGCTGCTGGCCCCGAGCGTCGGCCGCGATGCCACATTCGGCCCGGAAAACCTGGCCCTGCCGCGCCCCGCGATTCACGAGCGGGCCATAGAGGGGCTGACGCAGGCGCAGTTGGACGTGGCTTCTTCGCGCGACGTCACCACCCTGTCGGGTGGGCAGCAGCAACGCCTGGCCCTCGCGGGAGCGCTCGCCTGCCATCCGTCACTGCTGCTGCTCGACGAACCTACCGCGATGCTGGACGATGCGACCGCGAGCGAGGTGGTGGCTGCGATCATCGCCGTCACCGGCCCCCGCACTCTGATAGTCGCGGAACACGACGCCTCCCGTTGGCTACCACACGTCACCCGCGTGGTGCGGATGGGTGCCGACGGCACCGTTTTTTCCGACCTGCCCGTTGCGGAAGACGCGGCGCAAAACCCTGCCCGCAGCACGAATGCACGCCCCGCCCCGGTGTCCCCGCAGCCGCCGGCAGCCCCGTCCCTCACAGACTCCTCCCCGCTACTCACCCTGCGCGGCCTGGCGCTAAAACCGGGCGGCCCCCGCACGCGGCGCGGCGTGGGCGCGCAGCGCCGCATACTCGCACAAAACATTGACCTCACCCTCGCCCCCGGCAGCCTGACCGCACTGGTGGGGCGCAGCGGGATCGGCAAATCCACGCTGCTGCGCGTCATCGCCGGACTGGAGGAGCCAGCGGCGGGAAGCAGGGAGACTCCCCTGGCGCAGGGGCAGATCGGCTGGCTGCCGCAGAACCCGGAACACATGTTCGTGAAGAACACGGTGCTGGATGAGGTGCTCGCCTCCACCGCTCCCGGCACCGACGCCTCCGCCGCGCGCGCCCTGCTGGAAAGGGTGGGCCTGGCCGGGCGCGAGGCAGATAATCCGTTTGCGCTTTCCGGCGGGCAGCAGCGCCGACTCGCTTTCGCGGCGGCGCTCGCCGCGAAGCCGGAGCTGCTATTGCTAGACGAACCGAGCGTCGGCCTGGACGATGCGGCGTGGCTTTCCCTGCGCGAACTGCTGGACCTGGCGCGCGCCGAGGGCTGCGCGGTGATCGCGGCGACGCACGATGCCCGCCTGCGCGAGAGCGCGGATAGCGTGCTAGATCTGGCCGCTCACCTACCCGCCGCCGAACCCCACGCCGCCGCAGAACACCGAGCCGTAGAACACAGGGCCGTAGAACACCGGGCCATAGAACACCAGGCCACAGAACGGCCCGGTGCCGGGAGCGAAAACGCCGCCCCGGTGGATCGCAGCATCACCCCGCGCCGCCTTAGCCCGTGGCGGCCGATAGATGCCCTAAACCCGGTGACGGGACTCGCGATCTCGTTCGCGGCACTCGCCGGATCGTTCTGGGTGCAAGACGCTACCGCGGGGCTTTTCGGGCTGGTGCTCATCGCGCTGCTGGCCCCGCTCGCGCTGCGCGGTTGGCGCAGCGCCGCCTGGCGGGTATTGCCGGGGCTGGTGAGCGCGCTCAGCATCGGTTATTCGACCCTGCTGCTCGGTCAGGGCGGCTGGGGCGATCCGCACACCTGGGAGGTGGCGGCGAAGGAATCCCTGCGCATCGCCTACCTGTCGATCGGTGGCGTGGTGGCGCTTTCCGGCATCACCACCACCAACCTGCCGGACGCCCTGGCACAGCGGCTGCACCTACCGGCGAAGCCGCTGGCGGCAACGTCGGCCGCCCTCACCCGCACGGCGCAGCTCGATACCACCTGGCATACGCTCACGATCACCCGCACCATGCGCGGCCTGGCGCCGGTGAGGAACTGGCGTCACCCCGTTAAGACGGTGCGGGCTTTCTCCCGCCACTACGCCTCGCTCACGTTCGCCCTGCTGCTCAGCGCGATTCGCGGAGTAAGCAGCCAGGCGCTGGCGATGGATGCGCGCGGGTTCGTGGCTGCGGGCAGGCGAACCTGGGCGCTCCCCTCCCCCGTCAGCTGGGCCGACGCGGTGGGCGCGCTGGTGGCACTGCTGCTGCTATTCGGTCCGCTGCTCGGCGGGGTACTTTTTGGAGGGACGCTTTTTAGATAGCGACCTGCGTGCCGATTCCCTGTTCGCGGGCCGCGCGCAGCACGGCGTCGGCGCACACCACGTCCAGCACGGCGGAGCCGACGCTGTTAAACAGGGTGATCTGCTGCGCGTCTGCACGCCCGGCGACGCTGCCGTTAACCAGGTCGCCCAGGTTCAGGCAGTCCTCGGCGCGGATGATGCCGCGCTCTATAGGTCCGATGATGTCTCCCGATTCGGCCAGGCAATCCTGCGTATCCACGAAAATACGGTCGGCGCGCGCCACCAGGGAGTCGGGAATTTCCGCCATTTCGGGCGTGAACGAACCGATCCCGTTCACGTGGCAGCCCGCCGCGATCGCCTCGCCGTCGAAAACGGCGTCTTTCGCGCTGGTGACGGCGGTGACCACGTCGGCCCCGCGCACGGCCTCGGCCGCGTCCCGGCAGGGCACGATCTCGCAGCCGCTAAACAGCGGAGCCTGTTCGGCAGAGAACGCCTGCGCCTTCGCGAAGCTGGTTGCCGACACCCGCACCTCGCGCAGGTCGCGCACCTCCAGCATCGCGGCCAGCTGGCCACCGGCCTGACCGCCGCATCCGATCAGCGCGCCCACCTGTGCGTCCGCGCGCGCCAGCAGATCGGTCGCCGCTCCCTGCACCGCGCCGGTGCGGATGCGCGTCAGCGAGGTACCGTCCATGATCGCCTGCAACATGCCCGTCTCGCCGTCAAACACCAGCACCTGGCCAGGCACCACGGGCAGGCCACGCGCGGCGTTGCCGGGGAAGTGCGAAACGATCTTGATGCCGATGGTGTTCAGCCCCGGCACGGACGCGGGCATGAACAGTGCCGACGCTCCCTGCTGCGCGGGCACCGGAATGTTGGTGCGCAGCGGTACGGTGGTTTCCCCCGCCGCGTGCATGGCAAGGGCCTGTTTGCAGGACTCTATGGCGAGTCCCATCGGCAATAGCCGTTCTACGTCGGCGGCGGTCAAAACGATCATCGCTGTTCCTCTCGGCGTTGCTTGCTACTGCTTTTATTACTGCACGGTTTACTACTGCGCGCTGCGGTCCTTAAATTTTTTCCCGGCCGCCAGCGCTGCGGCGCTGGACGGCAGCCGGGCGGTTCCCTACGCGCAGGGTTTTAGCGCGCGGCCGGATAGACCATCGGGACGTGCGGGATGCCCGCCTCCATGAATTCTTCCCCGACGCTCACGTAACCCATGCTCAAATACCATTTCACGAGGTGCGCCTGCGCCGCTATGTGCACGTCCCTGCCGGGGGCGTGCTGCCCGGCCGCGTCCAGTGCGGCGCGCATTAGCGTGCCGCCCAGCCGGTGCCTGCGAAAGTCCTCGCGAACCGCGAGGCGGCCAATCCGCACCTGCTCGCCGCCCGTCATGAGCCGGATGTGGGACAGGGGCATGCCGGGGTTTGCCGCCTCTTCCTGCCACAGCAGCAGGGTGCCTTCCTCCAGGTCGCGGCCGTCCATGTCTAGTTCCGTGATGGACTGTTCGCCGTGGAAAACTTCCTCGCGCAGCGCGAGCAGCCGGTACAGCACGGCCGGTTCGATCTCGCGCAGGCGGGCACTTTTCACCGTGAAACGCTCAGACATTCCACCATTCGCTTTCGCTCGCCCAAGCCTTCTTGCGTTTACGCGGCTTTTGGCAGGTCGGGCACCAGAACACGGTGCGGTTATCCAGCTGCGCTTTCTTAATGTGCGTGCCGCACAGTCGGCACGGCTTGGCGTCGCGCTGATAGACATAGAAAGACTCCCCGCGCGGCACCGGGAATTCGTCCGGGTCGGCTCGATGCTCCGGTTCGGTGGTGACGATCCGCCCGATTCTCTCGCCGTAACGCATGGTGTGCACCAGGTCGTCCCACATCTGCTGGAGCACGCTCTCGGGCACTTCCTTCGCGGGCACAAACGGATCCAGCCCGGCCCTAAACAGCGCCTCCGCCCGGTAGATGTTGCCGACGCCCGCTATCGCCGCCTGGTTCATCAGCAGCGCGCCGATGGTGGAGCTGCGCTTCGCGGCAGCGGCAAAGAATTGCTTCGGGGTGTCGTCTGGGCGCAGCGGGTCGGGCCCCAGCCGCGAGGCCAGCGCCGCCCTGTCCTCTCCCTGGTAAAGCTCGCAGGCGGCGGGGCCGACCAGATCGGCGAGCGCCCGCTCCCCCACCAGGCGCAGCCGGGTGGTGTCGGTGGCGGGCGTGGCCCGCCAATCGTGCAGGGCCTCGCCGTCGCTTTCGCGTTCGCCCATGCGTTTGCGGGGCGCGCCGATGGCGTGGGCGAGGCGCGAATCGCTATCCGCCGCGAAGCTCCATGCGCCGTACAGCCCGAGGTGAACGTGCAGGGTGTGCAGCGGCGGATGGTCTTTTTCGGGCGCGAAGTGCACCAGCAGGTGTTTACCTATCGCTTCGGTGCCGGTCAGCACGTGATTATCGATCAGCCCGGCCCCGGAGGCGAAGCGCCCCTGCGGGCTTTGCGCACGCACGCGCTGGCCCGCGAACTCCTCGGAGATTACGCGGGCCAGGCGATGTACGGTGTGCCCCTCAGGCATGGTGCTCCTGCGGGTAGGTGCCGTCTGTCTCGTAGTGTCCGACCAGGTCTATGCGGCGCTGGTGGCGTTCTTCGTGCGAGAAATCGGTGGCCAGGAACAGTTCGATCAGTTCGAGCAGCTCTTCCTCGCTGTGCTGGCGGGCGCCGACGGAGATCACGTTGGCATCGTTGTGCTGGCGGGCCAGTTCCGCGGTGGCGCGATTCCACACCAGGGCGGCGCGCACACCGCGTACCTTGTTTGCGGCGATCTGTTCGCCGTTCCCGGAGCCGCCGATCACAACGCCGAGGGAGTCCTGCCCCGCGGCGCGTTCCGCCACCACGGCCTCGCCTACCGCGGTGCAGAACGGCGGGTAGTCGTCGAGCGGCTCATAACTGTGCGCGCCGTGGTCAACCACGTCGTGTCCGCGCTCACCGAGCGCTTTAACGAGCCGGTTTTTCAGCTCAAATCCTGCGTGGTCTGTCCCTATGTGTACTCGCATCTTCGCGTCCTTAACCTAGTTTGTCTGCTGCCCTGCTGAGTTTTCAGGAGAAGTCGGGGCCCTTGTGGCGGGCGCGCTTTAGCTCGAAGAAGCCGTCTACCTGGCCGAGCGCGTAGAGGCCGTCAAACAGCTGCCCCGCCTCTTCGCCCTTGGGTGCGGGGGTAATGACGGGACCGAAGTAGCCACGCTTGCCGTCGAACGAAACGACGGGGGTGCCGGATTCGCCGCCCACGACCTCCTGCGAGCGGGCGTGGCTGGCACGCAGCCGAGCGTCGATCTCCCCGCCGTCGTAGGCCTCGAGCACGGAATCGGCCACCCCCGCGGCGGCCACGGCCTGCTGCGCGACCGCGCGGCGATCGTGATTACCGCCCACGTGATAGGCCTCGCCGTAGGCGGTGTAGAACTTGTCCAGGGCCTCTTTGCCGCCTGCTTCCTCCACGGCGAGCGCTACGCGTGCGCTGCCCCAGGCCTCGTCGATGTGCGCACGGTAGTCGGCGGGCAGGTCCTTATCCTCGTTGAGCACGCCAAGGCTCATCACGTGGAAGGTGATGTTTACGTCGCGCACCTCGCTGACGTTCTTGAGCCAGCGGCTGGTCATCCAGGCCCAGGGGCAGCTCGGATCGAACCACATTTCCACGTTTTTGGTTTCGCTGGTTGCTGGCTGGGCTACGCGTTCGGACAAGGCTGCTCTCCTGACGGATAGGGCGCGGATCTAACGCCTCCATTCTGGCACCTTGCCCGCCCTCGCGCACCGCCGGTATCGCGGGCGGCTTAACAGAGAGCAGAAAAATGTTCCAGGGGCGAGGATTCTTCCGCTTTTCTCGCGGTTTGAGGGATTTATTTAAGAGTTATAAGAAAGCCGCTTCCCTGTCTGGGCAAGCAAATACAATCGCTAATTATGACTCGATTCCCCCCGGTGCTTAAGGCACTCGTCTGGCGAAACCGCTACGCCATAGCGGCCGTGCTTTTCCTCGGCTTGCTGGGCAACGCCTCCGTCTACGTCCAGGCGGGCGTCGTTGGCTACGCGATAGACCACGGCATCACCGCACAGGACCCGCGCGTGATCCTGCTCTGCATACTGGGGCTGTTCCTCGCCACGCTCATGGCCGGTGCCGGTTTCGAGGGATCTTTCGTGCTCAGCCGCCGGGTCGAATTCACGGAGGATCACCGAATGCGGGTGCGCATCGCCTCCGCGATCCTGGACCCGCGTAGCCGCGCCGTCGCGCGGCCCTCTGGCGAACTGCTTTCGCTGGCCACCTCCGACCTGCGCTCCATGACGCGGTTCGTTCAGCTGTGCCAGATTTTCGTACCGACCCTGATCTCCCTGACCATCCCGATCGTCGCGATCACCTGGATCGACTACACGCTGGGCTTGATCTGTCTGCTGGGTATCACGCTGGTGGTACTGGTGGCGAAGGTGCTCACCCCGTACCTGGCTCGCACGCATAAGGCGGAGAAATCCACGCGCGCCGACGCCTCCGCGCTCGGCACCGACATCGTGCACGGCCTGCGCGTAATCCAGGGGCTGGGCGTGCAGCGCAGCATCATCGGGCGCTACCGGCGTACCTCGCGCGCGGCCCTGCGGGCGTCCATCGATAACGTCAAGGTGAGCACCATCGGCTACGCCCTACCGGACGCTACCGGGCTGCTGATGGTCGCCACCCTCACGGCCTTTTCCGGCATTTACGCCCTGGAGGGCCGCCTTAGCATCGGGGAACTGGTGATGGTGCTGGCCCTGGCCCGCACCCTCTCGGAGGCCCTCTGGGTATTCGGCGAGTTCACCGTGTTCTACTCCTCCATCATCGGTTCCTCCCAGCGCCTGCAGGAACTGCTGGACGAGCTCGGGGACGAATACCGGCAACCGCCCAGCTCTGAGCCGCTGCCGTCAGGCGATCTGTCTCTGGAGGGCCTGCCGCTCACCTCCGGCGTTCCCCTGAGCATGACCGTGGCCGACGGCGAGATCCTGGGGCTGGTTTGCCCCGATCCGGCCGATGCGAAACTGGTCG
Source organism: Dermabacteraceae bacterium TAE3-ERU27 (assembly GCA_019218415.1). Lineage (GTDB taxonomy): Bacteria > Actinomycetota > Actinomycetes > Actinomycetales > Dermabacteraceae > TAE3-ERU5. Next base: position 735,346 of record JAHUUL010000001.1, on the reverse strand, counting down.
CCGCGTCCCTGCACGGCGGCGGGCACGCCAGCATCGGCGGACAGGAACTCACCAAGGCCGGGGCGCTCGCGGCACGCAGCACCATGCTAGTGCAGCCCCATCACATCGACCTCTTCGAGGGCACGCTGCGCGAGCAGGTGCAGACCGCCAGCCCGGACCTTGACGATGCCGGGGTAAACCGGGCGCTCAATCAGGCCAGCGCCGCTGACCTGCTGCCGCTGCTGACCGAGGGGCTGGACACCCGCATCGTGGACGGCGGCAAGAACCTTTCCGGAGGCCAGCGTCAGCGAGTCGCCCTGGCGCGTGCGCTCGCCGCGCTCAGCCCGATCCTGGTCTTGCAGGATCCGACCACGGCGGTGGACGCCGTGACTGAGCAGCGCATCGCGGAGGGCATAGCGTCGGCCCGCCGCCTACCCGGCCTGCGCACCCTGCTGGTAGCCACCGCCCCGGCGCTGCTGAACGCCTGCGACCGCGTGGTGTTCGCGGGCGCGTCCGGCGTTAGCACCGGCACCCACCAGGAACTGCTGGAAAATCCCGATTACGCGAAGGCGGTACTGCGATGAGCACGACCACGAGCCCCACCGCCGTGAATGCCCCCGGCCGCGACGTGTTGCCGATCGCGAGTGCCCGCGTCACCGCAGTCTACGTCGCGCAGCAGCTCGCGAAGCGCTGGAAACTCACCCTGTCGGCCCTGCTGATAACCATTCTCTGGGCGTTCACGATGACCCTCGTGCCGCGCCTGATCGGTAGCGTCGTGGAGCTGGTGAGCACGGACGGCGGTCATGCCGCGATCATCTGGCGCGGCGTTGCCATCTTCGGCGTCGGCCTACTCACCGCCGTCCTATCGGCGCTCAATTTCGCGCAGCTGGCCTCGCTCGGCCAGCACATCGTGGCCGACATGCGCGAAGAGGTGATGGCGCGTGTGGTGGATACGCCCGCGCAGAGCATGGAAAACAGCGGCATCGGGGACGCTCTTTCCCGCGTGGCCGACGACGTGGACGTCGCGGCGAGCGCGTTCTCTTACGTCATCCCCAGCATGCTTTCGCACGTCATCCTGATCGCGGTGATCAGCGCAAGCCTGAGCGAGCTGCACCCGCTGTTGCTGCTCGCTGTCTTGCTGGCGGTGCCGCCGTTCCTGCTGACCGCGCGCTGGTATCTACCCCGCACTAACCGCCTCTATAAGCGCGAGCGGCTCGCCCTGGGCGACCGCGCCCAGGCGTTGCTCACTACGATCAAGGGTGCCGAAACGGTGCACGCCTACGGCCTGGAGGAACGCCAGTCGGCGCAGGTGACACGCTTCTCCGCGGCGGCCCGGGACATCACGCTGCAGATCGTGAACCTGGTGCTGTTTTCCACCCTGATGGTGCGCACTATCCAGCTGCTACTGCTCGGCTTCGCTCTCTGGCTGTGCTACTACCTGCATAGCGAGGGTGCCCTGACCATTGGCCAGGCGACCTCCTCCCTGCTGCTGATAACCGGCATCTTCTGGCCGCTGCAGGAGATCATCTGGTCGCTGGACCAGGTGCAGTCGGCGGGCGCGAGCCTGACCCGCATGGTCGGCGTGATCAAGGACCCGCGCCTGGCCGCGCGCGAGGACGACGCGGACGGCCCGGCCCCGGCGGATGCCTCCCTCACCCTGCGCGGCGTCTCCCATGCTTACGTGCGGGACGCGCAAGGCGAGGAACGCATCGTGCTGCACCCGCTCGATCTGGACGTGGCGCCGGGCGAAAGCATCGCCCTGGTCGGCACCTCCGGCGCGGGAAAAACCACGCTGGGTGCGATCATGACCGGCGCGCTCACGCCGAGTCACGGCAGCGTGGCCTGGGGCGGGGTGGAGCTGTCGGAATGGCGACCGAGCAGCGCCGCAGTTTCGCCTCCATCATCAGCCAGGAGACGCACGTATTCATGGGGACTCTCGCGGACGATCTGCGCCTGGTGCGTGAGGACGCAACCGAGGCGCAGCTGTGGGAGGCCCTCGCGCAGGTGGGTGCCGACGCCTGGGTGCGCGCCCTGCCCGACGGCCTGGCAACCCAGGTCGGAGAGAAAGGCCACCGGCTCACCCCGGAACAGACCCAGCACCTGGCGCTGGCGCGCATCGCGCTCCAAGACCCGCGCGTGCTGGTGATGGACGAGGCGACGGCGGACGAGGGCGGCAACGCCACCGGCGAACGCCCCCTGGACGCGGCGGCAGACAGCCTGCGGGAGGGGCGCACCACCGTGATCGTGGCGCACCGGCTTTCCCAGGCGGCGCGCGCAGACCGGATCCTGGTGCTTTCGCAGGGACGGATCGTGGAGCAGGGCAGCCATGACGAGCTGCTGGAACAGGGCGGTCGCTACGCCGAACTGTGGCGGGCTTGGTCGGCTTAAACCACACTAAGTGTGTCAGGCGGGGCGTACTCGGGTAGGCTCGACTTATCCGCGTTCCCTTCACGGAGTTAAACGCGTCCTGGCGGTTGGCCGCCGCCGGAGCGCCGTGAAGCCTATAGGCCAGATATATCGATCATGAATAGCCCCGCGCGCCGGTTCAAAACCGGCGAGACACTGACCTGGACCTACTACACCCACGCGCACGAGACGATCACGGTGCGTCCCGGCACCTGCGTGCTCGATGACGAGCGTGGCCTGGCCGTCTGGATCGCTCCCGGCACGGAGGTGCTGCTACCCGTCCTGGAAAACGGCGCGCCGCTGCGTCGGGCCGGTGACGAGGGCATGTTCACCCAGCCCCGCATCCAGTCGAAACAGCTTTGGACGGGAAACGGCATCCTCATGATCGGCCTGCCGGATTCGCCGTTCTCGGTATGGCTGTTTTACAAGGACGACGGTTCGCTGGGTTGCTATTACGTGAATCTGGAAACGCCGCTGGAGCGCACCGAGGAGGGCGTGCGCTCGCGCGATCTGGTGCTCGACATGGTGGTGCTGCCGCGCCGCGATTTCCACTACAAGGACGAGGACGAGCTTGAGGGGGCGGAACGCGCGGGCTACTTCACCCCGGAAGAGGCCGAACAGATCCGTTCCTACGGCAGGCAGGCCGAACAGCTCATCAAGGCCTGGGGCTACCCGTTCAACGCGGGCTGGGAGTATTTCTTCCCGAACCCGTCTTGGGAGCTACCGGCCCTGCCCTCCCACTACACGTGGGATATTGACCTGACCCAGCCGCGCAACTGAGCGGATGGCTGCCCCGCTAGCGCGGGCGCACGGGAACGTAACGCAGGCGGCGCTTGATGCGCTCACGCAGCCGGAGCGGGGCGCGCCGGTTATCTAGGAACGCGCCGAGCACCTTGGCGAAGCGGTGGGTGTCCCGGCTGGAGCAGCCGTCGAATTCTAGGTGCGCGCCGCGCGCGTCGATCACCAGCAGGCTACCCAGCCTGCCCTTGACGCGTACGCCGTCCACCTCGGGCATTTCGATGGCGGTGCCGCGTATCCCCTCTTCCTCGCCGTAGGCGCAGGCGATCACCCTTTCGGTGGTGAGCAGCAGCAGGGCGCGTTTCGCCGCGTGCGGGGTGGCTACCGCGGCCTCCACCTGTTCTCCCTCGGGGACCAGGGCCAGCGCGGCGGCAACGAGCTCGGGCGGGCCGGGCTTTTCTTGCAGGCGCGCAAAGACGTCGGCGGCGGGCGCGGGTAGATCTAGCTTCTCGCTCATACCTCATTATTACCTTCGACGTGAAACAATGGGACCGCACCGACCCTCAAACTGCGGGGTCTAACCAACTATTTCAGGAGGATGCGGGCCGTGCCCAACACCGAAAACCTGACCCGTGACGAAGCCCGGGAACGCTCCGGGTTCCTCGCCACCAAGACCTACGACGTGGCGCTGGACCTCACCACCGGCCCCACCACTTTCCGTACCGAAACCACCATCGTCTTTACCTCCAGCGAGGCGCGCGGCACCTTCATCGACCTGCTCGCCCCGGCGGTGCACGAGGTCGAGGTGAACGGCGAACTGCTAGAGAACCTGCAGGAGCTGTTCGACGGCGCACGCGTCACCATTCCCGCCCTGCGCGAGGGTGAAAACACGGTGCGTATCCTGGCCGACGGCGCCTACATGAACACGGGCGAGGGCCTGCACCGCTTCGTCGATCCGGTAGACGACGAGGTGTACCTGTACACCCAGTTCGAGGTCTCCGACGCCCGCCGCATGTTCGCCTGCTTCGAGCAGCCCGATCTGAAGGCGACCTTCACTTTCCACGTCACCGCGCCGTCGCACTGGCGCGTCATGTCGAACTCCCCCACCCCGGAGCCGGTGGCTTCCGGCACCGAGGGCGTGAGCGTGTGGCACTTCAGCGAGACCGAGAAGATGTCCACCTACCTGACGGCTCTGTGCGCGGGTAAGTACGAGGGCGGCACCGGCGAGGTCACCACCCGTGATGGCCGCGTTATCCCGATGGGCGTGTTCGCCCGCGCGTCCCTGGCCCAGTACCTGGAGGCCGAGGACATGATCGAAACCACCGCGAAGGGTATCGCCTTCTACGAGGAACGTTTCGACTGCGACTTCCCGTTCCGCAAGTACGATCAGATCTACGTGCCCGAATACAACATGGGCGCGATGGAAAACCCCGGCTGCGTCACCTACACCGAGTCCTACGTGTTCCGTTCCGCGGTTTCCGACGCGATCCGCGAACGCCGCGACCTGACTGTGCTGCACGAGCTGGCGCACATGTGGTTCGGCGACCTGGTCACCATGCAGTGGTGGGACGATCTGTGGCTGAACGAATCGTTCGCCGAGTTCGCTTCGACCACCGCGATGGCGGAAGCCACCAAGTGGACCAACGCCTGGACCACGTTCTCCTCGATGGAGAAGTCCTGGGCTTACAGCCAGGATCAGCTGCCCTCCACCCACCCGATCGTGGCCGACATGGTCGATTTCGACGCGGTGGAAACCAACTTCGACGGCATCACCTACGCCAAGGGTGCTTCGGTGCTGCGTCAGCTCGTCGCCTACGTCGGCGAGGACGCGTTCTTCGCGGGCCTGCGCGCCTACTTCAAGAAACATGCTTGGGGTAACACCCAGCTCAAGGACCTGCTGGTGGAGCTGGAAGCAACCAGCGGCCGCGATCTGGCCACCTGGTCGGCGCTCTGGCTGGAAAAGGCCGGCGTGACCCTGCTGCGTCCCGTCATCGCACGGGCCGCCGACGGCAGCGTCGAATCGTTCAAGATCCGCCAGGAGGTTCCCGCCGAATACCCGACGCTGCGCCCGCACCGTCTGCGTATCGGCGGCTTCACCCTGGAGGGCGATAGCCTGACCCGCACCGTGCAGGTCGAGGTGGACGTGAACGGCGAAGAGACTGTGATCGAGGAGCTGGTCGGCAAGAAGGCCGACCTGTGGCTGATTAACGACGACGATCTTGCCTACACGAAGATCCGCCTGGACGAAGATTCGCTGCGCTGCGCGGTGGAGAACCTGCGCAAGCTGGATGATTCGCTGGCGCGCACCCTGATCTGGGGTGCCTGCTGGGACATGACCCGCGACGCCGAGATGAAGTCGCGCGACTTCACCGATCTGGTGCTGAAGAACATCACCCGCGAGGAAGAGTCCTCCGTGGTGCGCGTGCTGCTTAGCCAGCTGCGCACAGCCGCCACCGTTTACGCCGCACCGGCGGCGCGCGAGCAGCGCACCGCCGAGGTAGCCGCCGCGCTGTGGGCGTTCGCCCTCGACGCGGAGGCCGGCAGCGACGCCCAGCTGCAGTTCCTGCAGCTGTTCATCGACCTGGCTGTTACCGCCGAACAGGTGGAGACCCTGCACGGCCTGTTTACCGGCAGCAAGCCGCTGCCGGGCCGCGAGATCGATACCGATCTGCGCTGGCGCCTGACCATCGCGCTGGCCCGCAACGGGGAAATCTCCGAAAGCGGCATCGACGCGGTGCTGGCGGACGACGACACGCAGGCTGGCCGCAAGAGCGCGCTCACCGCGAAGGCTTCGCTGCCCACCCCGGAGGCGAAGGCCGACGCGTGGCACCGCACCGTCGAGGAAAACGAGCTGGCGAACGAATCCCTCACCGCCGTGGTGCAGGGCTTCACCAACGTCAACGATCCCCAGCTGATCGAGGACTACGTCGGCAAGTACTTCGAGATGCTGGAGCCGGTCTGGAAGGAGCGCTCCAACGAGATCGCGAGCCGCCTCACCGAGGGCCTCTTCCCCGGCGATTACCCGACCGCCGCCGTGGTTTCCGGCGCGCAGGCCTGGCTGGAGGCGCACGCCTCCGCGCCGCTCGGCCAGCGCCGCCCGATCATGGAGGGACGCGACCGTGCGCAGCGCGCGCTGCGTGTCCAGGAGATGGACGCCTAGTTTCGCGCTCCAGATAGCACGGCGGGGCCGTTCACGCTTTTGCGTGGGCGGCCCCGCCTTTTCGTTGTTATCGTGTCTACCATGCCTTTTACACCGTTTCTGCCTTGCAAACCGGAAAGCCCCGAGCGCGAAGCGGCCCATTTCGTGGAGTCCTTTACCGCGTGGCTCGGGCAGCACGGCGTAAATATCGTCGTGATTTTGCTGGGCGCGCTGGTGATTCGCCTGTTCGCGGGCTGGATGATCCGCCGCGGGTTCCATTCCATGATGGCGAGCGGGGAAACGCTGCGTTCCGTCACTACGCTGGTCGGCACCCGGAAGGTGGCCGACGAACGCGAACGCCAGATGGCGCAGGCCCGCCGCAAACAGCGCGCCGACACGATCTCGCAGGTATTGCGGCACGTCGTGTCGGCCACCATCGTCATCCTTGCTTTCGTGATGATCCTGGCCGAAATCGGCATTAACATCGCGCCGATTATCGCCGGGCTGGGCGTGGCGGGCGTTGCCGCCGGCGTGGGCGCGCAGACCCTGGTGAAAGACCTCGTGGCGGGCGCGATGATCCTATGCGAGGACCTGATCGGCGTGGGTGACGTGGTTGATTTGGAATACGCGAGCGGCACCGTGGAAAACATCAACCTGCGGGTGACTCAGGTACGCGGGATCGACGGCGTGTTGTGGACCGTGCGCAACGGGGAGATCATTCGTATCGGCAACAAGTCGCGCGGCTTCGCCAGCGCTCTGGTGGTGGTAGACATCGCCGCGGGTGCCGACGACGATGCGGTGCGCGAGGCGCTGAGCGCCGTCTGCGATTCGCTCCCGAACGATCCCGACTACGGCAGGCATGTTTTGGAGGCTCCCGTTATCAGCGGCATTCTTTCTTCCGACGGTGCGCGCTACCAGCGCCGTATCGGCGTCAAGGTGGCCCCCGGCACCCAGTGGGACGTGGAGCAGGAGGTGCGCCGCCGGGTGCGCGAGGAGTTCCGCGCACGTGGCATCGAAATGGCCCTGCCGCGCTTCCAGGAGGCGCAGCGCTAGAGCTAGTCACCTCAGGCAAAAGTGGGGGCGTCGGAAAACCGACGCCCCCACTTTTGCGTATAACAGGATTTACAGCGATCCGCCCAGGTTTAGCTGCGGAAAACCAGCGGCGTTCCCATCCAGGGTTCCAGCTGATCACGCACGTCCTGGCCGAGGCGCTGCGGGCGATCGCGTAGGGCTGCTGCGCCTCCGGATCGTCCTTGGTGAGCACCTGGTAGTCGACGTCGATGCTGGCTCCCCCGATGCGGGAGATCCATAGGCGCACGATCACTCCCTCGCGGTGGTAGCCGAGGGTGCGCTTGTATTCGATGCGGTGCGAGGCAACGTAGGTTTGCAGTTCCTCGCTGTCCTTCAGCGTGGTCAGGGCGGTGGGCTGTTCCACCGCGCCCAGCTCCGCCTCTTCTTCGCTGACGGGCCAGAAAGCCTGAATGCGGGCCTCTTCCAGCAGCCGCACCAGCGCGGTGTTGTTTACGTGACGATAGCCGTCGAGGTCAGCCCAGCGCAGGGCAACTTCCAGATCGATGTGAGCCATGCGTCCCATTATGCCCGCATCTACCGTGAGCACCACAGGGAGGCGCTGTCATAAAACTCCTGTGTCACCTCTGAGCGGCTTTACGTGAGCGCCTTGTTGCCTTCCTCCTGCGCCTGGCGCAGCCCGTCCTGCGGGCTGATCTGACCGGCAAGCATGCGCTCGAAGAACGGGGAAATCGCGTTGTGTCCGGCTACCGCCTGTTCCGCCCTGTCGGCCAGCACGGCCTCCCCCGCCGCCTTCACGAACGGGGTTGCGTTCACTCCGCGCTCCTCCCAGAAGCGCAGGAACTCGCCCTCCACGTCACGGTTACCGGGCATGGCGATGCCCGCCGCGGCAAACGGACGCTGACCGTCCGCGCTAGCCAGCCAGTCAAGCAACTGGCCGGTGTCGTCGCCGCGCTTGGAGTGGGAGTAGCCGACGGCGGCCACGGCGTGCAGGAACGACTTCGGGCCGTTCGGTCCCGCCACGGGAGCAGCGATACCCCAGGCGAAGCTCTTACCGACCCCGCCCGCGATACGTTGCAGGTTGTAGGAACCGGACTGGTAAAGGGCGAGCCTGCCCTGCAGGAAAAGATCGCGGCAGTAGGCCGGGTTTCCATTGCTGCCCTCGGTGGCCGGTGCCACCCGGTGTTTGTGCACCATGTCTGCCAGGTACTGCACTGCCTGGCTAGCGCCGGGAGTGTTGAACGCGTATTTGCCATCGCGCAGCCACTCCGAACCGGCGGAGGAGACGAAGGGCACCACTACTCCCGGCAGGTTCGCCTCGGCGTTAAAGCCGTAGCGGGCGGGCTTGTCGGGGGCGAATCCCTCTTCGCCGGGGTGCTTGCCCTCGGTATCGGTGCTGAGTGCACGAGCCGCAGCCAGCAGGGTGTCGCCGGAGGAAGCGTTCGGCAGCCAGCGCAGCCTGTCGGGGTCTATCTTCGCTTCTTCCAAAGCGTTGCGGTTGTAAAAGAGCGCGGTGGTGTCCCAGAACTGCACCGCTCCCCAAAGCTTGCCGTCTCGGCGGTAAAGATCGCTCGCGCGCTGCTGCGTGTTGCCCGGATCCGACACTTCGCGCAGATTCCCCGCATCCTGCAGTTGCAGGAAATTAGCGGCGTTGAGCCAGAAAACATCCGGCGCGGTTTTCCGCGCTACCTCCAGCGGCAGGGCGGGCCAGTAGTCTCCCCAGTCCATCACCTCGAGTTCCACCTCGATACCGGTTTTTTCGGTAAAGGCGCGCAGAGACTCGTTGTAGGGTTCCCGGAACGCTTCGTCCCAAATGCGGAACCTGAGCGGGTCGCGCTTCTTTTCCGCCGCCTTTTTCCCGGTGCAACCGGTCAGGGCGGTGGCTGCCACCGCTGCCAGTACGGAGCGGCGGGAGGGAGAGAAGCCAGCAGACATAGCGTTCCTTTCGTGGACGGCCCATCTGAAAGGCTACACGGAGCCGGGGCGGGGAAGAAAAACCGGCCGGCCCCCTTTAGGAGGCCGGCCGGCGTTTGCCTAACGGCTAGCGATCAGGCGCGGGCGAGCATACCCAGTTCGGCGCTCGACATCAGCGCCGGGTGGGTCGGCACAACGCGCACGGTGTAGCCGTAGTTGCCCGGATCCGTGATCGCGAAGCGTGCCGCGTAGCGGCCGTTCTCCTGGCGGGTCAGCGGAATGAACGACGGCTTGGCCATGTCGCCTTCGTCGTTGAGCGCGCCAACCGCTGCCTCCACCACCACGTCGGAGTCGCTGAGCGCACCCAGCTCCACCTGCGCGGTCAGGGTCAGCTCTTCTCCGGTGGTGACGGGAGCGGAATCGTTAGCCTCTTCGAGGCGCAGATCGCTTACCTGCACGCCCGGCCAGGCGTCGGCCACGCGCGCCTTGTATTCGCTGAAGCTGACGGCCAGGCCAGCGTCCTTAACGAACTCGTAGGCGGCGGTTGCGGCGGGAACGTAGAGCTGCTCCACGTAGTCGCGCACCATGCGGGTAGCGGTGACGCGCGGCGCGATCTGCACCAGCGAGTTGCGCATCTTCTGCAGCCAGCCCTGCGAAAGGCCCTTGCCGCGCTGCTCGTAGAACAGCGGCGCGATCTGGTTTTCGAGCAGATCGTAGAGCGCATCGGACTCCAGGCGGTCGCGGTATTCGCGGTCGCTCGTTTCCACGGTGGGGATGGTCCAGCCCGCTTCGTCGGTGGCCATCTCGTCCCACCAACCGTCGGAGATCGAGAAGGTCAGGCCGCCGTTGAGAACGGCCTTCATGCCGGAGGTGCCGGAGGCTTCCTCGGGGCGGATCGGGTTGTTCATCCAGACGTCGGAACCGGAAACCAGCACCAAAGCCATCTTGATGTCGTAGTCGGGCAGGAACGCGATGCGGTGGCGTACGCCGTGATCGTCGGCGAACTGCACCAGCTTCTGCATGAATTCCTTGCCGGGGCGGTCGGCCGGGTGGGCCTTGCCCGCGATCACGAACTGAACCGGACGCTCCTCGTTCAGCAGGATGCGGCGGAAACGCTCCGGGTCCTGCAGCATCAGGGTGAGGCGCTTGTAGGTAGAAACGCGACGTGCGAAACCGATGGTGAGCACGTTCGGGTCGAGGATTTCGCGGGTCCAGGCCAGCTCCGCCGGGTCCGCGCCACGGCGGATCCAGGACTCGTAAACGTGCTCGCGCGCCATCTCGACCAGTTCGCCGCGCAGTTCGTTGCGGGCGCTCGTCAGGTCGTCATCGGAGAGGCGGGCCAGCGGCGACCAGTCGGCCGCGGCGGCCATATCGACGTCACCCATGGCCTTCTTGTAGAGATCGTCCATGGGGCCCGACAGCCAGGTGCGGCGGTGCACGCCGTTGGTGATCGAGGTGATCGGCACCTCGGGCACGTCGAAGCCGGGGTAAAGCTCCTGGAACATGCCGCGCGAAACCGCACCGTGCAGCTTGGAAACGCCGTTGGAGCGCTGCGCCAGGCGGAAGCCCATGTGCGCCATGTTGAAGGTGCTCGGATCGCTTTCTTGGCCGAGCGCCAGGGCCGTCTCCACCGGCAGGCCGGGGATGACGCGGGACATGCCGTGCTCATCCGCGTCCAGGTAGGTGCGCAGCTGCTGAGTGGCGAAGCGGTCGATACCGGCGGGCACGGGGGTGTGGGTGGTGAACACGGTTCCCGCGCGCACCTCACCGAGGGCGGCATCGAAGCTGAGGCCGGTACGCATGAGCTGGCCGACGCGCTCCAGGCCGGAGAAGCCCGCGTGCCCCTCGTTCAGGTGGAATGCCTGCGGGGCGGGGGCACCGGTCAGTTCGCAGAAGCGTTCTACCGCGCGCACGCCGGCGATGCCGAGGACGATCTCCTGGCGGATGCGGTGCTCGTGATCGCCACCGTAGAGGCGGTCGGTGGTCTCGCGCACCTCGGGGCTGTTCGCCTCCACGTTGGTGTCGAGCAGCAGCAGCGGGATACGGCCGATTTCGGCGACCCACAGGGCGACGGTAACGTCTTCCCCGCCGGGGAAGTTAACGTGCACGGTGGCCTGTTCGCCGTTTTCGTCCTTGACCGGCTTCACGGCCATCTTGGCCGGATCGTTCAGCTTGTAGTTCTCCTGCTGCCAGCCCTCGCGGTTCAGGCTCTGGGAGAAGTAGCCCCACTGGTAGAGCAGGCCGATGCCGTAAAGCGGCACGCCGAGGTCGGAGGCCGACTTCAGGTGGTCGCCCGCGAGGATGCCGAGGCCGCCCGAGTAGATCGGCAGGGTCGGGGAAATGCCGAACTCCATCGAGAAGTAGGCGACTGCCGGAACCGGGGCCTCACCCTTGGGGAAGGTGCGCTGGAACCAGCGGTCCGCAGACAGGTAGGTGTGCAGTTCCTGCGCCTCAAGCCGCATCGCGGCGAGGAAGGAATCGTCGCGCAGCAGCTCCTGGAAGCGGCTGGAGCGCACCATGGAGAGCATGCGCAGGGGGCTTTCACCGCTACGCGCAAACGCAGCGGGATCGATGGATCGGAAAAGATCCTGGGTTTCGCGACGCCAGGTCCAACGGAAGTTGAAGGCGAGTTCGCGCAGCGGGGCCAGTTCTTCGGGCAGAACCGACTCTACGGTGACAATGTTGGTGGGCTTCATACGGCCAAAATACCCCACACATAGGGGGATTACGGAAGATTTTTCGTGAAACCTCGCAAAAAAGTTCCTTGTAACCGCAAAGCAAAACCATAAACCCCTATCCACCTGCATGAATGCTCAATGCAAGGAGATGAAAGTTCTTGCAAATATGCCGCGAGGCGGCCCCTCCCCCGTGGGTGGGACCGCCTCGTGCAGGCGCTGCTCGCTTAGTCGCGGGTCAGCTTACGGTAGGTGACGCGGTGCGGACGCGCCGCCTCCGGGCCCAGCCGCTTGATCTTGTTTTCCTCGTAAGCCTCGAAGTTGCCCTCGAACCAGTACCAGGCCGACGGATCCTCTGCGGTGCCCTCGTAGGCCAGGATGTGGGTGGCCACGCGGTCCAGGAACCAGCGGTCGTGCGAGACGACCACGGCGCAGCCGGGGAACTCCAGCAGCGCGTTTTCGAGCGAGGACAGCGTTTCCACGTCCAGGTCGTTGGTCGGCTCGTCGAGCAGCAGCAGGTTGCCGCCCTGCTTCAGGGTCAGCGCCAGGTTCAGGCGGTTACGCTCACCGCCGGAGAGCACGCCGGCCTTCTTCTGCTGATCCGGCCCCTTGAAGCCGAACTGGGAGACGTAGGCGCGGGAGGGGATCTCCACGTTACCGACCTGGATGAAGTCGAGGCCGTCCGAGACAACCTCCCAGAGGGTCTTTTCCGGGTCGATGTTCTCGCGGTTCTGATCGACGTAGCTGATCTTGACCGTCTCGCCGACCTTCAGATCGCCGCCGTCCAGCGGCTCCAGGCCAACCAGGGTCTTGAACAGGGTGGTCTTGCCGACGCCGTTCGGGCCGACCACGCCGACGATGCCGTTGCGGGGCAGCGAGAACGAGAGACCGTCGATGAGCACGCGCTCGCCGAAGCCCTTCTTCAGGTCCTTGGCTTCGATCACGACGTTGCCCAGGCGCGGGCCCGGCGGGATCGTGATTTCCTCGAAGTCGAGCTTGCGGGTGCGTTCCGCCTCCGCCGCCATTTCTTCGTAGCGGGCCAGGCGCGCCTTCGACTTGGCCTGTCGGCCCTTCGCATTCGAGCGCACCCACTCAAGTTCTTCCTTGAGTCGCTTCTGCAGCTTCGCGTCCTTCTTGCCCTGGACCGTGAGGCGCTCCTGCTTCTTCTCCAGGTAGGTGGAGTAGTTGCCCTCGTAGGGGTACAGGTGGCCGCGGTCAACCTCGGCGATCCACTGGGCCACGTGGTCCAGGAAGTAACGGTCGTGGGTGACGGCGATGACGGCGCCCTCGTACTGGCTCAGGTGCTGTTCCAGCCAGAGCACGCTCTCGGCGTCCAGGTGGTTGGTGGGCTCGTCGAGCAGCAGCAGGTCGGGCTTTTCGAGCAGCAGCTTGCACAGCGCGACGCGGCGGCGTTCACCGCCGGAAAGGTGGGTGACGGGCGAATCGCCGGGCGGGCAGCGCAGGGCGTCCATCGCCTGTTCCAGCTGGGAGTCGAGGTCCCAGCCGTCTGCCGCGTCGATCTCGGTCTGCAGCTTGCCCATTTCTTCCATGAGCGCGTCGAAGTCGGCGTCGGGCTCTGCCATTTCTTCGCCGATGGCGTTGAAGCGCTGCACCTTCTTGTAGAGGTCGCCCATGCCCTCCTGGACGTTCTCCAGGACGGTCTTGCTTTCGTCCAGCGGCGGTTCCTGCATGAGGATGCCGACGCTGTAGCCGGGAGAGAGGCGGGCTTCGCCGTTCGAGGGCTGGTCGAGGCCAGCCATGATCTTGAGGATGGTGGACTTGCCGGCGCCGTTAGGGCCGACCATGCCAATTTTCGCGCCCGGGTAGAAGCTCATCGTGACGTCATCGAGGATGACCTTGTCTCCGACGGCCTTACGGGCCTTGTACATCGTATAAATAAATTCAGCCACGCAACCAGACTACCCGGAGCGGGGCCGAAAACGCCCCTTTAGGTAAGCGGGATATCCCTCTCCTCAAGCACGCGCCGCGCCAGGTCCGCGCCGTGCGTCTCGTGGCCGTCGCCATTGCGCGGCCACAGGTGGGCGTCAATCCCCAGTTCCTTGGCTGCTGCCACGTTTTCTTCGCGGTCGTCAAAGAAGATGACGCGGCCGGGCACCGCCACGCCCCCGGTGTGCGGGGCCACCTCGTCTAGCAAGATGCGGTATATCTCGGCATCCGGCTTGGCGATCCGCTCCTCGCCGGAAAACACGGCCAGGGAGATCACCTCGTACCAGTCTGCGCGGCGGCAGGCCTGCGCGAAGTCCACGGGCGCGTTCGAGAGCAGCCCCAGGCGCACCCCGTTGCGGGCCAGATCGTGAATCAGCGCACGGGAGGCCGGGTCCAGGCGCAGCCAGTAACCGCAGTCGGCCGCCACCAGGTCTTCCAGGATTTCCTCGCTGGGAGGCTCCATGCCGAGCGCGGCGGTCACCGCGTCCCAGTATTCGCGGGCGTTGACCTCCCCCGCGTCGTAGGCCGGGCGGGCCTGCCAGAACGGCTCGGCCAGTTCCGCGGGGGTTACCCCCAGGATTTCGCAGATATCGTCTTCCGGCGTGTGCGCTGCGGAAAGCACTCCGCCGATGTCGAACACCACGGTGGGGCTGGGGGCGCTGCGGCGGCGTGCCATGTCTGCTCAACTCCTCACGGGCGCGGCGCTGAGGCTCCGCGCAAAACTCTTGCTTGGTTAAGACCCTATACGCACCGGAACGCCCCTGCCAGGCGGTTCGGCAACGCCGCCTTAGCGGCTAGCAGCGCAGGTGGGCAGTCCTTTGATGTTTCCGGTTTTGCCGATCGTTTCCACCGCGTGCAGCGCCTCCTGGAAGGTGCCGACGCGCACCACCTGTAGGCCGTCCGGCACGTTGCCGCGTACCTCCTTGCAGTTATCGGCGGGGGCCAGGAAGAACTGCGCGCCGGATTTGCGCGCGCCGATCATCTTCTGTGCGATGCCTCCGATGCGGCCCACCTTGCCGTCGCCGGTATCGATGGTGCCGGTCCCGGCGATATTCTTACCCCCGGTCAGCTCCCCCGGGGTCAGCTTGTCGTACACGCCCAGCGCGAACATCATGCCCGCGCTCGGGCCGCCGATGTTGTCCAGGCTGATCTTCACCTCGAACGGGAAGTGGTAGCCGCGCACCAGCACCACGCCGACGCGCGACTTACCGCCGCTCGTCTCGGTCGGTACCTGCAGATCAACGAGCTTTCCGGCACGGCGCACCTGCATTTGCACCTTCTGCCCGGCGGGGGTGTTAGCGGTGGCTTCCCGCACCTGCCGCAGGCTCTCGGCGGGCTTGCCCGCCACCTGCACCACCTCATCGCCCGGTTCCAGCACTCCGTCCGCGGGACCGCCCTGCCTGACCGCGCCGATCAGCACCAGCGGGGTGACTTTCTCCCCCAGCGCGGTGACCGCCTGCGCCACGGCCTCCTGCTGGGAGGAGTTCATGTTCGCCACGTTGAACGCCTCGTTGGTGCTGGCCGACAGCCCCTCCGGGAAGATCGCCTCGCGCGGGATCACCCTGGCGTGCGGGTCGAACCAGCCGCGCAGCACGTCCCCCGCGTAGACGGAATAACCGGGGGCTCCGGCGATGGAGACGGTGGTTAAGTCAAGCTGGCCGCTCGTCGGGTACGAGGGGTGCCCCTCTACGCTGATGACGGGCTTGCCGTCTACCTCCCCGATCGTATTTACGGCGGGGCCGGGGTATTCGATCACGTAGGGCAGCGGCGTTATGAAAGCCAGCAGCAGCAAAACCGCCAAAACGGCGGCGACGATCAGGCGCGCCCTGGGCGCGCGGCCTCGGTCGGAGGTAGTTGCGTTCACCCCTCCATTGTGCACCCTGCGAGGTTTTCCCCTCTCCTCCCAGTAGGCTGGGGAGGTCATAGTTCTTGGCGCTAAGGAGGAAACGTGACCAATTCGGCGCACGGCAAGCCGGGAGACGATCCCATGCGGGAGTTCCTGGAAAATCTGCTCGGTTCCCCCCTTCCCGACGGGTTCGATATGTCGGCACTTTCCCAGGCGGGACTGCCAAACGACCCCAACCAACTGCGCGCCGCCGCCGAACAGCTGCAGCGCATGCTGTCTGCCACCTCCGGCAAGCCCGTGAACTGGGATCTGGCGCGCCAGCTTGCCCGGCAAACCTCGGGCGGGCAGATGCCACTTCCCGGCATGCCCACGCCGTCGGGCACGGACGGCGATCCGCGCCCGACCGACGCGGAAAAGAGCCAGCTGCGGGAGGCCTCCCGCCTGGCTTCGCTGTGGCTTTCCGCCGCCACCGATTTCACCGTCTCCACCCTGGAACCCGACATCTACACGCGCGCCCTGTGGGTCGAAAAGACCCTGCCCCGCTGGCAGCGCACAGTGGAACCGGCGGCGGAACACACCGCCAAGGCACTCGGGGATGCGTTCGCCAGCCAGGGCCCGGCGGGGGCCGCGTTCCCCGGCGTAGGAAACATGTTTTCCTCCCTGGGCGGCACCATGTTCGGTATGCAGTTCGGGGCCGCCATCGGCGCGCTTTCGCGCGAGGCCTTCGGGGCGACCGACCTGGGCCTGCCCCTTATCGAGAGCGACCGGGGCGTGCTCGTGGCGCGCAACATTGAGGACTTTGTGGCGGAGGCCGATCTGGATCCCGCCGCGGCCCGCATTTTCCTGGCGGCGCGAGAGATCGCCCACTGCACCCTGTTTAGCAATTCCCCCTGGATCGCGGAGTACCTGTTCGGCGCGATCGAGGAATACGCCCGCGGTATCCGGGTGGACATCGGTCACCTGGAAGAAATGGCGCGGGAGCACTTCGAGGGCATGGATATGAGCAACCCGGACGCGCTCAGCGGCGGTATCCCCGAGGGCATGTTGGAGTTCACCCGCACCCCGGCGCAGGAGCGCGCGCTCGAACAGATCAGCTGGCTGCTCGCCCTGATCGAGGGCTGGGTGGACCACGTTGTCACCACGGCGCTCACCTCCACGCTGCCGCGCCTGGAGGCGATGCGGGAGATGAACACGCGCCGCCGCGCCGTCGGCTCCCCCGCAGAACAGATGCTGGCCCGCCTGGTTGGCATCGAATTGCGCCCGCGCCGCATCCGCGAAGCCACCGCCTGGTGGGAGTCGGTTACCGCTACCGAGGGACCGCAGAGCCGCGACCGGGTCTGGGACCATCCCGACCTGCTGCCGACCCCGGACGTGCTCGCGGGCACCCCGCAGCCTCCCGCTAAGCCCGTACCCAACCAGCTCAGCCCCGAAGATTTCGACAGCGAGCTGGAGAAGCTGCTGCGCGGCGAAGGCGCGGAGAACGCGCCCCGCGAGGACGAGCAGGGCGGGGTCAGCGAAGCGTGAGGGAGATTTCCCGCTTCCGCAGCGATCTTTCGCTGGCGGCGAGCCACGAGCTGCACGCCGCTTTCGCTAATCGCCTGGCGGAGGGGACACACACGCTGAGTAAGCACGGTGACCCTGTGCACTTCACGGCGAGCGCCCTCGTGGTGGACGAAACGATGGAACAGATCGCGCTGGTGCACCACCGCAAGGCCCTAATGTGGCTCCAGCCCGGAGGTCACGTCGAGGAGGCAGACGCTTCGTTTGCCGACGCGGCGCGGCGCGAGGTGGCGGAGGAACTCGGCCTGCACGATCTGGCAACCGTCGGGGACGGTCCCGCCCGGCTGCACACGCACTTGATGGGGAGCGCTTTCAAGGACTGCGCGGAGCATTGGGACGTGCAATACCTGTTTCGCTGCGCGGGCCGACCCGAGCTGTGTTTGAGCGGGGAAAGTAACCGCGTGGCCTGGTTTCCGTTGAACGCGCTACCTGAGGGGATCGTGCCCGATCTGCCGCCGTTGCTGGCGCAGCTGGGCCTGGTCACGGCCTAGGCGACGCGGGCAGTCAGATGGCCCGTTAGCGGTCGCGTGCGGCCGCGTAGCCGTCGAGGTAGCCGCGCGCCCTTTCGCTGCGCGGATAGCGCGCTACGAGCGCCCAGAACTCTTCGCTGTGGTCGGGGTGGAGCAGGTGCGTTAGTTCGTGCACCAGCACGTAGTCAATCACCCAGTCGGGCATGGTTTGCAGGACGCTGGCGAGCCGAATCGTCGCGTCGGAGGGGGTGCAGGTACCCCAGGTCGTGTGCTGGCGCTTCGACCAGGTGACGCTGACCGGGTAAGCGCGCGAATCGAGGTAGGTGTCTACCAGGTGGCGGGCGCGCGCCAGTAGTTCCTCATCCCCCAGTTTGCGAAGCTCTTCTTTTGCTTCGATGCGGGCGAGCATCTTTTCGACCCACTGTTTTTCTTGCCCTCGGGTGAAGCTGGCGGGGATGGAAACCTCTAGCTGGCCGTTGCGCCTGGTGATAGAGACTGTGCGTTTTCGGCGCGCGGAGCGCACCACCACGACCGTTTCGTCGCGCGGCCCCCGCAGGTCTGTTTCGCGCCTACTCACACGGTAAGCGTGCCAAATATTCCCTAGATCACACAAACGTCATGTCATACGCGCAGGTCAGGCCCTGCCTTCCGCGTGTCGTACACCTCTGATGCACAGCTTTTTACCTCCTGTGCACAAGCAGGCCCCCACTTTTCCCCAACGAAAAGTCACTTTTCTACATGTTTTCCACAGGCATCTTCGCTGCCTGAAAATTCAGGGGTTGCCCAGGTCCGGTGCGGCAACTATGTTCGATCTCAGAGGCCCCGGGAAAACGAGTCACTGCACACGGGGAAGGTGCGCTTGTGGCTGCGAGTCCCCGGGGCCTCAAATACTGATCGCGTCGGACATTCCCCCGTTCGCCCCGACGTTGGACAACACCGCGCCACGGCGTCGCGCAAGGAAGCGCGGCGCCTGGTACGCGGAGCAGCCCCGCAGAGCAAAAAGTCAACTTCTTCCCGGTTTGCGCACAGTTTCCGCGGTGCGCGGTGAGGCAGTTAACCGCGAGTTTAGAAAAAAGCCAAGAATGGCCCTACGCGGGCACAAAAACATGTACCGTGGTGCTCGCAAACCTTGCCTGACCAGCAGGTTCGATAACGATTATCAAACCTGGGGTCGTTTCTGAAGGAGAAAATAATGGCCGATACCTACACCGGCGAGTTCTACTGCGTGAAGTGCCGTGAGAAGCGCGAGACCACCGGCGATGTCGTCGAATCGAACGGCCGCCGCATGGCCAAGGGCGTTTGCCCGGAGTGCGGCACCAAGCTCAACCGCATCCTCGGCAAGGCCTGATCGGTCCCGAGCGATTACGCAAAAGGGTGGGCGGGGATTTCCCCGCCCACCCTTTTCGCGTCTCGATGCCTTTGCTTATCGGGGCTTTCCTCCTCGACGCGCTAACCGCACAGGTGCGCGGCTACCGGCACCGTTTTCACTCCCCCGCTATCACCCTGAGCAGCTCGCTACCGTAGCGTTCCGCCTTGGCGGAGCCTATGCCGGGGACACGCATCAGTTCGTCCAGGGTGCCCGGCCGGTGCTGCGCCAGTTCGCCCAGCACGCTGTTGTTGCACACCACGTAGGCGGGGACGCCGTCTTCTTCCGCACGACCCTTGCGCCAGTCGCGCAACCGCGCAAAAAGCGCTTCGTCATAATCGGGCGCGCAGTCCTCGCACAGCCCCAGCCCCTTGCGGGCGGGGCCGTCCACGTTGCCGCCGCAGCTCTTGCAGGCGGTTACCAGATGCATTTTCTTCCCCCGCCCCCGTCCGGCGCTCGGCGCGGAGTCGGGCGCCAGGGAGTCCAGGAATCGCGACTGTTTGCGCGAGGCACGGCCGCCCGGGGTGCGAGAGCGCGACCAGGAGATACGCAGCACATCGCGCGCGCGGGTGAGCGCCACGTAAAACAGCCGGCGCTCTTCCTCGACCGCCTCGTCGTCTTTGGCCAGCGAGATCGGCAGCAGGCCCTCGCTCGCGCCGACCACGAAAACCACGTCCCATTCCAGGCCCTTGGCGGTATGGATAGAGGCGAGCGTTACCCCGTCCACGCCGGGAGCGTTTTGTGCTTCGGCGCGTTCGTGCAGTTCCGCGATGTAGTCCTGCACGGTGCCCCCGCCGGGGCGTTGCGCGATCTGCTGCGCTAGGGACACCAGGGCCTGCAGCGCCTCCCATTTCTCGCGCGCGGCACCCGCAGTCGGCGGCGCGCTTTCTTTCCAGCCGACGGAGGAGAGGATGTCTTGCACAAACTCCACCAGGTTCTGGTCCTCTTGCGCCACGTTTGCGGCGGCGCGCAGCGCAGCCATCGCGGTCATTACCTCTTGGCGCTGGAAGAACTTTTCGCCGCCGCGCACCAGGTAGCTGATACCGCGTTCTGCGAGCGCGTTTTCTAGCGCCTCGCTCTGCGCATTCGTACGGAACAGAATCGCTATCTGCTGCGAGCTGTAACCCTGTGCTATCAGGGTAGAGATAGCCTCCGCCGTGGCTTGCGCCTCGGCCGCGTCGTCGGCGTGCGCGGTGACGGTCGGGGCGATGCCGTCTTCCCGCTGGGAGGCCAGGCGCAGTTTCAGCCTCGTACCGGCCCCCTCCAGCACGGTATTCGCGGCCGCAATGATCTGGGGCGTGGAGCGGTAGTTGCGTTCCAGCTTGATCAGGCGGGCGGAGGGAAACTCTTTCGTGAAGGAGGTCAGATAGTGCGAGCGCGCTCCGGCGAAGGAATAGATCGTCTGCGCGGCGTCTCCCACCACGCAGAGGTCTTGCGAGGTGCCGAGCCAGGCCTTCAAAAGCTGCTGCTGCAGAGGGGAAACGTCCTGGTATTCGTCCACCACCAGGTGCCGGTACTGGCCGCGCACCCGGTGCGCGATCTCGGGCCTGTCCTGCAAGATGCCGTGCAACAGCAAAAGCACATCGTCAAAGTCGATCACGTTGTTATCGGCCTTGACGTCCTCGTAACGCGCAAGGATGCGAGAAACGCTGGTGGGATCGAAGCCGGCCACTCCCTCGCGCCCGGCAGCGCGCGCCGCGCGGGGATAGTCCTCCGGCAGCACCATGGAGACCTTGGCCCATTCCAGTTCCGCGATGATGTCGCGCAATACGGCCCTGTCCACGCTCAGGTTCATCCTGCGACAGGTTTCCGCGACGGCGGGGCCCTTTGACTGAATCAGGTTCGGCATGGCTCCGCCGATCGCCTGCGGCCAAAAGTAGCGCAGCTGCCGCAGCGCCGCAGCGTGGAAGGTACGCGCGCTAACCGCCTCGGTACCAAGCCCGCGCAGGCGCGAACGCATCTCCGCGGCAGCCTTCGCGGTAAAGGTCAGCGCGAGCACGTGGGCGGGGTTGTATTGCCCACTGACCACGCCGTAGGCGATGCGGTGGGTGATCGCACGGGTCTTGCCCGTACCCGCGCCCGCCAGCACACAGACCGGGCCGCCGATGCTGGTGGCTACCTCTCGCTGCTCCGGGTCGAGCCCGGCCAAAATCTCGTCGCTAGAAATCGTCATAGTGGTTCCAGTCTGCCAGTGGGTACCGACGTCGCGAGGCGGCTGTGCATATCTGCGCTAATCGTCTCGGTGTAAGAGGGCGGGAGGAGGCGAACCAGGGGCTATTCTTCCCCCGCCCGCCAGGTATCGATCATCATGCGCGCGATGGATCCCTCCGAGGGGAGCTGTAGTTCTCCGGCGAGCAGCGCCTCGCTCAGCTGCGCCCGGTCGAACCAGCAGGCCGCCACCAGTTCATCGCTCTGCACGCTCAGCTTCGGTCGCACCTGCGTGCTCCGCGCCCGGAAACCGACCATCAGCGAAGCCGGAAACGGCCAGGGCTGGGAGCCGACATAGCTGAGGTTCGTCACCGCCACTGCGACCTCTTCTTGGCATTCGCGGCGCACGGCAGCCTCCAGGGTCTCCCCCGGTTCCAGGAACCCCGCGAGAATCGACCACATGCGGTTTTCCCGGTGCCGCAGATTGTTTGCCAGCAACAGGTTATCCGCCGCGTCGGTCACCGCCATGATCACCGCCGCGTCGGTACGCGGGAAGTTTTCGTGCCCGTCGGCACAAACCAGCACCCAGCCGTCACGCTGCGGGGCCAGCGCTCCCCCGCAGCGGGGACAAAAGCGGTGACTGGCGCGCCAGTTCGCTAGCCCTATCGCCGCCAACGCGAGAGACATCTCCTGCGGCGGCAGGTACGCGGCGCACTCACGCACGGAAAGCAACCGGGAGCCCGCGGGCAGGGGCGTACCCTGCGGCAGGGCATACACCTCGCTTTCCTCAAGCACGCCTAGGAAGGCGTCGCCGACCCCCTGCAGCGGCAGCCTGGCTAGCCCATTGCCGCGCAAGGCAACCTCCCCGTTTGCCGCGTATACGCCGTACGCACCGGCTGCCGGGGCCAGGCCGCGCGCGTGGGCGCCCCTATCGTGTTCTGCCTGCATGAGGAGGGCTGGTCGCATGCCTTTTACGCTACTTGGCAAGGCCCCGCACCGGAGGCGGCGCGCCGATGAGGATCGCTTCACACCCACCCCCTTCACCTAACCTGTTAGGGCAGATTTTTAGCCGCTCCGGACTCGTTTTAACGTCGGCTGGGAATAAAAACGTGCCCACTAGCGGCGCGTCGCGTAACGTAAGAGTGTGCGACGTTCTGTATATGCCTTGGCTGCCCTCGTAACCGCTGCGCTCGACCGGGTGCTACCCGCCTCTGCCGTGCTGCTTACGCGAGGCGACAGCGAAGAGGTAGACACCGCCGGCGTGATCGATACCGAGGGGCGGCGCTGGGTGGTGCGTGCCCCCCGCACCGCTGGGGCGGGGATCCGCACCGAAGCCGAAGCCCGCATCGCGCAGGCACTCGCGAAGAGCAACATTGGCCAGCTGATCGCCCAGCCGGAGGCCTCCCTCAGCTACGGCGAGGTCCGCGCCACCGTCTACCCCGCCCTCCCCGGCAAACCGCTGGACATGGCCGAGGTGGAGGAATCCGAACCCTTGGCGCAAGCGCTGGGACACGCCATCGGTCTGATCCACAGCGTGCCGATCTACATGGCGCAGGGCTCCGGCATCCCGGAGATGAGCGCGCATGATCTGCGCGAACGCGCCCGCCACGCGGTATCCCGCGCCGGGGAGAGCCGACACCTCCCGCGCATCGTGGAAGACCATTTCAAGAACCAGTTGGCCGACGATTCGCTGTGGCAGTTCGAGCCGTGCCTGACCCACCGCGATCTCAGCCCGTACGCGGTATTGGTGGACGACCAGCGAGTCAGCGGCATATCCGACTGGGCGGAGGCCGAGATCGGCGATCCCGCCTACGACCTGCACTGGCTGGTTTCGCAGCTGCCGCAGGAAAGCCTGGACGCCGTGCTGTCGGCCTATACCCTGGTGGCGCAGCAGCGCGCCACCGCGCAGCCCGGCCCTGATGCCCGCCTGCTGGAACGCGCCCAGCTACATTCCGAACTGGCCATTGTCTCCTGGCTGCTGCACGGCCTAGATAGCGACGACGCGGAAGTGATTGCCGACGCCGACGACATGCTGGCGGTGCTGGAGCACAACCTGGTTACCCTCGCGCAGGAAGAGGCAGAGGTTGCCTACGAGGATCTTTCCGACTGGGGCGAGCGTAAAAACTAGCCCTCTCCCGCCGGGTTCGGCATAAGCAGCTTCTCTATCGCGGCGCGCGAGGGGTGGCGTTTTACCTCCACGGTTTCCCCGCTCACCACGTAGTGGAAAGCGGTACGGATCTTGCCGAGCGGCAGCCCCGTAGCCTCGTGCCAGGCCAGCCTGTAGAGGGAAAGCTGCATTTCCCTGGCCTTTTTGGCCGCGCCCGTGGGTTTACGGCCCGTCTTCCAGTCGATGATCGCGACCGCCTGCGCGCTTTGCTCGGCCGGATCCTCCCCCAGCACCTCCGCCAAATCGCGCGCCGTGAACACGGCATCTATGACGCCGCGCACGGTGGCCGACGAGAAGCGGAGAGAGAGCGGCTGTTCCACGGCCAACGGCGTGTATCCGGCCCAGGCGGATGTCTTAAACAGCTCCCGCAGCCTGGTAAGTTCCAGCGAATCGTCGTCAGCGTCGGCGAATACCCCCAGTTCCTCTACGTCGAGCAGAGACGCCCCCTCCAGCCGGTCCTCCAACCAGCCGTGGAAGGCCGTGCCCCGCAGGGCCGACGGAGAGGGCTTACGCGGCAGCGGCCGCAGCAGCGAGAGCGCAACGCTTTCGGGGTCTTTCGCGCGGGCCACCACATCCGACGCGGAGAGCCTGATCGGGCTGGGCACGCTCAGCGTGCTACGCCTATCGGCGTGATCGGCCAGGAAGCGCCGCACCGCCTGCCTTTGCGAGTCCGGGCCTGAAGCCGGGGCGCTCTCCTCCAGGCCAGCAGTGCCCTCCAGCTCAGCAGCACCCTCGCTTGCGGCGCTTTCCCCCTCCGGTGTGGGGCGCAGCTGCGCCGGAATATCTGCTTGGGCGAACTTCTGGCGCAGCTCACGCAGGGCGATCTCGCGCTCCCCCGGAGGCGGCGGGTAGTTCGCGCTATCGGCCTCGCTATCCAGCAGCGGGCTACTTTCCGTGGCGGGCGCGCTATAGCGGTTTGCCTCCGGTACGAGCGGTCTCAGCTCCTCCAGGAAACGCGAGGACACGAACGGGGTCTTTCGCCCCTCCTGCCATTTCGCCCAGCTCAGCAGGAGCTTTTTTCGAGCACGGGTGAGCGCCACATAGGTGAGCCGCCTCTCCTCGTTCACCGCGTGGGCACCCGCTTCGCCGTAGAAGTCGTTTAGCTGCTGCTGCGCCTCGACCTGGGTATCGGCCGCGTACGGTTCCCACTGCGGCAGCGTTTCCGCGTCCCCCCGCAGGTGCCAGGGCACCCCGGCCTCCTTTAACGGCACCAGCCACGCCTTAGCGTTGGCGCGCGAGCTACCGTCCTTTTGCTTCTTGCTTTTCACCAGCGGCAGGCGCCCCTCGCACATGTCGGCCACCGCCACCACGTCCCATTCCAGGCCCTTCGCGGCGTGCATGGTCATGACCGTTACCCGGTGCGGGTCGGCCTCCCCCTCCGCGACGGGCAGGCTCAGCCCCGCTTCTTCGCTCTCGCTTACCTGCAACAGAGAAAGGTAGGCCGCCAGCCCTGGGCGCACGGCGGTGGCCGCAAACGCTGCCGCGTGCCGACGCAGTTCGTCCAGTTCCCTGGTGCTGTCCAGTTCCAGGTCCAGGCCCAGTTCGCTGATCAGATAGGAGATGATCTCGGGAAGGGGCAGGTTTAGCCTGCGCCGCACGGCCCGCAAAAGATCGTTCAGCCTGGTCAGGCGTTCCCGCCCCGCTTCGCTCAGGCCGCGGCCGTCCCTGTCTTTCCATCCCGGCCGGGGCAGGTCATCGAGCGCGTCCATCAGGAACACACTTTCCCCCTCCGGTGCGCTGCGCGCCAACTGACTCTGCCAGCGGCCCAGCACAGCTATGTCGTGCGGCGAAATCCTAAAGAGCGGCCCCGTGAGCAGGCGCATCAGCCAGTCCCCGCGCGCGGGGTCGTTTACGCATTCCAAAACTGCGCGCACGTCGGCCACCTCGGGACGGTAGAGCAGCCCGCCCAGCCCCGGCACCTCCGTTTCCATTCCCGCCTCCTCCAGCGCCGCGACGATCCCGGGGATCGCGGCGCGGGTACGCACCAGCACGGCGGCGCTGCCGCCGTCGCGGTGGCGGGAGATCCAGTCGGCCACGCGCTGCGCCTGTTCCGGGGCGGTGGCGCAGTCGGCCAAATGGATCTCGCCCTCGCCCGCTCCCGGGCTGGGGCTGAGTTCGGGAATCTGCACCGCACTACCGTCGCGCAGCGGGGCGGCGGTGCGGTTGGCGGCCGACAGGATGGCGGCATCGTTACGCCAGGAGATAGTGAGCTGCCGCTGCAAAACCTCGTCTCCGGCGCGCTGCACGAATCCGGCGAGGGAGGCGCTGGAGGCCCCCCGCCAACCGTAGATTGCCTGCTGCGGATCGCCGACCGCGCAGGTGGCGTGCCCGTTTCCGTATAGCCCGGTGAGGAACACGAGCTGCGCGACGGAGGTGTCTTGGAACTCATCCAGCAGCACCACGCGGTGCAGCTGCCTTTCGGTGGCGATGGCCTCTGGCGCTTCGCTCACCAGGCGGGCCGCCAACGCTATCTGGTCCGGGTAATCTATGGCCCCCAGTTCGCGCTTGCGGCGGGTGTACTCCTCGATCAGGGGCAACAGCGCCTCCCGGTCGCTGAGCAGCCTGATCGCGTCCTTTACCTCCTGCGGCGTGACTTTGCGCCTGCCGCCCTCGTCCTGGAGCGGGATCCCCTCCAGGTAGCCGCGTATCTTTTTCGCATCGGCCGCTACCTCTCGCGCGTCCAGCAGGTGTTCCGCGCACGATCCGAGTAGGGAAAGCAGCCCCGCGGTAACGGCTGGCAGCGAGGCGTCGATGCCCAGCCTGTGAGGCCAGGTGGAGGCCACGTCGTGCGCCAGCTGCCAGGCCGCAGCGGGGGAAAGCACCACCAGGTCGGGGTCTATGCCGAGCCGCAGCGCGTGCTCACGCACCAGAGCCAGCGCGTAACCGTTGTAGGTGGCGATGTGCGGGCGCTGCCTGCTGAACACGTCCCCGGCGAGCGCCTCCGGCACCGGCAGCCCCTCGCCTTGCAGCGCCTGGGCGAGCAGCCCGAGGTTTTCGGTGATGCGCTGTTGCAGTTCCCCGGTGGCCTTGCGGGTGAAGGTGAGGCCGAGTACCTGGCGGGGCTCCACGAGTTCGTTCGCCACCAGGTAGAGGACGCGCGAGGACATGGTCTCGGTCTTGCCGCTGCCCGCCCCCGCGACCACCAGCATGGGAGCGAGGGGGGCGGAGATGACCTCCGCCTGTTGCGGCGTCGGCTCGGGCTTGCCGAGCAGCCGGGCGATCTGCGCCGGACTGTAACGAATGCTCACAGGGTTGCCCCCTCTTTTTGCAGCGGGCAGGAATGCTTTACGGCGCACTGGCCGCAGCGCGGGTTACGCCGTGCCTCCACCCAGGATTCGCGTGCCAGGCGTCCGGCGGTTAGGGCCAGTTCGGTGAACCAGTGCGGGTTATCGAAGGTTTCCAGGGGCGGCTGCTTGCGGGTGCGCAGCGGGGAAAGGTAAAGCAGTTCCGCTCCCCCGGGCGTGCCCGTCACGCCCTCCAGGGCGCCGTGCGTGAGCGCGGTCTGATAGCTGGCGAGCTGGGTGTCTTCGCGTGCGGCCTCGACGCTCTTGGCCGTGTTGCCGGTTTTGATGTCCACCACCAGCACGGCGTCACCGATCTTTTCGATCCTGTCGATAACTCCACCGAGCCGCACCTCCGGCTTTTCGCTGTCCGGCAGGTCAACCGTGAAGGGGACTTCGCTGCCCACTACCTCGCGGGAGGGGTCCGCCAGGTGCTCACCGAGGTTTTTCACCTTTTCTTCGAGCGCCTGGTAGTCGCGCCGCTCGTGCCAGGTGGCGTCCTCTCCCGGCGGGGGCGCGGCCTCGTGCAGCGCCGCGAGGAGCTCTTCCCCATTTGCGCGGGGATGTTTTTCCGCGAGCGCATGCACCAGGATGCCATTGCGTTGCGCCGCCCCGGATTCTCCCTGTCCGCCAGAGCGTTCCAAGAGCCAGCGGCGCGGACATTCGCGCAGGGTGTCCAGCGCCGACGGGCTGAGCCGCGTCGGCTGCCCTGGCGGGGTGAGCGGCTGTTCGCTGCTCGCTTCCTGGTGATACCAGGTGGCCGGGTCTGCGCCGGAGACCCCGTGCGCGGCGAGCGCGGCGAGCAGGGCCACGGCCTCTTCCCTCACGGACTCTTCCGCCTCGGCCTGTTCCGGCTGCTCATCCCCCTGTTCCGGGCGCGGCCCGAGGGCTAAGCGGCGCAGGTGACGCAGCAGCCGCACCCTGTCGGGGGCGGGGCCGGGATCGCTGCGGAATCGTTTGCGATCCCACCAACCCTCGCCGCCGCAGAGCTGGCTGAGCAGCGTGAAAAGCGGCGACGGCAGTGTATCCGGGGCCTGCAGCGCGGTGCAGAGTATGCGGTATTCGGCGCGGCTCAGGGCGGCCACGGCGAAGCGCAGTTCGTCGTCCAGCACGCGCGCACGGTGCACGGCGCGCAGCTGCTGCGCGGTACGTGGCAGTTCGCCGGTGGCGGCGTAGAGCGCAAGATCGCTGGCGCCGAGCACGGTCGAACGCAGCCGGGTGTTGGGCCACACGCCGTCCTGCAGCCCCGCGAGCACGACCACCCGCCACTGGCCGCCCGCCAGCTGCGCGGGCGTCGTGACGGTGAGGCGTCCGCCAACGCGGGCCCTGGGCGTGAGCGAATCCTCCGGCACGGCCAGGGATTCCACGTGGCGCATGAACACGCCCACGTCGGTTTGGGGCCTGCGCTCGCTGAAGCGTTCTGCGGAGTTAAATAGCTGCGCGAGGGCGTCCAGGCGCTGCCCCGCTAGCTGCGCGCGCGGGCCCGCCGCGCCGTCCTGCAAGACGGCCTGTTGCCAGCCCTTTTCCAGCCGGGAGGCAGACCAGGCGGCCCACAGCACTTCTCCCGCCATCGCCTGCGCCTCCTGCCGCGCGACCGCCCCGAGCATGGCGAGCAGGCGCTGCAGGGGCGCGCCGGTGCGGTTGCGGCTTTCCAGCAGCGCGATGGCGCGTTCGCTTTCCCCCGTGAGCGCCATCTCTACGAGCGTGAGCAGCGGGTCAGCCTCCGGGCCGGTAGCTTCCGCTGCGGCTGTTTCCTCTCCGGAGGTTTCCACTCCGAT
The DNA here is from genome assembly GCA_019218415.1 of Dermabacteraceae bacterium TAE3-ERU27. Classification (GTDB taxonomy): domain Bacteria; phylum Actinomycetota; class Actinomycetes; order Actinomycetales; family Dermabacteraceae; genus TAE3-ERU5. Next base: position 706,903 of record JAHUUL010000001.1, on the reverse strand, counting down.
CGTTTCCGGGCCCGTCGTGGCGGCATTTTCTGCGGCTAGCCTTTCCCTGGCCAGCCTGCGAATGCGGCGGATACGCAGCGCGTCAATGTCTCCGTAGGGGCCGCGCAAAAGATCTTCTAGCCGGGCCGTGTCCAGGCTCTCTTCGCCCCGCGCGATGCGCACCAGGCGGAAGAGGTCCGTCACCGTGGCGATGTCGCGCAGGGGGCGCTGCGCCGCGGGCAGGTCTACCGCCAGGCCCCTGGCGTGCAAGCGCTTGCCGAGTTCTTCCGCCCCCGCGCTCGCGCGGTGCACCACCACCATGTCGCGGTAGGCAATCCCCTCGCTGTGGTGCAGGTCCCGCAGGGTGGAGGCGATGATCTCGGCTTCGTCGTCCTCGCTGGCACAGGTGACGGCTGCGCACTGCGTGCCCGTATCCGTCGCCGCGATTTCGCGGCGGGATTCGTTCGGCGCCCCCTCCAGGGGCAGCCGCGCGCGCAGGTTTTCCAGCATTGCTAGGGCCGGTCTCTGCCCCCGGTAGACGGCCTGCAAAAGATGAGTCTTAGGCTCCTGCGCCAGGGCTGCGCAGACTCGCGCGGCGGCGTCCGGTAGCGCCCCGCGGAAGGTTTCCGTGGCCACGTCGGGGCAGGAGGTGAGCAGGAGCCGACACCGCGCGGCGGCGGCGCTTAGCAGCCTCACCCCCGCCGCGGTTAGGTCTTGGGCATCGTCCACCACCAGCGCGTCGGGAAGCAGCGCATCCCCGGCCTGCGTGTCCAGTAATTGCGCCGCCCTGCCGACCAGCCGGGAAGGGTCAAGCCGTTCCCCGGAATCCAGGGCGCTGGCCGATTCCAGCGCCAGCACGTCCAGATAGGTGCGCTGAATCTGGGCAGCGGCAAGCCACTGCGGGCGCTCCTCGCTCTGCCCCAGCCGGGCCAGCTCCTGCGGCCCGTAACCGGCCTCCTCCGCACGCATCAGCAGGTCACGCAGTTCGTTACGAAAGCCCGGCAGGTGCACCGCGTCACTCGGCAGGGAAATTCCCCATTCCTGGGGGGCGGAACGCAAGATGTCGGCCAGGATCGCGTCGTGGTCGGCACCGGTCACGAGGGTCGGCACACCCCTCCCCTCGTTTTGCGCGGCCCGGCTGAGCAGCGATAGGGAAAGGCCCGCCGGGGTCATCACAAGCAGCCGGCCCCGCGCCGCCACGTCCAGGCCGGGGTGCGCTGCAATGCTGTCACGCAGCCGGTCTGCGGCGCGGCGCGTGGGGGCGAGCAAAACCGTTTGCAGCCGCTGTTCCTGCGCTAGAGCGCAGGCTGCGGCGAACGCCAGGGTGCTGCGCCCGCTCCCCGGCCTGCCGTACGCGAGCACGTTTGCGCCGCCCAAAAGGTCTTGTAGCGCCGCCTCCTGTTCCCGCCCCAGCCTTTCGGGCAGCGAAACGCAGCGCGAGGTGTCGGGGGCGACAAGCCTCAGGCTCTGCTGCGCGGGGGCGGAAAAAAATTTCATACACATATTCGATCACAGGGGTCAGACATCGCTACGATGCAGGTTATGGATACGAACGCACGGGCTAAACGCCGTCAACTTTTCGTAGATATCGCGACCGAGCTTTTTGGCGAGTTCGGCTTCCACGGTACGGCTATTTCGGACATCGCCTACCGAGCCGGGATCACCAAGCCCGTGCTGTATCAGTTCTTCGACTCTAAAGATGATCTATATCTCGCGGTGGTCGATTCCATCGCAAACCAGATCATTCCCACACTTCGCGATCTGGCCTCCGCCACCGGCGAATCACCAGAGCGCGTGCGCGCCTGCGTGGAGGTGGTGTTCGAGACCGCGACCCAGCCGGGTAACATCTTCCGCCTCTTCTTCTCCCCGGATGCCGACGCGCTCAACCCGGAGATCAGCGACCGGGTGCACGAGGTGATCGACCGCTGCAACAGCGAGGTCACGAACGCGCTGGCCCGTAACCGCAGCCTCTCCACCGAGGACGCGGCCGTGGTGGCGCTGGCGGTGAGCACGGTCGCGCAGGCCTGCGCCGCGCAGCTGCCCACCGGCTCCAGCAAGGAAGAAAAGGAACGCTACATCGCGCTGGTTTGCCGCTTCCTCAACGGCGGCCTGTCGGCGTTCCCCGATAAGTAAGACTGAGGCGCCCACCCGGTTAGGGCGTAAACTGGTGATGGCCCCTCACTATTTAGGAGTGTTTGTTTCGTGAAAATCCATATCGGTGTTCAGCACGACCCCCGCCAGATCGACCTTGAGGTCGATGATGCGCAGAAGGATTCGCTGATGAAAGCCGTGCGCGATGCGATTACCTCCGGTACGCCCCTGGTAGTGGAGGACGTCAAAGGCCGGACCGTAATGGTGCCCGGCGAAAAGATTTCCCACGTCGAGTTCGCCGCCACGGAGCAGCGCCGCGTGGGCTTTTTAGGCTAAACCGTGCGCCAGCGGCCTCGCGCCGCCGCGCCGGTTAAAAAGGACAGGCTAGTGCCCGACAACCCAACATTCTCTGATTTTGCGATTCGCGACGACATCGTCCGTTCGCTCGCCGAAAAAGGCATCACCGCTCCCTTCCCGATCCAGGCAATGACCCTGCCCGTCGCGCTCGCTGGGCGCGACGTGATCGGCCAGGCCAAGACCGGCACCGGTAAGACCCTCGGTTTTGGCATTCCCGCCCTGCAGCGCGTGGTTGCGCCGGGCGAAGATAACCCCGAAAACCTGCCGATCGGTAAGCCGCAGGCGCTGATCGTGCTGCCCACCCGCGAACTGGCTATCCAGGTGGCGGACGACCTGCAGGCGGCCTCCACGCACCGCCCGGTGCGGATCGGCGTGCTCTACGGCGGCCGTAGCTACGAGCCGCAGGTGGCGGCACTAAAGGAGGGCCTGGAGGTAGCGGTAGGTACGCCCGGCCGCCTGATCGACCTCATGCGCCAGGGATACCTGGATCTTTCGCACGTGCGAATCGCGGTGCTGGACGAGGCCGACGAAATGCTGGACCTCGGCTTCCTGGAGGACATCGAGAAGCTGATGTCCGCCGTGCCGAGCAACCGCCAGACCATGCTGTTCTCGGCAACCCTGCCGTCGGCCATCGTTTCGCTGGCCCGCCGCTTCATGTCGCAGCCGACCCACATCCGCGCCCACGATCCGGGCGACGAGGGCCGCACCAAGGCCGACATCAACCAGGTGGTTTACCGCGCCCACATGCTCGACAAGATCGAGGTTTTGGCGCGTATCCTGCAGGCCGAGGGCCGCGGGCTGTCCATCGTCTTTACCCGCACCAAGCGCGAGGCCGACCGCGTGGCGGATGACCTGCAGGTGCGTGGCTTCGCCGCCGCTCCCCTGCACGGCGACCTCGGCCAGGGGGCCAGGGAACAGGCGCTGCGCGCCTTCCGCACCGGCAAGGTAGACGTGCTGATCGCGACCGACGTGGCCGCGCGCGGCATCGACGTCGAGGACGTCACCCACGTGGTGAACTACCAGTGCCCCGACGACGAAAAGACCTACCTGCACCGCACCGGCCGCACCGGCCGCGCGGGTAAGAAGGGCACCGCCGTTACCTTCGTGGACTGGGAGGACCTGGCTCGCTGGGCGCTCATCGCGCGCGAACTGGGGCTGCCCTCTACCGAGGCGGTGGAAACCTATTCGACCTCCGAACACCTCTACACGGACCTGAACATTCCGGCCGGCACCAAGGGTGTGCTCCCCGACAGCCAGCGCGTGCGCGCCGGGCTCGACGCGGAAAAGTTGGAGGATCTGGGCGAAAGCAAGGGACGCCGCCAGGGCGGACGCAGCGGCGGGGGACGCGGTGAGCGTTCCTCTCGCGGTGAGCGCGGCGGCCGGGGCGGTCGCGGTGAATCTTCCCGTGGCGAATCCGCCCGTGCCGAGGGCGAAAAGGACGCCGGCGAAAAGAAGCCGCGCCGTCGCCGCAGCCGGACCCGCCGCGTGAACGGTGAGGTCGTGAAGGGTGCCGACAATTCGTCGGCCAGCCCCAAGGAATAAGACTCACGCCTTCGGGGGCACCGGAGGCGGGTAGCGAAAACGGTGGGCACCGGGATTTTCCCCCGGTGCCCACCGTTTTATCTGTATCGCCTTGTTTAACCCGCCTAGTTGGCAACCGGGGGCAGCGCGCCCCAGCTGATCAGGAAGGTGTGCACGCCGTTAGAGATCATCTGCACGCTGATCGCGGCCAGCAGGACGCCCGCGATGCGGGTTACCAGGGTGACGCCGCCCTGGCGCAGAATGCCCGCGATGAAGCCGGAGAAGCGCATGAACAGGTACATGCAGATCGCGAGGCCGACGCAGGCCAACACGATACCGCCCAGCTTGGGCAGTTCGCCGTTAGCGCGCTGCACGTACAGCATGACGGCAACGATCGCGCCGGGGCCCGCCAGCAGCGGGGTGCCGAGCGGCACGAGTGCCACGTTCACGCCGTTGGTGGCCTGCATTTCTTCTTCCTTGCCCGTCACCAGCTGCAGTGCGATCAGCAGGAGCAGCAGGCCGCCGGAGGTTTGCAGGGCCTCCAGGGAGATGTGCATGTAACCCAGGATGAACTGGCCGAAGATGGCGAACATTCCGATTACCAGGACAGCCACGATAACGGCCGTGCGGGCGGCATGCGACTTCTGCTTTGCCGTCATCGAATTGGTGAGCGACATGAAGATGGGAATGGTGCCGGGCGGGTCGACAATCACGAAGAGCGTGACGAACGCCTCGGTCATGAAGCGCAGGTCTAGAAAGTTCACGGGCGAATAACCTCGGTTGGGCTGGATGCGTGGGCGATGATGGCGGCTAACGCCTCCGGCGCGGTCTGGTTCTCCGCGAGCCGGTTTGGTTTGCCTAGGCCATGGTAGTCACTAGATCCCGTCACTATCAGGTCGTTTTCGTGTGCGATGGCGCGCAGCCGCCGCCTTTCTTCCTCCCTGTGCTCGCGGTGATCCACCTCGATTCCCCGCATCCCGGCGGCGATCAGTTCCCCGAGCTGCTGTTCGTCGAGCCTGTCGCGGCGGCGGTCCGACCAGGCGTGGGCGATTACCGCCACCCCGCCGTCGGCCACGATGGCCCGCACCGCATCCAGCGTGGCGGGCATGCGGTACTTGACGTAGTACGGGCTGGAGGGGCTGAGGAAGCGCGTGAATGCCTCTTCCCGGTTGCTCACCACTCCCCTGCTGATCAGCGCGTCAGCGATGTGGGGACGGCCGACGCTGCTGCCGTGGCAGTGGGTGACCAGGTATTCCCAGTCGATCGGCAGATCGTGCGACATACGCTCCACCATTTCTTTGGTGCGCTCCACGCGCGAGGCGCGCGCGCTCGCGAGGAAGCGGGAGAGCTGGCTGGTTTCGTCGCGCGTGTCCTTCGTCAGGTAGGCGAGCATGTGCACGCCGATCCCGCTGTGCGCGGTGGAAACCTCAATGCCGGGCACGACGCTTACGCCGTAGCGCGGCGCGTAACGCGCCGCCTCGTCCCAGCCGTCGGTCGTGTCGTGGTCCGTGAGGGCGATGGTGCCGACCCCGTTTTCAGCCGCCGTGCGCAGCAGTTCCTCAACACTCGAGGTGCCATCCGAGTGGATCGTATGGGTGTGGAGGTCAATCACGTCACGGCTCATAGGTCTATGGTGCCAGGCATGTGCGACGATTAGGAGCGTAAACGTTCGAGCTGAGGAGACGATCATGAACGACACGACACCCGCCAAGAACGCCGACGCAGAGATCGAAGAGCGTAAATCTGCCCGCTCTCAGCGCCCAACCTCGCAGGCTTTCAAGGACTTCATCGCGAAGGATTGGGACGACACCCTGCCCCCGGCGCAGCGCCGCGAAGTGGCAGATTTCACCCCGGCGCGTCTGAACCGTCTCGTGGCCGAGTTCCCGAACACCCGCCTGGTTTTCCCCGCCGGTGTTTACAAGGTGCGCAGCAACGACACCGACTACCGCTTCCGCCCTCACACCGCGTTCGCCTACTACACGGGCCTCGGCACCGACGAGGAGCCGGACAGCGTGCTGGTGGTGGAGCCGAGCCGGGAGGACCCGGCGCGCGCCGAGGCAACCTACTTCTTTAAGCCGCGCGCGGGACGGGATACGGAAGAGTTCTACGCGGATTCGCGCTACGGCGAGCTATGGGTGGGGCGCCGCCCCACCCTGGACGAGGTGGAGACGCGGATCGGCATTCCCTGCGCCCACATCGACACCCTGCGCGATCGTCTGGCTAAGGACGTCGGCCCCGAGCTGAACCTGCTCGTGGTGCGCGACGTCGACCCCGGCATCGAGGCAATGGTGGACGAGGTGCGCGGGCAGAACTCCCTCACCACCGGCGAGCAGGCCGTGGCCGAGCACGACCGCCTGGCGGAGTTCGCGTCCGAACAGCGCCTGGTCAAGGACGAGTTTGAGATCGGCGAGATGCGCAAGGCGGTAGCCGCCACCATCGCCGGGTTCGAGGACGTGGTGCGCCACCTGCCGCGCGCCGTGGCGCACGAGCGCGGCGAGCGCGTGATCGAGGGCGTGTTCGAGATGACGGCGCGCGCGGAGGGCAACGGGGTCGGCTACGACACCATCGCCGCCGCCGGGCCGCACGCCTGCACGCTGCACTGGATCCGTAACGACGGCAAGGTGCGCGATGGCGAGATGGTGCTGATTGACGCCGGCGTGGAGGTCGATTCGCTCTACACCGCCGACATCACGCGCAGCCTCCCGATCAACGGCAAGTTCTCGCCGGTACAGCGCAAGATCTACGAGGCCGTGCTGGAGGCCGCGGACGCGGTGTTTGCCGTGGCGAAGCCGGGCATGAAGTTCCGCGAGCTGCACCAGACCGCCATGCAGGTGATCGTGCGCAAGCTGGACGAATGGGACCTGCTGCCGTGCAGCCAGGAGGAGTCGCTTTCCCCCGACGGTCAGTTCCACCGCCGCTACATGGTGCACGGCACCAGCCACCACCTGGGGCTGGACGTGCACGACTGCGCGCAGGCGCGCCGGGAAATGTACCTGGACGCCGAGCTGGAGCCGGGCATGGTGTTCACCATCGAGCCGGGCCTCTATTTCATGGAGAACGACCTCACGGTACCGGAGGAGATGCGCGGCATCGGCGTCCGTATCGAGGACGACGTGCTGGTGACCGAGGACGGCGTGGAGAACCTGTCGGCCGCGATCCCGCGCACTCCCGACGAGATCGAGCGCTGGATGGCGGGCCTGCGCGGATGAGCACCGCAACCAGCCGTTTCTTTGCCGCGCGGCTAGCGGGCACCACGGTTTTCGATCCGATCGGTGACCCGGTGGGCAAGGTGCGCGACGTGGTCGTGGTGCCGCGTCCGCGCGCGTTCCCGGCGCGCGCCGTCGGTTTCGTGGTTGAGGTGACCGGCCGACGCCGCGTGTTCCTGCCGATCACGCGCGTTTCTTCGATCGCCGCCGGGCAGGTGGTTTCCACCGGGCTGCTCAACATGCGCCGCTTCGAGAAGCGCGCCAGCGAGCTGCTGGTGGTGGGCGATCTGTTGGAGCGCGTGGTGACCTTGCACGACGGCTCCGGGGATGCCGTCGTGGAGGATATCGCGCTCGAACTGCACCAGCATCGCGAATGGGAGATCACGAAGCTCTACGTGCGCCGCTGCAAGAACGCGGGCGGGCTGAAGGGCCTGATGGGGCGTTCCGACACCCTGACGGTGGACGCCAAGGAGGTTTCGGGGCTGTTCGGCACCCAGGCGGAACAGTCGGCCGCCCTGCTGATGGCAAGCTACGAGGATCTACGCCCCGCGGACCTGGGCGAAATCTTCCAGGAGATCGATCCCAAGCGCCGTATCGAGCTGGCCGGGGAACTTACCGACGAGCGCCTGGCCGACGTGCTGGAGGAGCTGCCGGAAGATACCCGCGTTGAGCTGATGACGAACCTGGAGGCCAAGCGCGCGGCCGACGTGCTGGACGTGATGGATCCGGACGACGCGGCCGATATCGTGCAGGAGCTACCGAACCAGGTGGCCGAGCACCTGCTGGGCCTGATGGAGCCGGAAGAGGCCGAGGACGTGCGCCGCCTGCTCGAATACGGCGAGCACACGGCGGGCGGCCTGATGACCACGGAGCCTTTGATCGTCTCCCCGGAGACGCCCATCGCGCACTGCCTGGCGATGGTTTCACGCAAGGAGCTCTCCCCCGCGCTGGCCTCCGTGGTTTACGTCTGCCGCCAGCCGCTGGAAACCCCGACGGGCCGCATGCTCGGCTTCGTGCATTTCCAGCAGCTGCTGCGGGAACCGCCGGATCGCGCCGTGGGCGAGATCCTGGATGCGGACCGTATTTTCGTCGGCCCCGACGCACCGCTGGTGCAGGTGACGCGCGAGATGGCGACCTACAACATGGTTAATATCGCGGTCTGCGATGAGGGCGGCCTGCTGCTGGGCGCGGTTACGGTGGATGACGTGCTCGACCACGCGCTGCCGGAGGACTGGCGCGAGCAGGACGAGCCGGAGGCGATTACGGGAGCCATCGATCTGGGGGTGAGCGCGGGTGAAGCCGGAGGCCGGACGCAAGAATGAACCGAATCTGGAACGCAAGCTGCCTTCCCTCGATACCCCGCTGACGGCGCGCAAGCGGCGGCTGATTCCGCGCTTCAACATGTCCCCGGACCTGTTCGGCCGGGTTTCGGAGGCTTTCGCGCGTTTCATGGGCACGCCCACCTTCCTGGTCGGCATGACGATCTTCTGTGCCGTCTGGCTGGCGTGGAACACGCTGCTGCCGGAGTCGCTGCAGTTTGATCCGCGCGCCCTTAACTTCACGCTGCTGACCCTGATCCTGTCCCTGCAGGCGTCCTATGCGGCTCCCCTGCTGCTGCTCGCGCAGAACCGCCAGGACGACCGCGACCGGGTGCAGTCGGATCACGATCGGCGCAACGCGGAACGTAACCACGCCACCACCGACTTCATTACCCGCGAGATCGCGGCCCTGCGCATCGCGATGGGCGATATGGCGACCCGCGACTTCGTGCGCGGCGAGCTGCGCGACCTGGTGGAGGAGGACGGCGATCTGGAGCGCGCGCTGCGCGATTCCATGGCACGCATGATGGAGCAGGTGCGCGCCGAGGTGCGGGACGAAATCCGGCAGGAGCTGCGGGCGCTACAGGCGGGTGGCCCCGTTACGGACGCTGCCGAGGCTGACGCGGAAAGCGCCGGAGAGGCGGCGAAGTAGTGAGCGAATCTGTCTGGAAGGCCCTGGCGCGGGTCATCGACCCGGAGATTCACCGCCCGATCACCGATCTGGACATGGTCGAATCGGTGAAGGTGGATGGCTCCACGGTGCGCGTGCACATCCTGCTGACGATAGCGGGCTGCCCGATGGCCTCGCGCATCGAGCTGGACGTGCGCCGCGAGGTGCTGACCCTGCCCGAGGTGGAGTCGGTAGAGGTGACGATGGGGGCGATGACCCCCGAGCAGCGCCAGGCCCTGACCGATAAGCTCAAGGCCGGTAGGCAAAACCATCCGATCACCTTTAACGATCCTTCCTCGCTGACCCGCGTGATCGCGGTCGGTTCGGGCAAGGGCGGCGTCGGCAAAAGCTCGGTGACGGCAAACCTGGCGGCGGCGATGGCCGCGAAGGGGCTTTCCGTGGGCGTGCTCGACGCCGATATTCACGGTTTTTCCATGACCCGCATGCTGGGCGTCACCAAGCAGCCCACCCGCATGGACGACATGCTGCTGCCGCCCACGGGCAACGGCGTGAAGGTGATGAGCATCGGTTCGTTCGTGCCCGACGGCCAGGCCGTGGTTTGGCGCGGGCCGAAAATGCACCGTGCGCTGGAGCAGTTCGCGGCCGACGTTTTCTGGGGCGATCTGGATGTGCTGCTGCTGGATCTGCCGCCCGGCACGGGCGATGTCGCGATCTCCATCACCCAGCTGCTGCCGACCGCCGAACTGGTGGTGGTGACCACCCCGCAGCGCGCCGCCGCGAGCGTCGCGGAGCGCGTGGGATCGCTCGCCGCCGGGGTGGAGCAGAAGATCACCGGCGTTATCGAAAACATGAGCTGGCTGCAGCAGCCTGACGGTAGCCGCATGTTGCTCTTTGGCGAGGGCGGCGGCCAGGAGGTGGCGGACGCTCTCACGAAGCGGGTTGGCTACCGCGTGCCCCTGCTGGGACAGATTCCGCTGGATCAGAGCCTGCGCGAGGGCGCCGACGTCGGCGTGCCGCTGACGGTGAGCGGCGATGCGACCGAGGCGTGCGTGACGCTCCAGGCAATCGCCGCGCAGCTTTCGCGCCGCCAGCCGTTGGCGGGTAGGCGACTGCCGCTGAACCTAGCCTGATTTCGTTACGCATTTTTCCTGCCCGCGGGTGGAAAAACGCAAACGGTGCTGCCCCCGAAATTTTTCGGGGGCAGCACCGTTTTGGCTTGCTTTTACGGTCTTAGGTCGCTTCCGGATCGAACGGGGCGTTGCGGGGCGCGGGCTCTTCGCTGGCGCTTGCCGGTTCTGTCGCGCCTACCCCGATCCCTGCGGCACCGGCGGCGGCGCCGGTCGCGGTGAGGGTCTTTTTAGTGTCTCCCACCAGGTTCTTGGTGTCATCCACCAGTTCCTGGATCGGGTTGGTATCCCCCCAGGCTTCGCGCACGATACGGCGCGGATCGTACTGGCGCGGGTCGTATTTGCGCAGCTCGTCTACCGCGACGCCCATTTCGCTTTCCACGCTCGCGCGCGATTCTTCAACGAACTTGCGTAGCTTGCGCACGCCCTGCATCAGGTTATGCGTGTATTCGGGCAGGCGCTGCGGGCCGATCACGACGAGGCCGATGAAGAGCAGTACGATCCACTCCCAGCCGTCAATCCCAAACACTCTGCCACTCCCCCGTGGACGACAATTAACTAACCAGCCCATTATGTCACCCGTTTAGACTGCAATTCACGGTCTGTAGGAGGAACAACAGTGAACGACAGAAAAATCGCGCTCATCACGGGGGCTTCCAGCGGTATCGGTCTGGCGACAGCGCACCGTCTGGCGCAAACGCACAGACTGATACTGGTGGCTCGCGGCGAGGAACGCCTGCGCGCCACCGCCGCCGCGCTCCCCGCGGATACCGAGGTGCTGGCGGTCGACATCACCGATTCCGAGGCGCTGCGGAAAGCCATTGCTTCCCTGGGCCTAAGCAGGCTGGATGCGCTGGTGCACAGCGCGGGCCTGGACGCGATTGGGGCCGTGGCCGACGCGGACCCGCAGGAATGGCGGCGGGTGCTCGAACTAAACGTCACCGCTCCCGCGTATCTGACCTCGCTGCTGCTGCCCGCCCTGCGCGAGGCGCACGGCACTGTCGTTTTCATTAATTCGGGTGCCGGGCTGCGCGCGATACCCAATTTTTCCCTCTATTGCGCCTCCAAGCACGCCCTGCGGGCGGTCACGGAGTGTCTGCGCGGCGAAGAGCACGGCAGGGTGCGCGTCACCAACATCGCCCCCGGGCGGGTGGATACGCCGATGCAGGAGCGCTTGCAGGCCTCGCTCGGGAACGCCTACCGCGCCGAGGAACACCTGCGCCCAGAATCGGTCGCGGAAAGCATCGCGCTCGCGGTTTTGCTGGGTTCAGACGCGAACGTGCACGAGATCGCGCTCGGCCCGGCGGGCCTTAACTAGGTCGGCGGGCGTAAAGTTAGTGCGTAGACCAGGCTGCTAGGAAAGGTAACGATGGCGGGCAAGAATGCCGGTTGGGCACTGTGTGAAGAGTTCGCTGATTTCGCAACTCCCCCGGGAGAGGCGGAACCGTTGCGCGCCGCGCGCGAACGGGCGGCGGAGATCGGAGCACCTTCCCCAACGCCTGGCACGGGGGCCGCGCTGCGCCTGTTCGCGCGCGCGATCAGCGCCCGCGCCGTGGTGGAGGTAGGGACCGGGGCCGGGGTTGCCAGCCTCTACCTGCTTTCCGGCATGAGCGGCGACGGCGTGCTGACCACGATTGACCGCGAGGTGGAGAACCAGCGGGCGGCGCGCGAGTCTTTCCGCGACGCCGGGATCGCCGGTTACCGTACCCGCGCGATAGCGGGCAGGGAAACCGAGGTGCTGCGCAGACTGACCGACGCCGCCTACGACATGGTGGTGTTTCCCGCCGGCACAGAACGCGCTGCAGAGGTGCTGGAGCAGGCGAGGCGCATCTTGCGCCCCGGCGGTCTGCTGGCGCTGACCAACGCGCTCGGCGGGGACAGAGTGGCCGATCCGGCAGCCCGCGACGAAGAAACCACGCGGATTCGCGCCCTGGTGCGGGAGCTGCGCGAGGACGAATCTTTCCTGCCCGCGCTGCTTCCCGTCGGGGACGGCCTGCTGGTCGCAAGCCGCGCCTGAGCGCGGGCAGCGCCCAAAATACGGAGGCCAGAAACCTAAAAGGTGAGGGAGTGACCGTTTCCGGTCACTCCCTCACCTTTAGCTCTGCTTTATACGAGGCTAGTCAGCCACTACGCCGTTGAGCTCGTCGCGCAGCGCCTTCGCTTCGTCGGCCGAAATCTCTACAACCAGCCGGCCACCGCCCTCTAGCGGGACCCGCATAATGATGCTGCGGCTCTCCTCCACAACCTCGAGCGGTCCGTCTCCGGTACGCGGCTTCATTGCGGCCATGTGGCTGCCTCCCTGTTCTACGTGAACCCCGTCTAGGAAGACGAGGATGAGTTCGTCTCTCCATTATCGCAGGTATTGCCCGAACGTGTAACAACCCGCTGTCATATTGCTTGATTTGCTTTACCGCGCGGCCTGGGCTTCTCTATCCCGTTTCCGCCCACGCCACGGGCAACGGCGATGAAAACCCCGGCGGTGACGAGCGCCGCGCCGAGCAGTAGCTCGACCATCAGCTCTCTCCCCCGCTCAGCCAGGTGCGCAGCGCGCTGTAGCAGGAAGCGAGGTCGCTTTCCGGGATGTGTTCGTCTTCGGTGTGTGCGAGCAGCGGATCGCCGGGACCGAAGTTAACCGCCGGTACTCCCAGCGCGGTAAAGCGGGCTACGTCGGTCCACCCCTGCTTGGCGCTCACGGGGACCCCCAACGCTGCCACGAACTCGCTGGCGACGGGGCCGGACAGCGACGGCATCGCCCCTGCCGCGCAGTCGGTCAGCTCGATCTCCACGGGAAGATCGGCAAACAGCGAGCGCACGTGCTCCTCCGCGTCCGCCGGGCTGGTGTCGGGCGCGAAACGGTAGTTGATCTCCACGCTGGCCGCGTCGGGAATGACGTTCCCGGCGATGCCGCCGTTGATGCGCACAGCGTTTAGGCATTCGCGGTATTCCAGGCCGTCCAGCACCGCGACGCGCGGGGTGTATTCGGCCAGGCGGGTGAGCACTCCCGACAGGGCGTGAATCGCGTTGCTGCCGATCCAGTCGCGGGCCGAATGCGCGGCCACCCCACGGGCCGTGACCCGCAGGCGCATGGTGCCCTTGCAGCCGGCCTCTATGCTGGCGTTGCTCGGTTCGCCCAGGATCGCGAAGTCGCCGCGCAGATATTCGGGGTGTTCGGCGGCGATGCGGGTGAGGGAATTGTCGGCTGCGGCGACCTCTTCATGGTCGTAGAAGATCCAGGTGATGTCCCAGGACGGCGCGGCGAGTTCAGCGGCGAGCTTCAGGAATACCGCGTCTCCGCCCTTCATGTCGCAGGTGCCGCGCCCGTAGATTTCGCGGCGTCCTTCCCGCGTGCGCACACCGGAGGGCAGGTTGTTGGCTACGGGCACGGTATCCAGGTGCCCGGCTATCACTACGCGGCGTTCCCGGTTCAGGTTGGTGCGGGCTATCACCGTGTCGCCGTCGCGGATCACTTCCAGGTGGGGAAGGGGCCTAAGAGCGGCCTCTACCGCGTCGGCGAGCGCCTTTTCGTTGCCGGATACGCTCTCGATATCGACTATCGCGCGTGTGAGGGTTGTCAGGTCTGCGGTCGGATCGAGGAAAGCCATAGGGCTATTGTCCCCCTAAGCCCCTAGAATTGTCCGCATGACTAAGACATCTAACACCGCCTGGGGCATCGGCCTCGCTACCGTATCGGCTTCCGGGGATGTGCTCGACACCTGGTATCCGCAGCCGCAGCTCGGGGAGGCTCCGGCCGATCTGAGTGCCGAGCCGCTGCACGCGCAGCTTTCCGAACTGGCCGTGCCCGACGAGGTGCGTGGCGTGACCCGCGAGGTAGTCACCCGCGTGATTTCGCTGGACGCCGCGCCGATCGATGCGAGCGACGCCTACCTGCGCCTGCACCTGCTTTCTCACCGCCTGGTGCTGCCTAACGAGCAGAACCTGGACGGTCTTTTCGGCTGCCTCACCAACGTGGTGTGGACCAGCGAGGGCCCCTGCGCTACCGCTAACTTCGAGGCCACCCGCCTGGCGCTGCGCGCCGCGGGCCGTACCCCGACGGTGTTCAGCGTGGATAAGTTCCCCCGTATGGTCGATTACGTGCTGCCCTCGGGTGTGCGCATCGGCGATGCCGATCGGATCCGCCTGGGCGCGCACCTGGCGGAGGGCACCACCGTGATGCACGAAGGTTTCGTGAACTTCAACGCGGGCACGCTCGGCACCTCCATGGTCGAGGGCCGTATCTCCCAGGGCGTGATCGTGGAGGACGGGGCCGACATCGGCGGCGGCGCTTCCACGATGGGCACGCTTTCGGGCGGCGGTAAGGAGCGCGTGCGCGTCGGCAAGCGTTCTCTGATCGGTGCGGAGGCCGGTATCGGTATCGCGCTCGGCGACGACTGCGTGGTGGAGGCGGGGCTTTACGTTACCGCCGGCACGAAGGTGCGCGTGCTCGAAAACGCGCGCGGCGAGGGCGAGGTGCGCGAGGTTAAGGCACGCGAGCTGTCGGGCGTAAACAACCTGCTGTTCCGCCGCAATTCGCTGAGCGGCGCGGTCGAGGTGGTTCCCCGCGCGGGCCAGACGGTGGAGCTGAACGCGGATCTGCACGCCAACTAGGTTTCGCTGAATCCCCCGTGGGGGTGCGTTAAATAAGGCTTGGGCCGGGAGGAAACTCCCGGCCCAAGCCTTTATGTTCTTAACCTTGCGGGCGGGGTTTAGCCCTCTTTGCCGCGCAGGTTCAGTTCCGACGTGCCGGTGCGTTCGCGCATGGTCACGTAGTCGCGTTCGTGCTGGCCCACGTAGACCTGGCGGGGGCGCCAGATCTTGGTGTCCTGATCGTGCAGCATTTCCCGCCACTGCGCGATCCAGCCGGGGAGCCGGCCGATGGCGAACAGCACCGTGAACATCTGGGTGGGGAACCCGATCGCCTTGTAGGTGATGCCGGTGTAGAAGTCCACGTTCGGGTAGAGTTTGCGCTCCACGAAGTAGTCGTCGTTCAGGGCGATCTCTTCGAGCTCCATCGCCAGTTCGATGCGTTCGTCGTGAATGCCGAGCCGTTTCGTTACCGCGTCCGCGATCTGTTTGGCGGCGCGTGCGCGCGGGTCGTAGTTCTTGTAGACGCGGTGCCCGAAGCCCATCAGACGCACGCCGTCCTCGCGGCGCTTCACCTTTTCCACGAACCCGGCCAAGTCTCCCCCGCTGTCGCGCAGCTGGTTGAGCATGTTCATGACGGCCACGTTTGCGCCGCCGTGCGAGGGGCCGGAGAGCGCACCGATACCGGCGGCTATCGAGGTGAAGAGGTCCGCCCCGGCGGAACCGACCAGGCGCACGGCGGAGGTCGAACAGTTTTGTTCGTGATCCGCGTGCAGGATGAAGAGCTGCTCCATGGCGCGCACGATCTCCGGATCCACCATGAATTCCTCCACCGGGAAACCGAAGGTGAGGCGCAGGAAGTTCTCGGTCAGGGAGCGGCGGTTATCGGGGTAGAGCAGGGGTTGACCGCAGGAGACGCGGTGGGCGTAGGCCGCCATGGTGGGCAGCTTTGCGAGCAGTCGGGCGGTGGATACCCGCACCTGCTCCTCGTCCCTCGGATCCAGGCTGTCCTGGTAGAAGGTGGAGAGGGCCGACACCCCGGCTTGCAGCACCGCCATCGGGTGCGCATCGCGCGGGAAGCCGTCGAAGAGCCGCTTGAAGCGTTCGTCTAGCAGGGTGCGCCTTTCCACCGAGCTGACGAAGCGGTCGAGCTGCCCCGGCGTGGGGAGTTCGCCGTAGATCAGCAGGTAGGCGGTTTCCAGGTAGCTGGACTCCCCGAGCAGCTGTTCTACCGGGTAGCCGCGGTAGCGCAGCACGCCCTCCTCACCGTCAATGAAGGTGATTTCGGACTTGGTGGAGGCCGTGTTCATAAAGCCGGGATCGTAGACCACGTGGTTGCTTTCCCGGCGCAGTTCGCCCACGTCTAGGCCGTGGTTGCCTTCGGTGGCGCGCAGGTGCGTCACCTCGATTTCCCTCTCCCCGATCACTAGCCGGGTGGGGATCTTATCTGTCTGCTTTGACATACTGCTCCGTTCTAGGGCGGGGCGGTTTACAGGGACAGCAAACGCTGGGCGGCCGCATCCACCTGTACGTCGGTGGCCGTGATAGCGATCCTCACGTAGTTAGCGCCCGCTTTACCGTAGAAGATACCGGGCGCGCAGATAATTCCCAACTTGGCCAGGCGCTGCACGCTTTCCCAGCAGTCCTCTTCCCAGGTGGTCCAGAGGTAGAGGCCCGCCACGGAGTCGTCTATGCGCCCGCCTGCCCGGCGGATGGCTCCGGCCAGCACGTCGCGGCGGCGGCGGTAGATTTCGCGCTGGCGTACCGGGGTTACTTCGTCGGCCAGGGCGTGCGCCATGGCCGCCTGGTTCGGGCCGGGCATGATTAGCCCGCTGTGGCGGCGGATCTCGCGTAGGTCGGCGATGAGTTCGCCGTCTCCCGCGATGAATGCGCTGCGGTAACCGGCCAGGTTCGACTGTTTGGAGAGCGAATAGACGCAGAGCAGGTTATCGAGGCTGCCGTCGTTAACGCGCGGGTCGAGGATCGAGGGGACTTCGTCCACCTCCCACGGCAGCAGCGCGTAGCATTCGTCGCTCGCCACCACTACCCCGTGCTCGCGTGCCCAGGCCACGATCCGACGCATTTGCGAAACGCTCAGCACCGCGCCGTTGGGGTTGCCGGGGCTGTTCAACCAGAGCAGCTTTACCCCGTCAGGTTTTCCCTCGATTAGCGCCAGCGGGTCTACCGGCAGCGGTTTCGCGCCGCACAGACGGGCCCCGATCTCGTAGGTCGGGTAGGCCACCTCGGGGAAAGCCACCTTATCGCCGGGGCCGATGCCGAGCTGGAACGGCAGGTGCGCCACCAGTTCCTTGGAGCCGACGGTCGGCAGCACCTGATCTTCGCTCAGACCCTGCGCCGCCATGTTGCGTTCCAGGAACGCGACCAGCGCGGCGCGCAGGCGCGGGGTGCCAATGGTGAGGGGGTAGCCGGGAAAATCAGAGGCGGCGGCGAGTGCCTGCCGGGTTTCTCCGGGGACCGGATCGACCGGGGTGCCGATGGAAAGGTCTACCAGGCCGCCGGGGTGGGAGGCGGCGAGCTCCTTGTAGGGGCGCAACGCGTCCCAGGGGAAGTCGGGCAGCACGGCTGCTTTCTGGGATCGCATCGACTCTCCTTACGGCTAGGCCTGCGGGGGCAGCGCCTCGATAAACGGGTGGTCCTTACCTACCGGGCCAAGCTTAGCGGCACCGCCGGGAGCGCCCAGATCGTCGAAGAATTCCAGGTTCGCCTTGTAGTAGTCGGCCCACTTATCGGGAAGGTCGTCCTCGTAATAGATCGCCTCGGTCGGGCAGACCGGTTCGCACGCCCCGCAGTCCACGCATTCGTCGGGCTGGATGTAGAGGGTGCGGTCACCTTCGTAGATGCAGTCCACCGGACACTCATCGACGCAGGCGCGGTCTTTCACGTCCACACAAGGCTGCGCGATCACATAGGTCACGGTGGATTCCCTTTCTACTGGTCCTGGAGTACGCCCACCATTATGGCGCTAGCGGCCGCATTGCGCGCCTATTTTTGGGCGCTAGCGGCCCCCGATGAGTGACAGATCATGTCCTGGTGCCGCAGGTTTTGTGCCACTAACCGAATTTCTTTAGGGCACCCATACCGGGGGCTGGCGGCCCCATAATGGGGGGATGGATACCAGCACGCAGGGCCCCGGCTACCGCCCTTTTCTTGAGGTCGGGGTGCGCGTCACCCTGCGCTACCGGATAGACCGCGCGACCTCCCCCGGCGGGGTGGGCCACACCGACGCGCTCGGCTACATCACCGCGGTTACTCCCGATAGCGTCACGGTGCTCACCAGGCGAGGCGAGGTGCGGGTGGAGCGCGCCCTGGTCACCGCGTCGCGCACCGTGCCCCCGCCGCCCGAGCCGGTGCGGGTGCGCCGGGCAATCTGATGCCGCGCCCGCGCCGTTACCCTAGTGGGCTTTGCGCCGCCGCCACGAGCGCAGCAGCCTGTCTTCCAGCGCGCTTTCGTCGCTGGGCGCGGTAACGCGTTCGTCGTGTTCCTTTACCTTGCGCATTAGGGTGCGCTGGGTGATCCAGCCCGCGAGCCGTCCCTCGGAGAGCACGGGGAGCGCGTTCACTGCGCTTGTCATCATGCGCTCCAAGACGTCGTGCATGGGCGCATCGATATGTACGTGATCGTCCACCAGCGGGATGTCCGCTACCCGGCTGACGTCCTCGTTTTCGTCGGCCAGCAGCACCGTGACGCGCAGCGCCGAAACCGCGCCCAGATAGTGCCCCTCGGAGTCCACCACCGGCAGCAGACGGTAACGGGTCTTGGAGAACGCCCGCGCCGCCTCCTGCAGGGAGGTTTCCGGGGTCAGGGCCGACGGCGCGTCGTCCATCACGTTGGCGATGCGGTACTTTTCGAGCACGCTGCGCGCCACGGGATCCACCAGGGAATCCCCCCGGCGGCGCAGTTTCAGCGTGTACATCGTGTCCAGCGAAAGGAAACGGCTGGTCAGGGTCGCGAGCACGACCGCGAGCATGAGCGGCAGGATCAGATCGTATTGCTGGGTAAGTTCCACGATGATCAGCACGGCGGTGATCGGGGCGCGCGCGGAACCGGCGAACACGGCCCCCATGCCGATCACGGCGTATACGCCCACCACGGAGACGTTGCTGCCCGCCAGGTCGTGCACGCCGTTGCCGAAGAGCGCCCCGAACATCGCGCCGATGAACAGGGACGGCGCGAACACGCCGCCGCTGCCGCCGATGGCCAGCGTCAGGGAGGTGCCGATGATCTTCGCCAGCAGCATGATCGCCAGCGTACCGATGGCCAGTTTGCCCAGCACGGCGTCTCCCAGCACCGGGTAGCCCACGCCGTACATTTGCGGCACGGCGAAAAGGAATAGTCCGAGGGCAAGGCCGCCCACGGCGGGACGGGCCCATTCGGGCCTGCCGCGCCAGAGGTAGTCCACGCCGTCCTCGATGGCGTACAGCACCTTCATGAATACGACGCCCAGGCAGCCCCCGAGTATGCCGAGCAGGGCGATCCAGCCGAGCTCGGGAATCTGCACGCTCGGGAACTTCGGCAGGGAGAGCATGTGGTGTTCACCGATGGCTACCAGGCCAACCACGGAGGCGGTGAAGGAAGAGATCACGACCATGCCGAAGGTTTCGGCGGAAAAGTTAAGCAGGATCAGTTCCATCGCGAAGAAGCAGCCCGCCAGCGGCGCGTTGAAGGTGGCGGCGATACCGCCCGCGCTGCCGCAGGCCACCAGCAGCTTCAGGCGGTTTTCCGGCAGGCGCACGAAGCGCCCCAGAGCGGACCCGAGCGAGGCCCCGATCTGTACGATCGGTCCTTCGCGGCCGACGGAACCGCCGCCGCCGATGCAGATCGCGGAGGCGAGTGATTTTACGACCGCTACCTTGGCGGGGATCTTGCCGCCCTTGCGGGCGACCGCGTACATGACCTCGGGGACGCCGTGACCGCGCGCCTGCGGGGCGAAGAAGTAGACCAGCGGCCCGTAGAGGAGGCCCGCTAGGACGGGCGCGAAGATAACGAACCAGGGTCCGACGCCGAAGAGCGGGTTGCCCTCACCGGGCGTGGCGGCGTAGTCGGCATGCCCGGAGAAGAGATAGGTGAAAGTCGCGATCAGCCAGCGAAAGACCAGCGCTCCCAGGCCCGCGCCGATGCCGATCAGTACCGCCATTAGTACCAAACCGCTGCGGCGATGGTGCAGCACCTCCCGCAACCGTCTACGCAAAGCCAGGTAGAAAGCTCCTGCGGTCGGTGTGGCGGTGGGCATGGGTGCCGCTCCTTTTTAGTCTTGTTGCGTGTTCCCGGACCCGAGGACGCGCTCAGCTACCCGACCGAAGAGGAGGACCAGCGGGGGCACACCGCAGGAGATGGCCAGGAACGCAAAGGTCTGCCACGGCGTCACCCCCTCGATCTGCGCGGGGATCAGCACGCCGCCGCCCTCCACGAACAGGAGGGTGAGCGCTACCGGAAACACGATCAGGTAGCTCAGCAGCGCGGTGCGCCCGCGCGGGTAGGTGAGCAGGAAAAGGCAGAGGGCCAGCTGGATCCCCAGCACCAGGCCAATGCCGAGCGGGATGGGGTGCCCACCCAGGATCACTTTCGCCCGGTGCACGGATGCCAGCAGGCCCGAGAGCGGAAGCGCCAGCAGCGCGCCCGCCAGGAGGGGGAAAACGGGCAGAGCCCCGACGGCGGACGCCGGTTTTACCGGTGCCGCCTCGGGGCTCTGCGACGTTTCGTTTTGCACGGTTTTACCGTTAGCGGCTCTTCTTGCGCGAACGCAGCTTGGCGCGTTCCTGCTGATCGAGCACGACCTTGCGGATACGCACGATTTCGGGGGTGACCTCGACGCATTCGTCTTCGGCCGCGAACTCGAGCGATTCTTCCAGGGTCAGCTTGCGCGGCGGCACCAGGTTCTCGAAGGCGTCCGCGGTCGAGGAGCGCATGTTGGTGAGCTTCTTTTCCTTGGTGATGTTGACGTCCATCTCCTCGTTGCGGGAGTTTTCACCAACTACCTGGCCCTCATAAACCTCGGAGGTCGGCTCCACGAAGAACGAGCCGCGCTCCTGCAGGTTGATCATCGCGAACGGGGTAACGCTACCCGCGCGGTCGGCCACCAGGGAGCCGGTGGTACGGAACTCGATGTCGCCCATCCACGGCTCGTAGCCCTCCGCGATGGAGGACGCGATGCCGGTGCCGCGGGTTTCGGTGAGGAAGCGGGTGCGGAAGCCGATCAGGCCACGCGCCGGCACCAGGAACTCCATGCGTACCCAGCCGGTGCCGTGGTTGCTCATGGTTTCCATGCGTCCCTTACGGGCGGCGAGGAGCTGGGTGACAGCGCCCAGGTATTCCTCCGGCACGTCGATGGTCATGCGCTCCACCGGCTCGCAGGTCTTGCCGTCGATCTCGCGGGTAAGCACCTGCGGCTTGCCGACGGTCAGCTCGAAGCCTTCGCGGCGCATCTGCTCGACCAGGATCGCCAGGGCTAGTTCGCCACGGCCCTGCACCTCCCAGGCGTCGGGACGCTCGGTGGGCAGCACGCGCAGGGAAACGTTGCCGATCAGCTCGCGGTCCAAGCGATCCTTCACCTGGCGCGCGGTGACCTTGTGGTTCTTGCCGCCCTTGCCCGCGAGCGGGGAGGTGTTGATGCCGATGGTCATGGAGATCGCGGGATCGTCCACGGTAATCAGCGGCAGCGGGCGGGGATCGTCCACGTCGGTCAGGGTCTCGCCGATCATGATGTCTGCGATACCGGCAACGGCGACGATGTCACCGGGGCGGGCGACCTCCATCGGCACGCGCTCCAGGCCCTTGGTCTCCAGCAGCTCAGTGATTTTAACGGGGCGGGTGGTGCCGTCCTGGCGCACCCAGGCGACGGTCTGGCCCTTGGAGAGGGTGCCGTTGTAGATGCGCAGCAGCGCGAGACGGCCGAGGAACGCGGAGGCGTCCAGGTTCGTGACGTGCGCCTGCAGCGGCATCTCGTCGTCGTAGGTCGGCGCGGGAATCTTCTCGATGATGGTCTTGAACAGCGCCTCCACCGTCTCGTCAGCGGGCAGGGCGCCGTCTGCGGGCTGCTCGATGCTGGCGCGACCGGCCTTCGCGGAGGCGTAAACAACCGGCACGTCGAGCACGGAGTCCACGTCGAGGTCGGGCACCTCTTCCGCGAGATCGGAGGCGAGGCCGAGGAGCAGGTCCATGCTTTCCTGCACAACCTCGTCGATGCGGGAGTCGGGGCGGTCAACCTTGTTGACCACGAGGATCACCGGCAGCTTCGCGGCCAGCGCCTTGCGCAGCACGAAGCGGGTCTGCGGCAGGGGGCCCTCGGAGGCGTCCACCAGCAGCACGACGCCGTCGACCATGCTGAGGCCGCGCTCGACCTCGCCACCGAAGTCGGCGTGGCCGGGGGTGTCGATCACGTTGATCGTGATGCCGTCGGCTTCACCGGCGGCCTCGGCCGAGGGGCCGTTGTAGTGGATGGCGGTGTTCTTCGCGAGGATCGTGATGCCCTTTTCGCGTTCCAGCTCACCGGAGTCCATAGCGCGTTCTTCGTGCTGGCCGTGGGAGGAGAAGGCTCCCCCCTGGGTCAGCATGGCATCCACGAGGGTGGTCTTTCCGTGGTCAACGTGCGCAACGATAGCTACGTTACGCAGATTGGAGCGGCGGCTTACGGGCATGCGCGGGCATCTCATTTCATCATTGGTTCTTTGGCGCGAGTGCGCCTCGTCCATTCTACGGGCGGGCCGCCCCTAAATGCGCGGGGACGGGTAGTGACTCACACGGCATGTTTGGCGCAGCGCCCGCGCAAATGGCCGCTCGGGGCAGCGCACTTCACACGCGGCGGGCGGAAATCTATCGTTCGGGCCCTCGCCGGGTAACAATGGTTGTCATGACGAATACGTTTGATGCCATCGATCCGACTACCACCAACGCCTGGGCCGCCCTCGACGAGCACGCGGAGCAGCTCGACGGCGGTCTGCGCGAATGGTTCGCGGCAGACCCGCAGCGCGCCGCGGCCCTCACCTTTGACGCCGCCGATCTGCACGTCGATCTTTCCAAGAACCTGATTAAGCCCGAGACCCTCTCCCTGCTGTTGCAGCTTGCCGAGCAGACCGACGTGCTCGCGCAGCGCGACGCGATGTTCGCGGGCGCGCACATCAACAACACCGAGGATCGCGCGGTGCTGCACACCGCGCTGCGTCGTCCCGTCGGTGCCTCCCCCGCCCTGGTGGTTGACGGCCAGGACGTGGACGCCGACGTGCAGGCCGTGCTTGCCAAGATTTACGCTTTCGCGCAGAAGGTACGCAGCGGTGAGTGGACCGGCATCACCGGCAAGCGCATCGAGACGGTGGTGAACATCGGCATCGGCGGCTCCGACCTCGGCCCCGTCATGGTTTACGAGGCGCTGAAGCCGCACGCCCAGCCCGGCCTGAGCGCACGCTTCATCTCCAACATCGACCCGACCGACGTCGCCGCTACCGTGGCGGACCTCGATCCGGAAACCACCCTGTTCATCGTCGCCTCCAAGACCTTCACCACCCTGGAGACGCTCACCAACGCCCGCCTCGCGAAGGCCTGGCTGCTGGAGCAGCTCGGCGCGGCTGGGGCACTGGCTAACGCCGACGAAGCGAGCGCGGTAGCCAAGCACTTCGTGGCGGTTTCGACCGCTCTGGACAAGGTTGCCGAGTTCGGCATCGACCCGGAGAACGCGTTCGGTTTCTGGAACTGGGTGGGCGGCCGTTACTCGGTGGATTCCGCCGTCGGCACCGTGCTCATCACCGTCTTTGGCCGCGAGGTGTTCGAGGACTTCCTGGCCGGCTTCCACGCGCTGGACGAGCATTTCCGCACCGCACCGGCAGAAAAGAACGTGCCGCTGCTGATGGGCCTGCTAAACGTCTGGAACGTAAACTTCCTGGGCGCGGAGACCCACGCGGTTCTCCCCTACTGCCAGTACCTGCACCGTTTCCCGGCCTACCTGCAGCAGCTCACCATGGAGAGCAACGGCAAGGGCGTGCGTCGCGACGGCAGCGAGGTCGCTTACGACACCGGCGAGGTCTTCTGGGGCGAGCCGGGCACCAACGGTCAGCACGCTTTCTACCAGCTGATCCACCAGGGCACCCGCCTGATCCCGGCGGACTTCATCGCCTTCGCAAACCCGGTGCACCCGCTGCGCGACGGCGCCGACGACGTGCACGAGCTGTTCCTCGCAAACTTCTTCGCGCAGACCAAGGCCCTGGCTTTCGGCAAGACCGAGGAAGAGGTACGCGCGGAGGGCACCGAGGGCACGCTGGTTCCGGCCCGCGTGTTCACCGGCGATCGCCCCACGACCTCGATCATGGCCCCCGAGCTTTCCCCGAGCGCCGTCGGCCAGCTCATCGCGCTGTACGAGCACATCACGTTCGTACAGGGCGCGGTTTGGGGCATCAACTCCTTCGATCAGTGGGGCGTGGAGCTGGGCAAGCAGCTCGCTAAGAAGCTGACCCCGGCCGTTGCCGGCGATACCGCCGCGCTGGCCGACGAGGACGCTTCGACCGCCGCGCTGATCGGCTGGTACCGGGCTCACCGCAGCTAATTTTTACCCCTGCCGCCGGCGCGGCTGGGTGCGGGCGGGGCGTAACGCGCCCCGCCCGTTTTCTTTGGGACTTTTCGCGCCGTATCCGCGGCGCGAGACTGGTTTACTTAGAGGTGTGTGGTGAAAACCACCACCGCCACCTATCGAAAGATTGCAGGATGAAAATCGGAATCTTGACCTCCGGCGGGGACTGCCCCGGCCTGAACGCCGTGATCCGCGGTGCCGTGCTCAAGGGCACCATGGTTCACGAATACGACTTCATCGGTTACCGCGACGGATGGCGCGGCGTGATCGAAAATGACTTCTTCCATCTGCCCCGAAAAAAGGTGCGCGGCATCGGCAGAATCGGTGGCACGATCCTCGGCACCTCCCGCTCCAACCCGTTCAAGGGCAACGAGCACGGTGAGGAAGTGGTGCTGCAGAACATGGAGCAGCACGAGGTCGACGCCCTGATCGCGATTGGCGGCGACGGCACCCTTTACACGGCTAACCGCCTGTTCGAAAAGGGCGTGCCGGTGGTGGGCGTGCCGAAGACGGTGGATAACGACCTGGACGCCACCGACTACACCTTCGGTTTTAACACGGCGGTTGAAATCGCCACCGAATCCCTCGACCGCCTGCGCATGACGGGAGACTCCCACCACCGCTGCATGGTGGCTGAGGTGATGGGCCGCAGCGTCGGCTGGATCGCCCTGCACGCCGGCATGGCGGCGGGCGCGCACGTCATCTGCATTCCCGAACAGCCGATGACGATCGACGAGATCTGCTCCTACGTCGAGTCGGCCTGGAATCGTGGCCGCGCTCCCCTCGTGGTGGTTGCGGAAGGTTTCGTACCCAAGGACGCGGGCGAGGACTTCATGCACTACGACCTGGACGAGTTCGGACGCCCCCGCTTCGGCGGTATTGCGACCGCGCTGGCCCCGATCATCGAGGAACGGCTCGGCATCGAATCGCGCGCCACCGTGCTGGGCCACATCCAGCGCGGCGGCGAGCCGACCGGCTACGACCGCGTGCTGGCCACCCGCCTGGGAATGAGCGCGATCGATCTCATCTTCGACGGCGAGTTCGGCAAGATGGTGGCACTGCGCGGCACCGATATCGTGCGCGTCCCCTTCACCGACGCGATCGACAACCCGAAGGCGGTCCCGCAGTCGCGATGGGACGAAATGAAGGTCCTTTTCGGCTAGTTTCTAGCACGGCTTTTGCCTGCCCCGTCCGCGTGCCTTCGGGCCCGCCGGGCGGGGCAGTGTCGTAGTATCGAAGAATGCCCCAAGAGCTCAATACGCAGAACCTGTCGGCCGAAAAGATCGAGATCTTAGAGTCTCGTCCCGAAAACATTGGTTTTGCGCTTGATGAGCGTCCGGAAAAGACGCCGGATGCCCGCGCCTGGATGTTTCCCGATGTGCAGGACAAGTGGCAGGAGATCACCTGGAGCGAGTTTCGCGACTGGTGCCACCGCGTCGCGGCGGGCCTGCTGGAACTGGGCATGACCAAGGGCGATAAGCTTGCTATCGCAGCCAACACCCGGATCGAATGGGTGATCGCCGACTTCGCAAACAACTGCATCGGCGGCATCACGACCACGATCTACCCGAACGCGCGCGTGAACGACTACGCCCACATCCTCTCCTACAGCCAGGCCGGATTCGCCCTGGTAGAGAACCCGGAAATGCTGGACGTGCTGCTCGAGGCGGAGTCGATGCATGCCAAGAACCCCGGCGAGTCTCCGCTCAAAGCGATCATTTTGATGAGCAACGGCACCGACCTGCTGGATCCGCGCATCGTCACCCTGGCCGACGTCGAACGCCGGGGCGCGCAGCGGCTGGCACGGGACCCGGAGTGCGTGCGCGAGGCGATCAGCGAGGTGAAGCGGGACGATCTGGCCACGATCATCTTTACCTCCGGCACCACCGGCCTGCCCAAGGGCGTGGAAATCACGCACGATAACTGGCTTTACCAGTCGGCCGCCTGGCACACCCTGGGCCTGCTCACCGAGGACGACGTGCACTACCTGTGGCTTCCGCTGTCGCACGCTTTCGGCAAGTGCCTGAACCTGATCTCTATTTCCCACGGCGCCACGACCGCTATCGACGGCCGCGTGGACAAGATATTTAGCAACCTGAGCGTTGTGCGCCCGACCGCCATGTGCGGCGTGCCCCGCATCTTCGAGAAGGTGCGCGCCGCGGTGCAGACGAAGTTACCGCAGGGCGGCGTCAAGCAGCGCCTTTCGGAGTGGGCGTTTTCCGTCGGCGAAAAGACCACCCCCTACCGCCTGGCGGGCAAGAAACTGCCGCTCGCGCTGCGGCCCCAGGCCGCGCTCGCGGAGAAACTGGTCTTTTCCAAGTTGAAGAAGCTGATGGGCGGGCGGCTGCGCTACTTCATTTCCGGTTCCGCGAAGCTTTCGCCGGAGGTGCAGCGCTGGTTCTACGCCGCAGGCATCTTGCTGGTGGAGGGCTACGGTGTCACCGAATCCTGCGCGGTCACGTTCTTCTCGAAGCCGTGGGAGCCGCAGTTTGGCACCGTCGGCAAACTCGTGCCGGGATCTTCCTGCAAGATCGCGGAGGACGGCGAGATCCTCGTCTCCGGCCCCGGCATCATGCGCGGCTACCACAAGGACGAACAGCGCACCGCCGAGGTGCTGCACGACGGCTGGCTGCATACGGGCGACATCGGCACCATCGCCGAGGACGGCACCCTGACCATCACCGACCGCAAGAAGGATCTGATCAAGACCAGCGGCGGCAAGTACGTTTCTCCCGCCGAGGTGGAATCTACGCTGATGGCAGCCTGCCCCTATTTCTCGCAGGTGATGGTGGTCGGCGAGGGGCGCAAGTACGTTTCCGCCCTCGTCACGCTGGATCGGGACGCGCTGACCCGCTGGGGTTCCAACCACGGGCACGAGGACCTCGACTACGCGGAGCTGACCCAGCTCCCCGAGGTTAAGCACGCGGTCACGAACTACGTGGAGCGCGCTAACCGCACCCTGGCCCGCTGGGAGACGGTCAAGAAGTTCGTGATCTTGGATCACGAACTGGAGGTTGCCACCGGCACCGTCACCCCCACCATGAAGGTGCGCCGACAGGCAGTGATGGAACGCTACCGGGAAGAAATAGATTCCCTCTACAACGACTAGCCCGACGTTTACGGCGGGAACGCGCAGCCAAATCCGCTAATCTTGAAGTCAAGATAGCCGCTTGAGGAGGTCGCGCATGTCCCGCATCGTCTACACCCTGACCGACGAATCGCCGCAGCTCGCCACGGCGTCGCTGCTGCCGATCCTGCGGGCTTTCACCGCGCCCGCCGGGGTGGAGGTGCAAACGCGCGATATCTCCCTAGCGGCGCGTATTCTGGCGGTTTTCGCCGACGATCTTCCCACCGCGCAGCGCGTTCCCGACGCGCTAAGCGAACTGGGCGCGCTCTGCCAGGACCCGCGAGCGAACATCGTTAAGCTGCCCAACATTTCCGCCTCCCTCCCCCAGCTTCTGGCCGCCATCGCCGAACTGCAGGAAAAGGGGTACGCGCTTCCCGACTATCCGCAAAATCCGCAGAGCGAGACCGAGCGCCGCACGCGAGCACGCTACGACGCGGTGAAGGGGTCGGCGGTAAACCCGGTTTTGCGCGAGGGGAACTCGGATCGCCGCCCGCCACAGGTCGTGAAGGAGTATGCCCGTAAGCACCCGCACCGGATGGGCGAATGGCACGCGGAGTGCCGCACCCGTATCGCCGCCATGGAGGCGGGCGATTTCCGCGCCAACGAGGTTTCGCATACCGTGGCGTCCGACGGCCACCTGGACATCGTGTTCGTGCCGCAAGACGGCACGGAGGAGACGCTGAATGCGGCCCTGCCCGTAAAGGCCGGAGACATCGTGGATGCGACCTTCCTGGACCTGGCAGCGCTCGATGAGTTCCTGCGGGCACAGATCGCGACCGCGCAGCGCGACGGGCTGCTCTTTTCCCTGCACCTGAAGGCGACCATGATGAAGGTGAGCGATCCGCTGATCTTCGGGCGTTGCCTGCGCGCATTCCTGCCCGTAACTTTCTCTCGGCACGGGGACGAGCTGGCCGCTGCCGGGGTTGACCCGGCGAACGGGCTGGCGGCGCTGCTGTCGGCCCTCACAGACCTCCCCGCCGGAAAAGAGGTCACTGACCTGGTGGAGCAGGAGCTGGCGGCGGGGCCGCGCCTGGCGATGGTTGATTCCGCGCGCGGGGTAACCAACCTGCACGTACCGAGCGACGTCATTATCGACGCCTCGCTGCCCGCGATGATCCGCGCGGGCGGCTGCATGTGGGACGCGGACGGCAAGCTGGCCGAGACCCTGGCCGTGGTGCCCGATTCCAGCTACGCCGCCGTTTATCAGGAGACCGTGCGCGACTGCCGCGAGAACGGGGCTTTCGATCCGCGCACCCTCGGCAGCGTGGCAAACGTAGGGCTGATGGCGCAAAAGGCGGAGGAGTACGGCAGCCACGACAAGACCCACCAGGTCACGCGGGACGGCCGCGTGGAGGTGCGCGACGCCGCGGGTAACGTGCTGCTTAGCCGCGAAGTTAAGGCCGGCGATATTTTCCGCGCCTGCCTCACGGCCGACGTCGCCGTGCGCGACTGGGTGCGCCTGGCTGTCGAGCGCGCCCGCGTCTCGGGTCAGCCTGCCGTGTTCTGGCTGGATGATTCTCGCGCGCACGAGCGGGCCCTCGCCGAGAAGGTGGCCGCCTACCTGCCGCAGCACGATACGTCCGGCTTGGATCTGCGCGTGCTGGGGCAGCGCGAAGCCACCCGCTTCACGCTGGCGCGTTTCCGCGCGGGTGCCGACACCATCGCGGTCACGGGGAACGTGCTGCGCGATTACCTGACCGACCTGTTCCCGATCATGGAGCTGGGCACGAGCGCCAAAATGCTTTCCGTGGTGCCGCTGCTCGCGGGCGGCAGCCTGTTCGAGACGGGCGCGGGAGGCACCGCGCCGAAGCTGGCGCAGCTGCTCACCGACGCCAACCACCTGGCCTGGGACAGCCTGGGAGAATACCTCGCGGTGGGCGAGTCCCTGCGACTGCTGGCGCGGGAGGGAAACCCCGCTGCCGGGCAGCTGGCGAACGCCCTGGAGCGGGCCGTGTCCAGAATGCTGGAGGAGGGCTGCTCCCCCAGCGAGGAGGAGGGCGGCGTCGATACCCGGCAGAGCCATTTCTACCTGGCGCTTTTCTGGGCGCAGGAGCTGGCCTCTTGCCCGGACGGCGAGCTGGCCCAGCGTTTCGCCCCGTTAGCAGAGGAACTCACCGCCGCGAGCTGGCACATCCTGGAAGAGATCCAGCAGCGGCGCGGTGAGCCCGTCTCCCTGGACGGCCACTACCTGCCCAGCGCAGATAGTCTGGCACGGGCCATGCGCCCCTCCGCCACGTTCGCGGGCATCATCGACTCCGCCCGAGCCGTGCGCTAGGGAGTCTTTTTTCACCGCCAAACTGGGGAAACAGTAAGAATTAAGCTTCCTTTCTGCTTTACCATGAACGAATGGCTTACCTGACCCGGCTAGAAGTGTGCCGACGCTTCAGCATCGACCCTGCGAAGCTGCGCACCGCTAGCGGTGTTCAGCTTCTGCTGGCGTTGAATCAGCGCCGGGCCCAGGAGGTAGATTTCCTCGAAGAGCTGCCGCTGCTGCTGCAGCGTGACCCGCAGGCCGCTTTCGCCATGTTCGGTAAGCGCCTGCGTGAGAGCCTGACGCGCGGGATGATCGTCTGGCTCGGTGCGCTGTCTCCGCAGGCCCTGGCCGCCTGGCAGGAGGTGCTCGGCCGCGACCTGGTGCAGGTGGTGGGCGGTATGCGCGATGGCCGGTATCCGGCGGTGATCACCCCCGGCGATCTGGCCCTGTGCCTGGCTCAGGATGAACGCTTTCACGAGCTCATGCGGGAGGCCCTGCACGGCCTGGACACTCTGCGCATTCCCCGCGATCGGGCCGAGGCGCTGGAAAATGCGGGCATCGGCATCCGTCATCGCTCGCGCTGGGAACGCTGGCTGCGCGACCCCACCGTGATCGCGTACGTGGTGGTTTTCATCTATTCGACCCTGCGCGTTCTTCCCGTGACGTTCGTGGACGGTTTCGAGGGATCGCTGTGGGTGCTTTGGGGGCTGGATATCGCCACCGCCATTCCCTACACCTGGGGCGTGGTGACTATGGTTTCCGGCAAAACCAGCAGGCTCAGGCTAACCGGCCTGGCCGTCACCCTGACTACCTTCCTCACCCCGTACGCCTACTTCTGGCTGCGCGGCAGCAACTACCCGACCTACGTGGTGGTTGTGGTGTACGTACTGATCGGCGCGAGCCTGCTGTATGAAGCGCTAAAGGTGTTGCGCTCGCGCAAGCTGGACCGGGATCTGCTGCACGTTTGAAGCCCGGCGGTTTGCGGCCACTCGGGGCTTCAGAACCAAGGTTTAACGACCCACGCGGTAGCCGCTCAGGGCGCTCCCTCAGCTAATCACGGTCAGCGAGAGGGAACGGGCTTTTACCCGGCAGAGATAATCCTGCCGCGCACGGTACGTATCGCGCTCACGCCGATTACCCAGGCCGCGCTGGCCCACCAGATCAGGTAGGCCCACAGCGGCAGCTCCCTATCCGCGGCGACGGCCCAGCCGGTAACCGCGATCCAGAGCGTCACGCTGATGATATTGAACGGCATCAGTTCCTTCACGCGGAACGGGTGCAGGTATTTCCAGGGGATGAACGACAGCACGGCGCAGACCACAATCACGGTGATATTCACCCAAGCGGGGGTCTGCAACAGACAGAGTGAGACGGCGATGATGTTCCAGGCGGCGGGGAAGCCGACGAAGTAGTTGTCGGCGCTTTTCATGCCCGTATTGCAGAAGCAGAACATGGAGGAAAGGCAGATTACGGCGGCCCAGACGAAGCCCCAAGGTTCGCCACCGACGTTAACGTACAGGGCGATGAACGCGGCGGGGATGAAAGTCCAGGTCAGGTAGTCAACAACCAGGTCCAAGACCACGCCGTCGAACCAGGGAACAACCTCTTTCACCCTGGCGTGGCGGGCGAGGGTGCCGTCCAGGCCGTCCACGATCAGGGCCACGCCAAGCCACAGCCAGACCCCCTTGATGTCACCCTGGTTGAGCGCGGCCAGGGCGAGCAGGGCCCAGAGCACCCCGCTCATGGTGAAGGCGTGCACCAGCCAGGCATAAATCTGCTGGGGAACTGAGTGTCTGTTTTGTGCGGGCATCATCCCATTGTGGCGAAAATGCCCGAAAGATGCAGAGAGATGGCGAAACTGGCGATCAGGAAAACTCGCGGCGCTGTTTGATGGTGCGCAGCAGCAAGAGGTCGTCAAGGTCCTTCGGGCGCGGGGGACGCCCCATCCAGCCGGGGCTTGATTCCTTGCATTCGATCTGCGAACTGACGCTGGAATACCAGGCCTCGACGCCGCGGATGGTGTTTTTCCCGGCCTCTTTCAGGGTGCTTTCCGGCCAGCGCGAACCGGCCCAGGGGCCGTACGGGACGTGCGGATCGTGCAGGTTTCGGTGTGCGATCGGGGTGAGGTAGCAGGCTTCCTGTTCGTGAGTGAAGTTCGCCTGGATGGAGAGCGAATGTGGGTTGGTCAGCAGCCAGTGCCTTTCCACCAGTTTTTCCACGATCTCGTTATAGACGACGTTGTCCACGAAAATATCGATGTCAGAATGCACGCGCGTGACTCGCCCCAGGGCAAAGTCCATCCCCCAGCCGCCGCGCAGCCAGGCCCTGGATTTTAGCGATTCAGCGACCTCGGTAACCACCGAGATCATTCCCAGCTGAACCGCAACAGAGTTCTTGAGATCCACATCACTATGATTACACATCAGACGAGTTGGGGGCGAGCCTCGCGGGGAAACCGCCCCAAAGACCCCATTCGTTTACCTTCTGTTAACCTGCGCGGAGCACGATTTCGGAGGTATCTCAACGCGAGTCAGAAAGCCTATCCGCCATGCCGCAAGGATCGACCACCCTGAACAAGCAGTCGCATCCAGGTTTCCTGGGGCCCGACCGCTGGTGGCATATTTCTTTCGGGGCCTTACTGGCCCTGTCGCTCGTAGTCTTCACCCTCTGGGCGAACGGTTACGTCGCCGCCCAGACCAGCCGGATCGTATTGGTTGTTTCCATTCTGTTCGGCGTCTT
Organism: Dermabacteraceae bacterium TAE3-ERU27; assembly: GCA_019218415.1. GTDB lineage: Bacteria > Actinomycetota > Actinomycetes > Actinomycetales > Dermabacteraceae > TAE3-ERU5. Next base: position 674,396 of record JAHUUL010000001.1, on the reverse strand, counting down.
TATGGCGTTCAACATCGGCGGTAACGACGTCGCCAACTCGTTTGGCACCAGTGTCGGCGCCAAGACCCTCACCATGAAGCAGGCGTTGGTGGTCGCCGCCGTGTTCGAGGTGAGCGGCGCGGTGCTGGCGGGCGGCGAAGTGACGGACACGGTGCGCAGCGGCATCGTGGATCTGAACGCGATTGACCTCGATCCGATGAGTTTCGTCTACATCATGATGTCGGCGCTGCTCGGCGCGGCCCTGTGGCTGCTGATCGCCACCCGCATGGGCTGGCCCGTTTCCACCACGCACGCGATCATCGGCGGTATCGTCGGCGCGGCGCTGACCACCGGCTTCGTTACCGGCACCGGCGGCCTGGCCATGGTGCAGTGGGACAAGATCGGCCAGATCGCCATGAGCTGGGTCATCTCCCCCGTCCTGGGCGCGCTGTTCTCCTACGTCCTGTTCAGCATCGTCAAGAAGAACATCCTCGTCTACAACGAGGAGGCCGACGCTAAGTTGCAGGCCATTAAGCGTGAACGCAGCGAACACCGCAAGCGCCACAAGGCCGCCTTCGAGCGCCTGAACGAGATCCAGCAGGTTGCCTACGCCAACCAGATGGCGCGCGATCAGGTGGTTGTTTCACAGGGCGATTACACCCGCGACGAGCTGGAATCCGACTTCTACCGCGAGCTGTACGACATCGAGGACAAGGCGAAGGCGCTCGAATCCCATCGCGCCCTCGTCACCTGGGTCCCCATGCTGGCGGCCCTCGGCTCGGTCGTGATCTCCTCGATGCTGCTGTTCAAGGGCCTCAAGCACCTGCATCTGAACCTGAACACCACCGCCAACATTTTCATCATGGCGATGGTCGGTATGTTCATCTGGATCTCCGTCTACATCTTCGCGAAGGCGCTCAAGAAGAAGAACCTGAAGCGCTCCACCTTCCTGCTGTTTAGCTGGATGCAGGTATTCACGGCGAGCGCGTTCGCGTTCAGCCACGGCAGTAACGACATCGCGAACGCGGTCGGCCCGTTCGCGGCAATCCTGGACGTGCTGAAGAACCAGCAGATCAGCGAGAAGTCGGCGGTGCCTACGGCGGTAATGGTGACGTTCGGTATCGCGCTGGTGGCGGGCCTGTGGTTCGTGGGCCGCAACGTTATCCAGACGGTCGGTAACGGCCTGACCGAGATGCACCCGGCGTCGGGCTTTTCTGCCGAGCTGGCCGCGGCGGCCGTAGTCATGGCGGCCAGCGTGCTGGGCCTGCCGGTGTCCTCCACCCATATCTTGATCGGCGCGGTAATCGGCGTCGGCATCGTTAATCGGGCCGCTAACTGGAATCTGATGAAGCCGATCGCGCTGGCTTGGATCATCACCCTGCCCGCCGCCGCCGGCATCGGCGCGGTGGGAGTGCTGGCGCTGCGCGCGGTGTTCGGGGGCTAGTTTTCCTTTGAAACGTTCGCCCGTTTAACGGGCAAAGGTGTGGGGCCGGGAGAGCGTATCTCCCGGCCCCACACTTTATGCGGTAAGCGTTAGGCGTTTATATGCCAACGCTAGGGCTGTTTTCAGGCGGTCTGCGCGATCTTCTGGATGAAGGCTGCGCGCCTTTCCTGGGTGTCCTGCGGGGAGTCCATGCCTCCGAGCACGTCTACCCGCTTCACCTTTATTTATTCCGCAGTAGCTGAGGATGTGCGCCTTGACGTGGCGGACGGGGCCGGTGGGGGCGTACTTGGTGAGCACGGACGGCGCGTGCGAGGAGGTTACGAGCGAGGCGGTCTTGCCCGTGAGCAGCTTTTCCGGGAACGGCTTGCCCGGGATGTAACGGTAGGTGATACCGGGGGTAAAGACCCGTTCCACCCAGCCGCTGAACACACTGGGGACTGTCCCCCACCAGGTCGGGAAGAATACGCTCACGTGTTCAGCCCACAGCAGGGACTCCTGCGACTGCGTGATGAAAGCGTCCTCGGGCATGCGCTTTTGGTAGCCGAAACGCAGCACCGGATCGAAGCTGGCCTCGGCCAGATCGATCACTCGCACCTCGTTGCCTTTTTCCCGAGAGGCCTCGGCGTACGCCGCGGCGCAGGCCGCGGTAAAGGAGTCCGGGTTCGGGTGTGCCTGTACTACAAGGATTTTCACTAAATTAATTCTTTTCTTTTGCGGCTTTCGCTGCGGCTATTTTTTGGGCTTGCACGATAAGCAGGATTTGCAACGGTATGCGCGCCGCGAGGATCGCCTGCCTGGTCGGCGAGGAGCCGTCATGCAGGGAATCGCGGAGCATCTGAAAATTCCCCGGCCAGACGGCCAGGAAGAGAGCCGAGGCCGCTAACGCACCCATTTTGCGGGTCTTTGCGTTAGCGAGCAGAGCGGCCGTGACCAGCTCAGCAACACCGGAAGCGTAGGTGTAGAACCTGGCGTCGCCCGGTAATTCCGGGGGAATCGCACCGTCAAAAGGTTCGGGCTTAGCGAAATGTAAAACACCCATGGCTGCCAGCGCGGCGGCCATTACACGCGCAGAGTTTTCGGCTCTCATTTCCCCAGGCTACCGATCTTCCTCGCCAATGTGAGGCGCAGGCCGCAGTAAGTGTGTCTAAAAAGACCTGTGCCGAACAAAGCCGCTATTCTGCTGCGGGAGCGGCCCGATCACGATCGCCCCGCTCGCAGCTAGTGGACGCAAAAGAGACGAGACGTGGTGTCAGCAGAAAACCGGCTAGAAGAATTTGCAGGACCCCAGGTTGGTGACTCCAGCACGGCGTTCCTGACCGACAAATACGAAATAACCATGCTGCAGGCGGCGCTGCGAGCCGGGAACGCGCACCAGAAGGCGGTTTTCGAACTGTTCGCCCGCCGTTTACCCAAGGGCCGCCGCTACGGCGTGGTCGGCGGCGTTAATCGCGCGGTGGCAGCGGTGCGCAATTTCCGTTTCACCTCCGAGCAGCTCGCGCTGCTGAGCGAGGATCCGCTGATCGGCGAGGACACGATCGAATACCTGCGCAACTATCGCTTCCGTGGCCGCATCTACGGTTACCCGGAGGGGGAAGTTTTCTTCCCGCTCTCCCCCGTGCTGACCGTGGAGGCCAGTTTTGCCGACGCGGTTTTGCTGGAAACCGTGCTGCTGTCGATCTTGAACTACGATTCGGCGGTGATGGCCGCGGCCTCCCGCATGGTGAATGCCGCTAACGGGATCCCCCTTATCGAGATGGGGGCCCGCCGCGCTAACGAGGCGGCGGCGGTTTATGCTTCCCGCGCCGCCTACATCGCCGGGTTCACGGTCACCTCCCTGCTGGAGGCGGGGCTGCGCTACGGCATTCCTACCACGGGTACCTCGGCGCATTCCTTCACCCTGGCTTTTGCCGACGAACGCGAGGCTTTCCGGGCGCAGGTGGCCGCGCTTGGCACCGACACCACGCTGCTGGTGGATACCTACGGCATCGAGCGCGGAATCCGCAACGCAGTTGAGGTGGCGGGCCCCGGCCTGGGAGGAATCCGCATCGATTCGGGTAATTTCCGGGAGGAGGTGCCACGCGCCCGCGCCCTGCTAGACGAGCTGGGCGCGAAGCACACTCGGATCGTGCTTTCTTCCGACATAGACGAATACACGCTCGCGGAGATGAACGCGGCGGCGCTACCGGTGGATGCCGTCGGCGCGGGCACTCGCGTGGTGACCGGGTCCGGTGCCCCCACGGCGGAGATGGTCTACAAGCTGGTGTCTCGAGAGGGCGATAACGGGCGGATGGTGCCCGTGCATAAGAACAGCGAGGGCAAGGCGAGCCGCGGCGGGCGCAAGATCGCCTACCGCACCTACGACGGGGACGGCACGATAACCGCCGAAAGGTTCGGCTACGGCGAGCACCACGAACTTTCCGGAGGCGTGCAAGAACTGCTGGTAGACGGCGATTTCTTCGCTAGCGAAAGCCTGGATACGGCACGGAGACGCCACGCGCGCACGGTAGCGTCCCTGCCTAAATCGGCGCTCTCGGTACACCCCGGCGAGCCCGCTTTCACCGCGCAGGAAGACGACGCCTGACAGGAAGCGCCCCCTATTTGCCCGGCCGGTAGCGCCCCTGTTTCGGGGAGGAGAAAAGACGGCCCAGCCTTTGCGCCGATTGGTGCCCCATCGGGGCTTCAACCGGCGGCCCCTTACCGTCTGCCCCTAACCGGTGGGGCCCCAACCTGCGGGGTCTTAACCTGCGGGGCCTCATCTGGCTCGGGTCTAATTTGGGGCGCGAGTAAAATGATTATCGCTTTTCCGCTCCGGTATTTCTGGGTCAAGTATTTCTGAGAGGTTTCCACCGTGAAAATTGGTATCGCTGGCGCGGGGGCGCTGGGCTCCCGCTTTGGTTACATGCTGTCCCAGGCCGGGTACGACGTGACCCTGATCGACATGTGGGACGATCACGTAACCGCGATCCGCGAGAACGGGCTACTGATCGACTGGAACGGCGAGGCGCGAAACGCCCGTCTGCCCATCTTCTACCCCCACGAACTTGAGGGCAGCTTCGATCTGGTCTGCTGCTTCACCAAGGCGATGGGGCTGGATGCGATGCTGTCGGCCATCAGGCACACGCTCAGCGCAGAGACGAGCCTGCTCTGCCTGCTGAACGGGATCGGCCACGAGGAAACCGCGCTCAAATACGTGCCGGCCGATAACTTTATGCTCGGCAACACCATCTGGACGGCCAGCATGACGGGCCCCGGCAGCGTGGTGCTGCACGGCACCGGTTCGGTGGCCCTTGAAAACGCCGGCGGCGACGAGGCGGCCCGCGAGCGGGCAATGGAGGTTGCCCGGGTGCTCAGCGACGCGGGCCTAAACGCGCAGTATTCGCCGGGAGTCGTCTACGCGACCTACCGTAAGGCCGCCCTGAACGGGGTGGTGAACACGATGTGTGCGCTGCTCGAATGCAACATTGCTACTTTCGGAGAGACGTCTTCGGCGGAGGCGATCCTGCGCCAGATAGTCACCGAATTCGCTGACGTCGCCGCCTGCGAGGGGGTCGAGCTGGACCGGGAAGAGGTGGTAGCTCACGTGCGCGGCACGTTCTCGCGGGATTCCATCGGCGAGCACTACCCCTCGATGTACCAGGACCTGGTGCGCAACAATCGCCGCACCGAGGTGGATTACATTACCGGCGCGGTATCGCGCAAAGGCAAGCAGTACGGCGTGCCGACCCCGTTCTGCGACCTGGTGACGCTGCTGGTGCACGCCAAGGAAGAGATCCGGGACGCCGCCTAACACTCCGCCGCGTCCCCTGTCTTTCTCTCCCCTACCGTCCCCTTGCGGCGTAGCCTCCCACGGAGACCTTAGATGCTTACGCCTGGGTGCATTTTTAGCTGTTATCCCGGCCTGCCTGACGTTCGGGTGCACTAACAGCTACGAAAACGGGGTTTAACCCGCCAAAACTGCACCCAAACGTCACGCATAGCCGAAAGTGCACCCAAACGTTAGTGGCGCCGGCTTCGAGGCGGTCAGACGCCACCGCCCGTAAACGTTATGCCCCCACAAGCATTGAGGGGTGCAGCAGAAGTCTGCTGCACCCCTCGCGAGGTTATCCGTAACCACTGCTGGCCGAAGAGGCCATGTTTGTTAAATCTTTTCTAGCTGCACGGCCCTGGTTTCCTTGGCGAACAGGTAGGTGATGCCGCCCACCGCGAGCAGGATCGCGAAGAGGGTGAATACCGGGGGCACCGCCTCCAGGGTCGGCTTTGCCTTCACACCGGAGCTGCCGATCATGACGCCCAGGAGCCCGGGACCGATGATCTTCGCGGTAGCGCCGATGCCGTAGCCGAGGCCGAGGCCGGTGGAGCGAACCTCGTTCGGGAACTGTTCCGCACCGAACGCGTTCAGGATACCGAAGGCGCCGTCACCGAACATCATGGCGATCAGGATGCCGATGAAGAACATTTCCCCGCTCGTGGACATCGCGGCCACGAGGCAGCCCGCGGCGCCGATCATGCCGAACGAGAGCATCACCATGCGGCGGCCGATCTTATCGGAGAGCCAGGCGGAGCCGAGGCGGCCCACCATGTCGGCGATGGAAACGTAGGTGAACAGCAGGCCCACGGTTGCGGCGGTGTAGCCGTAGCCGTCCTTGAGCAGTGCCTGGCCCCACGACTGGATCGTGAACGAACCGAGGATGAAGCAGAACGAACCGATCGTGATGATGCTGAGCGGCTTCAGGTGCTCGCGGAATAGCAGGCCGTAGCTGGCCTTCTTTTCGTCCTTGATCTCGGGCAGGGCGCCTACCTCGTGCTCGGGCACCATCAGCGCCCAGGCGTAAGCCTTGCGGGCCTCGTCGGCACGGCCGTTAACCTGCAGGAAGCGGGGCGATTCCGGAACGTAACGCAGCCAGACGAGCAGGAATATCGGCAGGATGCCAAGGCCGATCAGGCCGCGCCAGCCGATGGAATCGGCCAGCCAGTACTGTGCCTGCGCCCCCAGCAGCAGCCCGAACGGGATGAACACGGAGGCCAGACCGGCGAGCAAACCGCGCTGCTTCGCGGGCACGAACTCCTGCACGTAGGGGATCGAGGTGATGTTGAGGCCGCCCACGCCCATGCCTACGCCGACGCGCAGGATCGCGAGCATCCACCAGCCCCTGTCGGGAGTCACCACGCAGAGCGCGGTGAACACGACCAGGACGACGATGCACCAGAAGAAGGAGCCGCGCCTGCCTAGCTTGTCGGAAAGCCTGCCCCAGACGATGGCGCCGGCCACGGTGCCGAGGCCCGCGCAGGCCAGGATCGTGCCCGTTTCAAAGCCGTTTAGGTGCCAGGGCTTGACCAGCAGGGAGACGACGAAGCCGATCAGGAAGATGTCGAAGAATTCGGCAATGTTGCCGATAACCACCAGGCCGATAATCGACTTCTGGTTGCGGGTGAGGGGGTGGGAATCGATCTGTTCCGCGGCCGTCAGGCCCGCGGGGGGTTGTGTTGTTGTCATTTCGGTAACCAATCTATGCGCCGGTGCAGAGCTTTACCGGATGATGTCTGTCGTGGTGGGAATGGAGAGCTCAGCAGGGTTGATGTGCGTGAGGTCGCCATGGTGGGTGAGCGCGTACTTGGCTACGCGCTTACCGAACTCGATCCCCTGCCGGACGTCTCCGGAAAGGAAGCCGTGCAGCGTGCCTGCGACGAAGCTGTCGCCCGCACCCGGACGGTCTATGATCGGCACTACCTCGACCGGGAAGTTTTCCTCTCCGTCGGGGCCGGAAGAGTAGACGCCGTTGGTCTGATCCGTCGACACGACGTATTCGGCGCCGAAGCGTTCGCGCAGTTTGCGTGAGCACTCCGCGCCCTCGCCGACGACGCCGAACACCTCTTTGGCGTCTTTGCGCGAGCAGAACAGGATGCGCGCCTTTTCCGCTATCGGGGTTAGCACCTCGGCGGCACGCTCGGCGCTCCACAGCAGGCTGCGGTAGTTGACGTCGAGCGCGATGTCCACGCCGCGCTTTTCCGCTTCGTCCACGAAGTAGCGGATCACCGTGCCGGTGTTTTCAGTGAGCGCCGCGGTGATGCCGGTGACGAACACGAGGCGGGTGTCCAGCATGGAATCCCAGTTGATGTCCTCGATGCTGATGTCCCTGAACGGCGTGTGTAGCCGGTCGTAGATGACGCGGGAGGGCATGGGCGGTTCGCCCGGCTCCATGAAGTAGAGCGCGGTGCGGCCTTCCTCGACGCGGATCATGTTGGAAAGGTCCACGCCGACCGAACGATATTCGGATAGGCAGCGGCTCGCCAGGTCCCCCTTGGGAAGCACCGAGCACCAGGACGCCTGCCGCCCGAGCTGGGACAGCACGCCACACACGTTCGCCTCGGAACAGGCTGCGGTCATGCGCAGGGTGCGGCAGTTCGAGAGTCGCTCCCCACGAGGGGCGGTGAGGCGAATCTGGCCCTCACCGATAGAAGTAATATCGAACATTTAGCTCACTCCTTCGGAAGCTTGCGCGGTTCCGTAGCGGTTTGTGTAGCGGTCAAAGTTAGCGGCGATTTCCTCTTCGGGAAGCTCGATAACTTTACCCATTAGGCGCGCCGCCCACACCGTGTGGGCGACGTCCTCCACCATCACGGCGGCCTGCAGGGCCTTGGTGATGCTGGGGCCGATGGTGAAAACGCCGTGCTGCTGCATCAGGATCGCCGGGGAATGTCCGATAGAACGCAGCACCTCTTCACCGATGGCGTCCCCGCCGATGCGGGCGTAACCGCCGCACGGGACGGGTCCGCCGAACTCGTCGGAGATAGCGGTCAGGCAGCACGGAATCGGTTCTCCTAGCGCGGCCCAGGCGGTCGCGTAGGTGGAGTGGGTGTGCACCACGGAACGCACGTCACTCCTGCCCTTGTAGATGCCGATGTGGGAGCTGGTGTCCGACGACGGGCCGTGCTTTCCCTCGATGATCTTGCCGTCAAGCCCGACCACCACCATGTCTTCCGGCGTCATCTGCGAATACAGCATGCCGGAGGGTTTAATTACGATCCGGTCGCCGGAGTCTGCCAGGGCCGACAGGTTACCGCCGGTCCAGGCCACCAGCCCGTTGCGGGCCAGTTCCAGGTTGCCTTCGCAAACCTGTCTTTTCAGTTCGAGTAGCTCCATTGCTCTCCCCCGTACTAGATAGCCTCCACCGCATAGCCTGCGGCGGCGAGTTTTTGCTCGATGAAGTGGCGGGCGGAGACGCAGGTCGCTATCGAATCCGGCGCGTCATCGTTCCACATTTCGAGCATGATCCGGCCCTGCCAACGCTGGCTCGCCAGCTCGGCGAAGGCCGTATCGAAGTCGGCCACCCCCTGGCCGAACGGTATCCGCCGGGGCTGTCCCGGCAGCACATCCTTTACGTGCAGGGCGACCATCCGCCCCTCCCCCGCAGCGAGTTCCTCGGTTGCTTCCCCGCCGTGTTCGGCGATGTTGCCTACGTCCGGGTAGCACTGCAACCAGGGGCTGTCGCATTCGCGCACTACCGCCATCACGTCCGGAATGGAGGCGATGTCGTGGCCGTCCACGTTTTCGATGGCGAGCACGACGCCCTGGCACGCCGCGTAGGGTAGCGCGGCTTTCAGGGTGTCGATGTAGCGTTCGCGGGCCGCCGGATCGTCGGCTTCGTAGTGGGCGTAATATCCGGCCACCTGTACCACCGATACGCCGAGGTCGGCCGCCAGGTCGATCCCCTTGCGGTAAACCTCAAGCGCCTGGCGGCGCATCTCAGGGTCCGCCGAACCGGGCATGATGCGCCTGTGCAGCGAGAGGCAGAGCGCCCCGATCTGCACCCCGGCGTCGCGGGCCGCCTCGCGTACCCGCAGGCGTTCCTCGGCGCTCCAGTCCAGGCGCGCCGCCCGCTCGGGGGTTTCGTCAATCGAAAGATCCACGAAACTGAACCCTGCCTCGCGCACCTGGGGGAAAAATTCCGGCCAGGGGGCCGACACGAGCGCTTTCTCGTAAATGCCGAGCCTGACGGTGTTCACGGCCAGACCCTTTCGATGGCGTCGCGCATCTCCAGGGCGGCGGCCTGCGGATCTTCGGCCTTCATGATGCCGCGACCGGCGATGACCACTCCGACCGGGCGGCCCTTAAAGACGTCCAGCTCGTTCGCTTTGATACCGCCCGTGACGGTGACGGTGAAGCCCATTTCGGCGAGTTCGCTGACGCGGGAAACGTCCGCTTCCCCCCAGGAGAGGTCGCCTGCGGCCTCGCGGTCGCGGGAGCGCTTCACGATCACGTGCTTAACGCCCAGTTCGCGCCAGGCGCGGGCGCGTTCGGCGCTGTAGGTTTCGCCCAGCTCCACCTGCACTTCGCCGCCGAACTCCTCGGCCACCTTTACTACCTGGCCAATGGTGGCGAGCGAGGCACCCGCAACGCAGGAAACCCAGTCGGCACCGGCCTCGAAGCACTGGCGCGAGATCAGGCTGCCTGCTTCCGCGATGCGCACGTCGGCCAGGATCGTTTTTTCGGGGTAGAGGGCACGCACCTCGCGCACCACCTTCAGTCCCTCTGCGATCACCCAGATGGTGCCACATTCGATGACGTCAACGTGGGCGACCGCCTTGTTGAGCGGGCCGAGCGCGGAGACCATATCGGTGGCGTCTACCGCCACCTGTAGGCGGGGCCGCATCTCAGGCCTCCTTGCGAACGGTGAAGAAGCGCTGGCCGTTGGTGCACAGCAGCTTGTTCACGTATTCGGGGTCGAAGCCTTCCGCGATCATGCGCGGGCCGTCCACGGAGGCGTTGTAATCGACGCCGGTGACCGCTCCGTACGCCTTCTGGTAGCCGCGTTTGCCGGAGTCGGTGCCGAGCAGGATGCGATCGCCATAGCCCTTTTCGCCCAGTTCGCGCAGTTCCATGATGCGGTTGCTGTCGGGCTGGTACTTGATGCGGTAGGTGCCGTCGATCTCCAGCCAGGCCCCGGTATCGAGGATCTGCTGCAGGTAGTAGACGTCCGCGTTGCGCTGGATGTGGCCGATGGCGATCTGGTCGGCGGGTACGCCGAGCTTAATCATTTCCTGTGCCTGCTCGAGGCCGCAGGTGCCGTAGGTGGTGTGGGTGTTGATCGGGACGCCGGTCTCGATGGAGGCGATCGCGCAGGCCTCCATGCACTTGCGTTCGAACTTGGTGATCTTGCCGTAGGCGGTGGCGACCTTGATGACGCCCGCTTTGTAGGGGGTGCGATCAACGATCGGGCCGGAGTAGTCGTGGCGGTCGATGCCGACGGTGATGTCGTCAATCAGCAGCTGCGCGATCTGGTCTACCGTGTAGCGGCTGACCCAGTGGGACTGGGTCTCCAGGTAGACGTGCTCGCGGTGGAAGCCCGTCGCGGCGATCACCTGCAGGCCGGGCACCGCGCGGTTTACCTCCGCCAGCTTGTCGAGGTCGCGGCCGCAGTTTGCGGGGCACATGTCAACGACCGTGCCGCCGTCGGCCCAGCGCTTGGAGGCATCCACGAAGTAGTTGGCCTCTTCGATCGCCTTGTCTACGTCGGCCAGCTGGTGATCGGCGTCGATGTAGACCTCGCCCGCGCCGACGCGGATCAGGTGGTCGTGGGCGTTCACCACGCCCAGGGTTGCGGGATCTACGTCGCCGAGGATGGTGCGTGCGAACTTAGCCATTGGGGTCTCCTTCTTTGGATACTGCTGGCCTTAGCGGCCGGGCTGGTGACTACAGAGTTCGCCCGGCACGTCGGGCCCCACAAGGTAAAAACTGCAAACATTTGCAGCAGAGAAAACGGGTGAGGTGCTAGCAACCCTTGCTAGGCCCGGCGCAAGGCGCAAAAATATGCTTAAACAGAGCCGAGGGTTCCAGCGCTGCAACGAAAGGCTGCAAATATGTGCACAGATTCCGTATCCAACGAGCGCGACAGGGTGCGCGAACTGCTGCAGGTTGCGCGCATGTATTACGAGCAGGAGATGGACCAGGGCGATATTGCGGAGCGCATGAACTGTTCCCGCTCCCGAGTTTCCCGCCTGCTCAAGGAGGCGCGCGAAAAGCAGATGGTGCGCACCACCGTGCATCACCCGCTGGAGCAGTCGTTCGAGCTGGAAAGGAAGCTGCGGCGCAAGCTCGGGCTGGAACGGGTGTACGTGGCCCCCCAGGAAACGGGGCTGCGGCCGGAACAAACCGTGGGACGCCTGGCGGCGGAAACGATAGCGCGCGCCGGTCACCGCCAGACCGCGCTCGCCCTTTCCAACGGCCGGGCGGTGGCAGCCGTGGTGGATGCCATGCCGCAGCAGCAGTGGCCGCTCTCCATGGTGTGCCAGATGATCGGCTCCTACGGCGGATCGGCGCATCACCTGCTCGATTCCCCCGATCTGTGCCGGCGCATGGCGGGCAGGCTCGGCGGCGGTTACCGGGCCCTCCCCGTGCCGATCGTGCTGCGCTCGGCCAGCGCCGCGCGCGGGGTGCGCCGGGAGGAGATGGTGGTGACCACGCTGGAACTGGCGGCGCGGGCCGACATAGCGGTGGTCGGGGTCGGCGCCGTCGGCCAGGGTCCGACCAGCGAACTGCTGCGCCCGTTCATGACCCGCGAACTGATCAACGAACTGCGCAGGCAGGGCGCGGTGGCACACATCTCCGGGCACCATTTCGACGCGCACGGCAGGCACGTGCCCACCGCCCTGTGCGAGCGCACCATCGCCATGGAACCGGAAAGGCTGGCAAGCATAAAGCTGCCGATGCTGGTGGCCTGGGGCAGCGAAAAGGTGCCCGCCATCTACGCCGTGGTGCGTAGCGGGCTAAACCTGGCGCTAACCACGGACGAGGCGACGGCGACGATGCTGCTTAGTTATCAGCCGTAGCCACCCCGGTTAAACCACCGCTGCCGGATGCACCTGCGCGTGCGGCACCACCATCGGGGTGCCGGTCTGCGGGTCCGGGATTACGTCGCAGGGCAGTTGGTAGACGTCCTTCACCAGCTCGGCGTTCATAACCTCGGCCGGATCGCCTGCCGCCACCACCCTGCCGTCTTTCATCACGATCAGGTGGGTGGCGTAACGGCAGGCCTGGTTTAGATCGTGCAGCACCGCGACCACGGTACGCCCGCCCTCTCTGCGCAGCCTGTCGCTCAGGTTAAGCAGCGAATACTGGTGGGCGATGTCCAGGAAGGTGGTCGGTTCATCGAGCAGCAGCACGTCGGTCTGCTGGGCCAGCAGCAGGGCCAGCCAGACGCGCTGACGCTGGCCACCGGAGAGTTCCTGCACCACGCGCTGCGAAAGGTCTAGCACCCCGGCGGTTTCCATCACCTCGGCGACGACCCGCTCGTCCTCCGCGCTCCAGCGGGAGAAAATGCCCTGGTGGGGACTGCGCCCGCGGGCCACCAGGTCCACCACGCGAATCCCGTCGGGCGCTATGGCCGACTGCGGCAGCAGGCCCAGGTGGCGCGCCAGCTCTCCGGTCGGCCACTTGGCAAGTTCCCTGCCCTCCAACAGAATCTCCCCCGCACGCGGGGACAGCAGACGGGCCATGGCTTTCAGCACGGTGGATTTGCCGCAGGCGTTCGGCCCGAGGATCACCGTGAAGCTGCCGCGCGGCACCTCCAGGGAAATATCGCGGCAGATGTCGGCTCCCCCGCCGTAGCCGAGGGTGATTCCCCGCAGGGAGAGCGCCGCTTGTTTGTCTGTCACTTTCGGACCTCCCGAATCAGCAGCCACACGAAGTAGCCCCCGCCCAGGCTTACGGTTACCACCCCGACGGGTAGTGGGCTGGGCGGATAAATGTTTTGCGCGATCATGTCGCTAACGAGAAGTAGCACCCCGCCCATCAGGGCGGTGCTGAAGATCGGCACGCCAGCGCAGTTCTCCAACCTGCGGGCGATCTGGGGAGCCACCAGCGCCACGAAACTGATCGGTCCGGCTACCGCCGCGCAGATCGCCGTCAGGAACACGGCGATCACGATGAGCAGGGGGCGTTTCAGGCTCAGCCTGCCGCCGAGGGTGGTGGCCAGTTCGTCCCCCATTTCGCTGAGCCGCATGGCGGGAAGCAGGAAGGAAAGCAACAGGATGCTCAGCAGCACCATCGCGACGGCGGGATATACGTTCTCCGCCGTCACCCCGTTCAGGCTGCCCGCCCCCCAAAGCGATACCTGTAGGGCCTGTTCGATATCCGCATTAACGATCATCCAGGTGGTGAGGGACGACAGCATGGCGGAAACCGCGATACCGATAATGATGAGACGGAAGCTGCGGAAGGTGCCGTTTACACGCGAAAGCAGATAAACCGCGAAGGCTGTGGCCATGCCGCCCAGGAAGGCACCGAGGGCGGTGGTGACGAAAGTGGCCTGGGTATAGAGGATGATCGCGGTGGCACCGGCGAAAGCGCCGGAGTTGAAGCCAATCACATCCGGGCTGCCCAGCGGGTTGCGGGTTAAGGTCTGGAACACGGCACCGGATACTCCGAGCGCGGCTCCCAGCCCGAGGGCGGCGATGGCACGCGGCAGGCGCCAGGTGCGCACCACCAGTTCCTGGCCAGGGTCTCCCTTTCCGAGCAGGGCGTCCAGGACCTCACCGCTGGTCAGGGTGTAATCGCCGATTCGCAGCGCGGTGATGAAACAAGCGAGCGAAATAATTGCGAGCACCAGCACAGTGGTGATGCTGCGCTTGTCCCAATAACCGCTGAACAGGTTGTTGCGCAGCAGCAGGATGGGCCGACCGTAGTCGATTTTTCCCCTTCGCGTTTGCTCCCCCGCGCGGGCGGCCTGCGCGCTCACAGCCCGGCCAGCCTTGGCCGACGGGCGAGCACAATCAGCACGGGCGCGCCCAGGAAGGCGGTAACGATGCCGACCTGCAGTTCGCCCGTGGAGGCGACGCGGCCCAGGATGTCGCTAAACAGCAGTAGCGCGGGCGCGGCCAGCACCGTAAAGGTCATGATTCGCATGTTGTTTGCTCCGACTAATGCGCGGGCGAAATGGGGCACCATCAGCCCAACGAAGCCGATGGGACCGGCGATCGCGGTTCCCGCTCCCGCCAGCAGAGTTACCGCCACGATGGCCGCGCTGCGGGTGCGCGACAGGTTGGTTCCGAGGGAAGATGCCATTTCGTCCCCGAGCGCCAGCGCATCCAGTTTTTTGCCGATCACTACCGCGATCACGATGCCCAACAGCACCAGCGGGGCACCCACCGCGATGGCGTCAAAGCCGCGATTCACGAGCGACCCCGCTCCCCAGAAGCGCATCTTGTCGAAGACTTCCTTATGGGTCAGGGTGATGCCGCTCGAAATGCCGGTGAGCAGCGCTCCGAGCGCTACGCCCGCGAGGGTGATCGTGACCGGATCGGCCTTGCGTCTCACCCCTCCCCCGATGGCGTAAACCGCCACCGTGGCAAGCACCGCGCCGGCGAGCGCAAACCAGATGTAGCCGAGCGGGGTCACGGCGTTAAAGAGCAGCACGCCGAGCACCACAGCAAACGAAGCTCCCGCGTTGACGCCGAGGATGCCCGGGTCCGCCAACGGGTTGCGGGTAAACGCCTGGATCAACGCCCCCGCCACCCCGAATGCGGCACCGACCACGATCCCCGCGAGGGTGCGGGGCACGCGGGAGCTGTGCACGACAACGCTGTTTGCGCTGTCGCCACCGTGAATCAGCGCCTGCCAGACCTCCGCTGCGGGAATCGGGCGCGCCCCGATCAGCAGGCTGGCGGCCGCCACCGCCGTAAGAACGAGGGCGGCCGCCAGGTATGCCAGGGTGAGACGACTAGTCGACAACGTTCTTCGCGTTTTCTACCTGGCCCGCAAACTCGTTCAGCCAAGCGGCGTAGTTCGCGTAGGTGTAGGGGCGCTTGTCGTCCCATTCGTACACCTGCCCGGCCTTCGCGGCGGCGGTCTGCTTGAACAGGGCGTTTTCGAGCACGCCCTCAGACCCCAGGGTGTTGGTAAGGATGATGTCGGCCTTGAGAGCGGGCAGGTTCTCCCAGGTTTCCTCCGCCCACGGCCCTTCCTCAACCACGGGGCCGACGGTCTTGATGCCCAGTTCCTTGAGCAGCTTCACCTGCGTTATGCGGTCCATGGCGAAGTAGACCTTGTCCTTGGTGGGCGCGGTAAGGGCGACGGTGATTTCGGGGTGGGAGGCAAACGCTTTCTTGAGGCGTTCCTTGGCGGCCTCGTAGTCCTGCTTGCTCTTTTCCACCTCGGGAGTATCGACCTTGCCGCCGAGGGACTTAGCGAGGTCCTGATACATGCCGATGATGCCGTCCACCGTCTGATCACCGGTACGGCCACCGAAGTTAATCGCCAGGTAGGGCGCGACCTTCGCGGCCTGCGCGGTCACCTTTTCGTCCCACCAGGTGTAACCGCTGGCGTCCTTGTTGCCGTAACCGATCAGCAGATCGGGCTTCAGGGAGGCAAGCTTTTCCAGGCTGAATTCGCCGTCCTTGCCGACGACGGTCAGACTGGAAACGTCCACGCCCTGCATGGCCTTTTCTTCCTGGCCGTAGCCCCACATGCCGACGGGACGGATGCCGTAGGGCCACATCGCCTGGGTCGAGTAGGCATCCGCGACGATACGCTCCGGGGCCTTATCCAGTTTGACGGTCTTGCCGTCGTAGCCGGGGGCGTTATAGCTCCAGGGACCGGAGGGGGTTTCGGCGGCGGGAGCCTTAGCGGCGGAAGAAGCACCCGCAGCCTCTTTCTTTTCGCCTCCGCAAGCGGTCAGGGTGAGGCCACCGAGCGCGGCGGCAAGAATGAAGGAACGACGGTTAAGCACAAAAACTCCTAAGGGAAAGCTGAGAGAAACCGGGCGCGGGCAGCGCCCAACACGCGGAAGCGCATCAGACACTGCCCAGCAGGGAATTAGTCGACTACGTTCTTGGCGCCGCTTAGCTGATCGGCAAACTGATTCAGCCAGGCCGCATAGTTTTCGTAGGTGTAGGGGCGCTTGTCGTTCCACACGTAAACCTGACCGGCCTGAGCCGCCGCGGTCTTTTTGTAGAGCGGGTTCTGCGCCGCCTTCTCGTCGATCTCAATGTTGTCCAGGATGATGTCGGCCTTCAGGGAGGGCATGTTCTCCCAGCTGTCTTCCGCCCAGGCGCCTTCCTTCACGACGGGCATGACAGTGTTCACGCCAAGCTCCTGGAGCAGCGCTACACCGGGGATGTTTTTCATCGCGTAATAGACGCTGTCATCCGAAAGCGCGGTAAGCGCAACGGAAATGTCGGGGCGTTCTTTGGCGATCTTGCGCACCCGCTCCTTAGCGGCCTCGTAGTCCTGCTTGCTCTTTTCCACCTCGGGGGTATCGACCTTGCCGCCGAGCGCTTTCGCGAGGTTTCGGTAAAGCTCGATGATCGAGTCCACGCTCTGTCCGCCCAGGCGCCCGCCGTAGTTGATCGCCAGGTAGGGCGCGACCTTCGCGGCCTGCGCGGTCACCTTTTCGTCCCACCAGGTGTAGCCGGTGGCTTCATCGTTGCCAAAGCCGATCAGCAGATCGGGCTTGACGGACGCCAGCTTTTCCAGACTGAACTCACCGTCTTTGCCAATGATGGTCAACTTGGAGGTGTCGATGCCCTTCATGGCTTCTCCCTCCTGGCCCCAGCCCCACATACCGACGGGGCGAATGCCGTAGGGCCACATCGCCTGGGTCGAGTAGGCGTCTACCACCAGACGTTCCGGCGCTTTATCGAGCTTGACGGTCTTGCCGTCGTAGCCGGGAGCGTCGTAGCTCCAGGGGCCGCTGGCTGCGGCCGATGCGGTTGAATTATTCGCGGCAGGTTTAGCCTCTTTCTTCTCACCACCGCAAGCGGTCAGGGTGAGGCCACCGAGCGCGGCGGCGAGAATAAACGAACGACGGTTCAACACAAAGACTCCCCAAATCTAGTAGCTGGAAAGGCTGGGGGCACGCTTCAAGTAAATCCTTCTTACCAACACCCAACCAAGGCGATCCTAAGCGGATTAAAAAAGTTCAGCAACGCGTAATTGAGCATGCGTTTGTGTCACATATTGCACACTTTCCGGCTTTGCTACGGTTACCTCATGGCGCTACCCGACCGAGAACTAATGGCATCCGCGAACGGTCCCGTTCGCCCCCTGCGTGCCGACGACGCGGCGGCGGTGCTTACCGCATTCACGACAGACGCGGCGGAGATGTCCAGGCAGGGCACGGTGCGCGACGCGGCGGAGGCGAGCGCCTACGTGGAGCGCATGACCGACGGGGAAAACTATGCCTGGGCCATAACTGCCGACAGTGGCGAAGCGGTGGGGATGGTCGCTTTCAGCGTTGACGAAGAAAACCGCAACGCCTGGTTCTTCTATTGGCTGGATCGGCGCTATCGCGGGCGCGGCCTCACCTCTCGCGCCGCGCGGGCCGTGGCCGACTGGGCACTAAGCACCGGTGGACTGTACCGATTGGAACTGGGGCACCGCGCCAACAATCCGGCGTCGGGCGGGGTGGCCCGCGCGGCCGGTTTCGTGCAAGAGGGCGTGGAGCGGGAGAAATTCCTGGTTAACGGGGAACGCGTGGACGTCTACACGTACGGGCGGCTGGCTAGCGACTAGATGCAGTCGCGAAAAGCCGGGGTAATCCCGCATCCGCGCTGGCACACAGTAACGCTTAATTGAAGCGCACGAACGCCCGTCCGGGCGTACCCTCCCCCAGCTGCTTAAACCCTGCGGCTTCGTAGAACGCTTTTTGCCCCGGCTCCTCGTCGGTAATGAGCACGTGCTGGCGCACGTGCGGGAACGGGGCGAACGCGGCCTCGATCAGCCGGGAACCGATTCCCGCGCGGCGATAGTCCGGGTGCACCAGGATGTCTTGCAGGTAGCAGATCGTCGCGCCGTCTCCCACCACTCTGGCCAGGCCGATAAGTCGGCCCCGGTTTTCCTTCCCCGCTGGGCCGCACGCGTTCACGTCGGCCACCTCCCTGGCGGCGACCACGTGCAGAGACCCGCGCACGCCGGCTAAAAGCGCTTCGGGAACCTGCGTGTAGGCGCTCCAGCCCACCGAATCGTAAAGATCCAGCAGTTCGGGGAGGTCTGGGAGCTGCGCCGCTTCGCTGCAGGAGGCGATCACTGTTTCGGCCATGCGTAGAGCCTACCGGCCCGGGCCCGGTTTAGTGCCCTGGCTTAGCGCCCCGGCTTAGTTACCCGAGCGAAGGCCCGGTTTTACGTTTGGGTGCACTTTTAGTGGGGCGTTACGTTCGGGTGCACTTTCGGTGGGTTAAAAGGCGTTTTCGCAGCCGTTAGTGCACCCAAATGTTAGAGGGCGGGAATTACCAGCGGTTACTGCACCCAAACGTCAGCGGAGTAGGAATAAAACGCTCCGATACGCCCCACGCGAAAAGGTTGTCCCTTTCGCCTAGTGCCCATCCCCCAGGTGCCCCGACAGCAGCCCGTGGCGGGCGGCGGAGGCATCATTCAGGCCGACGATCTCCACCGTCTTGCCCTTGCTCGCATACTTGGTGCGGATGCCATCGAGCGCGGCCACGGTGGAGGCGTCCCAGATGTGGGAGTCGGAGAGGTCAATGACTACGCGGGCCGGATCGCCCGTGTAGTCGAACTGGTAGACCAGATCGTTGCTGGAAGCAAAAAAGAGTTCGCCGCTCACCCGGTAGGTGGCGGTGTCCACGGTGCCGTCGCCGTTCGTGTCGGCCGTCTCGATGCGTTCCACGCTGGTGAAGTGGGCGACGCGGCGGGCGAACACGACGAACGCGGCCAGCACGCCCAGCACCACGCCGTAGGCCAGGTTATGGCTGAGCACGGTCACGCCGACGGTCACGGCCATCACTGCCAGTTCGCTGAGCGGCATCCGCTTCAGCGTGGCGGGGGCGATCGAATGCCAGTCAAACGTGGCGTAGCTAACCAGGATCATCACGGCTACCAGGGCGGCCATCGGGATACGAGCCACCAGATCGCCACCCACCACGACCAGGGCCAGCAGGAAGATACCCGCCAGGAACGTGGAGATACGGGTGCGGGCGCCGGACGCCTTCACGTTGATCATGGTCTGCCCGATCATCGCGCAGCCTCCCATGCCGCCAAAGAAACCGGTGATGGTGTTGGCGATGCCCTGGCCCCAGCCCTCGCGGGTCTTGCTGGAGTGGGTGTCGGTAATGTCGTCCACCAGCTTCGCCGTCATCAGCGATTCCAGCAGGCCGACCAGGGCCATGGTGGCGGCGTAGGGGGCGATGATGCGCAGGGTTTCCAGGGTGAACGGCACGTTCGGAATCAGGAAGGTGGGCAGGGAACCGGGTAGTTCGCCCATATCGCCGACCGTCGGCACCGACCAGCCCCACGCGACGGCGGCGGCCGTCAGCACCAGGATCGCGACCAGCGGTGCGGGCACCACGTTGGTTACCTTCGGCAGCAGGAACATGATGGCAAGGCCAAGCGCCACCATCGGGTAAACGAGCCAGGGCACTCCGATAAGGTGCGGCAACTGCGCCAGGAAAATCAGGATCGCCAGCGAATTTACGAAGCCGACCATCACCATGCGGGGAATGAAGCGCATTAATTTCGCAACGCCGAGGGCGGCCAGCACCATCTGGAACAGGCCCGCCAGGATCACGGTGGCCAGGAAATAGTCCATGCCGTATTCGCGGGCGACGGGCGCGATCACCAGGGCAACCGCGCCGGTCGCGGCCGACACCATGGCGGGACGGCCGCCCACGATGGCAATGGTGCAGGCCATGGTGAACGATGCGAATAGGCCAAGACGCGGATCGACGCCGGCGATGATCGAGAATGAGATCGCCTCAGGGATAAGCGCTAGCGCCACCACCAGGCCCGCAAGGACCTCGGTGCGCAGGCGGGAAGGATCGCGCAGGGCGGCGCGGACGCTGGTGGGGCTGGGGACGAGCGGGAAATCTTCACTGCCGTTTTTATTTTGCGCGCTTTTACTTTGCGTACGTTCGGGGGCAGGGCTAGCTAAAGTCACGGTTCTCCGGGAATAGAAAAAAAAGGGGGAATCTGCGCCGCCGTGGCGCGAACCTGACGGGATGCGCCAAGTAATAGATGAGACGAGGCGCCGTCAGATGAGGAACGTTCAGTATGTCAGCGAAACCCGCGCGGGACGCTATCGCGGGCGTTTAACCGGGGCAATCACACACGGCGTTGTTAGCATGGGAAAAGTAGGAAACCCGCAGCAAAAAGAACCGCTAGCTGCTCGGATCAGCTATCCAGCGGCCCTTTTCTACGGGTATTACATCCGGTATCGCGATTTCAGGAGGCAGGGTGGCCCTCTACGGCAACTACAGGCTGGTGGATGAGTTCGGCAGGCGTCTACGGGACACGGCGCTGCTGGGCGGGCGATCTCTTCTGGATGGCAGCCGCATCTGGAATGCCGACACTTTTGCCGAGTTGGAAAAGCACTATTGCCAGCAGCCTGACGATTCGGCGGATACCTTTGATACAAAGCTGCGCAGGCAGCTTGCCGGGGCCTCGCGGGAAGCGGTGCAGCTATTCGCGGAACTTTACGCGGTGCATTTTTCGGTGCTTGGCAACGTGCGTGAGGAAACGAAGCTCGCCAAAATACAGGCGGTCCTGGACCTTGCCGGTTCGCAGGTGAGACTGACAGGTGAGGATGTTTCCCCCGACGGCGCGGTCTTCCTGCGGGAAGTGTTCTCACACGGCGGCGTGCTGAACGGCGGTCAGGGCTACAACACGTCCCGTTGGCGGCAGATGCAGCACCTGGTTTTCCTCGGGCTGGCTTGGTTCGCCCTGTCCGAAGACGAACAGCAAAAAATACTTGCCGATACCGATTCTCTGGCTGCTTCTATGCGCGGACTTGTGCCGGAGTCTGAGCGGGAACCGCAGATAGAAAAGGTATTGCTCTACCTGCTCGCACCGGAGCATTACGTTCCTATTTGCTCTTCTGGCCAGCTAAACAAGATACTGTCGGCCTTCGGCGACAGGGTGCCGCAGGAACTTGCGGCGGCCTCCCCGCAACGGCAGGCGTCGGCCATCAGGGACGCGCTGCGGCGCGAGCGCGGCGGCGCATGGGACTTCTATGACGACCGCGAGGAATGGGACGCTTCTACCGCGAAGGTAGAGCCGACACCATTCGTAACTCCGGTTGAGGCCGTAGCTAGTTCGGAAGAGATCCCCAGCGGAGCGCTACCGGTATTCACCGCGCAGGATGCAAATAATCTGCTGGTTCCCGAGGAATGGCTGGGGCGGGCGCGGGGGCTGCTGGAGCGGCGCAGGCAGATCGTTTTCCAGGGCCCGCCCGGGACCGGTAAAACCTATCTGGCGCGCAAGATCGCGGCCCGGCTGGCGGGGACGAGCGAGCGTGTGCGGCTGGTGCAGTTCCACCCCGCCTACACCTACGAGGACTTTTTCGAGGGGTTCCGGCCGACCCCGGAGGGCAGGCTGGAACTGCGCCCCGGCCCGCTGCGCCTGCTGGCAGAAGAGGCCGAGGAGCAGCCCGAACTGAACTTCTTCCTGGTGATCGACGAGATCAACCGCGGCAACCTGGCAAAGATTTTCGGCGAGCTGTATTTCTTGCTCGAATACCGCAGCGAGGGCGTGCAGCTGATGTATTCGCAGCAGCGCTTCACCCTGCCGGAGAACCTGTTCATCATCGCCACCATGAACAGCGCCGACAGATCGATTGCCCTGGTGGACGCCGCGATGCGCAGGCGTTTCGCTTTCCTTGATTTGGACCCGGCAAGCGAGCCGACCGCAGGGTTGCTGGGCCGCTACTGTCGCCGGGCTGGACTGGGCGGCGAGCTGGATTCACTGTGGCGGGAGCTGAACCGGCGCGTGCGGGAGCGGAACCCCGAGTCCCAGGTAGGCCCCTCCTATCTCATGTCGGAGGAACTGACGGCGAGCGGGCAGTTGGATATGGCTTTGCTGGCGGAGATCTGGGAAACAGAGGTGCTGCCTCAGCTCAGGGAATCTTTCTACGGCGACGAGGGATGGGTCGATCGGGAGCTGTCCCTGGCTGCTCTGACCACGGGATGGGCTACGCCGGAAGGCACAAATTGACCCTGCTGTTGCGCGAGGCTGGGCTGCACGCATCGCTCCCCCTCACGACCGCCCAGGCCAGGTGGCTGGGTCGGAACGGGATCGGTGTGGCAGACACAGTGCAGCCTGGACGAGAGCCGGGCACGTTCGATGTACGGGTGGGTAACCTGGCGGGAGCGGTGAGCGGCCACGGGCTGGATGTGGTTATTGAGCCGAAGCTGCCGGTTTCTTCGCTGCTTTGGCTGGTCGGGTATGCCACTTGCGGGATGCGATTGGCACCGCATGCGCTGGCCGGGCACAGTGACCTGACATCGGGTTTCGCCGCGCTGTTCTTGGACGTGGCACGGGAGGCAATAGAGCCCGGTTTGCTACGCGGCTACTGGCCACTCGACGAACAGACTTCTGCTCTGCGCGGGCGCATCCGCATGGCTGAGCAGGTGAGCAGGCATCACGGCAGGCTTTACCCGTTGGAGGTGAGCCATGAAGAGCACGGGGTGGATATCCCCGAAAACCGAATTTTGCGGGCCGCCACCGGGGAACTTTTACGTACGGCCCGCGCTGGATCGGCGGCACCGATTGGTGTTGGTTTGCGCAGGATTTATCGCACGCTGGCTGAGGCCGGTCCTCTGCGTGCCGGGGATTTGTCTGCTTGGCGGCCGACACGCCTGAACTCCCGTTACCACCGTGTGCTTAGGCTTTGCGAGCTGGTGCTATCTGGGCGCGGAGTGGAGGCGCGGGCCGGGCAAATCGAGACGCGCGGGTTTTTAATCAACACGCCGCAGGTTTTTGAGGCTGCGTTCGCCCGGGCAATAGGCGAGCAGTCGGATACTTTGCTTGCCGGGTGTCGCGTGGAGACGCAGCGTAGCCTGCCTTACGTGGAGGAACTGCCCGACTATCGGCTCCGCCCGGACATAGTGCTCACACGGGGCGGCGCACCGGTGGCGGTACTGGACACGAAATATAAGCGGGCCTGCTCCGGGCCGTCCCGCGAGGACATGTATCAGATGGTGACGTATGCGCTCTGCCACGGGCTGCAAGATGTGCACTTGGTGTATGCGGAGCCGCTGCCACCGGAGCTACCTGAGGTACTGCACGTCAGCGGGGCCGGGGTCAGGGTGCACCTGCACGGGGTGGACTTGGGGCAGGGGCCGGATGGGTTCTCGGTGCAGGCTGCGACTTTAATTAACCATCTATTTGCAGCAATCTAAAGCAAGAAATAACTCCTCCCCCACAGCAGTTAAGAATAGCCGAAGCAACTAAAGTCTAGATCAGCCAGGGCAGCCTCCTCGCCAGACCTAGCGGATTAAACAAATAGGCTTCCTTGCGCAATACATTGTCCAACCTAGACAACCTTAAGTTGGCAAATCAGCCGCCAATACCTTAACCGTCACTGAGGCAAATTCATTCTTCCGAGTTTTTACACTCCTTAAAAAACTCGCTCCAAGAATTTTTAAGACACGGGGTCAAAGAAGGACCCTTGAAGAGCTTGTCAACTGCAAAATCTTCTTTCTGATCCTTCAACATACCCCGGGCAATAGAGTCCACCCAGCGGGCAGCCTGCAAGATTTCGTCATCGCTCGGCATCCAGTCATTCGGACATAAAGCCGGATCCCATTTTGGATGCCCTATCTCCTTACTCCCCCCCAACATCCTTATGACCAAAATTACATAGAATTTTAGATTATTGCGCTCGGCGGCGGAGTACTCTTTGCAGCCCAAAAGAACTCTATCTATGCTCTTCTGGCACAAAGCAGCCCAACGAAACTCATTAAGAGACCTATTTTGGTCAAAGATCTTACTGTAACGGTCATCGTCATCCAAAAACGAAGATGGCCTAGCCCTTGCCGTGTCCGGCTTTTCGAGAAATGCCGCCATTACAGCCTGACTAAGCAAGGTGATAGAAATGATATCCCTTGGATCGACCCCTTGATTCTTGTAATACCCCTTCCTTCTATCATAGTTCAAGCCACTTATCTTCAAGTAGCTTTCAATATCCCGATGGATTTGATCCGTACCCCTTAGGCTAGCCTTATTGACAGGAGTCTGACTATTGGTGGCACGAATGATATTATTCTTTACACCCTCACTTGAAGGCGATATAATTCGGACAAGGACGGTCCGATCGTCATTAGCATCAAAGTGCGGATCAAGCTTTGTTCCCCAATTGTAAATAGCATGCGATGTCTGCAGTCCATTCACAATTTGGACATCGCTGAGAGTATATTTCTTACTTCTACTGATAGGCGATTCGGATACCAGGATGGTGATCCCGTTGTTCAGCCACCAGAAATCACAATCTGCCAAACCGGAATTCAGAGAAGTGGCTATCTCCCTATTTACAGAAACCTCGCCCTGGTAATCTCTCACATTTCCCTCAAAGAAATGTTGGTTAAGTTTGCCATCTTTGTCACATAAGAACCTGTAGTAGTCTACAAGTTTTATAAGAGCCACCTTGTCGTCGCCCTTCTGAAGCTCTTCCACATAGGCCAACGACGAATCGTAGCTTGGCCTGTTTGAGTAGAGTTCAAATAGCTCTTTAGCACCCAGCAGCTCACCGTTTGCTTCTGCAGAAAAAATATCGCCTATTGTTTGAGTAGCTATATTTATAGAGTCCTGCACATCTTTATGAGGAGACCCGCCCATTGTTGCATACACAACACTAATGGTAAAAGTAGGCCTTTTTTCGCCGCTGTCAATCCAGAATTTAAAGAGGTTATCCGAAGCCCTTAGCAAATCGGAACTATATTCCCTCTGAGGTTCACTTCTTTCAGAAAGGCTGCCAAATAAATCTCTGAAGGTACTCACAAATTTTGTTCCCACAGTGGCATCCCACTTTTTAGACACTTTGGCTTGGCCAATTAGTAATTCAACCTTCACCCCTCTAGGTAAGGTTGACACCTCAATCGGCTCAACAAGGCTTAATACCCGATCATTAACAACGAGATATATCCAGTCTATCCCCCCATCGCCACCTCCCCCAATTCTTCCAGACTCAACCATAGAATCCTCAAGTTCATGCCCACGAAGTCTGCAGTAAGCGGAGAAAAGCTCAAATGCCTCGCTCTCCCCAAGGCCTTGATACCCCTTAGAAAATCCCTCTAGGGCGTTCGCAGCCAAAGCGTAGTTTACTCCCAAATTCTGGTTTAACACGGAAATATCCCCTACTCTTTAGGTCGACTTCAGACATGAGTGACTGAAAACAAAGGAACGGGCATACAGAACTTGACTGCAGCATATGATGTGCCACAGATCACTGTCAAGACCTCTGCCGAAGTAAATTGACTAGGTGGCATCACGCACACCCTGCGATTGACGCAGGTTAGAGCGGTTGCCCAGCTTTATGCCTTTTTGCCGCAAACAGGCATCGATTCTTGGTGAGGCAATCATTTGAATTGCAGCGCCCTTGCGACGACGAGAAGTCCCGGCCAGAAATACCACAAGGAGGAAATGCGTCACCGTGCGTATAACGCCGTACCACTTGTAAGTAGATTAGAAGACCCCCGGGTCAAAGGGTGCATGAAATATGCTAGATGAATGCCGGTCGAATCACACCGGCGAATTTTATATGACCAAAGACGCTTTTACAAAAGAATCAAATGCTGACTGCAGCTTAAAATTTGCCACCAGTAACAGACTCTATATTTAATGACACGAAGACTAAGGCCTTCATATAGAGTACATGCAAGCCATATAAAATACAGGCGTTTTATCGTGCCCTAAAAAATCTTTAAAACCTGGAGTTAATACTCCAACTGACACCCTACCTCTTAACAATCTGTTAGATAACACCCGAACGCCCGAAACGAGTCGGGCCCCTTCAAAAGTGGAATCTAACTAATTATTTCCTAAAATTCTTATTCCCATCATGTCGCTAAACACTAGAAACGCTAGACGTTAAACCTAAACTCCACCACGTCCCCGTCAACCATCACGTAGTCCTTGCCTTCCATACGCACCCAGCCCTTGGCTTTGGCTTCGGCCATGGATCCGGCCTCCATGAGGTGGTCGAACGAGACGATCTCGGCTTTAATAAAGCCCTTCTGGAAGTCGGTGTGGATCACGCCGGCGGCTTCGGGGGCGGTCGCGCCCTTGCGGATGGTCCAGGCGCGGGCTTCTTTCGGCCCGGCGGTCAGGTAGGTCTGCAGGCCCAGGGTGTCGTAGCCGACGCGCGCCAGCTTGTCGAGGCCGGATTCGCTCTGGCCGGTCGATTCGAGCATCTCGGCGGCCTCTTCCGGCTCCAGCTCGATCAGTTCGGATTCGAACTTGGCGTCCAGGAAGATCGCTTCGGCGGGGGCCACGTCGGCCCGCACGCGCTCCTGCATGGCCTTGTCGGCCAGGCCGGCCTCGTCGGTGTTGAACACGTAAATGAACGGCTTCGCGGTCATCAGGTGCAGCTCGCGCAGCTCGGCCAGGTCGATCCCGGCGTCCTTCGCGCCCTGGAACAGGGTCTTACCGGTTTCCAGCAGGTCGCGGGCAGCATCCATCGCGGTAAGCACGGACGCTTCCATGGTCTTACGCTTGACCTCTTTCTCGATGCGCGGGCGCGCGTTTTCGAGGGTCTGCAGGTCGGCCAGGATCAGCTCGGTGGTGATGACCTCCATGTCGGATACCGGGTCTACTTTGCCAGATACGTGGGTCACGTCCGGGTCTGCGAACGCGCGGGTCACCTGGCAGATAGCGTCGGCCTCACGAATGTTGGCGAGGAACTTGTTACCCAGACCCTCACCTTCGCTGGCGCCCTTCACGATGCCCGCAATGTCGACGAACGACACGGTGGCGGGCACCAGGCGCTGGCTGCCGAACACCTCGGCCAGCTGGCCAAGACGTTCATCCGGCAGGGGGACCATCCCGACGTTCGGGTCGATGGTTGCGAACGGGTAGTTCGCCGCCAGTACCTCGGCGCGGGTGAGTGCATTGAACAGGGTGGACTTGCCAACGTTGGGCAGGCCGACGATTCCGATTGTTAGAGCCACGCCCTCAATTCTAGGGGGCATGAGGCGAAAACGCCCGCCCACCGCGCCGCCCGCAGGCGCACGCCACACCCAGCCCCAGGCCCTTCCCCTTACGCCGTCACCCCTGCGTGTTTTGCTTGTGTCATGGATCCTTTGGTTTTCGCGGCACTGTTCGGCGCGCTGCTCGGCTTCGTGGCCGGGGCGGCGCTGGTGTTTTTCGTGTTCCAGCGGGCGGCGCAGGGGCAACGTTTGGATGCCGACGTGCTGCGCAGCGAGTGGCGGCGCGAGCAGGCGGAGCTTTCCCAGCGCGATACGCAGCGGGACGCGGCTCTGCGGGACACGGTGCAGCCGGTCGCGCAGACCCTGGCGCTGCTGGAGCGGCAGCTCTCAGCCTCGCACGAGGCACGGCTGCGCGCCGAGGGCGAACTGCGCGAACACCTGGCACACCTGGGCAGGCAGTCTGCCACTCTAGGGCAGCAGACCCACGCCCTCACCTCGGCGCTGCGCTCCCCCACCCAGCGGGGCCGCTGGGGCGAACTACAGCTACGCCGGGTGGTGGAGGCGGCGGGTATGCTGCCGCACTGCGATTTCAGCGAACAGTCCAGCCAGGCCACCGACGCCGCATCGGCCAGCCCCAGCGCCACGCAGCGCCCCGACCTGCTAATCCACCTCACCCACGGCCGCAGCCTGGTGGTGGACGCGAAGGTGCCGATGGATGCCTACCTGGACGCGCTGGAGGGCGACACCCCCGAGCTGCAGGAGCGCCACGCCCGCGCGCTGCGCGAGCACGTGAAGCGGCTGTCGGACAAGAAATACTGGGCCGCTCTGCCCGATAACCCCGAGTTCGTGGTGCTGTTCGTGCCGTCGGAGGGCATGGTCGCGGCGGCAGCGCAGGCCGACCCGGGCGTGTTCGAATACGGTTTTTCCCGCAACGTGGTGATCGCTACCCCGGCCACGCTGGTGGCGCTGCTGAAAACGGCGGCGCACGCCTGGCGCACGGACGCCCTGAACCAGAACGCTCAGCAGATCGTTGCCACCGGCAAGACCCTGCATCAGCGTCTAAACACCTACCTGGGGCACGTGGCGAAGCTGGGCCGCAGCCTGGACGCCTCCGTCGGCGCGTATAACGACGCGCTCGGTTCGCTGCGCTCGCGCGTCCTAGTCAGCGTGCGGGCGCTGGAAAGCTACGGCGTTTCCGGGGAGGAACTGAGCGAACCGGCAGATCTGGAACGTCGGCCCTCCCCGCTCCCGGCGCAGGAAACACCGCAGCAGCCGGGGCAGGAACCCGGCGCTTAGGCCAGGCCGTCGTTGCAGCCGTCGTTTTTGCGTGCCGACGGGCGCTGGCGGGTGTCGTCCTGGCCCTTCTTCTTGAGGTCCTGGCGCAGTTCGCGCGGCAGCGAGAACATGAGGTCCTCGCTCGCGGTGCGCACGGCCTCCACGTCAGCGTAACCGCGCTTTGCGAGGTCGGCCAGCAGTTCCTCAACCAGCAGTTCGGGGACGGACGCGCCGGAGGTCACACCAACGGTCTCCACGCCCTCGAACCATTCGTCCTTGAGCTCGGCCACCGAGTCGATGCGCTGCGAATCGCCCGCACCGGCTTCTTTGGCAACCTCCATCAGGCGCACGGAGTTAGACGAGTTCGCGGAACCAACCACCAGCACCAGATCGCTTTCGGGGGCGATCTTCTTGACCGCCACCTGGCGGTTCTGGGTGGCGTAGCAGATGTCGTCGCTCGGCGGCGAAACCAGCAGCGGGAAGCGGGTGCGCAGGCGATCCACGGTTTCCATCGCCTCGTCCACGCTCAGCGTGGTCTGCGATAGCCAAACCACCTTTTCGGGGTCGCGTACCTCGACGCTATCTACTTCGTCGATCGAGTCCACTACCTGCACGTGATCGGGCGCTTCGCCCGCCGTGCCCTGCACTTCCTCGTGACCGCGGTGGCCGACGAGCAGGATGTCGTAATCGTCCTTCGCGAAACGCACAGCCTCGCGGTGCACCTTAGTCACCAGCGGGCAGGTGGCGTCGATGGTGCGCAGGCCGCGTTCTTCGGCCATTTCGCGCACCTTCGGGGAGACGCCGTGCGCGGAGAAGATGACGAGCGCGCCTTCGGGCACCTCGTCTACCTCTTTCACGAACACCGCGCCTTTTTTCCGCAGTGTCTCCACCACGTATTTGTTGTGCACAATTTCGTGGCGCACGTAAACCGTCTCGTCGTAATGATCGAGGGCGCGCTCCACCGCAACTACCGCCCGATCAACGCCCGCGCAGTAGCCGCGCGGTTCGGCAAGAAGAACTCGTTTCGTCACGTTCGCCATCATATGCAGGGCGCGGCGTAGCGTCTGCGGCGTATCGCGCAGTTATCCCCCGCGATACTCTCGATCTCACATTCTGCGGCGTACTCGTGCCACAGTAGTGTCATGGCCGATAACCCCGTCCCCGCCGCGACCGCGGCAGAAACCACGCCCGATAACCCGTGGCCGCTGCGGCTGCTCTCCGTGAACGTGGAGAAGTATGTTTCGCGCATGTCGGCGCTCTGGGTGGAGGGCGAACTGGTGCAGCTGAATCGCCGCCCCGGCAGCGGCCTGGCGTTTATGACGGTGCGCGATGCGGAAGTGGATATGTCTTTCAGCGTGCCGGTACGCGAGGTGCATTTGAAGCGGGCGGGCGTGGATCTGCTGCCCGGCTCGCGGATCGTGTTCCACGCGAAGCCGACATTTTGGAGCAAGCGCGGCAGCCTGCAGCTTGAGGCCGACGAGGTGCGCCCGGTGGGGATCGGGGAGCTGCTGGCCCGTCTGGAGAAGCTGAAACAGGCGCTCGCGGCGGAGGGCCTGTTCGACGCCGCCCGCAAGCGCCCGCTACCTTTCCTGCCGCGCCGCGTGGGTTTGATCTGCGGGCGCCAGTCCGCGGCCGAAAAAGACGTGGTGGTGAACGGCGAGCGCCGCTGGCCCGGCATCGAGTTCGTGATCCGGGAGGTCGCGGTGCAGGGCGAGCGGGCGGTACGAGAGGTGACCGTCGCGCTTAACGAGCTGGACGGCATGCCGGGCGTGGACGTCATCATCATTTCGCGCGGCGGCGGCAGCGTGGAGGATCTGTTGCCGTTCTCGGACGAGTCTTTGGTGCGCCGGGTGGCGGCCACGAGCGTGCCGGTGGTTTCCGCCATCGGCCACGAGGTTGATACGCCGCTGCTCGATCTGGTGGCCGACCTGCGTGCTTCCACCCCGACGGACGCGGCGAAGCGCGTGGTCCCGGATTTTTGGCAGGAGCGGGAGTTGGCGGAGCAGGCGCGGCTGAGGCTGCGCAGCGCTTTGCGGGCGCGGCTTTCGCGCGAGCGGGAGGGGCTGGCGCAGGTGCGTTCGCGCCCGGTGCTGGCCAGGCCGCTCACGCTGATTGAGGGTCCGCGCCGCGAGGTGCGGGAACAGGTGGTTTTGGCGCGCACCCGTATGCGGGCTTTGTTTGCCGAGCGGATGCGGGAGGTCGATTTCTTCCGCCAGCAGGTGCGGGCCCTTTCCCCGTTAAGCACGCTGCGGCGCGGCTACGCGGTGGTGCAGGACGAGGAGGGCCGCACGGTGACCGACCCGGCACAGGTGGCAAGCGGCGCGGCGCTCTCGCTGCGACTGGCCGAGGGCAGGCTGGCGGCCCGCGCCGAATAAACCGGTGGCCCGCGCGGAATCGCTTGAGCAGCCGGGCATTCATTTAAGACTTTGGCACGTTAAGGAGTTAATTCATGGCAGGTAAGCAAAACGACGCAAATAGCGGCGCAGCGGTGCAGGTTTCGCCCGAGGTGGCGGCCCTCGGTTACGAGGAGGCGCGGGATCGGCTGATCGCCACGGTGCGTCAGCTGGAGGCCGGGGACGTCCCGTTGGAGCAGGCGATCTCCCTGTGGGAGCGAGGCGAGGAACTGGCTGCGCACTGCCAGTCCTGGCTGGACAACGCCAGCAGCAAGTTGGAGACGGCCGTGGCACGCGGTCAAGAAGGCCAGGCGGGCCAGGGCGAAAGCTAACGGGCAGGCGCTACCCAACAAGCTGCCCAGCAACTCAGGCAACGCCCCAGCAACTTAGCGTGCCGACCCTAAGTTAATTCATCGCGCCGACGCGGGCAGCGAGGCGATGGCGGCGCGGGCCAGTTTTTCTACGTTTTCCGGCCCGCCCGTGCCGGAGGCGATGAACGCCCAGCCCTTGCCCGCACACTGCAGGGCAACGTGCCCGGCTTCACCGCTAAAGCGTTCACATTTCACGCCGTCTAGCTCCACCGTGCCCTGCGAGCTGGCCTTGCCCAGGGTGTCTACCACCAGCCCGGCGGTGGCCTCTTTGCGTTCCACCAGTTGCAACGGTTTCGCGTCGGCGCTGTAACGCAGGGTCCAGCTCACGGGCGCACCGGTGGCCAGTTTTGCCTGGCGCACGGTGAATCCCTGCGGGGTCTGCGGCGCTACCAGGGGAAAGTCCACCACCGGCTGGGCACGGCGCGCGGTGTCTGCCACGTCCACTTCGGGCTGACTGTACTTGTTGCCCTCGCGCGGGAACGCCACCAGCGCGGCCACGACGATCACGATGGCTAGGTTTAGCCCTATCGCCCACACCATGTTTTTCACGGATGTGTTCTTGCGGGTGGGGATGCGGGATGAAGCCATGCCCCCTATTCTCACCCAACTCTCCCCCGCATACCCAACAGGGTGCCTAACGCGGTCCGGTCAGTTTTCTTTGCAAACGCCTTTCCGCACCTTGCCGGTGGCTTGACCGCGCCTTTTAATGCGATGATCGAGGGGTGGACGCTACCTTTTTGACGGCCGGCGAGGCCCTGACAGACATCGTTATCAGCCCGGACGGTTCCACTAGCGAACATCCCGGCGGTTCCCCGATGAACACGGCGGTGGCTCTGGGGCGCTTGGGCTACTCCTCCCACCTATTTACCGACCTCGGGGACGACGCTAGGGGCCGGGCCATCAGCAGCCACCTGTCCGAGTCCGGGGCAAGCCTGATTCCCGGCAGCGTCAATCCGGGTGCCGACACTTCGCTGGCCAGGGCGATCCTGAACGCGCACGGGGTAGCCGAATACGAGTTCGATTTTTCCTGGCGGCCCAGCAGCGACGCGCAGGTCCCCGACGGCGTTTCGGCTTTCCATTTCGGTTCGCTCGGGGCGCTGGTGCACCCCGGCGCGGAGACGCTGGAGAAGCTGGCGCGCTCCCTGCGCGGCACGGCCACGATCTCTTTTGACCCGAACATCCGCCCCTCGCTGCTCCCCGGCGCTGCGCAGGTGCTGCCCGACGTGCAGCGGCTGGTGGCCATGGCCGACGTCGTAAAGGCATCCGACGCCGACGTGCAGTGGCTTATGCCCGACGATGACCCGCGCGAGATAGCGCGGCTCTGGCTACAGACTGGCCCCGCCCTGGTGGTGGTCACGCACGGCGGCGACGGCGCCTGGGCCGTCTGCGCCGCGGGCGAGGTGGAGGTTCCGGCGCCCGATTGCGCGGTGGTGGATACCGTCGGCGCGGGCGATACTTTCACCGCCGGACTGCTGGACGCGCTCGCGCAGCGCGGCCTGCTCGGTGCGGATAACCGCCGGGAACTGCACGGCATCGATACCGATACGCTGCGCGCCGTCGTAACCCACGCCTCCCGCTGCGCGGGCGTGGCGGTTGCGCGGCCGGGCGCGAACCCGCCCTGGCGCGGCGATGTGGAGGCGGCCCTGTGACCCGGCACAGCGACGGCAGTAGCGTGCCCTCCCCCACGCGTATCGAGCGGGACACGATGGGTGAGGTGGCGGTCCCGGCAGACGCCCTTTACGGGGCGCAGACCCAGCGCGCCGTGGAAAACTTCCCCGTCTCGGGTCAGCGGCTAGAACCGGCGCAGGTGGTCGCGCTCGCGCAGGTTAAGAAGGCGGCGGCCCGCGCCAACCGCGAGCTGGGCGTGCTTTCCCCCGAGGTTTCCGCCGCCCTGGTAACGGCGGCCGAGGAGGTGATCGCGGGCGCGCACGCGGACCAGTTCCCGGTGGATGTCTACCAGACCGGCTCCGGCACCAGCTCCAACATGAACATGAACGAGGTGCTTTCCCGCCGCGCCCGCGAGCTTTCGGACCTGGACGTGCACCCGAACGATCACGCGAACGCCAGCCAGTCCTCCAACGATGTTTTTCCGTCGTCTGTGCACGTGGCTGCGGCGACGGTGCTGACCGGCGAGGTGCTGCCCGCGCTGGCTCACCTTGAACTGGCTTTGATGGCCAAGGCTGACGAGTTCGCAGACGTGGTTAAGCCCGGCCGCACGCACCTGATGGATGCCACCCAGGTCACGCTCGGCCAGGAGTTCGCCGGATACGCGGCTGCCGTGCGCTACGGTCACCAGCGTCTTAGCGACTGCCTGCCCCGGCTTTCGGAACTGCCCCTCGGCGGCACTGCGGTCGGCACCGGCATTAATACCCCGGCCGGTTTCGCCCCGCGCGCGATAGAGTTTTTGGCGCAGCAGACCGGCCTGCCGCTACGCGAGGCGGCGAACCATTTCGAGGCGCAGTCCGGCCGGGACGCGCTGGTGGAAACGTCGGGCGCGCTGCGTACCTGCGCCGTTTCCCTCACCAAAATCTGCAACGACCTGCGTTGGATGGCGTCCGGCCCGAACACCGGCCTGGGCGAGATCCTGCTGCCGGACTTGCAACCGGGCAGTTCGATCATGCCGGGCAAGGTGAACCCGGTGGTGCCGGAATCGGTGCTGATGGTGTGCTCCCGGATAGTCGGCAACGACGCGGCCATCGCCTGGGGCGGGGCGCAGGGAAGCTTCGAGCTGAATGTGCAGATCCCGCTGATGGGGACTGCCCTGCTGGAATCGCTGCGGCTGCTTGTCAGCTCCGCCAGGCTGCTGGCCGACAGTGCCGTTTGCGGTATTCGTGCGAACCGGGAACATGCGGCGCGGCTCGCCGGGATGTCTCCGGCCACCGCCACCCCGCTGAACCGACTGATCGGATACGAGGAGGCGGCGAAGATCGCCAAGCACGCGGTGGCCGAGGGGCTGACGGTGGCGGAGTCGGCCCGCGCCCTGGGCTACGTGGCGCGCGGGGAGATCAGCGAGGAAGAGCTGAGCGCGGCCCTCGATCCGCTGCGCATGACGGGGATCGCCCAGGCCTAACCGGCACCGGCCCTGCCCCACCACTCCTAGCTCACCAGCCCTCACCCACCGAGCCCTAACGCGCCAAGCCTAAAGGGCCCGATAGCCGCCTAAGAGGCCCGCTGCCCCCGGTTATGCCGGGCCGGACCAACCGGTAAGGCGATCGGGCTTTCGGATCGGTAGTCAGCCCCCCGGATAAGTAAAACGGTTACGTTTGGGTGCACTTTTGGCTACCCCTTACGTTCGGGTGCACTTTCGGTGGGTTAAACCGCGTTTTCGCAGCGCTTAGTGCACCCAAACGTCACGGCGTGAAAATAACAGCGGTTACTGCACCCAAACGTTAAACCAAAAATCCGTGCCAGGCAGCCGGGCCCGCGATTCCCCCGCGTTTACGCCCCGAAGCGGCGTTCCCGGCGGGTGTAGTCGCGCAGGGCGCGCAGGAAATCTACCCGGCGAAATTCGGGCCAGAACGTTTCCGCGAAATAGAACTCGGAGTGCACGGACTGCCACATCATGAAGCCCGAAAGACGCTGTTCCCCGGAGGTGCGAATGATGAGGTCGGGATCGGGCTGGCCGCGCGTGTAAAGGTGCTGGCCGATAGCGTCCGGCGTGAGTTCATTCGCCACCTGCGCGATGTATTTTCCCTCCGCCTGCGCGGCTTGCAGCAGGGAGCGCACCGCGTCGGTGATCTCCTGCCTGCCGCCGTAACCGATCGCCACGTTTACGGTGAGCGCCGCTCCCTGGGCGGAAGATTCCTCCAGTTCGCGCAGCCGCGTCACCACGTCGCAGGGCAGGGTGTCGGTAGCCCCCGCCAGTTTCACGGTGTATCCGGCGGCGTGGACGCGTTCCACCACGCCCAGGATGATCCGGAACAGCGCGTCTAGTTCCTTGGGGGAACGGGAAAGATTGTCCGTGGAAAGCAGCCAGACGGTAACCACCGGGATACCCAGCCCCTCGCACCAGGTGAGGAACTCGGAAATCTTGGCGGCGCCCTGCCTGTGGCCTTCCTCGGTACTGGCGCCGAAGCTGCGCGCCCAGCGGCGGTTTCCGTCCACGATGACAGCTACGTGCTGGGGCAGCAGGCTCCCCTCGATCTCACACTGCAGGCGACGTTCGTACACCCGGTATAGCAGCGACGGCAGATGCATGGGGGTGACCTCCTTATTCGCCCGGATCGGTTTTACCTGTGCTTTCCCTCCCTATTATTACGCCGCGCAGGGCCCTTTTCTGACATCTAAGCGTTTTCGCAGGTCCGTGGGCTAGGCTGAGGCGATGAGGCAGGCAATTTCTCAAAATCCGGCCGACGATTCCGATTCGCTCCTAGAGCTCGCGGAAAAGGGCGTTAAGACCGTCGTGGAACAGGCAAAGCCTAAGCTGCGCGGCTGGATTCACCTGGTCACTTTCCCCATTTCCCTCTGCGCGGGGCTGCTGCTTATCGCCTTCGGGCCGACGCTTGGCACCCGCTTGGCCTGCGCGGTCTTCGTGCTCACTTCCGGCATGCTGTTCGGGATTAGCGCCACCTATCACCGGGGAACCTGGACCCAGCGCGGCGCGCTCATGCTGCGCCGCTTCGATCACGCCAACATCTTTTTGATCATCGCGGGCACCTACACCCCCATCGCTGTGTCCCTGCTAAGCCCTCACGATGCCGCCGTGCTGCTAACCATCTGCTGGTCGGGGGCCGCGCTCGGCGTCGGTTTCCGGCTTTTTTGGACCACCGCCCCGCGCTGGCTTTACGTCCCGGCCTACGTAGCGCTCGGCTGGGTCGCTATTTTCTACATGCCGCAGTTACTGGCCGGCGGCGGCTGGGGCGTGTTGGGGCTGATCATCGCGGGCGGTGTGCTCTACACGCTCGGCGCCATCGTCTACGCGGCTAAGTTCCCCAAGCCGTCGGCCACCTATTTCGGCTTCCACGAGATTTTCCATTCGTTCACCGCGGCAGCATTCATCTGCCACTTCATCGCCGTCTGGTTGGCGGTGGCGAGCGTCTAGGGAAAGCGTCTAGCCCCGTTCCGTGGGTTCTTCCGGCGCACTATTTTCCGGCGCGGTCTTTTCGGCCGACGTTTCCCGCTGCGCCTGAGCAACCTCTTCCTGCACAGCTTCTTCCTGCGCCTGTTCTGCCGCGGCTTCGGCGCGGCGCTGCTCCGCATCCCCCAGGGCCTGCGCGCGCCTGACGCGGCGCGACATGTCCATGATGAGGGCCACCGTCACCAGGGCCACCAGGAACACAGCGATGAATCCGGCCAGGCCGGGGCTCACCGTGGCGGCGTTAAATTCTTTGGGGCGTTCGCTAACGATCTGCCCGATCAGGGTAATCATGCTGTCTCTTTCTGCGCCTTTTCGCTTCGCGAAGCGGCATCTACGGTTTCGCGGATGCCCGTGAAAAGGTCTGTTTCGGGAAGTTCTACGCCGATCCGGCTGGCGCGCAGTTCGTAGTCGTCGCTGGGCCAGATTTCGCGCAGCACCGGCGTGGGGATGGCGAAGAAGATACCGTCGGGGTCCACCTGGGTAGCGTGCGCCAACAGGGCCTCTTCCCGCTTGTGCAGGTAGTCTGCCACGTCGACGCGCGTGGTGAGCAGCCGTTGGGGGCGCTTCGCAGCGGATTCCATGAACTCCCGGTAAGGGGTTTCCTGGCCGGTGCGTTCCAGGTAATCGAGGTACGCCTGGATCCGCTGGGGCTGGAAAGCGTGCACGTAGTAGAGCTTGCTCACCTCCCACGCCGGGCCGAGGTCCGGCCGGTAAGCCGGGTCGGCGGCGTCACGGTAGGCGGCGACGCTCACCAGGTGGCACATGATGTGATCGGGGTGGGGGTAGCCGCCGATCTCGTCGTAGGTGACCAGCACCTGCGGTTTTTCCTCGCGGATAAGTTTCACCAGACTGGCGGCGGCCTCGTCCAGCGGGGTGCGGGCGAAGCACCCCTCGGGGAGGTCCTCCAGCGCGCCTCCCTCCACGTAACCGGAGTCTTCATACCCCAGCCAGTGGTGTTTGATTCCGAGCGCAGCCACGCAGCGGGCCATTTCTTCCCGGCGCACGCTCGGCAGGTTTTCCTCGATGTCGGTTCGCCCGGCCAGGCGAGGATTGAGGATCTCTCCCCTCTCTCCGCCCGTGCAGGTGACGACGCTGACGTGGCAGCCTTCCGCGGCGTAGCGGGCCAGCGTGGCCGCGCCCTTGCTCGCTTCATCGTCCGGGTGGGCGTGTACCGCCATCAGGCGTAACGCTTCGTTCAATGTTTCCCCTCGCAATAGTTTCTCTCTGTCACAATAGTGGCATGGAAACTCTGCCCGACCATCTTCAAGATAGGTACGGCACGTCGGTTTCGATTACCGGAAAGCGCCTGCGTCTGGCCGGAATCGTGGCGCTCGGCGTGCTTTTCCTCGCTGCGGTGCTCTGGGTCGCCTGGAGCGTTTCCTCCCCTGACGTGCGCAGCAAAATGGTTTCCTATCAACACGTTAGCGAAACCGAAATGCACCTTGAGTTTCAGGTGTCTCGCGCCCCCGGTACGGCGCTTTCCTGCGCTGTGCAGGTGTTGGATTCACATCGCGCACAGGTCGGCTTCGCAAACGTGCCGGTCCCCGCCTCCGACAGCCGCGATTCTCTGGTTAGCGCCGACATCACCACCGTGGGCGGCGCCGTGAGCGCGGAGGTCATGCGCTGCGAGCCGCAGAAATAACGCTTCACGCTTTTCTGCCCACTCTGGGCTGGCCCGTGTAGAATCCACCAGGACCAGCATTTCCTCTTAGTAACAGGAGTTAACAGACGTGAGCAAAGAAACCTGGCTTACACAGGAGGCGTTCGATCGCCTCACCGCCGAGCTCGCGCACCTGGAGGGTCCCGCTCGCACGGAAATCGCGGAGCGCATCGCTGCGGCCCGCGATGAGGGAGACCTGAAAGAGAACGGCGGCTACCACGCCGCCCGCGAAGAGCAGGGCAAGCTTGAGGCCCGCATCAACGAGCTGAAGGTTCTGCTCAAGAACGCTGTGGTGGGAGACGCCCCGAAGGATAACGGCGTGGTCGAACCCGGCATGGTGGTGACCATTTCGATGCTGAACATGGAGCGCACCTTCCTACTCGGCAACCGCGAGATCGCCGACGGCGAGGACGACCTAGAGGTCTTTTCGACCGACTCCCCGCTGGGCGCCGCCATCAAGGGCTCCAAGGTGGGAGACACCGTGCAGTACGTTGCCCCGAACGGCAAGGAACTGTCGGTAGAGATCAAGAAGGCTTCGCCCTACAAGGGCTGACGTTTCCGGGCCAGAAAAGCCCGCTAACGAAAAGGCGCGGTCCCCGTTTTTTGGGGGGCCGCGCCTTTTAGCTGCGTTTAGAGGTTAAGCGGGGTTTTCCGCGGTTTCCTCACCGTTTTCATCCAGCACTGCCTGCGGTTCGCGCAGGTAGGCCGGGGCGTCCGGGCTCTCCAGGTAGGCGGCGGACTTGCCGGGGAAGAACTGCCGGTGCAGTGCCCGGTCCTCTCCCAGATCGTCGTCTTCCGCGCGTCCCGTGGCGTAAACCAGGGTCGAGTTGATGAACGCCATCGCGGGAACGGAGAACAGCGCTCCGGGGATCCCCGCCACCAGGGTGCCGACGGCTACGCCGAGGAACACGGCCAGCGGGTGCAGGTTCACGGCCTGCCCCATCAGGAACGGCTGCAGGATGTTGCTTTCGAGCTGCTGCACCACCAGCACCACGGCCATCACGATGAGGGCAGCGACCCAGCCCTTTAGCACCAGTGCGAGCAGCACGGCGATAGCACCGGAGACGATCGCGCCCACGATCGGGATGAACGAGAACAGAAACACGACCAGGCCGATGGGAACCGCGTAGCCCCCCAGGCTGACGATCACCATGCCAAGCGCGATGCCGACTGCGTCGACGGCCGCTACCAGGATCTGGGTGCGTACGTAACCCGACAGCGCCTGCCAGCCGCGGCGGAAGGATTCGTGCGCGGGGATGCGAGCCTCGGCCGGAAGCAGGCAGACCATCCAGCGCCAGATTCGCTCACCGCCGCTGAGCAGGAAGAACAGGGTGAACAGGGAGATGATGATGCCGGCGAGCACGTTGCTAGCGGTCGAGAAACCGGACAGCGCACCGCTCAGGATGGTGCCCGAGTTTTCCTGCAGCTTGTCGGTAATCTGCGAAACATAGTTCTGCAGGGTGGTGTCGTTGAGCTGGAAGGTGTTTCCGGCGAAGTCGGTTACCTGCCTAAAGCCCTGAATGGCCGCCTTTTCGATGTCTTCCCACTGGGAAGTGAGCTGCCTGCCCGCCAGGGTGAACATGCCGCCGACGAGCACAATCAGGCCCAGCATGGCCACGGCTGCGGAGGCGCTGCGGGGCAGGAAGGTGTGCCGGGTGAGCAGCTTGACCAGGGGCAGCAGCAGGGAGGCCAGCAGCGCCGCGATCAGGACGGGGATCACCAGCGTGGTGATTTCGGCAATTGCCTGCACCAGCACCCAGCCGACCGCCACGATCACCAGAAAGCGCCAGCCCCAGGCTGCCACGCGGCGGTATGCCATGGGAATTTCCGCGACCTCGGCCGGAACCGGGGCGGTATTTTTGTTTCGCTGCAAGGCAGCCTACCTTTCACTCGTTTTAGCTAACTCGCATAATATACCTGCATAAACACTGTTCGATAAGCATTAGGGTGAGCTAGTCGGCATAACCCGGCGCAAGGAAATAGACGAAAGTAGGTACGCGCTTTTACTTTCTGTCGTTTCCCGGTCACAGCCGCACTGTTAAAAATAGGGTATGGACACACAAAGCGCTCCGGCCCTACAGATTTCTTCTCTCACGAAGTCGTTCGGCAAGAAGGAAGTAGTCCACGGCGTGGACCTCACGATTCCCCGAGGTTCTTTCTACGGTCTTGTCGGCCCGAACGGCGCCGGTAAGACGACCACTCTTTCCATGGCTACGGGCCTGCTGCGCCCCACGTCGGGCAGCGCCCAGGTGCTGGGCCACGACGTTTGGCAGGATCCGCAGCACGCCAAGCAGTTGATCGGCGTTTTGGCCGACAACCTGCCTACCTTTGACCGCCTGACCGCGCGGGAAATACTCAGCTACATCGGCCTACTGCGCGGCATGGACCGAGACCTAATCGCGCAGCGCAGCGACGATCTGCTGGACGCGCTCGATCTGGCCGACCAAAACGGCAAGTACATTGCCGAGTATTCGGCGGGCATGACGAAGAAGATCCTGCTAGCCTGCGCGCTGCTGCACGGGCCACGCCTGCTGGTGCTGGACGAACCGTTCGAGTCGGTCGATCCGGTGTCGGCCCACACTATCCGCGAGCTGCTGCGCCGCTACACGGCGGGCGGCGGCACCGTAATCCTTTCCTCGCACGTGATGGAGATGGTGGAGGGCCTGTGCGATCACGTCGCGATCATGGTCGACGGCAACGTGCTGGTTTCCGGCACCACAGACGAGGTGCGGGCTGGCAAGCCGCTGCAGGACCGCTTCATCGAGCTGGTGGGCGTGAAGGCACAGCGCGAGGGAGGGTTCTCGTGGCTCGACTCCTGATGAAGATGTCGCTCACCCTGTGGTGGCGCGGCATTAAAGGCAATGTGGGCCGCATGATCGGCCTCGGCATCGGGCTGCTTTACGGCCTCGGCCTGGCGGGTACGGTCAGCTTTTTCCTGCTCAGCGCGGCCGCCTCCCGTCAGGCAGAGACCGGCCTCGCCGTGGTGGTGGTTTCCGCCTTCATCACATTCGCATGGCTCTTTACCTCGCTGACGGCGTTCAGCCCGGAAACCCCGCTGGAAACCAAACGCTTCAGCCTGCTCGGGGTGAGGGCGAAGGAACTTTGCGTCGGTTTATTAGCGGCCAGACTGGTCAGCCTGGGCGGTATCCTCACGGTGCTTATGACTCTGGTGCTGACCGCGACGGGGCTGCTGTGGCTGTTTACCGTTTCCGGCGCTGCCGGGGCCGGGCTTTGGCTGGCCGCAGCCGGTATGGTTGCCGCCGCCCCGCTGACCATGCTGACCTGCTTCCTGCTGTTTAACACGCTGGTTGCGGTAACGGATCGGTTGGTCACTTCGAAAAAGGCGCAGAACATTCTGGCCACCGTCGTCATCCTCGTGGTCTTTGGGATCGTCTTTGCTTTCAACGCCATTTTGCAGACGGATTCAGACGCCCTGTTCAACGTAGTCTTTAGCCTGGACACCCTCTACTCGGCCGTCTCCTTCCTCTCCTTCACCCCCTGGCCGCCGCCTACGGCGCGCCCGTCAGCATCGCGGGAGGGGATCTGCTCGCGGGGCTAGCGCAGTATGCGATTCTCACCATCTCCCTGGTGCTGCTCTGGGCGGTTTGCATCACCCAGACCAGGCACGTGCTGGAAGAACCGCTTCGGGTAGCTAACCGGCGCGGGCGCAGCAAGAAGAACCAGGAACGCCCGTTCTTGCTGCCGCTGGTTCCCGCCACGCCGTTCGGCGCTGTGCTAACCCGCTCCCTGCGTTACTGGGTGCGTGACAGTCGCTATTCGGTGGCGCTGCTGGTTTCCTTCATTATGGTTGGCCTGCTGTTGGCAATGGCCTGGCTGAACCCGAGCACCTCCTCTGGCTTGATAGGCGCGGTGGTGGTGATGCTGAGCATGGCTGCCGGCAGCACCATGAACGATTTCGGCATGGACGGCCCGTCCGGTTGGGTGAACATCACCTCTGGCGTGTCGGCCAGGGACAACGTGCTGGGGCGCATCGTGGCGAACATCCTGGTGATCCTGCCGCTGATGCTGGTCTCCACCATCGTGATGCCGCTGGCGCTCGGCCAGGGCCAGCACATCCCGATCTTCCTCGGGCTGGGCGCGTACCTGCTGGTGACAAACAGTGGCTTCGGTATGGTGCTGGCCGTACTGCTGCCGTTCCCGGCACCCGCCCCCGGCGTCAGCCCGATACGGCAAAAGAACAATTCCGGCACCGCGTTCTTCTCGACCCTGCTAGTCATGTTCGGGATCTGGCTGCCGCTGATTCCCAGCGCCGCCCTCGGCATCTGGCACCTAGCGGGAGGACCCGCCTGGGCGCTCTACCTGGCAATAGCGCTGGCCCTGGTGATCTGCGCGCTGGTGTTCACGCTGAGCGTGCGCTTCGCCATCCGTAAGCTGGATCAGAACTACGTGGATATCTTCGCCAAGGTGCAGCACTACGCCTAACCCGAGGCGAGGTCCTAGTGTTTAACGCCCCGGTGCCTGATGCACCGGGGCGTTGCCTTACCTACCTACTTTTGCGCCTATAGGCATAGTTAGAGGTCGCGGCTAAAAATCAGCGCATCAACGCCGTGATAGTAGCCGCGCCGCACCGCGATCTGTTCGTACCCGTGACGGCGATAGACCGCCTGCGCTCGCAGGTTATCGATACGCACCTCCAGCATCATGCGCTCGGCTCCCCTGGCCCTGGCCTCGTTGTGCAGGGCGTTCAGAAGCAGCGTGCCGATACCCTTTCCCGGTTCGGTGGTGGCGATATTTTGCACGTCGCAAATGTCGCCCCCCATCATCAGGCCCGCGTACCCGATCACCCTCCCCGGTTC
The DNA here is from genome assembly GCA_019218415.1 of Dermabacteraceae bacterium TAE3-ERU27. Lineage (GTDB taxonomy): Bacteria > Actinomycetota > Actinomycetes > Actinomycetales > Dermabacteraceae > TAE3-ERU5. Next base: position 631,514 of record JAHUUL010000001.1, on the reverse strand, counting down.
ATCCACCGGGTGCGCCACCACGTACCAGCGGTCCGGGTGCGTGATCTCGGAAAGCAGCATGGGAATGTCCCAGAAATCGTCCGGGAACAGGTCGTACTCGATCAGGGCCACCTGTTCGGCGTCCTCCGGCGTGAAGCGCCTGAGTGCCACGCCCGGCACTTCGCAGCCGGGCACGCGCACCGGGGGGCCTGCCGGGTGCGTATCAGAGGCCAAGGGCGCTCTTTCGCTTGGTCGGCAGCGCCGCGTCCGGCTCGCGCAGGTAGAGCGGCTCGCTCGATGAGGTATCCATGCCGCCCAGGGGCTGACGCGCGAAGGCGGCACGGATCAGCCATTCGGCGGCGACGTCGGCCAGTTCCTCCCCCGCGCTCGGCGCGAGCAGCTCCGGGTATGCCATCGCACCCCGGCCGACGCGCAGGTCGGCTCCCGCGAGCTGTTCTGCCACGTCGGCGGGTTTGGCTACGGCAGGCTCACCCTCGGCCCGCCAGCCGTCGGCGGTGAACTCGTAGCTGCGGTAGTAAACCTCGCGGCGGCGGGCGTCCAGCGCCACGGCGATCCTGCCGCGCTTACCCGGCAGCGCCTCCTGCGCGGCCTGCAGCGCCAGGCCATCCAGCGAACAGACGCCGTGCAGCGGCACTCCGAGGACGGCGGCGATGCTGCGGGCGGTGACCAGGCCGACGCGCAAGCCTGTGAACGGTCCGGGGCCGCGCCCCACCACGACCGCGCTTACGTCTGCGCGGGTTCCGCCCGCCTGTTCCAGGGTGGCGTCGATAAGCGGCACCAGTACCTCGGCGTGGTGGCGGGAGCGGGAGTCCAGGTTCGCGGCCAGTACCTTTTCGCCGTCGTCGTCGCAGACGGCAACCGAGATCGCGCCCGAAGTATCCAGGCCAAGAATCATTACGCCACGCTCCTTACCGCGTTCACGAGTTCGTCCCAGGCCTGCCCGGCCCAGCGGGGGCCGTGCCCGGCCAGGGTGATGCTGCGTTCTTCGTCCAGGCTGTCGGTCTCGCCGGGGGCCTCGCTCACGGAGCGGTCAAGCTGCACCAGCAGGTGGGAATCCGCCAGGTGTTCCACCCGGTCGCGCCCCCATTCCACCACGGTGACTGCGCGGTCCATGTCGGCATCCAAATCAAGATCGTCGATCTCGAAGCCTCCCTGCAGCCGGTAGGCGTCCACGTGCACCAGTTCGCTACCACCCACCAGGCTGGGATGCACGCGGGCGATCACGAAGGTAGGCGACGCCACCGGGCCGCGCACCCCCAGGGCCTCCCCCAGCCCCTGCGTGAAGGTGGTTTTGCCCGCGCCGAGGGCGCCGTCTAACACCAGCAGATCGCCGGGGCGCAGCACACCGGCGAGCGCCCGCGCAACATCGCGGGTGTCTTCCGCCCCGGCGGTGGCCAGGGTGAGCGATTGGGACGGCATTTAAGCCTCGCTTTCGACCCTCGGCACGCGGGTGCTGAGGGAGGTCAGGATTTCATAGTCAATGGTGCCTGCGGCGGCGGCCAGGTGTTTAGCGGTCAGTTCGCCGGGGCCGAACACGGTGACGCGGTCGCCCGCGGCGGCGTCGGGCACCGTGGATAGGTCTACCACGATCTGGTCCATGCAAATGCGGCCGCGCTGCGGCACCAGCACGCTGCCGCTGCGGGCGTGCACGATGACGCTCATTTTGCCGGAGGCCGCGCGGTGCAGGCCGTCGGCGTAGCCGAGGGGCACGATCCCGAGCAGGCTGTCGCTCGGGCAAACGTAGCGGTGCCCGTAGGACACCCCCTGCCCGGCGGGCACCTGTTTCACCAGCGCCAGGCTGCTTTCCAGCGTGAGGGCGGGCACCAGCGGCAGGTCGCAGGGCAGCGGCGCGTAGCCGTATATTGCCAGGCCGCAGCGCACCATTTCGAAGTGCAGGTCCGGCCGGGTGAGGGTTGCCGCAGAGTTTGCCAGGTGGCGCAGTTGCAGCGGGCCGACGTGGGCGCTGAGCTGTTCGCAGGCCGTGTTAAACGCCCTGGCCTGGGCGTTCACTACGGCCTCGCCGTCCGGTTCGTCAGCCGTGGCGAGGTGGCTCCAGGCACCTACCACCTCGACTTCGCGGGAGGCTGCGGCCAGCATGCGGGCCAGGCGCGCCACGCCGTCGGCCGGAACGCCGTTGCGCCCCATGCCGGTGTCCAGTTTGACGTGTACGCGGGCGCGTTTCCCGAGCTGGCGCGCCACGCGCTGCACGGCTGCCAGCATTTCGTGGGAGCCGAGCGAAAGATCGATTCCGGCAGCGATGGCGCGCGGCAGGGCTTCGTCTATCGCGTCGGGGGTCCACAGCCAGGCCAGCACCGGCGCGTCGATTCCCGCTTCGCGCAGCCTGAGCGCGCTTTCGATGTGCGCTACGCCGAGCCAGGTGGCCCCGCCCGCGAGCGCGGCTTTTGCCGCACGCACCAGGCCGTGCCCGTAGGCGTCGGCCTTAACCACCGCCATCAGGGCCGTGTTTTCGCGCAGCAGGCCGTGCAGCAGGCGCGTGTTGTTTGTGATTGCCGACGTGGAAACGACGGCGCGGGAGGGCATGATGCTCATGCTTCCTCTCCCGTCAGTGCGGCGAGCGCGGCGGGAAGTTCGCGCGCGACGTCCTCCGCCACGATGGGGGCGATGCCGCCGCGCGAGGCGATCTTGGCGGCGGTGCCGTGCAGCATGGCCCCGAGCACCGCCGCGCGGGGACCGTCCACGCCCGCCGCGAGCAGGGTGCCGATCACACCGGCGAGCACATCCCCGGCACCGGCCGTGGCCAGGAACGGGGTGGCGTCGGCCTGCGTGATTAGGTGCTGCGGGTCGCTGCCGGGGGCGATCACGGTGGTAGCCCCCTTCAGCAGCACGGTTGCGCCGGTCATTTGGGCGAGCAGGCTCGCCACCGCGCCCGGTCGCTGCGTGACTGCCGATGCCGAGAGCGGGTGGCCGAGGATGCTGGCTAGTCGCGCGGCTTCGGTGGCGTGCGGGGTCAGCACGATGTTGTCGGTGTAGCGTTCGCCGGGACGAATCAGATCGAGCGCCCCCGCATCGACCACGCCCACCCGCGCACGGGCGAGCACGGCGCGCGCCTTGGCGTGCTGCCCGTCGTCCACCTGCGGGTCGAGCCCCGCACCGATCACCCAGGCCTGCACCTTTCCCTGCGCGCCGACCACTTCGGGGCGGGCGTGCAGCACCTGGCGCAGCACCTCGCGCGGGCCAAGGTAGCGCACCATACCGGCTCCGGCACGGCAGGCTCCCTGGCAGGTGAGTACGGCAGCACCGGGATAGGTGGTGGAGCCTGCGATCACGCCGACCACGCCACGGCTGTATTTGTTGCTGCTGCTGTCCGGGTAGGGCCAGTGGGAGGCGATGTCCACCGCCTCCAGCCGGGTCAGGCTCGGTTCGGGCAGCTCCAGGCCGATGTCTGCCACCACGGTTTCGCCGCAGTAGTTTTCCCCCGGCGGCAGCAACATGCCGCGTTTCAGGCCGCCGAAGGTAACGGTTAGATCGGCCGCCACCGCGTCCGCCGGAACTTCCCCCGTGTCCGGGTGCATACCGGAGGGGATGTCGGCCGCGATCAGGTAGGCTCCGCTCCCCTGCGCCCAGGCGAGGGCGCGGGCCGCGGCGGGCCGCAGATAGGCCTGTTCGATGCCGATGCCGAGGATCGCGTCTATCACGACGTCGGCCGGGCGCATGGTAGCGCTCCAACGCTGGATGCGGCCGCCCGCGCGGCGCAGTTCCGCCTCCCCCTCCGGGTGCAGGCGGTCAAAGATTTGGATGGCGGTAACGGCTACACCCATTTGGCGCAGGTAGGCCCCCGCGTAGAGGGCGTCTCCCCCGTTGTTTCCGGTGCCGACCAGGAGCGTCACGCTGCTGCCGGGAACGCGGCCGCGCAGACGGCGCAGCGCGGCGGCGGTGTGGTGAGCGAGGGCTGTGGCGGCACGCGACATGAGCGGGACGCCGGCCGCTAGCAGCGGAGCTTCCGCGTCCCGGATTTGCCGGGCGGTGTATGCACGTTTCATCGTGACCAGTTTACGAGCATTAGTCACGGTTCAGGAACCAATGTTCCTGGTGGCGGTGGCCCTATTTACCGTGGCGGCGGCTCTATTCGCCGCGCTCTGCCACCACTATTGCCTGCGCTATGCCGGCATCGTGGCTGAGGGATAGGTGCAGCCTGGCAACGCCGAGCGCGCGGGCGGTTTCGGCCACCTTGCCGCGCACCGTGAAATACGGCCTGCCGGTCCGGGTGTGCTGCACGGTGACGTCGCGCCAGGAAAGCTCTTCGGGGTTGCCGAGCGCCTTGCCGAGCGCCTCTTTCGCGGCGGCAGCGGCGGCCAGGGAACGGCTGGGCAAAGCTAGTTCCGGGCCGTTGAACAGGCGTTCGCGTAGCGCGGGCACACGCGCGAGCCTGCCCTCCAGCGCCGCTATATCGACCACGTCTATGCCGACGCCGCACACCCCTTTGCCGGGAGCGGGAAGAAAGGTTATCTCTTCCCCTCCCTGCGCGGGCGGGTGCGCGGCGTCGGTCATGACTGCTATTTTTGCGTGCTTATTCGACGGTGACGGACTTCGCGAGGTTACGCGGCTGGTCTACGTCCAGGCCCTTCGCGGTGGCCAGCTCGCAGGCGAACACCTGCAGCGGGATGATCGAAAGCAGCGGCGCAAACAGCACCGGGGTCTGCGGGATACGGATCACCTCGTCGGCGAACTGGTTCACCTCTTCGTCGCCCTCCTCCGCGATAACCAGGGTGAGCGCGCCACGGGCACGCACCTCCTGGATGTTGGAGACGACCTTCGAATGCAGCGAGTGGCGGCCGCGCGGGGACGGCACCACAACGAACACCGGCTGTCCCTCGTCCACCAGGGCGATGGGGCCGTGCTTGAGCTCGCCCGCCGCGAAACCTTCCGCGTGAATGTAGGCGATCTCCTTGAGCTTGAGCGCTCCCTCCATCGCGGTCGGATAGCCGACGTGACGGCCCAGGAACAGCACCGACTGGGTATCGACCATGCGGCGGGCCAGGTCACGCACCTGGTCCATGCCGTCGAGCACCTGCTGAATCTTGCCGGGAATCTGCTGCAGTTCGTGCATCTTCTGCGCGATTTCGTCCGGGAACAGGTTGCCGCGCACCTGCGCCAGGTAGAGGCCGAGCAGGTAGCAGGCGGTGATCTGCCCCAGGTATGCCTTCGTCGAAGCGACGGCGATCTCGGGGCCGACGTGCAGGTAAAGCGCCGCATCGGATTCGCGCGGAATGGTGGAGCCGCGCGTGTTGCAGATGGCGACCACCTTCGCGCCCTGTTCCTGCGCGTGGCGCACGGCCATCAGGGTGTCCATGGTCTCGCCCGACTGGGAGATGGCCACCACGAGGGTCTTTTCGTTCACTACCGGATCGCGGTAGCGGAACTCGTGCGCCAGCTCTACCTCTACGGGAATGCGGCACCAGTGTTCGATCGCGTACTTGACTACCTCGCCGGCGTTAGCGGCGGTGCCGCAGGCAACCACCACGATCTTGTCGATGCGGCGCAGCACGGCTTCGTCGATGCGCATTTCGTCGAGCTGCAGCTTGCCATCCTCGGAACGGCCCAGCAGCGTGTCGGCCACGGCCTGCGACTGTTCCATGATTTCTTTCGCCATGAACGAGTCGTAGCCGCCCTTTTGCGCGGCGGTGGCGTCCCATTCGACCTCGTAGCGCTTCGAGTCCGTGACCGGGTTACCGTCGAAATCGATTACGTCTACGGAATCGGCGGTCAGGGTGACGATGTTGTCCTGACCGATCTCCATGGCGTGATTGGTGTAGTTGATGAACGCGGCGACGTCGGAGCCGAGGAAGTTTTCGCCTTCGCCCAGGCCGACCACCAGCGGGGAGTTGCGGCGCGCGGCAACGATGGTGCCCGGCTCGTCATGGTGGATAGCAAGGAGGGTGAACGCGCCCTCCAGCATGGAGACGACCTCGCGCATGGCGGTGGTCAGGTTGCCGGTCGCTTCGTAGGCGCGCGCCACCAGGTGCGCGGCCACCTCGGAGTCGGTCTGCGAATGGAACTCGTAGCCCTCGGCCAGCAGCAGTTCCTTCAGGTGAGCAAAGTTTTCGATGATGCCGTTGTGCACCAGGGCCAGCTTGCCCTGTTTACCACCGATGTGGGGGTGCGCGTTTTCGTTCGTCGGCCCGCCGTGGGTCGCCCAGCGGGTGTGGCCGATGGCCACGGCCGATTCGCTCACGGCCTCGGATTCCAGGGCTTCTTTCAGGTTTACGATCTTGCCCGCACGCTTCACAACGTGGGCACCCTCGCCGTCTAGCACCGCCACACCGGCAGAGTCGTAGCCACGGTATTCGAGGCGGGTTAGTCCCTCCAGGACTACCTCGACCGGACGGGAGTGTTCTTTAGCGCCGCCGCCAATCGGGCCGGCATATCCTACAATTCCACACATGGGGCAAGATTACCCCGTGTGAATGGGTTCCCCCTCACCCAGAGCCGCCAATAGGCTGAAAGTCCCATCGAGACTGGCAAAATATTGGATTATGCGTCCCCTCTCCCACGCCTCGCCCAGTCCGTTTAGCGAAATACCGCGCGCCGACTGGGCACGGCTTTCAGAACAAACCCCGCTCCCCCTGACGGCGGCTGACGTCGAAAGGCTGCGCGGTTTGGGGGACGCGGTAGACCTGCGCGAGGTGGACGACGTCTATCGCCCGCTTTCCCGCCTGCTCAGCATGAACGTGGAAGCCGCGCAGCACCTGCGGGCCGAACGCGGCCGTTTCCTCGGTGAGGCACCGCCACACACCCCCTACGTGATCGGCATTGCCGGCTCCGTGGCAGTCGGCAAATCCACCGTGGCGCGTCTGCTGCGCGAACTAATGTGCCGCTGGCCGTCCACGCCCCGCGTGGAACTTGTGACCACGGACGGCTTCTTGTTCCCAAACGCGCAGCTCACCAAGCGCGGCATCATGCACCGCAAGGGGTTCCCCGAATCGTACGACCGCCGCGCGCTGCTGCGTTTTGTGTCCGACGTGAAGGCCGGTAAGGAGAACGTGCAGGCCCCCGTCTATTCCCACAAGGTTTATGACATCGTGCCGGGCGAGCACGTGGTGGTGCATCGGCCAGACGTGCTGATTATCGAGGGGCTTAACGTGTTGCAGCCCGCGCGCGCCCGCGCAGACGGCCTGCTGGGTGTGGCGGTGTCGGACTTCTTCGATTTTTCCATTTACGTGGATGCGCGCACGGAGGACATCCGCCGCTGGTACGTGAATCGCTTCCTTTCCCTGCGCGATACCTCGTTCAGCGAGCCCGGCTCCTACTTCAAGCGGTACGCGGATCTGACCGACGCGGAGGCGATCGCTAAGGCAGAGGCGATCTGGGAGGCAATTAACGAGCCGAACCTGAATCTGAATGTGCGACCCACCAGGGGCAGGGCCGATCTGGTGCTGCGCAAGGGAGATAACCACCAGGTGCACAGCGTGCTGCTGCGCCACATTTAGCATTTTTAGCAGCGTAAAAAGCGGGGGCGGTGGCCGGTCTTTCGACCTGGGCACCGCCCCCGCTCTTTTACGTTTTAACGCTTCGGTTTACGCGAAAATTACAGCGCGAGGCGTTCCTTGACCACGCCCGCGAGGCGCTCTGCGGTTTCCTGCGCGAGTTCCTGCGTGGCGGCCTCCACCATCACGCGTACGACGGGCTCGGTGCCGGAGGGGCGCAGGAGCACGCGGCCTTCGTCTCCGAGCGCCTTTTCCTCGGCCGCCACCGCGTCGAGCACGCCGCGGTCGATGCTGGCGCGGGCCTTGTCTACGCCGGAAACATTGATCATCACCTGGGGCAGGCGCTGTACCAGGGAGGCCAGTTCGCGCAGGGTCTTGCCGGTGCGCACCATTCGGGCGAGGATGTGCAGCGCGGTCAGTTCGCCGTCGCCGGTGGTGGCGAATTCGCTCATCACGACGTGGCCGGACTGTTCGCCGCCCAGGCGGTAGCCGCAGCGGTTCATTTCTTCCAGCACGTAGCGGTCGCCCACTGCCGTCTGAATGAGGGAGATACCGTTTTCGCGCATGGCGATCTTCAGGCCGAGGTTGCTCATGACGGTGGTGACGAGCACGTCGTCTACCAGTTCGCCGGCTTCCTTCATGGCGAGTGCGAGCACGCCCATGATCTGGTCGCCGTCCACGATTTCGCCTGTGTGGTCGACCGCGAGGAACCGGTCGGCGTCACCGTCGAATGCCACGCCCGCGTCGGCACCGAGGCGCACGACTTCGGCCTGCAGGCGTTCCAGGTGGGTGGAGCCGCAGTCCTCGTTGATCTGTTTACCGTCGGTGCAGTCACCGATCACGTGCACGGTGGCCCCCGCCTCGCGCAGTACGCGCGGGCCGGTGACAGCCGCCGCGCCGTTGGCGCAGTCGGCCACCACGGTCAGGCCTTCCAGGGAGACGCCGACGCTGCGCACCAGGTGGGAAACGTATTCGTCGATACCGTTTTCGTAGGCGCTGATGTGGCCGACGTTGTTGTCGAGGGGGCGGTCCCATTCTTCGCCCATGCGGGCTTCGATGGCGTCCTCTACCTCGTCGGGCAGCTTCACGCCGCCACGCGCGAAGAACTTGATGCCGTTATCGGGGGCGGGGTTGTGGGAGGCGGAGATCATCACGCCCAGGTCTGCCCCGGTGGATTCCACCAGGTAGGCGAGGCCGGGGGTGGGCAGCACGCCCGCGTCCTGCACGTCTACGCCAGCGGAGGCGAGCCCCGCGCTGATCGCGGAGGCCAGGAACGGGCCGGACGGGCGGGTGTCACGTGCCACGATGGCGCGGGCACGCCCGTTTTCGAACGCCCCGAAGGTGGCGAGTACGTGGGCGGCGGCTACCGCTAGTTCTACCGCGAGTTCAGCGGTGATGTCGGCGTTTGCGAGGCCGCGTACGCCGTCCGTACCGAATAGACGGGGCATGTTTCTTCCTTTCAATGCGGAAACCGCCCCGGCCAGTGTTGGCCGGGGCGGTCCGTTTCTGGTCTGCTGCCAGGTTAGCAGCGCCAGTGCGGGTGGTTAGTTGACGACCGACGGGCAGGTGCCTGTGGTCTTTACCTCAACCGCGTTGTCCAGGCCGCCGTAGACGAGGTTCTGGACGGCGGTTTCGGTGTAGAACGCAACGTGCGGGGTAACCAGTACGTCGTCACGGTCGAGGAGCTGTTCCAGAACCGGATCGCCCAGGTCCTTATCGCTCCAGTCGTAACGGAAGTACTTCTGCTCGTTTTCGTAGGTGTCGAGGGCGGCACCGGAAAGGTGGCCTTCCTCCAGCACCTCGAGCAGTGCCTCGGTGTCCACGAGCGCGCCGCGCGCCGTGTTCACCAGCACCGCGCCGGGCGCGAAACGCTGCAGCATTTCCTTGCCGAACAGGTGGTGGTTTTCTGCGGTGGCGGGCATGTGCAGCGAAACGATGTCGGCGCCGGTGACGGCCTCTTCGATCGAATCAACGTAGGTGCCGATTTCGCGGAACTCGTCACGCGGGTAGAGGTCGAAGCCGACGATCTCCGCACCGAGGGCCTTGAAGTGGCGCGCCGTGATGGTGCCGATCGCGCCGGTGCCGAGGATCGCTACCTTCATGGTGGCGATTTCGCGGCCGATCATACCTGCGAAACGGAAGTCGCGCTTGGCGTTGCGTTCCAGGATTACCGGGAAGAGGCGGGTCAGGTAGAGGGCCGACGTCAGTGCGAACTCCGCGATTGCGTTCGGGGAGTAAACCGGAACGTTCGAAATGGCGATGCCGTTTTCGCGGGCGGCCACCAGATCGTACATGTCCACACCGGCGGTGCGGGACGAGAGCTGGGTGATGCCGTATTCCTTCAGCCGGGTGTAGACCTCGGCTTCGGGAACCAGTACCTGCTGCACGGTGAGGGCGTCGAAGCCTTCCACCATCTCGATGTTTTCCAGCGTCAGGTTCTTCGTGGTCGTGACCACCTCGTGCTCGGGGTGGCTAGCGATCCACTCGTTGACGGCGGGCATTTCGTCGTCACGGACGCCAGTAAACAGGATCCTCATGCTTTTCCTTCCTTACGATGCGTTTTGGTGGTTAGTTCTTTGCCGGTTCGGCGGTGCCGTTGGTTGCTTCGAGTGCTTCGTCGGCCTCTTCCGCTTCATCCTTGCCGGGATTGTCGGTGGTGCCGAAACGGTAGATCTCGGGCGAGTAAATCTTGAGTACCGAGGTGAACAGCCAGTGGAACAGCACGGCGAGGGCGATCGGGATGACGAAGTAGATCATCGCGAGGATGAACACCTTCATGACCGCCGGGGTATCGCCCATGCCTGCGGCGGCAGCGATCGGGCCGACCAGACCGGACTGGCCGAAGCCTGCCGAGGCGGGGGTGCCGGTGATGTTGAGGTAGTTGCCGATCAGGCCGGTGATGCCGGCTACCGTGACGAGCGGCAGGGACATGACCGGATGCTTGATGATGTTGCCCATCATCATCTTCATGGCGCCGAGGAAGACGGACCAGGTAACGCCAGCGTTGTTGACGCGGAAGCTACCGACCATGAGCACGGCGGCCGCGGCGGCAACGCCCAGGTTGGCGGCACCGGAGGCGGCACCGTCGATGCCGATGGCCAGCGCGATGCCGACTGTGGAGATCGGGGAGACGATCAGGATTGCGAAGATCATGGCGATCAGCACGGAGGCGAACGCGCCAAGGCTGGTGGATTCGGCAATCTTGTTTACGAGGTCACCGATGCTGCTGCTGATGTACTTCACGTAGGGCAGGGTGAGGATGCCGATGAAGCCGGAGATACCGCCGCCGATGAGGGGCAGGAACAGGATGGTGAGGCTGCCGAGCTTGTTGCCCACCCAGGCCAGGATCAGTACCGCGATGGCGGCGGTGAGCATGGTGTTGATGAGGTCGCCGATACCTTTCAGCATCACGCCCTTTTCGGTGAAGTGCAGCGCGCCGGAGCCGACGAAGGAGGCGGTGGCGACGATAACGGTCTGTACCGAGGTCATCGAGAACTGCATCGCGATCAGGATGCCGACGATAACGGGGACGGTGAACTGGATGCCGAATACAACCTGGTAGAGGGTGTTAAAGAGCTCTACGCTCGGGAAGGTCGCGTAAAGGAACTTCCACAGCTGGCCGGTCATGGCATTGGGAATAAGACCTACGACGATGCCTACTGCTGCACCGTTCAATACGCGGTCGATAAATAGCTTGGGGGTCATTGGCGTGTCAAACACGTTCAATCTCTCGGTTTCTACCGCTGCATAGCGGGTTGCTCGGGCATGGGAAAGCGGACTCCGCCAAGCATCATTGGTTGGCCGTGGCGGGCCCGCTGGAAGCCTGTCGTGGCTTCGGTATCTACGCTATGCGATGGAAATCGGGTTTTGTCCCGCTCAGGGGCCTATTTTGTCCCGAATGGTGTGCCAACCGACGTTGCTTGTGTCACACAATGTAATGATTGGTTTGAACTCGTAATTTCACGTATCGCACCTATATGCGGAAAGCCCCCGCGCCGGGTTTCCGGTGCGGGGGCTTTTCGGTTGGTACCGCGGAGCGGGTTTAGCGCTTCGAGTACTGGGGGGCCTTGCGTGCCTTCTTGAGGCCTGCCTTCTTACGCTCGATGACGCGGGCGTCACGGGTAAGGAAGCCAGCCTTCTTGAGGGTGGGCCGGTTGTTCTCTTCGTCGATCTGGTTCAGCGCACGCGAGATGCCGAGGCGGAGGGCGCCGGCCTGGCCGGAGATGCCGCCGCCGTCGATGCGCGCGATGACGTCGAAACGACCCTGCAGGTCGAGGACCTTGAAGGGCTCGTTAACGAGCTGCTGGTGAACCTTGTTCGGGAAGTAGTCTTCCAGGGTGCGGCCGTTGACCTTCCATTCACCGGTACCGGGAATGAGTCGAACGCGGGCTACGGCTTCCTTGCGGCGGCCGGTGCCTGCACCGGGGGCGGTGATGGACGACCCGCGGCCTACGGGAGCCTCTTCGACCGTTTCGGTCGTGTAGCTCTCGGGCGCAGCGTCGACATCAATGTCTTCGATGGTGGTGGTGTCAGCCACGTTTCTCCTCGATGTCTTTCGTCACGGCGGGCGTTACTGCGCCACCTGGTCGATGGTGAACACGGCGGGCTTCTGCGCCGTGTGCGGGTGTTCTGCGCCGCGGTAAACCTTGAGCTTCTTGATCTGCTGAGCGGCCAGCTTGTTCTTGGGCAGCATGCCCTTGATAGCCTTCTCTACAGCACGCTCGGGGTTCTTCTCGAGCAGCTCGGAGTACTTGACTGCGCGGAGGCCACCCGGGTAACCGGAGTGGCGGTATGCCAGCTTGTTTTCACGCTTGTTGCCGGTCAGGGCAACCTTTTCAGCGTTGATGATGATGACGTGATCGCCCGCATCCACGTGGGGTGCGAAGACCGGCTTGTGCTTGCCGCGCAGAAGGGTGGCAGCCTGGGAAGCGAGCCGGCCGAGGACGACATCGGTCGCGTCAATGACGTACCAGGAGCGCTCGACATCGTCGGGCTTCGGGGTGAACGTACGCACTCGTGCCTTCTTCTCTAGTTGATGATGCCCGCGGTTTGCGGGCCCAGTTCAATTGGACCGAGGACAAGCTTTCTTCGGCTAAAGCATGACCTTCTTAGCTGCTCCCTATTACCGCTCTCCAAACGTGGAGCGCGGGATGCGTGTGAGGACCCCACCTGCGCCGGGCGTGAGAAACGGCTGCGAGGGTTGGGCGCGCATCAGGGCACAACGAGTTCCAAGAGTATCCCCGACCAGGCCCAAGGGTCAACCGCTAAGACGGGAACGTGACGCGCGGCGCAGGGACGAATATTTGCCAATCGCGCCCTCTGTAAACGCTATAAAGCAGGTGTGGCCGACTTGAGCTCCGGGGACTCATCCCGCCGCCGCCGCGTAAGTACGGCCTGCGCGGCATAGTCTGCCTCGTTTTCCGGGTATTCGACCGCCTCCAGCGTTAGTCCCTGCGGTGGGGCCATCGGGGCCGCGATCGCGCCCTCGCGACTGCATGCCGCCAGGATCTCGGCCGGATGGCTGACCGGCCTGCGGCCCTCCCCCACGGCCATCATCTCGCCCACGATGGAGCGCACCATGTGGTGGCAGAAAGCGTCGGCCTGCACGGTGGCCACCACCAGACCCGCGTCGGCGCGGTCCCCCTCGGGGCGCTCGAAGTCGCAGCGCAGCAGGGTGCGGATGGTCGTCGCGCCCTCGCGCGGCTTGCTGTAGGAAAGAAAATCGTGCTCACCCAGCAGCGCCTGCGCCGCCTCGTGCATCCGCTCCACGTCCAGCACCCGCCGGTGGCGCAGCACGTCCCGGCGCATCGGGTCGCGCAGATCCAGCCTGTCGCTGATCCGGTAGCGGTAGGTGCGGCTGATCGCGCTGAAACGCGCGTCGAACCCCTCCGTCACCTCGCGGGCCGCGTGCACCGCGATGTCGTCCGGCAGCACCGCCGCCAGGCGGGAAACCAGCGCCTCTCCCGGCCGCCTATCGCTGCGGCCCGGCAGCGCCAGCCAGGCGGCACGCTCCACCTCGAAATGGCAGGCCTGACCGCGCGAATGCACGCCCGCGTCGGTGCGCCCCGCCACGGTCACGGAAAACTCGCCGCGCAGCAGCACACCCAGGGCTTTTTCCAGTTCGCCCTGCACGGTGCGCAGGCCGGGCTGCCTGGCCCAGCCGTGAAAGCCCGTGCCGTCGTACGCCAGATCCAGCCGGATACGGCCGCTGAAAGGCTCGCCAGAAAAATAATTCATAAACAGATCCTAAACGGCGCGGGAAACGTTACTCTGGTCACGTGAAGATTCTTGTGATCGGATCAGGGGGCCGCGAACATGCTCTCGTAGCCCGCCTGGCCCGTGACCCGCAGGCCCATGTTCTCCACTCAGCCCCCGGCAACCCAGGCATAGCCGAGCAAGCCGAAACCCATCCCGTAGACGCGAACGATCCCGCCGCCGTCTGCGCCCTGGCCCGCAGCCTGGGAGTCGATCTGGTAGTGATCGGCCCCGAAGCGCCGCTGGTAGCCGGGGTGGCCGACGCCCTGCGCGCCGCGCAAATCCCCGTTTTCGGGCCGAGCGCCGACGCGGCCCGGCTGGAGGGCTCCAAGAGCTTCGCAAAAGACGTCATGGCGGCCGCGCAGATCCCCACCGCCGCCTGGGTCACCTGCACCTCCCCCGATCAGCTTCCCGCCGCGCTGGAAGCCACGAATCCCGGCGGGGAAAACCCGTATGTGGTTAAGGCCGACGGCCTGGCGGCGGGCAAGGGCGTCGTCGTCACCAAAGATCTAGCGGCGGCCCTCGCGCACGGCGAAGCCTGCCTGTCGGCCCCCGGTGGCAGCGTGGTGATCGAGGAATACCTGGACGGCCCCGAGGTCTCTCTGTTTTGCGTCAGCGACGGCAAAACCGTGCTGCCCCTAGCACCGGCGCAGGACTACAAGCGCGCGCTGGACGGCAACGACGGGCCAAACACCGGCGGCATGGGCGCGTATTCGCCCCTGCCCTGGGCCCCGGCAGAACTCACCGAACAGGTGCTGGATAGCGTGGCGCGCCCGCTGATCGCGGAGATGGCCCGGCGCGGCACTCCCTTTAGCGGCCTGCTCTACTGCGGGCTAGCGCTCACCCGGCGCGGCCTGCGGGTGGTCGAATTCAACGCCCGCTTCGGCGATCCCGAAACGCAGGTGGTGCTGGAGCGCCTAACCAGCCCTCTGGGAGAACTGCTGCACGCGGCAGCCACAGGCGCGCTGGCCGATCTGCCGTCGCTTACCTGGAGCGATGACGCCGCCGTAACGGTCGTGCTCGCCAGCCCCGGTTACCCCGCAACCTCTACTTCCGATCTTCCGGTGCGCGGCGTCAAGGAAGCCGCCGCCACCGGTTGCCGCATCATCCACGCGGGCACCAAAACCGGGCCGGGCGGCGAGCTGCTCACCGCCGGGGGCCGGGTGCTGTGCGTAGTCGGCACCGGGAAAACCGTGGCCGACGCCCGCGCCAGCGCCTACCGGGGCGTTGCCGCGATAGAGATACCCGGCGGCCACAATCGCAGCGATATCGCCGCCCTTGCGGGAGGCCCCACGTCGGCCCCGCTCCCGCCCCAGCGAAACGAAGATTCCGGCAGCGGACGGGAATAAACAAGCCAACGCCGTGCGCCGCCATACCGAAGGAGAAACAGTGACTGAGAAACTGCCCGGTTGGCGGCACGTTGCCGCCGGCAAAGTGCGCGATCTGTACGTCCCGGAGGCCCCCGGCCAAGACACGGTGCTGCTCGTGGCGAGCGACCGTATCAGCGCCTACGACGCCGTACTCAGCCCGGAGATCCCCGACAAGGGACGGGTGCTGACGGCGCTCACGCTTTGGTGGCTAGAGCGGCTCGACGATCTAATCCCCCACCACGTAATCAGCGCCGACGACGTACCCGCGCCCGTGCAGGGGCGGGCGCTGCTGTGCCGCAGGCTAGACATGCTGCCGCTCGAAGCGGTGGTGCGCGGCTACCTAGCGGGAAGCGGCCTCGCGGAGTATCGCAGGGACGGAAAGGTGGGGGGCCATTCCCTGCCGCCCGACCTCGTAACGGCGAGCGCCCTGCCCTCCCCCATCTTCACCCCGGCCCGCAAGGCCCCGCAGGGCGAGCACGACGAAAACATTACGGTGGCGCAGGCGCGCGAACTACTCGGCGCGGAAACCGCCGACGCGGTCGAGGCCGCGTCCCTCGCTATCTACGAGCGGGCCGCGAAGCTGTCAAAGGAGCGCGGCCTGCTGCTTGCCGACACGAAGTTCGAATACGGCATCAACCCGGAAAGCGGCGCTTTGACGCTGGGCGATGAGGTGCTGACCCCGGATTCGTCGCGTTTCTGGCTGGCCAGCGAACACCGTCCTGGCCGTTCCCCCGCGAGCTTCGATAAGCAGTACGTGCGCGACTGGCTGACGTCGCCCGCCTCGGGCTGGGACAAAAATGGCAGGGAGCGCCCGCCGCGCCTGCCGGAACGCGTGGTAGCGGCCACCCGGGACCGCTACCTGGACGCCTACCGAAGGCTGACGGGTCACTCCCTGCCGTGAGGATTAATCCCCCAGGGTCCGGGAACCCGGTTCCCGGATCAGAAGTCGAGGCTCTCGAAGTCGTGTTTCACCTGAAGTGTTCCCTGTTCGTTCCATTCGACGACGCTGGTGCGCGGCTCGACGGCGTTCTTGATCTGTTCAACGAAGATGCGACGGCCCGCCTTGGACAGGATCGCGTCGTGCACGGGCAGGTAGCGCTTGGGGTGGGAGGCGCGCAGGAAGTCGATGGTTTCCTGCAGGCTCGACCAGGGGGCGGCGACGGGGGCGGCCAGCAGATCAACCCCGGTCCATTCGGACTGGGGGTGCAGGGAGTCGCCGGTGACGCCGAGGCGCGGTTCTCCCGGCGCGGTGAGCACGAAGCCGATGTTGCCGATGGGTTCGAGGTCGCGATGGATCTGCGCGTGGCGCCCGCCGACGGCGAGGATCTCGACTCCGCCGTCGAGCGTGATGACCTGACCGGGGCGGATCGGTTCGATGTTTCGCCCGGCCTTGCTGAGCTTCAGCGCGGCCTCCGGCTCGGCATAGACCGGGATGCCCTTGTTACGCAGCAGCAGATCGTCGATGAAATCGGGGTCGGCGTGGTCGGGGTGCGCGTGGGTAATCAGGATCGCGTCAATCCCAGTGCGGTGGCCTACGTTCGGGTCGGCCAGGTTGCCCGGATCAATCAGCACTCGCTTGCCCGCGAGGGTGACTGTCATGCAAGAGTGGCGGTGATGGCGGATCTTCACTGTGTGCCTCCGTGATTGAGGTGTGCGACCCCGCCGGACGACGGTGTCTCACCCCCAATTTTACCTGTCTCTTTCCCGTTTACACCAAGTTTTTCACCCTTCGTTATCCCTTTCCGATAGGAGCACAGCATGGCCCGTGTAATCGTTGAAGTAATGCCGAAACCGGAGATTTTGGACCCGCAGGGGAAGGCGGTCGCCACCGCCCTGCCCCGGCTCGGCTTCGAGCAGTTCGGCGGTGTCCGACAGGGTAAGCGTTTCGAACTGGAGGTGACCGGGGAGGTTACCGACGAGGTGCTTACCGCCGCCCGCGAGGCAGCCGTTACGCTGCTCTCCAACCCGGTGATCGAGGACGTCGTGTCGGTCTATGCCGATGACGCTAACGAGCAGGGCGAGGGCGGTAAGTGATGCGGGTTGGCGTAGTCACCTTCCCCGGCACCCTCGACGATCGGGACGCGCTGCGCGCCATTCGTCTGGCGGGCGGCGAGGGCGTGCCGCTCTGGCACGCAGATGCCGACCTGCACGGGGTAGACGCCGTGGTGTTGCCCGGCGGTTTCAGCTACGGCGATTACCTGCGCGCCGGCGCTATCTCGCGTTTTGCGCCGGTGATGGAAAAGGTGGTGGACGCCGCGAAGGGCGGCATGCCAGTACTGGGCATCTGCAACGGTTTCCAGATTCTGTGCGAAAGCCACCTGTTGCCGGGCGCGATGATTAAGAACGCGCACCGTCGCTTCATCTGCCGCGATCAGCCGCTGCGGGTCGAGAACAACGCCACCGCCTGGACTCGCGCGTACACGGCGGGGCAGGTCATCCGTATCCCGCTCAAGAACCAGGACGGCCAGTTCGTAGCCGAACAGCGGGTCCTGGACGAGCTTGAGGCCGAGGGCCGCGTGGTGTTTCGTTACGTGGAGGGCGCGAGCGGCGGGCCCGACGGTTTCGCGGTGAACCCGAACGGCTCCCTCAACGCGATCGCCGGCATCTGCAACGCCGCCGGGAACGTGGTTGGGCTGATGCCGCACCCGGAGCACGCGGTGGAGGCCGGTTTCGGGCCCGACATGCCCGGCGAGGGCACGCGCACGGGGTTGGACGGCCTGGGCATGTTCGCGGGGCTGCTCGGAGCGCTTAGCGCCCAGGGCTAGCAGATAGCGCGGGAGTTAATCCCGCAGGGTCGCCGATAGCACGGTGAAGCGTCGGTCCCTGGCCCGTTCGCGGCAGGGGCCGACGTATTCCTCTACCTGCGCCCGGTAGCGCAGGTGCGAGTTGTGCACCAGCCAAAGCTGCCCGCCGGGGGCGAGCACCCGCGCGCAGGCCGACAGCAGCGTTTTGATCTGCCCCGCGTCTACCGCCGCACCGCGATGGAAGGGCGGGTTCAACACCACTAGGTCGGCGCAGGCGTCCGGGGTTTCCGACAGCGAAGCCTCCCAGGTGAGGGAGGTTTTTTCGCCGTCTACCGGCTGGCCGTTTGCGGCTAGGGTGAGGCGGGTGGAGGCGATGGCGTCCAGCGCATCGTCGCTGGCGCGCAGCACCGCGTCCGGGTAGGCCGCGCGGAGGGCGCTGGAGAGCAGGCCGTTGCCGCAGCCGAGGTCGATCATCAGATCGGGGGCGGTTTCCGCTCTGGCTGCCAGCAGCGAACGCAGCAGCAGCGCCGAACCGTAGTCGGGGCTGGCCCCGCCGAACACGCCGCCCACGCCGCGCAGGGGCAGTGCCCCCGCTTCCGGCAGCGCGCCGCCGTGCCAGAGCCCGGGCGCGGCCTTCCCCTCGGCGGGGGCGGGCAGCGCCGCGTCGGGCCGGGCGCTACGCGCTACGAGGCAGCGGGAGCTGCCGCGGCCTCGGCTCGCGTGCACCTCGCTGAAGGACAGCGCGAGGGCGTCGTTCATGGAACGGCTCATGTGCTTTACGCGGCCGCCCGCCACCATTGCGACGCATCCGGCGAGCGCCAGCACCGCCGACTGTTTGCGTAGTTCCGCCACCGCCTTGGGCAGGCGCGCGAGCACCACTGCCCCCGCCGGTAGAGCGGGGCCGGTAGCGAGCTTCCCGTCGTCCTCCCCCGGCGCAGCGTCGAGCAGGGTTATGCGCCGCGCCGCGTCTGCGGGCAGAAGATCGTTTGCAACCAGCCATTCCAGGTGCGCAGCGGCGGCGCTGAGCGCTAGGCGGGAGGAACACCAGAGGGTGACGGGGCTTTTTCCGAGCAGGGAGGCGGCGGCGCTGAGGGCGCCGCTCGCGTCGTCCACCACCACGATTGGCGATTGCCCGGCCAGCAGCCCTTCCGCGTCAGCCACCTCCAGAATCAGGCGGTCCAGGGCGTCGGTGCCGATGGCCTGCAGGGTTTCGGGGCTGGGCAGCGGGGAGGGCGCGGTGGCAGTCATGTTCCCAGCCTAGCCGCCGGGCGGTGGCGCGCGGCATGAAGCGCGGCGACGGCCGGGCGAGGGAAGGCTCTCAGTTCCTTCCGGCGCGGATGAATTCCAGCCTGCCGCTCATGACACGGGAGGCGAATGCCGTGGCGTGATCGCTTTCGCGCGTGTAGGCGACGCGCAGGTTTCCGGGCAGGGCAAGGATGCCGGAGAAATCGGCGGACCACAGGTAGGGCACGCTGACATCCGTGGCCAGCTCGGAGAGCGCGCGGGAGGCCAGCAGCATGCCGGGGGCGTAGGCCCTATCGAAACCGGCCAGCTGTGCGCCGACGGCGGCAAACTGCCCGGCGGCGACGTCGCCGGAGAGTCGCGACCAGGTGCGACCCGCCCCGGCGGGGATACGCCAGCGAGAGACGGCGTCCCCTGCGGGGCGCAGCGCGGCGGCGGTGGCGGTGCGCGCGTCTTCTCCGTGGCCGTCCACCGCCACGAAATCGCAGACCAGTGTGGCAGCGACGCCCCCGCCGTACAGGATCGTCGCCACGGCGCGGGCGCGCCCCGGCGCGGCCTCGCGCAGCCTCGCCTCAATCCCGATCTCTGTGCCGCGCGCGCGTTTGCCCGCCGGCGCCGCCTCCCGCAGCGGGATCGGCCTATCGTGCAAAACCCGCACGGCGGCCAGCCGCATGGCGAGGATGTTCAGCGGGCTGCCCTCGCGCACCAGCAGCGCCTGCATCAACGGCAGCGCCAGGCTGAACAGGTAGCCGGGATGCGCATAGCCGCGCCACGGCATGCCCCGTACCAGCCGGGAAAACTCTGCCTGGGCGTGCGCCGACAGGCGCAGGCTGGGGATGCGGTAAACGGGTGCTAGGAACGCATCAGCCACCGCGTCGGCCCCCTTACCGCGCAGCGCGGGGCGGGAGGGAAGCAGCGCGGCAGCCAAAAGCGCGCGGCGTGAGGGAGGCGAGGAAAAAACTTTATTCATACAGGGTTAAATGTAACGTAAACCACCGTAGACTGGCCGTGTTCCCTGCAGGCTCCTGAAACGGACAGGAACTAAACCCTCGTATGAGCACCCAGCACGAGCCAGATACCGTCGACAACGCTAAGTCCACCCCCAACCAGGAACTACCCCACCGCGAACTCGGCCTAAAGGACGACGAGTACGCCCGTATCGTGGAACTGCTCGGCCGCCGCCCCACGGCCGCCGAACTCGCCATGTATTCGGTGATGTGGTCTGAGCACTGCTCCTATAAGTCCTCCAAGGTTCACCTCAAACAGTTCAGCGAAAAAACCACCCCCGAGATGCGAGAGCACCTGTTGGTGGGGATCGGCGAAAATGCGGGCGTCGTCGATATCGGCGACGGCTGGGCCGTCACCTTCAAGGTCGAATCGCACAACCACCCGAGCTTCGTGGAGCCTTTCCAGGGCGCCGCCACCGGCGTGGGCGGAATTGTCCGCGACATCATCGCGATGGGTGCACGTCCGGTCGCCGTGATGGATCAGCTGCGCTTCGGCGCAGTCGACCACCCCGATACCGCGCGCGTAGTGCACGGCGTCGTCTCCGGGGTGGGCAGCTACGGCAACAGCCTGGGCCTGCCAAACATCGGCGGCGAAACGGTATTCGATCCCTGCTACCAGGGCAATCCGCTCGTCAACGCCCTTTGCATCGGCGTGCTGCGCCGCGAGGACATCCACCTGGCCAGCGCCTCCGGAGCAGGCAACAAGGTGGTTTTGTTCGGTGCCCGCACGGGCGGGGACGGCATCGGCGGCGCGTCTATCCTGGCCTCCGAAACCTTTGCCGACGGCGGACCGACCAAACGCCCGAGCGTGCAGGTTGGCGATCCGTTCATGGAGAAACTGCTTATCGAATGCTGCCTGGAGCTGTACGCGGGCGGCCTCGTGGAGGGCATCCAGGACCTCGGCGCAGCGGGCATTTCCTGCGCCACCGCCGAACTCGCCTCGAACGGTGACGGCGGCATGCACGTGGACCTGGAAAACGTGCTGCTGCACGATCCGACCCTGACCGCGGGCGAAATCCTGATGAGCGAATCGCAGGAAAGCATGATGGCCGTGGTCAGCCCCGACAAGCTGGCACGCTTCCTAGAAATCACCGAAAAGTGGGGCATTGAAAGCGCCATCATCGGTGAAGTTACCGGCACCGGCAGGCTCACCATCGATCATTACGGTAAGCGGATCGTGGACGTAGATCCGCGCAGCGTGGCCCACGACGGCCCGACCTACCATCGGCCCTATTCCCGCCCCGACTGGCAGGACGAACTCCAGGCCGACCGCGCCGAGGTGCTCCCCCGCCCGAACCGGGAACAGCTCGGAGAGACCCTGCTTTCCCTGCTGGCGTCCCCGAACCTGGCATCGGCAGCCTGGGTGTGCGATCAGTACGACCGTTACGTCGGCGGCAACACCGCGTTGGCGATGCCCGACGATGCGGGTGTGCTGCGGGTGGACGAAGAAACCGGGCGCGGTATCGCCCTGGCTACCGACGCGAACGGACGCTACGCAAAGCTGGATCCTTACGCGGGGGCGCAGGCCGCGCTCGCGGAGGCGTACCGGAACGTAGCCACGAGCGGCGCTCAGCCCCTGGCAGTCACAGACTGCCTGAATTTCGGTTCGCCGGAAGACGAAGGGCCGATGTGGCAGCTCGTGCAGGCGATCACCGGCCTGGCAGACGCCTGCCGCGAGCTGGGCGTGCCCGTCACGGGCGGCAACGTTTCGCTCTACAACTCTACCGGCGAACCCGGACGCATCGATTCCGCGATCCATCCGACCCCGGTGGTGGGCGTGCTGGGCGTGTTCGATGATGTTTCCACGCGCGTCCCTTCCGGCTGGCAGGAGCAGGGCCTGGCGCTCTACCTGTTGGGAGAAACCCGCGAGGAGCTGTCGGGCAGCGCCTGGGCCGACGTTACCCACAACCACCTGGGCGGTATCCCACCGCGGGTGGACTTGGCGGGAGAAAAGCGGCTCGCGCAGTTGCTGCACGAGGGCGCGCAGGCGGGTCTGTTTGCGGCCGCGCACGATCTCTCCGAGGGTGGTCTTGCCGTGGCGCTGGCGGAGTCCTGCCTGCGCTTCGGTGTGGGCGCTGCCGTGCAGACCGAGCCCGTGCACGAAGATCCGTTCCTGGCGCTGTTTAGCGAAAGCCACGGGCGGGTCCTGGTAGCCGTCAGCAGCGAACGCGATCAGGGACTGCGTGAACTGGCGAAGCGGCACGACTACCCGGTGGCGCACCTGGGCGTGACGGGCGGCGAAAGCCTAAACGTCGGCGGCGCCTACAGCTACCCGCTCACGTTCCTGAGCGAAACCCGCGAGGCCACCCTGCCCCGCTACTTCGGTTAGCTAACGTAAAAGGCCCGCATCGTATGCGCGCGATGCGGGCAAAGCGAAGGCCCCGCAGGAAAACCTGCGGGGCCTTAACGCTAACTAAAGCAACCTAGATCAGGAGGCAGCCTTACCGGGAGCGGTGAAGCCAGCGGCCTCAGCGGACTCGGCGGTGTCGAACCAGACCTCGGCGACGGTCGCGTCGTAGTAACGCGAGCCGGGCACGTGGTACTTCATCGAGTTCTCGTTGCCCTTGATCTCGAAGCCCGCGGGAGCGGAGCCGTCTTCGAGAGCGGCAGCGGAGCCCTTGCCGTAGGGGCCCTCGGCGACCTCGGCGGCAGCCTCGGTGGTCTCTTCGGCAACGGTTTCCTCAGCGGCGGTCTCTTCGACCGGAGCCTCGGCGGCCTCGTCCTTCTTGGCGGCGTTCTTAGCGGCGCCTTCGGCTTCCTTCACCACGGCCTGCTTGGGGCTGTAAGCCTCCTGCACCAGCTCGATGACGGCCATGGGGGCGTTGTCACCCTTGCGGGGGCCGATCTTGATGATGCGGGTGTAGCCGCCCGGACGCTCCGCGAACTGCGGGGCGATCTCGGTGAACAGCTCGTGTACGACGCCCTTGTCCTTGACGGTGCGCATGACGCGACGGCGGGACGCGAGGTCGCCCTTCTTAGCGAAGGTCACCAGGTGCTCTGCAAGGGGACGCAGACGCTTGGCGCGGGTCTCGGTGGTGGTGATGGCCTTGTGGCGGAACAGCTCGGTGGCGAGGTTCGCCAGGATCGCCTTCTGGTGAGCGGGGGAACCGCCCAGGCGAGCGCCCTTGGTGGGTGCAGGCATTGTCTAACTCCTTGAAAGAAAAAATGTCTCAGTACTGGTCGTCGCTGAAGTCGTCGTCGGCATACGCTTCAAGCACGGCCGACGCGTCGAATCCGGGCGGGGAATCCTTCAGGGCGAGTCCCAGCTCAGCGAGCTTTGCCTTGACCTCGTCGATGGACTTCTGGCCAAAGTTACGGATGTCCAGCAGGTCTGCTTCGCTGCGGGCAACGAGCTCACCGACGGTGTGCACGCCTTCGCGCATGAGGCAGTTGTAGGAACGGACGGTCAGGTTCAGGTCGTTAATCGGCAGAGCCAGATCCTGCGCCATGGCCTGATCGGTCGGGGACGGGCCGATGTCGATGCCTTCGGCTTCGACGTTCAGCTCGTGGGCCAGACCGAACAGCTCGACCAGGGTCTTACCGGCCGAAGCAACGGCATCACGCGGGGTGATGGCCGGCTTCGTCTCCACATCGATGATGAGGCGATCGAAGTCGGTGCGCTGCTCAACGCGGGTGGCTTCCACCTTGTAGGTGACCTTCAGAACCGGCGAGTAGATCGAGTCAACCGGGATGCGGCCGATCTCGCCATCGCTCGACTTGTTCTGCTGGGCCGAAACGTAGCCACGGCCACGCTCCACGATCAGCTCGATCTCCAGCTTGCCCTTGCTGTTAAGCGAGGCAATGTGGAGCTCGGGGTTGTGGATTTCCACGCCAGCGGGGGGCGTGATGTCGGCCGCGGTAACCTCGCCCGCACCCTGCTTGCGCAGGTACATGACGACGGGCTCGTCGTTTTCGGACGAAACCACGAGGTTCTTGATGTTGAGGATCAGCTCGGTGACGTCCTCTTTCACACCGGGGACGGTGGAGAACTCGTGGAGCACACCGTCAATCCGGATGGACGTTACTGCCGCGCCGGGGATCGACGACAGCAGGGTCCGGCGCATGGAGTTGCCGAGGGTGTAGCCGAAGCCGGGCTCCAGCGGTTCAATGACGAACCGGGAACGGCATTCCGACACGGACTCCTCGGTCAGCGTGGGGCGCTGTGCAATGAGCACTATGTGTCCTTTCTGCGAACGTCCGCTATATGACGCTCAGGTGGGAATGAATGGATCAGCGGGACACGCTCAGACGCGGCGGCGCTTGGGCGGACGGCAGCCGTTGTGTGCCTGCGGGGTAACGTCCTGGATCGAACCGACCTCGAGGCCGGCTGCGGTGAGCGAACGGATCGCGGTCTCGCGGCCGGAGCCCGGGCCCTTCACGAACACGTCGACCTTCTTCATGCCGTGCTCCTGCGCGCGGCGAGCAGCGGCCTCGGCGGCCATCTGCGCTGCGAACGGGGTCGACTTACGGGAGCCCTTGAAACCAACCTGGCCGGCGGAGGCCCAGGAGATTACGGCACCGGTCGGGTCGGTGATGGAAACGATGGTGTTGTTGAACGTGCTCTTGATGTGGGCCTGTCCGTTAACAACGTTCTTCTTGTCTTTACGACGCGGCTTACGGGCCGCTGCGGCCTGACGGCTCTTGGGAGGCATATGCCAAAACTCCTTATGTAGGAATAGATGATCGGTGCAGGGCAACCTTTAAGCGCCCTGCGGAGCTACTGCTCTAGGGTCAGCGGGCCTTCTTCTTGCCAGCCACGGTGCGCTTCGGGCCCTTGCGGGTACGCGCGTTGGTCTTGGTGCGCTGACCGCGCACGGGAAGGCCACGGCGGTGGCGCAGGCCTTCGTAGCAGCCGATCTCCACCTTGCGTCGAATGTCTGCGGCGACCTCGCGGCGCAGATCACCTTCGATCTTGTAGTTACCTTCGATGTGGTCGCGCAGAGCCACCAGCTCGGTGTCGTCCAGATCGCGGACGCGCTTGTCACCGGAAATGCCGGTAGCAGCCAGGGTCTCCAGGGCGCGGGTACGACCCACACCGTAGATGTAGGTCAGGGCAACCTCGAGCCGCTTTTCGCGGGGGAGGTCAACGCCAGCCAGACGTGCCATATGTGCAGTACTCCTACTGTTTCGGAGGCCTGATCCGACATCTCGCAGCCGCACGTGCTGCGCCGCGGCCTCCGTACCGCGGGTGTCCCGACCATTTCGGGTGATGTCGTCTCTTCTGTTGTGGTTTGTCCCTTATGCGGGACGGGGGCGGGGAATCCCCGCGGAGGCGATCAGCCCTGGCGCTGCTTGTGGCGCGGGTTCTCGCAGATCACCATGACGCGGCTGTGGCGACGAATCACCCTGCACTTGTCACAGATCTTTTTGACGCTAGGAAAAACCTTCATGACGTCCTTCTTGTGTGTTTGCGGATCACTTGTAGCGGTAGACGATTCGTCCACGATCCAGGTCGTAGGGGCTAAGCTCCACCAAGACGCGGTCCTCGGGAAGGATACGGATGTAGTGCTGACGCATCTTCCCCGAAATGTGGGCGAGAACCATGTGCCCATTCGCGAGTTCGACCCGGAAGAACGCGTTGGGCAGCGCTTCAGTGACCGTGCCTTCGATCTCGATTACACCGTCTTTTTTGGCCATGGCCTCAGTCTTTCCTGCCGCCTGCGCGGCATAGACGTTTGTCGTCGTACCGATGCACCCGTGAAAAAGTACGGATACACCCAACCGATAATATTACGGCCTATAGGGAGCTAACGCCAGACGAGCAGGTAATGAGGTCTGTCACGAGCCAAGCGGATCGGGTGCCGCCTGCACTCCCCTGGCCGCGAGCTCCTCGCGGCCACCGTCCAGGGCGGTGAGCACGATCAGCCCGGCCTTGGTGTATGCCACCGAATGTTCCCAGTGGGCGGCGCGCTTGCCGCTCCGCGCCACGATGGTCCATTCGTCGGACAGCATCTCCCAGGCCGCATCGCCGTCTACCAGCATCGGTTCGATAGCCAGGCACATGCCGTTCTTCAGCTTCGGGCCGCGATCGTGGGTACGGAAGTTCATCACCGAGGGCGGCTGGTGCATGGCGCTGCCGATGCCGTGCCCGCCGAAGTCTTCCAGGTGCTGGAACTCCTCCCCCACCGCCGCGAAGACGCTGTCCTCTACGGCGGCACCGATCTC
This sequence comes from Dermabacteraceae bacterium TAE3-ERU27, assembly GCA_019218415.1. Classification (GTDB taxonomy): domain Bacteria; phylum Actinomycetota; class Actinomycetes; order Actinomycetales; family Dermabacteraceae; genus TAE3-ERU5. The sequence continues at coordinate 605,286 of JAHUUL010000001.1, read as the reverse complement.
TCCCACGTAGGTGGCGCTCGCCATGGCGGCGATGCCGTCCCACATGGAGCGCCTGGTTACCTCGGAAAGCAGCACGTCGCGTTCGCTACGCGGGTTACCGGCAATCGTCGTGACGGCGCTATCGGAGTGCCAACCGTTGACGATACAGCCGCCGTCCACCGAGACGATGTCGCCGTCTTCGATGACCCGCGAGCCGGGGATGCCGTGCACGATCTCTTCGTTGACGCTCACGCAAAGGGTGGCGGGAAAGCCCTGGTACCCCTTGAAGTTCGGGATCGCGCCGTTATCGCGGATCATGGTTTCCGCGAGCGTGTCCAGTTCCTTCGTGGTGATACCGGGCTTGATGGCCTTCGCCACCTCGGCATGCACCAGGGCGATCAGGTGACCGGCCCGGCGCATGTCGAGGATCTGTTCGCCGCTCTTGTATTCGATGCGTTCGCGGCGCAGGCGGGGACTCACTAGCGGCCCAGCGCCTTCATGATCGCGGCGGTGACTTCGTCGATCGCGGCGGAGCCGTCAACGGTCTTTACCAGGCCGCGCTCGGTGTAGACCTCGATCAGCGGGGTGGTCTGCTCGGTGTAAACCTCGAGGCGGCGACGGATCGTTTCCTCGTTGTCGTCGCTGCGGCCATGCTGCTTACCGCGCTCCAGCAGGCGCTGCACGACGGCCTCGTGGTCAACCACGAGCTCGATCACGCAGTCCAGCTCGGTGCCGAGGTCCTTCAGCATGCCGTCGAGGGCATCCACCTGAGCGAGGGTGCGAGGGTAGCCGTCGAGCAGGAAGCCGTCCTTGGCGTCGTCCTGCGCGAGACGGTCGCGCACCATGTCGTTGGTGACCGAATCGGGGACGTATTCGCCGCGATCCATGTAGGACTTTGCGAGAACGCCCAGTTCGGTTTCCTGCGAAACGTTCGCGCGGAAGATGTCGCCGGTCGAGATCGCGGGTACGCCGAGCGCCTCCACGATACGTTCGGCCTGGGTGCCCTTGCCCGCGCCGGGAGGGCCGACGATCAGGAGGCGGGACGGGGTTTTAGTTTCGGTAGTCACCTAAGGATCCCTTCATAGTGATGTTGCTGCAGCTTCGCATCGATCTGTTTCACCGTTTCTAGGCCGACGCCCACGATGATCAGGATGGACGCGCCGCCAAACGGAAAGTCTCGGGTCGCTCCCAGCACCGCGAGCGCGACTACCGGCATCAGCGCGATCAGCGCCAGGTAGATCGAACCGGGGGTAAGGATGCGGTTAATGACGTACGACAGGTAGCGCTCGGTGGGCTTGCCCGCACGCACGTTCGGGATGAAGCCGCCGTACTTCTTCATGTTGTCGGCGATTTCTTCCGGGTTGAAGGTGATCGAAACGTAGAAGAACGCGAAGAACACGATCAGCGCGAAGTAGATGGTCACGTACAGCCAGGAAACGTTCTGGCTCTGCGACAGGTGGGTGTTGATCCACTGCACCCAGGCCGCGTCGGGACGCCCGAAGGAGGTGGCCATGGTCGGGATCGCGAGCAGCGAGGAGGCGAAGATTACCGGGATAACACCGGCCTGATTCACCTTGATCGGGATGTAGGTGCTGGTGCCGCCGTACGTGCGCGAACCGATCATGCGCTTGGTGTACTGCACGGGAATCCGGCGCTGCGACTGCTCGACATAGATTACGCCGACGATAACCAGCAGGCCGAGGAGGCAGACGATAGTGAAGGTCAGCCAGCCCTTGCTGCTGAGGATCTGGCCGAGGGAGGCCGGGAAGCCTGCGGCGATCGAGGTGAAGATCAGGATGGACATACCGTTGCCGACGCCCTTTTCGGTGATCAGCTCGCCCATCCACATGATGAGGCAGGTGCCGGTGGTCATCACGAGGATCATCATCAGCTGGGTGATGATCGAATCGTCGGGAATCGGCGCCACGGTGCAACCGGGGAAGAACTGGCCGGTGCGCACCATCGTGATGATGGTGGCCGACTGAAGCACCGCCAGGCCGATGGTCAGGTAGCGGGTGTACTGGGTCAGCTTTGCGGTTCCCGCCTGGCCCTCCTTGTGCAGGGCCTCGAAGTGCGGAATCACCACGCGCAGCAGCTGAATGATGATCGACGAGGTGATGTAGGGCATCACGCCGAGCGCAAACACGGAAAGCTGCAGCAGCGCGCCGCCGGAGAACAGGTTGATGGCACCGAGCAGGTCGGCACCAGCCCCCTGCTGGGCCTGGTCAACACACATCATTACGTTGCCGTAGTTGACCCCCGGCGTCGGCATGAATACACCGAAACGGTAGATCGCGAGCAGCGCGAGGGTAAACAAAAGCTTGTTGCGCAGATCTGGCGTCTTAAAGGCGCGTGCAAAAGCGTGAAGCACCTATCCTCCTCAATATCCGGCTCTGCCGGAGGGGAAATACATGGCGCGAAACTTATATCTCGCCCCGGTATAAGGACCGGGCACCACCCCACAGATTATTCTGCGTAGTGGTGCCCGGTCAAAGATGTCAGCTATGCCGACTCACGTAATCGGTTCAGAGAACGGTTACGGAGCCGCCAGCCGCGTTGATCTTCTGCTCAGCGGAGCCGGAGAACTTGTGCGCGCTGATCTCGAAAGCCTTCGAGACCTCGCCGGTGCCGAGCACCTTGACGAGGTGGCCGCCGCGAACGGCGCCCTTCGCAACCAGATCCTCGACGGTGACCTTGCCACCCTCGGGGAACAGCTGCTGCAGCTTGTCGAGGTTCACAACCTGGTATTCCACACGGAACGGGTTGGTGAAGCCACGCAGCTTCGGCAGGCGCATGTGCAGCGGCATCTGGCCGCCCTCAAAGCCCACGGGAACCTGGTAGCGCGCCTTCGTACCCTTGGTACCACGGCCAGCGGTCTTACCCTTGGACGCCTCACCACGACCCACGCGGGTCTTCTTGGTCTTGGCACCCGGAGCGGGACGCAGGTCGTGGAGCTTCAGGGGCTCAGCGTTGTTGAGTTCAGTCATGGTCAGTCCACCTCTTCAACCGTCACCAGGTGGGTGACGGTGCGGATCATGCCGCGGATCTCGGGGCGGTCTTCCTTCACCACAGTGTCACCGATGCGCTTGAGGCCGAGGCCGCGCAGGGTGGCACGCTGGTTCTGCTTGCCGCCGATCTCGGAACGGATCTGGGTCACCTTGAGCTTCATCATGCACCAGCCTTTTCTGCGCGAGCGGCCGCACGACCCGCAGCCTGCGCACGCAGGAGCGGAGCCGGAACGACGTGCTCAACCGGCAGGCCACGACGCGCGGCAACCGCTTCGGGCTGCTCGAGCATCTGCAGGGCCTTGATGGTCGCACGCACGATGTTGATGGAGTTGCTCGAACCGAGCGACTTGCTCAGAACGTCGTGGATGCCGGCGCATTCGAGCACCGCACGCACCGGGCCACCGGCGATTACACCGGTACCGGGGGATGCGGGACGAAGGAGCACGACGCCAGCGGCGTCCTCACCCTGAACGGGGTGGGTAATGGTGCCCTGGATGCGGGGGACGCGGAAGAAGTTCTTCTTCGCTTCCTCAACACCCTTAGCGATGGCCGCGGGAACTTCCTTGGCCTTGCCGTAACCGACGCCGACGGTGCCGTCGCCGTCACCCACCACCACGAGGGCGGTGAAGGAGAAACGGCGGCCGCCCTTGACGACCTTCGATACGCGGTTGATGCCAACCACGCGCTCTACGAAGGCGGACTTTTCGGCTTCCTGACGGCCGCGGCCCTCGCCGCGGCGGCCCTGGCGATCGCCACGATCGTTGTTACGACCGCGCTCCTCGCCTTCGCCCCGCCGACTCGTGTTCGCGGGACCGTTGTTTCGCTGCTGTGCAGCCATGGTCAAATCCTCTTCTCGTCCGGTCGGGGGGCGGTCACAGAACCAGCCCGGCTTCGCGGGCGCCGTCAGCAACGGCGGCCACGCGGCCGTGGTACTTGTTCCCACCGCGGTCGAAGACGACGCTCTCGATGCCGGCGGCCTTTGCACGCTCGCCTACGAGAACACCGACTTTCTTGGCCTTGTCGGTCTTGTTGGCCTCCATCTGGCGCAGCTCGGCTTCCAGGGTGGAAGCCGACGCCAGGGTGAGGCCCTTGGAGTCGTCGATAACCTGAACGAACACGTGACGCGCAGAGCGGGTCACGACCAGGCGCGGACGCAGCTCAGTGCCGGCGATACGGCGACGGAGTCGCAGGTGGCGACGACCGCGCGCACGGGAGCGGCTCTTAGCAACGCCGCGAGTGTGCTTTTCAGCGAATCCCATGATTACTTACCAGCCTTTCCGGCCTTGCGCAGGACGGTTTCGCCTGCGTAGCGCACGCCCTTGCCCTTGTACGGTTCAGGCTTGCGGATCTTGCGGATGTTGGCCGCAACCTCGCCCACGAGCTGCTTGTCGATACCGGCCACCGAGAACTTGGTGGGGGCCTCAACGTTGAAGGTGATGCCTTCCGGCGCCTTCACGAGCACGGGGTGGGAGAAGCCAAGAGCGAACTCGAGGTCGGTGCCCTTAGCGGTTACGCGGTAACCGGTGCCAACGATTTCGAGCTTCTTCTCGTAACCGTTGGTGACACCCTCGATCATGTTGCTCAGCAGGGTACGGGTGAGGCCGTGGAGAGCCTTGCTGGTGCGCTCGTCGTTCGGGCGAACGACGACCAGCGAGCCGTCTTCGGCGCGTTCCACCGTGAGCGGGGCGGGGACGGTGTGCGAGAGGGTGCCCTTGGGGCCCTTCACGGTCACGTCCTGGCCATCAATGGTGAGCTCGACCTTGTCGGAAACAGGGACGGGACGGATGCCAATGCGAGACATATCTGCGTACTTCCTTTCCCTATTACCAGATGTAGGCGAGGACTTCCCCACCCACACCCTTCTTCGAGGCCTGCTTGTCGGTCAGGAGGCCGGAGGAGGTGGACAGAATTGCCACACCGAGGCCGCCCTGCACCTTGGGCAGGTTAGTGGACTTTGCGTAAACCCGGAGGCCGGGCTTGGAGATGCGACGCACACCGGAGATGGTGCGTTCGCGCGCTGCGCCGTACTTGAGGTCGATAACCAGGGTCTTGCCAACCTTGGCCTCTTCCTCGTGCCAGTCGAGGATGTAGCCCTCGGCCTTCAGGATGTCGGCGATGCGGGACTTGAGTTTCGAGTACGGCATGGACACGGTCTCGTGGAAAGCCGAGTTGGCATTCCGGATCCGCGTAAGCATGTCCGCGATCGGGTCGGTCATTGTCATGTCGGTTGCTTCTTTCTCACCGTGGTTTCTTCAGCTATGTAGCCAAAGACCTGTGGCGATAGTCCTTACCAGCTGCTCTTCGTGACGCCCGGAAGCTCACCGCGGTGAGCCATTTCCCGCAGGCAGATACGGCACAGGCCGAACTTGCGGTAAACCGAGTGCGGACGACCGCAACGCTGGCACCGCGTGTAGGCGCGCACGCCGAACTTCGGCTTGCGTTCCTGCTTCTGAATCAGAGCTGTCTTGGCCATGTCACTTCTCCTTGAACGGGAAGCCCAGCGCCTTCAGCAGCGCGCGTCCCTCTTCGTCGGTCTTGGCGGTGGTGACGACCGTGATGTCCATACCGCGAACACGGTCGATCTTGTCCTGATCGATCTCGTGGAACATAACCTGTTCCGTGAGGCCGAAGGTGTAGTTGCCATTGCCATCGAACTGCTTCGGGGACAGGCCACGGAAGTCGCGGATACGCGGCAGGGCCGTCGAAAGCAGACGGTCAAGGAACTCCCACATGCGATCGCCACGCAGGGTGGTGTGGCAGCCAATCGGCATGCCCTCACGCAGTTTGAACTGCGCGATCGACTTACGGGCCTTGGTGACCTGCGGCTTCTGACCGGTGATCGCGGTGAGGTCGCGGATGGCGCCGTCGATGACCTTGGAGTCACGCGCGGCGTCGCCAACGCCCATGTTCACAACGATCTTGGTCAGGCCCGGAACGAGCATGACGTTCTTGTAACCGAACTGCTCGGTCAGCTGCGCCTTGATCTCGCTGCGGTACTTGCTCTTGAGGCGGGGCTGCTCAGTCATCAGATGTCCTTCCCCGAGCGCTTGGCGTAACGCACGCGCACCTGCTTGGTGCGGCCGTTCTCCAGCTCGACGGTCTCAACGCGGAAACCAACGCGGGTCGGCTTCTTGTCCGACGGATCCACCAGCATCACGTTGGATACGTGGATCGGCGCCTCGCGGTGCTCGATGCCACCACTGGCGCTCGCGCGGTTCTGTCCGGGCTTGAGGTGGTGGGTCTTGCGGTTAACGCCCTCAACCAGAACCATCTGGGTATCGGGGAACACCTGCAGAACCTTGCCCTGCTTACCCTTGTCGCCAGCGGTCAGGCCGCGCTTGGCAGCCTTCTCTTCGTCGCTGGTACGACCGGTGATGACCTGAACCAGGTCACCCTTCTTAATCTTCATCTTGGCCATGTTCACAGCACCTCCGGTGCCAGCGAAATGATCTTCATGAACCGCTTGTCGCGCAGTTCACGGCCGACGGGGCCGAAGATACGGGTGCCTCGCGGCTCGCCGTCGTTCTTCAAGATCACCGCTGCGTTCTCATCGAAGCGGATGTAAGAGCCGTCGGGACGACGACGCTCTTTAGTGGTGCGAACGACGACCGCCTTAACGACGTCGCCCTTCTTGACGTTTCCACCGGGGATGGCGTCCTTAACGGTCGCCACGATGACATCGCCAACGCCTGCATAACGGCGACCGGAGCCACCGAGAACACGAATGCAAAGGATCTGCTTTGCACCAGTGTTGTCGGCGACCTTGAGTCGCGACTCCTGCTGAATCACTTAGTACTCCTGTCGTCTCGCTGGTTCTCGTCCCACGTAAACGCGGCGAGCCTAGCGGAACGGATAGTGGACTGTTATCTGATACGGCCGACGATTGCGCGCATGAAAAAACCATCGACAGACTCGAACACACAGCGAACTGGTGCAAGGTCTCCGTCGAAGGTAAGAGATGCTGCAACCTCCGGCCGATGTGACCGCTCCCCGCAACGGAAACCGTTACTGGTTACGGGCACACTGACAACTGTTCTAGCCTATCGGAATCCGAGCCCACGCGAAACCGCTCCGGAAAGCGGGTTTTGTGTGCCTGGCTACACGGGCTAAAACGATAAGCGGCGGGCACCCGGGAACCGGGAGCCCGCCGCCTTACATCAAGCAAGCCTAATTACTTGGCCTTCTCAAGGATCTCGACCAGACGCCACCGCTTGGAAGCGGACAGCGGACGGGTCTCCATGATGAGAACGCGGTCGCCGATGCCGGCGGTGTTCTCTTCATCGTGAGCCTTGAACTTCTTGGTCTTGCGCATAACCTTCCCGTAAAGGGAGTGCTTAACGCGCTCTTCGACCTCAACCACGATCGTCTTGTCCATCTTGTCGGACACGACGTAGCCGCGCTGCACCTTGCGGTACGGGCGCTCCTCGGTGGTCTCGGTGGGGGTATTGTCGCTCATGTCTCCTCGCTTCGCTTTCACTCGGCGTTGCCGGGAGCCTGGCGGATCCCCAGCTCGCGCTCACGCAGGATCGTGTAGATCCGGGCGATGTCCTTCTTCACGGAGCTGAGACGCCCGTGGTTATCCAGCTGCCGGGTAGCCGACTGGAAACGAAGCTTAAACAGCTCATCCTTGGCCTTAGCCAGTTCGGCTGCCAGCTTGACATCGTCCATCTTGTCGAGCTCTTCAGCGGAGAGTTTCGTAGCTGCCATCAGATGTCACCACCCTCTCGCGAAAGAATACGGCACTTCATGGGGAGCTTGTGGATTGCGAGACGAAGAGCCTCACGAGCCACAGACTCGGGAACGCCAGCGACCTCGAACATAACGCGTCCGGGCTTTACGTTGGCTACCCACCACTCGACGGAACCCTTACCGGAACCCATGCGGACTTCCGCAGGCTTCTTGGTGAGGGGACGATCCGGGTAGATGTTGATGTACACCTTGCCGCCACGCTTCATGTGACGGGTCATGGCGATACGGGCTGCCTCGATCTGACGGTTGGTGACGTATGCCGGGCCGAGGGCCTGGATACCGTACTCACCGAATGCCAGATCAGCGCCGCCCTTGGTCATGCCACGACGGGTGGGGTGGTGCTGCTTGCGGTGCTTAGTCCTGCGCGGAATCAGCATGTCGCTCAGGCCTCCGTTCCGTTATCGGCAGGCGCCGCGGTCTCCTTGGGAGCCGACTCGGGAGCCTGCTGTTCGCGGCGAGCCGCGTTACGCTCGTTGCGGCGTCCACGCGGACGCTCGGCGCGGGGACCGCGGCCCGAGCGGGGAGCCTGGGAAGCAGCCTGAGCCGCGAGCTCCTTGGCGGTGACGTCGCCCTTGTAGATCCACACCTTGACGCCGATGCGGCCGAAGGCAGTGCGTGCCTCGTAGAAGCCGTAGTCGATGTTGGCGCGGAGGGTGTGCAGCGGCACGCGACCTTCGCGGTAGAACTCGCTCCGGCTCATTTCCGCGCCGCCGAGGCGACCGGAAACTGCCACACGGATACCCTTGGCGCCCGCACGCTGTGCGGACTGGATACCCTTGCGCATGGCGCGACGGAACGAAACGCGGCTCGCGAGCTGCTCTGCGATACCCTGTGCGACCAGCTGAGCGTCGGCCTCGGGGTTCTTGACCTCGAGGATGTTCAGCTGAATCTGCTTGCCGGTGAGCTTCTCCAGCTCGCCGCGCAGACGCTCAGCCTCCGCACCGCGGCGCCCGATAACGATACCGGGGCGAGCGGTGTGCAGGTCGACGCGGACACGATCACGGGTACGCTCGATCTCTACCTTGGAGATGCCGGCGCGCTCGAGTCCTTCGGACATGAGCTTACGAATCGCGACGTCTTCCTTCACGTAGTCGCGGTAGCGCTGACCCTGTTTGGTGGAGTCGGCGAACCAACGGCTGGTGTGCTCCGTGGTGATCCCGAGGCGGAACCCGTTCGGATTGACCTTCTGGCCCACTAGCGGGTCTCCTTCTTCTTCGCGGGGGCAACAACCACAGTGATGTGGCTGGTGCGCTTACGGATCTGGAAGGCACGACCCTGTGCGCGCGGCTGAATGCGCTTCATGGTCGGGCCCTCGTCGACGTAGGCCTGCGAGATGACGAGTTCGCGTTCGTCAAAACGCTCCCCCGCCGCTTCGGCCTTTACCCGGGCGTTGGCGATCGCGGACTTGACGAGCTTGTAAACCGGCTCGCTGGCGGCCTGCGGTGCGAACCGCAGAACGTCCAGTGCCTCACTCGTCTTCTTGCCACGGATCAGGTCAACGACGCGCCGGGCCTTCATGGGCGACGTGCGGAGATACCGCACCTGCGCCTTGGCTTCCATTGCTGTCCTGCTTTCTCTTTGAGTTCGAGAAGAGCGCTTCCACTAACCCAGCGGGTTAGCGGCGGCGACCCTTCTTGTCGTCCTTCTCGTGGCCCTTGAAAGTCCGCGTGGGTGCGAACTCGCCGAGCTTGTGCCCAACCATCGACTCGGTGACGAACACCGTGACGTGCTTGCGACCGTCGTGCACTGCGAAGGTATGGCCGAGGAAGTCCGGCGTAATAACCGAACGGCGCGACCATGTCTTGATGACGTTCTTGGTGCCCTTTTCGTTCTGAGCGTCAACCTTCTTCTGAAGGTGATCGTCGACGAAGGGGCCCTTACTAAGGCTGCGTGGCATTCTCGTGTCTCCCTATCAGCGCTTCTTGCCAGTGCGACGACGGCGCACGATGAGCTTGTCGCTTTCCTTGTTCGGGCGCCGGGTGCGACCCTCGGGCTTGCCCCAGGGAGACACCGGGTGACGACCGCCGGACGTGCGGCCCTCGCCACCACCGTGCGGGTGGTCGACGGGGTTCATCACGACACCACGGACGTGCGGACGCTTGCCCTTCCAGCGCATACGTCCGGCCTTGCCCCAGTTGATGTTGGACTGCTCGGCGTTACCCACCTCGCCGACGGTTGCGCGGCAGCGCAGGTCGACGTTGCGGATCTCGCCCGACGGCATACGGAGCTGAGCGAAACGCCCTTCCTTTGCCACCAGCTGCACGGAAGCACCCGCGCTACGAGCAATCTTGGCTCCGCCACCGGGACGAAGCTCGATGGCGTGGATAACGGTACCGAGCGGAATGTTGCGCAGCGGCAGGTTGTTGCCGGGCTTGATGTCCGCGGTGGGGCCGTTTTCGATCCAGTCGCCCTGACGCAGACGCGCCGGAGCAAGGATGTAACGCTTCTCGCCGTCCTGGTAGTGCAGCAGGGCGATACGGGCGGTACGGTTCGGATCGTATTCGATGTGCGCAACCTTGGCCTTCACGCCGTCCTTGTCGTGACGACGGAAGTCGATGAGGCGGTACGCACGCTTGTGACCGCCACCGCGGTGACGCGAGGTGATGCGACCGTTGGAGTTACGGCCGCCAGACTTCGACAGCGGACGGACCAGCGACTTCTCCGGCTCCGAGCGCGTGATTTCCACGAAGTCGCTCACGCTCGAGCCGCGACGGCCCGGGGTGGTCGGCTTGTACTTACGAATTCCCATGGTGGGTTTTCCTCGTGCTCTCTGTGTTCTTCACAGTTCGGACGCCTTAGGCGACCGAACCTCCGAAGATGTCGATGGTTCCTTCAGCGAGGGTCACGATGGCACGCTTGGTGTCCTTGCGCTTACCCATGCCGAAGCGGGTCCGACGGGACTTGCCCTGACGGTTCATGGTGTTGACGGAAGCAACCTTCACGCCAAACACCTTCTCCACGGCGATCTTGATTTCGGTCTTGTTGGCGCGGGGGTCCACCAGGAAGGTGTACTTGCCCTCTTCCATCAGGCCGAAGCTCTTCTCCGAGTTCACCGGCGCGAGCAGAATGTCGCGCGGATCCTTGGCGATGACGCTCACTTGCTTTCCTCCTTGGAGGTTGCGGCGACCGACTTAGCGGACGCGAGGGTGGCACGAGCCACGAAATCCTCCAGCGAAGCCTCGGTGAAGACGACGTCGTCACTGAGCATCACGTCGTAGGTGTTGAGCTGGTCAACGTAAACAACGTGGGTGTCGGGAAGGTTCCGTGCGGACAGCGCGCCGAAGTCGTCCTCGCGGGCGATAACCACGAGACGGTGACGGCGATCGGTCACGTTCGCAAGGGTCGCACGTGCAGCCTTGGTGGACGGGGTCTCCCCTGCCAGCAGAGCCGACACGACGTGGATGCGGCCGTGACGAGCGCGATCCGAGAGGGCTCCGCGCAGGGCGGCTGCCTTCATCTTCTTCGGGGTGCGCTGCGAGTAGTCACGCGGGACCGGGCCGTGCACAACGCCACCACCGGTGAACTGGGGTGCGCGGATCGAGCCCTGGCGTGCGCGGCCGGTGCCCTTCTGCTTGTACGGCTTGCGGCCGCCACCGCTGACTTCACCGCGGGACTTCGCCTTGTGCGTGCCCTGGCGTGCCGCGGCCTGCTGGGCCACAACAACCTGGTGAATAAGCGCGACGTTGGTCTGGACGTCGAAAATTTCGGCGGGGAGCTCGGCAGTGCCGGACTTCTTTCCAGCCGGATCGAGGACGTCTACGGTCAGGTTAGCTGCCATCAGACTCAGGCCTCCTTCGCGGAGCTCTTGACGGCCGAGCGGACCAGCACGACGCCGCCCTTGGGGCCGGGAACGGCACCCTTGACGAGCACGAGGCCCTTCTCGACGTCGACCGCGTGAACGGTCAGGTTCTGGACACTGGCGCGGACGTTGCCCATGCGGCCTGCCATACGCAGACCCTTGAACACGCGTCCGGGGGTGGAAGCGCCACCAATCGAGCCCGGCTTGCGGTGGTTGCGGTGTGCACCGTGGGAGGCGCCGACACCGGCGAAGCCGTGACGCTTCATAACACCGGCGGTGCCCTTACCCTTGGTGGTGCCCACAACGTCTACCTTCTGGCCAGCCTCGAAAACCGACGCGTCGATTTCCTGGCCCAGCTCGAAGTCAGAGGCGTTGATGGTACGCAGTTCCACCATGTGACGGCGCGGGGTAACCCCGGCCTTCTCGAAGTGGCCGCGAAGCGGCTTGGTGACCTTGCGCGGATCGATCGCACCGTAGGCGATCTGTACCGAGTCGTAGCCGTCGGTTTCGGCGGTGCGGACCTGGGTCACGACGCACGGCCCAGCCTGGACGACGGTAACCGGCACAAGCTTGCCGTTTTCGTCCCAGACCTGAGTCATGCCGACCTTGGTTCCGAGCACGCCGGTCACGGCGCGCGCGCGCTGCCCTGTCAGTTCGTTGCTCATGTTCCGATACCTCAGAGCTTGATCTCGATGTTGACGTCCGCGGGCAGATCGATGCGCATAAGCGAGTCCACGGCCTTCGGCGTGGGATCGACGATGTCGATCAGGCGCTTGTGCGTGCGCATCTCAAAGTGCTCACGGGAGTCCTTGTACTTGTGGGGCGACCGAATAACGCAGAACACGTTCTTTTCGGTCGGCAGCGGCACCGGGCCCACAACAGTCGCACCTGCACGGGTGACCGTCTCGACGATCTTGCGCGCCGAGCTGTCAATCACCTCGTGATCGTACGACTTGAGCCGGATGCGGATTTTCTGTCCCGCCATGGCGTGGTTCGTCTCTCTCTGTTTAGAACCGCTGCTGACATTACCGATGGATCACCGATACCCGCGCTCGGGCGTGTCGCCCTCGCAAGCGGGAGAAACCGTAACCGGTCCCTCCGGCGTATCCAACACTGCCTACTGGTCCCTCAAACGATGCGCGATCGGTGGCGATTACACCGTTCGCATCCTCGGGCCGAGCCTCATCCGGTGATCATTCAGCCTGGTTTAGAACCAAGGTGAACGGAACCGGGCATGGCGACTCGCGTAGGCAACTCCAACAGTCTGCCAAATAATCATCGGAAAAACCACCCCCGCCCCGGTGCGACCAGTCACACCCTAGTATTCGGGCGCAATGCGAATTATTTTGAGGGCATGGCAACTAATAGTAAAAGCACTACCCCTTCCGCACTCTCTGCCGCACAGGTACTTAGCCTGCGTCAGCCACATTCCCTGGGAGTCTTTGATTCCTACGCGAAGGTGCAGGAGGCAGTGGACCATTTGGCAGATAATTCGTTCCCGGTAGAAAACACCATGATCGTCGGCACCGACCTGAAACTGATCGAGCGCGTCACCGGTCGCCTCACCTGGTCTCGCGTACTGCTCTCCGGTGCGCTTTCGGGCGCCTGGATCGGCCTCTTCATCAGTTTCCTGATGGTGATCGTTTACCCCGCAGATTGGAGTGTGTTCCCGGTTGCCATCAGCGTCGGCGTGGTTACCGGCGTAATCTGGTCGGCTTTCGGTTACTGGATGAGCGGCGGCCAGCGTGATTTCACTTCCTTCACGACCACCGTTCCCATGAGCTTCGAACTGATGGTGGAAAACGAGCATGCCCGACAGGCGCAGCAGATTTTGACCGCCGCCGGCATCCTGCGCCCGGAGCCGACTCGCGCCACTCCCCGCGATCCGAACCTGCCGCAGTACGGACTCCCCGCAGAAAGCGAAAACTAATCGTTACTTTTCAACGCGGCGAACAAAGAGTTCATCGCTAAAGACAAAACAAAGGGCCCGAACCTTGCGGTTCGGGCCCTAAGTTTTAAGCTACGTCAGATCACTTGGTGATCGAGGTGACGCGGCCGGAGCCAACGGTGCGGCCACCCTCACGGATAGCGAAGCCGAGGCCCTCTTCCATAGCGATCGGCTGGATCAGCTCGACGGACATTTCGGTGGAGTCGCCGGGCATGACCATCTCGGTGCCCTCGGGGAGGGTGATAACGCCGGTCACGTCGGTGGTACGGAAGTAGAACTGCGGACGGTAGTTCGAGTAGAACGGGTTGTGACGGCCGCCCTCGTCCTTGGACAGGATGTAGACCTGAGCCTCGAAGTTGGTGTGCGGGGTGATCGAACCCGGCTTCACGACAACCTGGCCACGCTCAACGTCGTCGCGCTTGGTGCCACGGAGCAGCAGACCACAGTTCTCGCCAGCCCATGCTTCGTCCATCTGCTTGTGGAACATCTCGATACCGGTAACGGTGGTCTTCTGCGGCTCGCGGATACCCACGATCTCGACCTCAGCGTTGATCGGCAGCTTGCCACGCTCGACCTTACCGGTAACAACGGTGCCACGACCGGTGATGGTGAAGACGTCCTCGATCGGCATCAGGAACGGCTTGTCCATGTCGCGAACCGGATCCGGGATGGACTCGTCGACAGCAGCCATGAGCTCCTGTACGGACTTGACCCACTCCGGGTCGCCCTCGAGAGCCTTCAGAGCGGAGACGCGGACAACCGGGGCGTCCTCGTCGAACTCCTGCGAAGCCAGCAGCTCGCGGACCTCCATCTCGACGAGCTCGAGGATTTCCTCGTCGTCGACCATGTCAGCCTTGTTCAGCGCGACCAGCAGGTAGGGAACACCAACCTGGCGGGCGAGCAGAACGTGCTCGCGGGTCTGAGCCATCGGGCCGTCGGTGGCGGCCACAACGAGGATGGCGCCGTCCATCTGAGCCGCGCCGGTGATCATGTTCTTGATGTAGTCGGCGTGGCCGGGAGCGTCTACGTGAGCGTAGTGGCGCTTCTCGGTCTGGTACTCAATGTGGGAAATGTTGATCGTAATGCCGCGCTGCTTCTCTTCCGGCGCGTTGTCGATCTGGTCGAAGTCACGCTTCTCGTTCAGATCCGGGTACTGATCGTACAGAACCTTGGAGATAGCGGCGGTCAGCGTGGTCTTGCCGTGGTCGACGTGACCGATGGTACCGATGTTTACGTGCGGCTTAGTCCGCTCGAACTTGGCCTTGGCCATGGTGTGTCCTCCTAGGACGGTTTGTTTTGCTGTTTTTCAAACGGGCCGGGGCGGGCGACACCGTAGTGCCGCCCACCGACCGGGAAGGTCATCTCGGCCAGAGTCGCTTTAATACTACCCTGACCCAGGGACTCACTCGCCCCGCGTCTTCGCGACGATCTCGTCAGAAATGTTCTTCGGGACCTCCGCGTAGCTGTGGAACTGCATGGTGTACATTGCGCGGCCCTGCGTCTTGGAACGCAGGTCGCCAACGTAACCGAACATTTCCGACAGCGGGACGAGAGCACGGACGATCTTGACCCCGCTCGCGTCCTCCATCGACTGAACCTGACCGCGGCGCGAGTTCAGGTCGCCGATGACATCTCCCATGTACTCCTCGGGAGTACGGACCTCGACGTCCATGAGCGGCTCGAGCAGGACCGGGTTGGCCTTGCGCAGAGCCTCACGGGCACACATGGAGCCCGCGATCTTGAACGCCATTTCCGAGGAGTCAACGTCGTGGTACGCACCGTCGATGAGCGACGCCTTGATACCAACGACGGGGTAACCGGCCAGAACACCCGTCTGCAGGGCGTCCTTGATGCCAGCATCCACGCTCGGAATGTATTCGCGCGGGATGCGACCACCGGTCACAAGGTTTTCAAACTCGTAGAACACGCCCTCTTCCGCGTCGGTCAGCGGCGCGAAAGTGACCTGAACCTTACCGAACTGGCCGGAGCCACCGGTCTGCTTCTTGTGGGTGTATTCGTACTTCTCGATCGTCTTACGGATCGTCTCGCGGTAAGCAACCTGCGGCTTGCCGATGTTCGCCTCAACCTTGAACTCGCGACGCATACGGTCAACGAGGATGTCGAGGTGGAGCTCGCCCATACCGCGGATAACGGTCTGGCCGGTCTCTTCATCGAGCTGCACCTGGAAGGTCGGGTCTTCCTTCGCGAGCTTCTGAATAGCGACGGAGAGCTTCTCCTGGTCACCCTTGGTCTTCGGCTCAATAGCAACCGAGATAACGGGCTCCGGGAAGGTCATCGACTCGAGCTGCACCGGGTTGGAGATATCGGTCAGGGTGTCACCGGTGGTGGTGTCCTTCAGGCCGATGAACGCGTAGATGTGGCCAGCGAAGGCCTCTTCTACCGGGTTCTCCTTGTTGGAGTGCATCTGGAAGAGCTTACCGATGCGTTCCTTCTTGCCGGTGGTGGCGTTCAGCACCTGGGCGCCGGTCTCCACGTGACCCGAGTAGACACGCACGTAGGTGAGCGAGCCGAAGAACGGGTGGGTGGCAACCTTGAAGGCCAGGGCCGAGAAGGGCTCGTCCACGGACGGCTCGCGGGTGATCTCAACCTCTTCGTCACCCGGCTTGTGGCCCACCATGGCGGGCACGTCGAGCGGCGAGGGGAGGTAGTCGATCACGGCGTCGAGCATGGGCTGCACGCCCTTGTTCTTGAACGCCGAACCCGCGAATACCGGGTAAGCCTGCGAGGTGATGGTCAGCTCGCGGATACCGGCCTTCAGCTCGGCAACCGAGAGGTCGCCGTTCTCGAGGTACTTCTCCATGAGCTCTTCCGAGCTCTCGGCGACGTCCTCAACCAGCTTGGCGCGGTATTCGTCGACCGTGTCCTGCAGGTCTGCCGGGATCGGAATTTCGATCTCGAGCTGGCCCTTGGTCTGGTCGCCCTTCTTCGCGTTGAACTTGGGGTTGTCCTCCGGGAAGGTATCCGGCCATGCGTAGGCCTTCATCTCAACCAGGTCGATGACGCCGGAGAAATCGTTCTCGGCACCGATCGGAACCTGCATCACGAGCGGCTTGGCGCCGAGGCGCTCAATGATCGTGCGTACGGTGAAGAAGAAGTCGGCGCCCAGCTTGTCCATCTTGTTGACGAAGCAGATGCGGGGAACGTCGTACTTGTCGGCCTGACGCCAAACAGTCTCAGACTGCGGCTCCACGCCTTCCTTACCGTCGAATACGGCAACCGCACCGTCGAGCACACGCAGGGAGCGCTCCACCTCAACGGTGAAGTCGACGTGCCCGGGGGTGTCGATGATGTTGATCTGGTTGTCGTTCCAGTAGCAGGTGGTTGCCGCGGAGGTAATGGTGATACCGCGTTCCTGTTCCTGCTCCATCCAGTCCATGGTCGACGCGCCGTCGTGGGTTTCACCGATCTTGTAGTTAACACCGGTGTAGAACAGGATGCGTTCGGTGGTGGTGGTCTTGCCGGCATCGATGTGGGCCATGATGCCGATATTGCGGACCTTGTTCAGGTCCTTGAGCACTGCGAGTGCCACTGGCTACTGCCTTTCTAGGCTGGGGATCATGAGAGTGCTCACGACCGCGAGTAACTGCCGGGCCGAGGCCCGGACGAAGTCACCAGCGGTAGTGCGCGAAGGCCTTGTTGGACTCGGCCATCTTGTGCGTGTCTTCACGACGCTTCACAGCGGCACCGAGGCCGTTCGAAGCATCGAGGATCTCGTTCATGAGCCGCTCAGTCATCGTGTGCTCACGGCGAGCACGCGAGTAGCTGACCAGCCAGCGCAGGGCGAGGGTGGTCGCACGTCCCGCGCGCACCTCGACCGGCACCTGGTAGGTGGCGCCACCGACACGGCGGGAGCGAACCTCCAGGGTCGGGCGCACGTTGTCGAGGGCCTTCTTCAGCGTGATTACCGGATCGTCACCGGTCTTCTCGCGGCAGCCTTCGAGGGCACCGTAAACGATGGATTCAGCGATGGTCTTCTTGCCATCGAGCAGAACCTTGTTGATGAGCTGAGTAACCAGCGGGGAACCGTAAACCGGGTCCACTACGAGCTGGCGCTTGGGAGCTGCTCCCTTACGAGGCATTACTTCTTCTCCTTCTTCGCGCCGTAGCGGGAACGCGCCTGCTGGCGGCCCTTCACACCCTGGGTGTCCAGGGAGCCACGGATGATCTTGTAACGAACACCGGGGAGGTCCTTAACACGGCCACCGCGCACGAGCACGATCGAGTGCTCCTGCAGGTTGTGGCCAACGCCGGGGATGTATGCGGTGACTTCGATACCGGAGGAGAGGCGAACACGCGCGATCTTACGCAGCGCGGAGTTCGGCTTCTTAGGGGTGGTGGTGTACACGCGGGTGCACACGCCGCGACGCTGAGGGCTTCCCTTCAGCGCGGGCGTCTTGGACTTGGCAGTCTTGGCCTGCCGGCCCTTACGCACCAACTGCTGGATTGTAGGCAACTGGTTCTCTTTCTCGTGGGCCTCTCCCCTGTTCGGGGATTGGCATCAACTTCTTTCCGCCGCCCAACGTGCGGCGAGGCGACCCGGCAAGGTTTTGCCGACCCGCACGGTTCCCGGAGGAACCGGCACCCGCGGTACCGTAACCTCGACATAAGCCGGGGCTACCGCCTCGACTCGTCACTCCGTGCGGCGGGATCGACGTTGGACCGGCCGCCGCGCGAAAAGGTCATAGGGCACCTAAGGCACTGGGACTAAGTTTAGCGGGCGCGGCGAAAGGGTCAAAACAGTGTGTTTGACTACGCACGCGCCGCGCCGTTAGCGACCTAGGATCTCGTAGCGCACCTTCATCACGCCGGAACCGGTGTTACCGATGGCGGCGAAGGAAGCGCGGGAAAGATCGAGGCAGCGTCCGCCTACGTAGGGGCCGCGGTCGTTAATGCGCACTACGACCGACTTGCCGTTGGCCGGGTTGGTCACCCGCAGGCGAGTCCCCAGCGGCAGGGTCTTGTGGGCGGCGGTCAGAGCGTTCGGGTTGAAGCGCTCACCGGAAGCGGTCGGCTGCGGCTCCCAGTAGAAGGAAGCGGTGCAGGTGCCACCGCGTCCGGTGGAACGCAGTGCGGAATCATCCGACTTCTTGGCTGCGGGCTTCTTGTCTTCCTGCTTCTTAGCGGGGGCCGACTCAGAATTGGCGGGCTCGCGTTTGGTCGACTCGCTCTTAGCGGAGGAGCTATTGCTAGGCTTCGCGGCTTCCTTGCGGGTTTCCGCACGGCTGGCTTCGCTCGGCTTGGCCGGGGCCTTCACCTCACGGGTGCCTTCGACAACAACCTCATCAACCGGCTTCGTAACCACGTTTTCCTTGGTCACGGACTCCGATTCAACCTTGCCGTCAACCAGGGTCTGAGTCTTGGTGACTTCCTTGACGCCCTTGACGCCCTTCGTCTTTACCTCGCTCTTGCCCTTGTCCAGGTTCGCGGACTGCTGCTTAACGGTCTTGAACGGGATCTCCTGCTTTTCGACCACGTCCTTCTTCTCCACCTTGGAGACGCTCACCGCGAGGTTCTCACTCACAGCGGTATCACCGGCGGGGTTGGTGCGGTGCTCTCCGGCAGCGATCTCCGGGGCGGCTTCCTTGACCAGCTCTTCCACGGTCTTCGCGTAGGTCTCAACCTCGCGCTCCTCGCCGCCGACGGTCAGCTTTACCTTGACGGGCTGCTGGACGTCGATCTCCGGTCCGTCGGCGCGCAGCACGGCGGCAGGATCAACGTTCGTGCGTACCTTAGCCGGATCGTAGCCCAGCTCTTTCAGCAGATCGCCGTAGGTGTGCGCGGTGGTCCAGATCGTCTTGGTTTCGTCGCCCACCTTAACTTTCACGGCGGATGCGCTCTGCACCGTGATCACGGTGCCCGACTTGAGCGGAGTGCTTGCCGCGGGGCTTACCTTGTCGTGCTCCCCCACCTTCACGCCGTGGTTCGTGAGTAGCTCGCCGACGGTGTCGTCGAAAGTGCGCAGCTCTTCGACCTTGCCATTGATATCGATCTTGACTGGGGTCTGCGCGTAGTAGGTAGCAACTCCGCCGCCACCCAGTAGTAGCGCGGCGGTGCCGATAGCGGCAGGAACTTTAATACCCAAAAGAAACACTCCATAAAAGGCTAGAAAATACGTAGATGTCCCTAGTTTTTCGCGCGTCGCGCGTATATATGCGAGGAAGCTAAAGTTTTGCCGCTATCTCGAGCCAGGTTTTACCTAACCATTAAGTCCGGCGTGATACAGCACGCAAACGGGGCGGCCACCCGTGTGAGGGTGACCGCCCCGTCTTAGTTACTCAGACTAAGCGAATGTCGGTCGAGAAGGGATCCGAACCGAAATCGAGGTTGTCCAGGTTCACGCCCAGGCCGGTATCGCCGAAACCGGAGAAGTCCAGATCGTCGTAGCCGGAAACCTGGTACATCGCGGCCTTCGCCTCTTCGGTCGGCTCCACCTCGATGTGACGGTAGCGGGGCAGGCCCGTACCGGCGGGGATGAGCTTACCGATGATGACGTTCTCCTTCAGGCCGACCAGCGAATCGCTGCGTCGGTTCAGAGCCGCCTCGGTGAGGACGCGGGTCGTCTCCTGGAAGGACGCGGCCGACAGCCACGAATCGGTGGCCAGCGACGCCTTGGTGATACCCATCAGCTCGGGACGGCCGGAAGCGGGCTGTCCGCCCTCGGCGACCACGCGACGGTTCTCCTGCTCGAAGACCGCACGCTCGGTGAAGTCGCCCGGCAGCAGCTTGGTGTCGCCCGATTCGATGATGGTGACGCGGCGCAGCATCTGGCGCACGATGACCTCGATGTGCTTGGCGTGAATGTCCACACCCTGCGAGACGTACACCTTCTGCACCTCGTCCACCAGGTGCTTCTGCACCGCGCGCGGGCCGAGAATGCGCAGCACCTGCTTCGGGTCCACGGAACCCTGGGTGAGCTGGGTGCCGACCTCAACGTGGTCGCCATCGTGCACCAGCATGGTGACGCGGCGAGACACGGTGTAGGTGACCGGCTCGGTGCCGTCATCGGGGGTGATGGTGACCTTGCGCTGCTTGTCGGTCTCGTCGATCTCGACGCGGCCAGCGGTGTCGGTGATCGGCGCGAAGCCGTTCGGGGTACGGGCCTCGAAGAGCTCCTGCACACGGGGCAGACCGTGCGTGATGTCACCGTCGGCGCTAGCCACACCACCGGTGTGGAAGGTACGCATCGTCAGCTGGGTACCGGGCTCGCCAATCGACTGAGCGGCGATAATGCCGACGGCCTCGCCGATGTCAACGAGCTTGCCGGTGGCCAGCGAGCGGCCGTAGCAGAGCGCACAGGTGCCGACGGCCGAGGCGCAGGTGAGCACGGAGCGCACCTTGATCTCGGTGACGCCAGCCTCGAGCAGTTTCGCGATCAGAACGTCGCCCACGTCGGAGCCAGCCTCGGCCACAACGTCGCCGGATTCGCCGGTGACGTCCTGTGCCAGGGTACGGCCGTAGGCGGTCGTTTCTACCATCTCGTAAGGAACGACCTTGTCGCCTTCCTTCACGCCGATGGTCATCAGCAGGCCGCGGGCGGTGCCACAGTCGTCCTCGCGCACGATGACGTCCTGGGACACGTCCACCAGACGACGGGTCAGGTAACCGGACTGCGCGGTCTTAAGCGCGGTGTCGGCCAGACCCTTACGGGAACCGTGCGAGGCGATGAAGTATTCCAGCACCGACAGGCCCTCGCGGTAGTTCGAGAGGATCGGACGCGGGATAATTTCACCCTTCGGGTTGGTCACCAGGCCACGCATACCGGCGATCTGACGGATCTGCATCCAGTTACCGCGGGCACCGGAGTGCACCATGCGGAAAATGGTGTTGTCGGCCGGGAAGTTCTCACGCATCGCGTTATCAACTTCGTTGGTGGCCTCGGTCCAGATGTCGATCAGTTCCGAGTTACGTTCCTGTTCGGAGACCAGACCCAGATCGCGGTTCTGCTGCACCTGAGCGGCCTTCGCCTCGTACTTGGCGAGGATCTCGGCCTTGTTCGGCGGTGCCACAACGTCGGAGAACGCGAAGGAAACGCCGGAACGGGTAGCCCAGGAGAAGCCGTACGCCTTGAGGGCGTCCAGCGAAGCGGAAACCTGCACCTTGGGGTAGCGCTCGGCCAGATCGTTAACGATCCCGCCCAGGCGCTTCTTGCCGACCTGGCCCGCAACGTACGGGTAGTCCAGCGGCAGCGTCTCGTTGAAGAAGACGGTACCGAGGGTGGTCTCCAGGATCAGCGGGTCGCCCTGCTGCCAATCCTCCGGCAGCTCGTGGCCGAGCGGCGGGACGATATCGGTGAAGCGGATCTTGATCGGCGCGTTGAGGTCAACCTCGCGCGCGTCGTAAGCCATGATCGCTTCGCCCACGGAGCTGAACGCGCGGCCCGCGCCGGCAGCTTCCGGCTTGACCGTGGTCAGGTGGTACAGACCGATGATCATGTCCTGTGCGGGCATGGTTACCGGGCGGCCGTCGGACGGCTTCAGAATGTTGTTGCTCGAAAGCATCAGCACGCGGGCCTCGGCCTGCGCCTCTGCCGACAGGGGCAGGTGGACAGCCATCTGGTCGCCGTCGAAGTCCGCGTTGAAGGCGGCACATACGAGCGGGTGCAGGTGGATTGCCTTGCCCTCGACCAGCTGGGGCTCGAACGCCTGGATGCCGAGGCGGTGCAGGGTAGGTGCACGGTTAAGCAGCACCGGGTGCTCCTTAATGACCTCTTCCAGCACATCCCAAACCATCGGGTTGGAACGCTCGACCATGCGCTTGGCGGCCTTCACGTTCTGGGCGTGCGACAGCTCCACCAGGCGCTTCATCACGAACGGCTTGAACAGTTCGAGGGCCATGCCCTTGGGCAGACCACACTGGTGCAGCTTCAGCTGCGGGCCGTTAACGATAACGGAACGACCCGAGTAGTCGACGCGCTTACCGAGCAGGTTCTGACGGAAACGACCCTGCTTGCCCTTGAGCATGTCGGAAAGCGACTTGAGCGGACGGTTGCCGGGGCCGGTAACCGGGCGGCCACGACGGCCGTTGTCGAACAGCGAGTCGACCGCTTCCTGCAGCATGCGCTTTTCGTTGTTAACGATGATCTCGGGCGCACCCAGATCGATCAGGCGCTTGAGGCGGTTGTTGCGGTTAATGACGCGACGGTAGAGATCGTTCAGATCGGAGGTCGCGAAGCGGCCACCGTCGAGCTGCACCATCGGGCGCAGTTCCGGCGGGATCACCGGAACGCAATCGAGCACCATGCCCTTGGGCGAGTTGGTGGTCTGGCGGAATGCCGAGACGACCTTCAGACGCTTGAGGGCGCGGGCCTTCTTCTGGCCCTTGCCGTTGGCGATGATGTCGCGCAGGATTTCGGCTTCTGCATCCAGATCGAAGTCGATCAGGCGCTGCTGGATAGCCTCCGCGCCCATGCCACCCTCAAAGTAGGTGCCGTAGCGCAGCTTCATCGCGCGGTAGAGCTGCTCATCGCCCTCGAGGTCGGCGACCTTCAGGTTCTTGAAGCGCTCCCACACGTTGGTAACGCGGGTGATCTCGGCGTCGTACTTCTTGCGGATCTGGGCCTGTTCGCGCTCTGCGGAGTCGCGTACCTTGCGCTTAACGTCTGCGCGGGCACCCTCCTCTTCCAGCTGCGCGAGGTCCTTTTCGGCGGTCACGGCGCGCTCGTTGATGGCGGCGTCGCGCTCGTTCTCCAGTTCCTTGATCTCCAGGTCGAAACGGGCCTGAAGATCGGGCATGTCCTCGTGGCGAGCCTGCTCGTCAACGCTGGTGATCATGTAGGCGGCGAAGTAGATGACCTTTTCGAGGTCCTTCGGTGCCAGATCCAACAGGTAACCGAGGCGGCTGGGCACACCCTTGAAGTACCAGATGTGCGTGACGGGAGCGGCCAGTTCAACGTGGCCCATGCGTTCGCGGCGCACGTTGGACTTGGTGACCTCTACGCCACAGCGTTCACAGATGATGCCCTTGAAGCGGACGCGCTTGTATTTGCCACAAGCACATTCCCAGTCGCGGGTGGGGCCGAAGATCCGTTCGTCGAACAGACCGTCCCGTTCCGGCTTCAGGGTGCGGTAGTTGATGGTTTCCGGCTTCTTGACTTCGCCGTGCGACCAGGCACGGATGTCTTCGGCCGTCGCGAGTCCGATGCGGAGCTCGTCAAAGTAGTTGACGTCGAGCACGTGGGTCCTACTCTCTCGTGTCAGAAGAATTAAAGGTCTGAAAGGTGAAGGCTGGGGATGGGGGCGCCGCGCGGGCGCCCCTCACCCGTCAGACCTCTTCGATGGAGGCGAGGCCCTCGTGGGGGCGACGCGACAGGTCGATTCCGAGTTCCTCAGCGGCCCGGAAAACTTCCTCGTCGTTCTCGCGCATCTCAACGCTAGAGCCGTCGGAAGAAAGCACCTCGACGTTCAGGCACAGGGACTGCATTTCCTTCAGCAGCACCTTGAACGATTCGGGGATACCCGGTTCGGGGATGTTCTCTCCCTTAACGATCGCCTCGTACACCTTGACGCGGCCGGTGACGTCGTCGGACTTGATGGTGAGCAGCTCCTGCAGGGCGTAAGCCGCGCCGTAGGCCTCGAGGGCCCAAACTTCCATCTCACCGAAGCGCTGGCCACCGAACTGCGCCTTACCGCCCAGCGGCTGCTGGGTGATCATCGAGTACGGGCCGGTCGAACGGGCGTGCAGCTTGTCGTCAACCAGGTGGTGCAGCTTCAGGATGTACATGTAGCCAACCGAGATCGGCTCGGGCAGCGGCTCGCCGGAGCGGCCGTCAAACAGCTGCGCCTTACCGTTTTCGCCGATCATCCGCACACCGTCACGGTTCGGGATGGTCGAGGCGAGCAGGCCGTTCAGTTCCTCGCCGGAGAGACCGTCGAACACCGGCACCGCAACCGGGGTACCCGGTTCGCCGTGCAGGGAGTCCGCGGGCAGGTTCTTGGCGTAGTCGGCATTGGGATCGATGTCCCAACCGGACTTCGCGACCCAGCCCAGGTGCGTCTCCATTACCTGGCCGATGTTCATACGGCCGGGCACACCCATCGGGTTCAGGATGATGTCGACCGGGGTGCCGTCCTCCAGGAACGGCATGTCCTCGACCGGCAGGATCTTCGCGATAACACCCTTGTTGCCGTGGCGGCCAGCGAGCTTGTCGCCGTCGGTGATCTTACGCTTCTGCGCGATGTAGACGCGCACCATCTCGTTGACGCCCGCGGGCAGCGAATCGTCGTCATCGTCGGCGCTAACCACGCGCACGCCGATCACGGTGCCGGACTCGCCGTGGGGCACCTTGAGGGAGGTGTCGCGAACTTCGCGGGCCTTCTCACCGAAGATGGCGCGCAGCAGGCGCTCCTCCGGGGTCAGCTCGGTTTCACCCTTCGGGGTGACCTTACCGACCAGGATGTCGCCCGGCTCTACCTCGGCGCCGATGCGGATGATGCCGCGCTCGTCGAGGTCTGCCAGGACGTCTTCGCCCACGTTCGGGATGTCGCGGGTGATTTCTTCCTTACCCAGCTTGGTGTCGCGGGCGTCGACCTCGTGCTCCTCAATGTGAATCGAGGTAAGGACGTCGTCCTGCACCATGCGCGAGGACAGGATGATGCCGTCCTCGTAGTTGTGGCCTTCCCAGGACATGAACGCAACGAGCAGGTTCTTGCCCAGCGAAAGCTCGCCATCGTCGGTCGAGGGGCCGTCGGCCAGAATCGAGCCGGCCTCCACGCGGTCGCCCTCGTCGAACAGCACGCGCTGGTTGTAGCAGTTGCCCGCGTTGGAGCGGGCGAACTTGCCGATCGGGTAGGTGTCGTAGGTGCCGTCGTCGTTCGCGATCCGGATCAGATCGGCCGACAGTTCCTCGATAACGCCCGCCTTCTGGGCCACGAGAACGTCACCTGCGTCAACCGCCGCGCGACGCTCCATACCGGTGCCAACGAGCGGCATCTCGGTCTTGAGCAGCGGCACGGCCTGGCGCTGCATGTTCGAGCCCATGAGCGCGCGGTTGGCGTCGTCGTGCTCGAGGAACGGAATCATGGCGGTTGCGACCGACACCATCTGGCGGGCCGAAACGTCCATGTAGTCCACCTCGTTGGCGGGGACTAGGTCGGGCTCGCCGCCGGAGAGACGCACCAGGACGCTTTCCTCGGCGAAGTGGCCGTCCTCGGTCAGCGGCGCGTTCGCCTGCGCGATCACGTGGCGATCTTCGTCGTCAGCGGTCAGGTAAACGATTTCCTCGGTTACCTTGCCGTCCTCCACCTTGCGGTAGGGGGTCTCGACGAAGCCGAACGGGTTAATGCGCGCGAAGGTAGCGAGCGAGCCGATCAGACCGATGTTCGGGCCTTCGGGGGTCTCGATCGGGCACATGCGGCCGTAGTGCGAGGGGTGCACGTCTCGCACTTCCATGCCTGCGCGGTCACGGGTCAGACCGCCGGGGCCGAGCGCCGACAGACGGCGCTTGTGGGTCAGGCCCGACAGCGGGTTGTTCTGGTCCATGAACTGCGAGAGCTGGCTGGTGCCAAAGAACTCCTTGATCGCAGCCACCACGGGGCGGATGTTGATCAGGGTCAGCGGGGTGATCGCCTCGACGTCCTGGGTGGTCATGCGCTCGCGCACGACGCGCTCCATGCGGGAAAGGCCGGTACGGACCTGGCCCTGGATCAGCTCACCGACAGCGCGGATGCGACGGTTACCGAAGTGATCGATGTCGTCCGTCTCGATGTGCAGGGTCTTACCGGAGGCGCTCTCCATCTCGCTCATGCCGTCGTGCAGGGCGACGATGTACTTGATGGTGGCGACGATGTCTTCCAGGGTCATCGTCGACTGGTCGAGCGGCGCGTCCAGGCCGAGCTTCTTGTTGATCTTGTAGCGACCAACCTTAGCCAGGTCGTAGCGCTTGTCGTGGAAGTACAGGTTGTTGAGCAGGTTCTCACCGGCATCGCGGGTCGGCGGCTCGCCCGGACGCAGCTTGCGGTAGATGTCTACCAGCGCCTCGTCCTGGGAGGTGATGCGGTCCTTGTCCAGGGTTGCCCGCATGGATTCGAACTCACCGAACTCTTCGAGGATCTCGGAATGAGACATGCCGAGGGCCTGCAGCAGGGTGGTTACCGACTGCTTACGCTTGCGGTCGATGCGCACGCCGACCTGATCGCGCTTGTCGATCTCGAACTCGAGCCAGGCACCGCGCGAGGGGATGATCTTCGCGGAGTAGACGGCCTTGTCGCTGGTGCGGTCCACGCTCTGTTCGAAGTAGACGCCGGGCGAACGCACGAGCTGCGAAACAACCACGCGCTCGGTGCCGTTGATGATGAAGGTGCCCTTCGGGGTCATAAGCGGGAAATCGCCCATGAACACGGTCTGGGTCTTGATTTCGCCGGTTTCGTTGTTCATGAACTCCGCGATGACGTACAGCGGAGCGGAGTAGGTGAGATCCTTCTCCTTGCACTCTTCAACGGTGTGGCTGGGAGATTCGAAGCTGTAATCCCTGAAGGAAAGCGACATCAGGCCGCCGAAGTCCTCAATCGGGGAAATTTCTTCGAAAATGTCCGCCAGACCAGAGGTCAGCGGCTCGTCCTTGCGTCCCTCTGCCTTCGCCTTGGCGGCGCGCTCCTGCCAGCGCTCGTTGCCGAGCAGCCAGTCAAAGCTCTTGGTCTGGAGGGAGAGGAGATCGGGAACCTCGAGCGGATCGCCAAGCTTAGCGAAGGTCCGGCGGGGCGAGGTGGTGCGAAGTGCTACGTTTTTATCGGTCTGCGGGGCAGCCAAAAGACTTCCTTCCGAGGCGTGCGTGCGGTCGCGCCGCCCACCCTGGAATATGACCATGCGGAGCGGCAAGCCTCTCCGCGAAGCCGCTCCTACCAGTCCCAGCACCGGTCGCCACCGGCGTGTCATACTGGTCGAACAGTCGGGTTTACACCCCTCCGCGAAGACGCCTACCCACCATGCGGACATAGGGCAGCGCAACTATCCAAGTTACCCGCATTTGCAACCCCCAGCAATACTTTTGCTGTGTATCTTGCGCCATATACTCCGCTGGGTAAAAAGCAGGGCCGCCCCTTGCGGGACGGCCCTGACTTTTAAAGTGATGCGCTCAAAGGCGCGGAGATCACTTGAGGGTGACGGTTGCGCCAGCGCCCTCGAGCTGCTCCTTGGCCTTCTCGGCAGCGTCCTTGGCGACCTTCTCGAGGATCGGCTTCGGAGCGCCGTCAACGAGCTCCTTGGCTTCCTTCAGGCCGAGGCTGGTCAGCGCGCGGACCTCCTTGATGACAGCGATCTTGGAGGAGCCAGCGGACTCGAGAATGACGTCGAACTCGTCCTTCTCTTCCTCAGCGGCAGCGTCGCCACCGGCAGCGCCGGCAGCGGCAACGGCTACGGGGGCAGCAGCGGTAACGTCGAAGACCTCTTCGAACTGCTTAACGAACTCGGAGAGCTCGATGAGGGTCATTTCCTTGAAAGCTTCGATGAGCTCGTCGTTGGAGAGCTTAGCCATGATGGCTTGTCCTTTCGATTGGGTGGCGCACTAGCGCGCCGCGTTTATCAGTGGTGAAGAAAGAGCTGCGAAACATCCACGCGGGATGCGTCTCAGCCCTCCTGCTTGGCGCGGAGTGCGTCCACGGTGCGCACGGTCTTGGAGAGCGGCGCAGCGAGCACGAACACGGCCTTCGACATGGACGCCTTGAGGGCGCCAGCGGTCTTGGCCAGCAGAACCTCGCGGGATTCGAGATCCGCGAGCTTCTTGACGTCGTCTTCCGTCAGGGCCTTGCCCTCGAAGTAACCGGACTTGACGACAAGCGCGGGGTTTTCCTTGGCAAAGTCACGCAGGGCCTTGGCCGGTTCAACCGGCTCACCCTTAATGAACGCGATAGCGGTCGGACCCTGCAGCGTGCCCTCGAAGGCATCGATGCCGGCTTCCTTGGCCGCGATCTCGGTCAGCGTGTTCTTCACCACGGCGTAGGTTGTGTTGGCTCCGAGCGAACGACGAAGCTCCTTGAGCTTCTGAACGCTGAGCCCGCGATACTCGGTCAGCACCGCCGCGTCGGATTCACGGAAAAGCTCCGTGAGCTCCTTAACGGCTGCTGCCTTATCAGGCCTCGCCATGGCCCTCCTTCCAGAGGTCGGCTGCCGGTCTTGCAGGACAAACAAAAAGCCCCGACGCAGGCGTCGAGGCTGACCGGATCACAGTAGGCTCCTGTTAGTTCTCACCTGCGCAGGCGATTCCTTGCTTGGAATTCCTTCGACGGTCCTCGATGGCGAGGTCCGCAACCGGCGGTCTTCGGTACTGCACAACAATAACCCCTCCCCCGCCCGAGCGGTAGCCATGCTGGGGCGAGGTGTCTCACATTAAGAAAAGTTAAGTCCGATGGGACCTTTGTCCCCGCAGGTCAAACCCGAAAAAGGGCAGCAGAAAACGGCCCCGCGCATCTTTACCCGGTGCCGCCGGGAGGATTCTTCTCCTCCCACATTCAATTAGACCACCAAGGCTGCACCTCACGCCGGGACGAACGGCCCGGTTGCAGCGAAACGTACCCGCGTTCAACGCTCTCGAAACGGCCCTCCCACACCCTTTGGCGGGCATCTTGCAACGCCGCGAAGTAAACCCGGCTAACAAAAACAAAATATCTTCTGACCTGCGTAAATAAACTTTTTTCGGAGTGTTTTGGAGTCGTTTTTGTGCAACCGTTTGGGCTCTCCTAACGTGAAATCAGACGGTTTCACCAGTAAGCCGCAACGAGAACAAGGCAAGGAAATGACGACAGCAAAAAAGACGACTGCTGCAACCGATACCCCGCCCTCCGCGGTAGATGAGGTCAAGAAGACCATCGACACCCTGGCTACCCAGGCGCGCAGCGCACTGGTCGCCTTCGACTCCTTTAACCAGGAGCAGATCAACAAGATCGTGCACGCGATGGCCCTCGCAGGCGTTGACCAGCACATGGAGCTGGCAAAGCTAGCGGTTGAAGAAACCGGCCGCGGCCTCTACGAGGACAAGTGCGTCAAGAACATCTTCGCCACCGAATACATCTGGAACTCGATCAAGTACGACCGCACGGTGGGCGTGATCGCGGAAGATAAGCAGGACGGCATCACCGAGATCGCGGAGCCGGTAGGCGTGGTGGCGGGCGTTACCCCCGTTACCAACCCGACCTCGACCACGATGTTCAAGTGCCTGATTTCGATCATGACGCGCAACCCGATCGTGTTCGCTTTCCACCCGAGCGCACAGAAGTGCTCCTCGCGCGCAGCCGAGATCATGTACCGGGCAGCCCTGGAAGCCGGCGCTCCCGAGCACTGCATTCAGTGGATCGAAAAGCCCTCGCTTGACGCCACCAAGCTGCTGATCAACCACCCGAAGATCGCCCTCACCCTGGCTACCGGCGGCAGCGGCATGGTGCAGTCCGCGTACTCGACCGGTAAGCCCGCCCTCGGCGTCGGCCCCGGCAACGTTCCGGTCTACATTCACAAGAGCGCCAAGATCGAGCGCGCCGTGAATGACCTGATCCTTTCCAAGACGTTCGATAACGGCATGATCTGCGCCTCCGAGCAGGCCATCATCATCGATGAGGAAATCTCGGATCAGATCATCGCCGAGTTCGTTAAGTACGACTGCCACGTCCTGAACGCCGACGAGATGACCAAGCTGGAAAAGTACATGGTCACCGAGTCCGGCGGCATCCTGGCCGACGTGGTGGGCCAGACCGCCACCCAGATCGCGCAGAGCGCGGGCATCAAGGTCAAGCCCGGCACCAAGATCCTGCTCGCCCCGATCGAGGGCGTGGGCCGGGAACACCCGCTTTCGCACGAGAAGCTGTGCCCCGTGCTCGCCATGACCACGGTCAAGGACAAGGAAGAGGGCTTCGCCTTCGCCCGCAAGATGCTCGAATACGGCGGCCTCGGCCACACCGCGGTTATCCACACCACGGATAAGGAGGTCGAGCGCGAGTTCGGCCTGCAGATGAAGGCCTGCCGCATCATCTCGAACGCGCCCAGCGCCCTCGGCGGCATCGGCGACATCTACAACGGCCTGGTGCCCTCGCTCACCCTGGGCTGTGGCTCCTACGGTCGCAACTCGGTCTCGCACAACGTGAGCGCGCCCGACCTGATCAACGTCAAGCGGATTGCAGAACGGCGGAACAACATGCAGTGGTTCAAACTGCCGCCCAAGACCTACTTCGAGCGCTACTCGGTGCAGTACCTCCAGAAGATGCCGGCCATCAGCCGTATCTTCATCGTCACCGACCCGGGCATGGTCAAGTTCAACTACGTGGACGTGCTGATCGAGCACCTCAAGCGCCGCAAGGAGGAGGTCGCCTGGACAATCTTCTCCGACGTCGAGCCTAACCCGAGCTCGCAGACCGTGTTCAAGGGCGCGCAGCGCATGGCCGACTTCCAGCCGGACTGCATCATCGCGCTCGGTGGCGGTTCCGCCATGGACGCCGCAAAGGCCATGTGGATGTTCTACGAGAAGCCGGAATCCAGCTACTTCGGCATGAAGCAGAAGTTCCTCGACATCCGCAAGCGCACCTACCGCTTCCCCAAGCTGGGTGTGAAGGCACAGTTCGTGGCCATCCCGACCACCTCGGGCACCGGCTCCGAATGCACCCCGTTCGCGGTTATCACCGATTCGGAAACCCACGTCAAGTACCCGTTCGCCGATTACGCGATCACCCCGAGCGTGGCAATCGTGGACTCCCAGTTCGTCGATACCGTACCGGCGCGCACCGCTGCCGACTCGGGCATGGACGCGCTGACCCACGCGATCGAAAGCTACGTTTCGACGATGGCGAGCGACTACACGCGCGGTCTTTCCATCCGCGCCGCGCAGCTCATCTTCGAAAACCTGCGCGCGTCTGTGCTGGAGGGTGACATCGAGGCCAAGGAGAAGATGCACAACGCTTCTGCGATGGCCGGCATGGCGTTCGCGAACGCGTTCCTGGGTATCGTGCACTCGCTTTCGCACAAGTGCGGCGCCGAGTTCGATATCGCCCACGGCCGCACCAACGCGATCTTCCTGCCGCACGTGATTCGCTACAACGCGACCAAGCCTTACAAGCACGCGATCTTCCCGAAGTACGAGTCGTACCGTGCCGACAAGGACCTGGCCGACTTCGCACGCTTCATGGGCTTCCCGGCCTCCACCGTCGAGGAGGGCGTCGAATCGCTGATCCGCGAGGTGCAGAGCCTGGCCAGCGACATCGGCATCGAGATGAGCCTGAAGGGCAACGGCGTGGAGCGCGAGCACCTGGATCGCGTGGCTGACGAACTCGCCGACCGCGCGTTCGAGGATCAGTGCACCCCGGCGAACCCGAAGCAGCCGCTGGTGGCGGAGCTGAAGGAACTGATCTACGACGCCTACGAAGGCGAGGTTCTGTTCACCCAGAAGCAGGGTGGCCAGAGCGCCGTGGAGAAGGTCAGCACCCGCAAGCCCGGCACCAAGGAAGAGGCGGCAAAGCCCGCCGCCAAGGGAGCCAAGAAGTCCGCGAAATAAGCAGCGGTCTGAGCCGGAATAGTCTCCGGTAAAGGCGAGGGCCCGGTAACCGATCAGGTTGCCGGGCCCTCCCCCATTGCCCGGCCTTAATCACTTGCCTCGCATCTGCCCGTGACTTCGCATAGAAAAACCCGGCCCCGTCACTGTGCGCTTTGCAGCGACAGCGGCGGGGCCGGGTTTTGCCGTTGAGGCGAGCGGTTAGGCTCAGGCCTCGTCGGTCTCCTCGAGCAGGTTACGCGTACGGTTCACGTCGATCGGAATACCGGGGCCCATGGTGGTGGACACGGTGATCTTGGTGATGTAGCGGCCCTTGGAGGAGGACGGCTTGAGACGCAGGATCTCTTCGAGAGCGGCGACGTAGTTCTCGACCAGAGCGGTGTCCGAGAAGGAAACCTTACCGATCAGGAAGTGCAGGTTAGCTGCACGGTCGACGCGGAACTCGATCTTGCCACCCTTAATGTCGGACACGGCCTTGGCGGTGTCCATGGTGACGGTGCCGGTCTTCGGGTTCGGCATGAGGCCACGCGGACCGAGGACGCGGCCGAGCTTGCCGACCTTGCCCATCAGATTCGGGGTGGCAACAGCGGCGTCGAAGTCGGTCCAGCCGCCGGCAACCTTCTCGATCAGCTCGTCCGAGCCGACCTCGTCAGCGCCAGCCGCGAGAGCGGCCTCAGCCTGCGCGCCGGTCGCGAACACGATGACGCGAGCGGTCTTACCGGTGCCGTTCGGCAGGTTGACGGTGCCGCGCACCATCTGGTCTGCCTTGCGGGGGTCGACACCCAGGCGCATCGCAACCTCAACAGAGGCGTCGAACTTGGCCGGGGAGGTCTTCTGTGCGAGACGCAGAGCGTCGAGCGGGGTGTAGAAACGACCCTTTTCGATCTTCGCGCTGGCGTCCTTGTATCCCTTGCTACGGAAACCCATCGTTATCAGCCCTCCACCGTGATGCCCATGGACCGAGCGGTCCCTGCCACGATCTTCGCGGCTGCGTCAATGTCGTTTGCGTTCAGATCGGGCATCTTGGTCTGCGCGATCTCCTTGACCTGCTCCATGGTGATGGAGCCGACCTTGACGGTGTGCGGGGTAGCGGAGCCCTTGTCGAGGCCAGCGGCCTTCTTGATGAGCTGCGCGGCCGGCGGGGTCTTGGTGATGAACGTGAACGAGCGATCCTCGTAAACGGTGATCTCCACCGGGATGATGTTGCCACGCTGGGACTCGGTAGCAGCGTTGTAAGCCTTCGTGAACTCCATGATGTTCACGCCGGCCGCACCGAGTGCGGGGCCGACCGGCGGTGCCGGGGTGGCAGCGCCCGCCTGGATCTGGAGCTTAATTACGCTCGTGACCTTTTTTTTCTTGGGAGCCATTTCTCTTCCTTGTTTTTGTGGTTCGGGCGGCCTGCCGAAACAGACCTCCCACATGACTCACCCGCGCCAGGCTTTTAACCGGGTGCGGGCGAGTGGTTGGAACCGGGGGATCAGATCTTGGCGACCTGTTCGAACCCGAGTTCCACCGGGGTTTCGCGACCAAAGATGGACACGAGCACCCGAAGCTTCTTGTGTTCGGAGTTGATCTCCGAGATGGTGGCCGGCATCGTCTCGAAGGGCCCGTCCATGACGGTGACGGATTCGCCGATCTCGAACGCCGGCACGGCGGCGTCCTTGCCCTTGCGCACGCGCTTCTTTTCGGGCAGATCCAGCATCGGGGCGAGCATCGAGAAAACTTCGTCGAAGCTCAGCGGCACCGGCTGGTGGCTGTTGCCGACAAACCCGGTCACGCCCGGGGTGTGGCGGACGACGCCCCACGATTCGTCGGTCAGCTCCATGCGCACGAGCACGTAGCCGGGGATACGCACGCGGCGAACGATCTTCTTCTGGCCGTTCTTGATCTCGGCGGCGTCCTCCATGGGAACCTCCACCTCGAAGATGTAGTCCTCCATGTTCTGGGTCTCGATGCGCGTGGCGAGCTGGGTCTTCACGCGGTTTTCGTGACCGGAGTAGGAGTGCACTACGTACCACTCGCCGGGGGCGGAACGCAGGCGGCGCTTGAGGGCGGCTGCCGGGTCCTCTTCCTCGGGCGGGAGTGCTTCTTCGCCGACCTCATCGGTGGTCTCTTCGGCCTGTGCGGCCTCTTCGGTAACCTCCGGGGCGTCCTGCGCCGCGGAGTCGTCGGCCTGGAACTCCTCAGTTTCGAGGATGTCTTCCCCTGCGGGGGTGGCCTGTTCGTCAGTCACCGTAAAACCTGCTTTCGTCTGCAAACTCGATAGGGCGGTAAGTGGGTTTAGTTACCCGCGAAGGCGAATCGCGCCAGCCAGCCGAAGCCCATGTCGAGGGCGAACACGATCACGATCATCACCAAAACAAACAGTAGAACCGTGGTCGAGTAAGAAACCAGTTCCTGCTTGGCGGGGGTGATGACCTTCTTAAGTTCGGCAATTACTTCGTGCCAGAACTTCACGATACGAGCAATCACGCCGTCGTTGGATTTACGGGAGGAGTTTTCGGATGTGCTCACGCCTCCCCACCTTTCCTTTGCACGTGCGTGTAAAGCTCGCCCCGAGGATACGGGTGCGGAGCAGGGCAGACAGGACTCGAACCTGCAACCTGCGGTTTTGGAGACCGCTGCGCTACCAATTGCGCCACTGCCCTTCACGGCGGTTAAACCGTGCGGCTGCCTAAACAGCCAGGAACCAGCTTAGCGCTGCGAGCGGGATACGTCTAATCGTTCCGCGTCACATCACAGTGGGCTGACCCCAGACCTCGACTCTAGCGCGAAAACGTATGCCGCGTTACCCATTGGGCGTCGCGACTCACATTATTTTTCCCGTATATATCTGAGAAAATTAGGCCGTGAACGAGCAATCCGGGCCAGCGCGCCTTTCCCCCAGCGAAACCGTTTCCACCCCTAGCAGGGTTTCCCGCCGTATCGGAGCGATAGCGCCGTCGGCCACCCTGCAGGTAGATGCGAAAGCGAAACGGCTGCGCGCGGAGGGTAAGCCCGTAATCGGTTTCGGTGCCGGAGAGCCCGATTTCCCGACCCCCGCCCGGATCGTGGCGGCGGCGCAGGCGGCTGCGGCCGACCAGGCGAACCATCGCTACTCCCCCGCCGCCGGGCTGCCCGCGCTGCGCGAGGCAATCGCGCAGGCGAGCAACAGGTATTCCCACGCGAACGTGGACGCGAGCCAGGTGATCGTGAGCAACGGCGGTAAGCAGGCCGTCTATCAGACCTTCGCCTCCCTGCTCGATCCCGGCGACGAGGTGCTGCTTGCCGCCCCCTACTGGACCACCTACCCGGAGGCGATCCGCCTGGCCGGCGGCGTGCCGGTGCCGGTGTTTGCCGGGATAGAGCAGGATTACACGCCCACGCTGGAGCAGTTTGCCGCCGCGCTCACCCCCCGCACCAAGGTGCTGGTGATTGTTTCGCCGTCGAACCCGACCGGTGCCGTGATGGACGAGCAACAGCTTGCCGAACTGGGGCGCTGGGCGCTGGAAAACAACCTTTTCGTGGTGAGCGACGAGATCTATCAGCACCTGGTCTACGACGGTACCGAGTTCACCTCGATCCTCGCCGCCGTGCCGGAACTGGCCGACAGCTGCGTGCTGCTTAACGGCGTTGCCAAGACCTTCGCGATGACCGGCTGGCGCGTCGGCTGGGCGGTCGGCCCCAGCGACGTAATCGCGGCGCAGACCACCCTCCAGTCCCACCTGACCTCAAATGTTTGCAACGTTGCCCAGCAGGCCGCGTTGGAGGCGCTTACCGGCGGGATGGATGAGGTAAACGAGATGCGACGGGTGTTTGACCGCCGCCGCCTCACCATGATCGAAATGCTGCGCGAGATTCCCGGTTTCCAGGTACCTACCCCGCGCGGTGCGTTCTATGCCTTCCCGGAGGTGAGCGCGCTGCTCGGACGCGAAGTGGGCGGGGTGCGGATCGAAAGCTCGCAGCACCTGGCCGAGGTGATTTTGGAACAGGCGAACGTTGCTGTAGTCCCCGGTGAGGCGTTCGGCGCCCCCGGTCATCTGCGCTTGTCTTACGCGCTCT
Source organism: Dermabacteraceae bacterium TAE3-ERU27 (assembly GCA_019218415.1). Classification (GTDB taxonomy): domain Bacteria; phylum Actinomycetota; class Actinomycetes; order Actinomycetales; family Dermabacteraceae; genus TAE3-ERU5. The sequence goes on along the minus strand of JAHUUL010000001.1, from coordinate 569,281 downwards.
GCGACGAAGATTTGCGGGATGGCGTCGGGCGCATACAGCGTCTGCTCGGAGAGGTGAACGTCGATTAACGGCGCTCAGCGCGATCTGCGCGCGCTTCCCAAGGCGCACCTGCACCTGCACTTCACCGGCTCGCTCAAGCCCGCGAGCCTGGCGGAGATGGGCCGCGAGCGCGGGATTCGCGTACCCGCTTCCCTGGTAGACGATAAGGCGTTCAGCGCGGAAGCCACGGCTCGCGGTTGGTTCCGTTTCCAGCGTCAATACGATTCCGCCCGCAAGGTGGTGCGCGACGAAGCCGCGATGCGCCGCGTGGTGCGCGAGGCCGTGGCCGACGATGCCGCAGAGGGATCGCGCAGGCTGGAGATCCAGGTAGACCCGACCAGCTACGCCCCGTTCGTGGGCGGCATTACCCCGGCGCTGGAAATCGTCCTGGACGCGGCAGCGCAGGCGGAACGAGAGACCGGTGTCAGCGTCGGCGTTATCGTTGCCGCCTCCCGTATACGGCATCCCCTGGAGGCGCGCACCCTGGCGCGGCTGGCGGCCCGCTACAGCGACCGGGTGGTGGGTTTCGGGCTTTCCAACGACGAACGGCGCGGTTCAACCGGCGAGTTTGGCGCAGCGTTCCGGATCGCCCGCAACGCCGGCATCCCCGCCGTGCCGCACGGCGGCGAGCTGCTCGGCCCGGAACATGTGCGCGAGGTTATGCGGGAACTTGCCCCGCGCAGGCTCGGGCACGGCGTGCGCACCAGCGAGGATCCCCGCCTGCTGGATGAACTGGTTGCCGCCGGGGTTGCCTTCGAGGTCTGCCCCGCCTCTAACGTTTCCCTCGGGGTTTACCCCGACCTTTCCCGCGTCCCGGTGGACACTCTGCTGGCACACGGAGCACAGGTGGCGTTGGGTGCCGACGATCCCCTGCTGTTTGGGTCGCGGTTGCTCGCGCAGTACGAGTCGCTACGCGCCCTGGGATATAACGATTCCCGCCTGGCCGCCCTCGCGGAAGGTTCGATACGGGCGTCGTTTGCCAGCGACGCGCAAAAGCGGGAATGGCTGGCTGGGGTCGCGAGCTGGCTCTCCGCAGACCCGCAGCAGGATTAAAAAATAACTCTCTAAATAAGTTTCCCCGGCCCGTTAAACGGGCCGGGGAAACTTATTTGCTGGCGGATGGGACTTTAGAGATCGCGTCCCGCACCGGCGGAGGGCAGGGCCACGAAGAAAGCCGGCTCCTTGAAGCCCTTTGCGGCGAAGGCCGCCGCGATGGCGTCGGCCACCTCAGTCACCTTTTCCGCCTCCACCAGGGCGATGGCGCTACCGCCGAAGCCGCCGCCCGTCATGCGGGCACCGTGCGCCCCCGCCTCGCGGGCGGCGTCTACGGCCGTATCCAGCTCGGGGCAGGTCACCTCGTAGTTATCGCGCAGCGAATCGTGAGATTCGTTCAGCAGCTGGCCGATACGTGCCAGGCGCGGGCGCAGCTCGCCCTTGCCCAGCAGCTCTACGAACTCTTTTACGCGGGCGATCTCGCTGATCACGTGGAAGCCGCGGCGTGCCACCGTTTCGTCGCCGATCTTCTCCGCGCACCAGGCGCGCAGATCGTTCGGCTGTTCGGCGTCGGCCACTTCGCGCAGGGTCTCTACCCCGCACGCCTGCGCTGCGGCTTCGCTGGCGGCGCGACGGTCGGCATATTCGCCGGTAACGTGCGAATGCTCCGCGCGGGTATCCACGATCAGCAGCGCCAGGTCCTCGGTTTCCAGGTTCCACGGCAGCGGCGAGGTGGTGAAGTCGGCGCAGTCCAGCAACAGCGCACCACCCTCGCGGCAGCGCACCGACGCGGACTGATCCAGCCCACCCGTGTTAGCGCCACAGAATTCGTTTTCCGCCCGGATCGCGACCTCTACCTGTTCCTTTTCGTCCATGCCGAGGCTCATCAGATCGTTCAGCGCCGCAACCACACCGCATTCCAGGGACGCGGAAGAGGAAAGCCCGGAACCGAGCGGCACGTAGCCGTCAACCAGGATGTCTACGCCGCGCGGGGCGTCGCCGCCGAGCCGAGAGGACACCGCCCAGACACAACCGGCCACGTAGGCCGGCCAGCCCTCTACCTTGCCGGGGGCGAATTCGCGAGCGTCGCCGCTGAAGGTTTCCTCGCTTTGCAGCGAACGCATCCGCACCGTATTTTCCGGGGTGCGCGCGGCGGCCACGTAGCAGCGGTGGCTAATCGCCATCGGCACGCACAGCCCCGCCTGGTAATCGACGTGCTCGCCGATGATGTTCACGCGGCCGGGGGCCGACCAGACACCGTCCGGTTCGTAGCCGTAGGTTTCAATGAATTTTTCGCGGGCGCGCTGCGCGGTCGCTTCGCGCTCGGGGGCATCGTTGAAGTGCGCGGTCATTCTTTCGCTCTCCTTTGAGGGTCAGGCTTTATCGCCGAATAGGCGGTGCTTACGCTGGGTCGGGCGAGGTGCGATGCAGACAACCGACGGGCAGGAAACCGGCTCAGCGGCAACCTCGAAGCATCCGTCACGGCTCCAGCGCACCAAATCGATGCGATCGCCCTCGGGGCAGGCCACCACCAGCAGGTCTTTCACCCTGGCGAAGTGGCGCGGGTTTCCGCCGACGCTGATCTCATCCACCAGGTCGGGCAGCATGCCACCCAAGGAGAAGGAGGCGATGGTGTCCGGGCCTCGGTTTGCCACCACCAGGAAGTTTTCACGCTTGGAAAGCGCAAGATGCGAGCAACGGGTCTCCTTGTTGGTGCCGGTCGCCTCGCGCGGGGTGCGGGCGCTCCAGCGGTGGCCGGAAGCCCTATCGACGTCCTGTACTCCGGGAATGCCCTGACGGTGCACGGCGACGATGGTGCCGGATTCCGCACCCGCGACGTAGAACGAGTCTGCGTGGCGATCCACCGCGATATGACGCGGGCCGAAGCCGCGCTCCAGGGTAACCTCGTTTTCCAGGTCGATGCGGCCGTCGTCCGCCTGCGAATATTCGAATACGCGGTCCAGCCCGGAATCGGTAACCAGCAAGCTGCCGGTGCGGGTGCTGACGCACTGACGCGGGCGCGCAACCTTGGTACGCCCGTAGGTACGGTGGTCGTCAACGTCGATAACCTCTACCGGCACTCCGTCGGCATCCAACCGCACCGTCTCTACCTCACCGGTGCCGTAGTTCGCTACGAACAGGTGGCGTTCCTTCTTGTCCAGCTCAATGTGGCTGCCACCGCCGCCGGTAAGTTCCATCTCGCGCAGCAGGGTGATGCCGATTTCGTCCGCGAAACCGGAGTTGCCCTCCCCCAGGCCCTCCAGGCGGTAGGCGCTAACGCGAGTCGGGGTGGTTTCGTGCACCGCGTACAGCAGCGGCTCGCTCGAGTGCCAGACCAGGAACGACGGCGATTCGGCGGCAATGTGCCCGCACGGGGTAAGGGTGGCCGCCTCGGCGTCGAGTGCCCACAGGTCGATACCCTTTCCCCTACCGACCGGGCCACTGCCCGATTCGGTGTAGGAACAGGTAGCGAGCAGTTTCCGCGACATCTTTATCTCCTTTAGCTCGGTGGCTGCACCGCGTCTTTGGTGGCAGTTACCTCGATGGTCATAGTATCCGTCTTCGGTCCCGGACGCTTCGGCAGGCGGGGTTTAGCCACCCTGCGCCGCCAGCGAGAGGTGGCAAAAGGTGCCGCAATGACGGGGGTAAACGCCATTGCCCTGCGGAAACGCCAGGTAATGCCGGTGGCCAGGTACTGACCGAAAACGGAGCCGCTGGCGAGCGCTATCGCCACCCCACCCGCGGTAATCAGATAGATTCCCCCGCGCTGCACATCGTCGCCGATAGCCAGCAGCCCGCGATAGATCAGCGAACCGGGAACCATCGGCACCACCGCGCACATGACGAATGTGATGGCGGGGGTGTGCAGGTGGCGCGCCATCATCACGGAAGCAAAACCGACCGCCCCGGAAGCGACGCCGACGGACCAGAGCGCCCCGAAGTTCGCGGCGGTCATGAGGGAAGAAATCAGGCTTCCGAACGCGGCCAGGCTCGCACAGGCCAGCAGCAGTCTGGCCGGGACCTGGCAGCCGACCGCGAAGCCGAATCCGATAGCCGCGCCCGCCAGGGTCATAACGAGGATCGAGTTCAGCGTGACGGGGACTTCCGCAGAGATCGAGATATCGCTGCCCACCCTGTCGGCCAGCATGATTCCCGCCTGCACCCCGATCACCAGGCCGAGGGTGAGCATTACCGTCTCGAAGACACGCGCGGAGGCGGTGACGTACCAGCCCGTGATCGCGTCTTGGAAAGCGCCGATGGAGGTGAGGCCCGCCAGCAACATCATGATGCAGGCGACGACCACGATGGATGAGTTCACGCTCTCGTCTATGACGTGCACGATGATCGCGCTGAGCGCGCCGACAAAGCCGCCGAATGCTTGCAGGTAGAAGATGGGTAACCGATAGCGGTCGAGCAGCTCCAGGCTGAAGCTGATGACTCCCGATGCAACCATCGCGGCGATCACCACCAGGGTGCCCGCTCCCAGGCTGAAGGCCGCGCCACCCCCGAGGAGGGTCCACCCCGCGGCGGTGAGTAGCTGCGAATATTCCCGCTGTGCGTGCTCTATCTGGAGGACGTTCGCGCGAGCCTGCGGCAGGTCGATCTCACCGGCACAGTAGCGGTGCGTGTTATTTTCCAACGCATCCAGGCGCGAATAGTCTGTGGTGCGGTTATGCACGGCGCGCAGACGGGTAAAGGGCAGCGCCTCTTCGTCCGGCAGATAGGACAGCGAGATTTCGTTGAAGGTGACTTCCGTGGTCACGTTTCTAATGCCTGAGGCGCTAACGATGCGCAGCAGCGTCGCGGTGACGTCAGCCGCGGGGGAACCGTTAGAGAGCATGAGTTCGCCCGTGCGCATGGCGAAGTCGAATACAGCGTGAAGTCGGCGGGTCGCAGGCACCCTCCGATACTGACACATTTAGAGGGCTGCGCCATAGTTTTAGCGCCTTACTGAGACGCTGTCTTTCGCGTTACAGGTTCGGGGCGGTAAGAGCTAAAGCAATAAGCGCCGCAGAAAGCGAGAAATAGAGGGCCGCGTCAAGCTTGCGCTCCCTCACCGCGATCCCACCGAGGAGGCGCGCAGGAACCGCCAGCCGAGCCACCCCGAGCAACAGGCACTCAACTCCAAGCAATACCCCGGCAAACGGAACCTGCCCGGCCCAAGCCGCCAAAAGCGCCACCGGAATCCCCGTCAGGGCAAGCAGGAACCAGCGCTGCCTGCGTATTGCGGCACGCAGGGTGTAAGGCGAATTGTCAGGCTCCATAGCTACATCCTAAAACCCTTCCCAACCACCTATAACGCCCCACCTAAACATGAGCTAACTCATAGCGCTTTAGGCTCGGCTTTTCCAGTACATATGTCCCTTCTTTAGGTCTATAGTTTCGACTGAATGCAAGTACCGATGGGTTACCGGCATACGCACTTACGAAAGAAGGCTTTACTGTGCAGTCTGATCCCAAATCTTCGCTCCGCCCTGGCCGCCGGGCAGTAATCGCCGCAGCGGGAACCGGCCTAGTTGCTACGGCTTGTAGTAACGGCGGTGGAGGGAAAAAGGGCGGCTCCGAAGGCAAGGGTGGAGGACTATTCTCCTCCGCCCCCGAGCCGACCCCGGCCGAGGAATACGCTTCCTTCGTGGACGAGCTCGCCTCGCTTAACGACAAGGTGCCAAACCTTGCCACCGGTGATCTGGCAAAGACGCCTGCAAAACTGGCTATTTCTTTCCCGACTCTGCCCGCCGCTTATAACTTTGCGCTCGCCGCAGACATCGTAGTGGCTAAGACCCTGCGCGAGCACGCCTATCTGAGCGATGCCCCCGAGCTGGGAATGACAGGAAAAGTTATTACCGTCGGTAAATCTCTTCTAGGTTCGGTACTGGTACCTACCCTGGGTGGTAAGGCCGATGGTGCCTGCGTTTACTACTACGACGCGACCCGCGACCGCGCATACGCCTCAACCGCTCTGGTAACCGGCGATAAGTGGGCCGACTTCACCAAGGCCGTCACCGAGGCTGCCGCAGACGTGGACGGGCTCGACGCGGAGCAGCTGAAGACCCTGGTGCAGGAGCAGCAGCGCCCCTACGGTAACGGCCCCTCCCTGGTTGTGAGCGCCGACGGCACGCTGACCGCTCTCTTCCCCGCGGTAAAGATCGGCGACGAAACCGGACCCGCAAAGCTCACCATTGAGGCGGCAAAGGCAGAACCTCTGCTGTCGGAACTGGGCAAAGCGGTAAAGGCCACCATGGGCAGCCCGGAAACCTTCGCGGTAGAGACCGTGGAGCGTCCCGGCGACGGCAAGAGCCACAACGGCGATCACGTTTACAAGCGCACCGCAAAGATTCACGAGGGGCAAAAGCCCCGCGAGGCCACCGGGCCCGGCCCCGTCACCCAGCTCGCCCCGCTTTCCGGCGAGGGCGTGCGCCCCAGCATCGTGGTCGGCCCCGACACGACCCGCCTCAAGGCCGTCTCCCTGAGCTTCGATGACGGCCCGGAGCCGCACCTGAACATCAAGCTGGTGGAGATGCTGACCAAGGCGAAGGCGGCGTGCAGCTTCTACAACATCGGTCGCAACGCGAAGGCCTATCCGGAATCCACGGTGCGTACCGTGGTGGCTGGCCAGGAGCTGGGCTGCCACTCGTGGTCCCACCCGCAGCTGACCCGCACCAAGAACCTGCATCGTGAGCTGGTGGAGACTTCCGAGCTGGTAGCTAGCCTGCGCGGCAGCTGGCCGCTGGTAATGCGCCCGCCGTACGGCGCCCGTAACGACAGGATCGACGACGAGATCCGCAAGCTGCACCAGAGCATTCAGCTTTGGGACGTGGACACCGAGGACTGGCGCTACAAGAGCGTGCCGCACAACGTGGATTCGGTTAAGAGCGGATCCCGCCGCGGTTCGATCATCCTGATGCACGAGATTCACGCCGCTTCCGTGGAATCGGTGCCGCAGATCCTGGAATGGTTCAAACAGCAGGGATTCACGACCGTCACCAACGGTGAGGTCGGCCAGGGACAGATGTACCCCGGCTACTACTACACGCACGGCCTGGACACTAACGCCAGCTAGCCGCTCCTACATAAACGGCGGGGGTCGCAGCCAATCGGCTACGGCCCCCGCCGTTCTACGTGGACGCTTTATTCGTCGGCTTCCTCGTGCTTACCGCGCATTACCAGCAGCGGATCGGGCTGGCCGACAACCTCGTGGTTCTTGCCCTCGTACTCGAACTGGCTAAGGAAGTAACGCATCGCGTTGATGCGGGCGCGCTTCTTATCGTTCGAGCGGATGATGGTCCAGGGCGCGTATTTTTTGTCGGTGCGACGGAACATTTCTTCCTTCGCCCGCGTGTAGTCATCCCAGCGTCCCAGGGATTCGAGGTCCATCGGGGACAGCTTCCAGCGACGCACCGGATCAAGCTGGCGGATCGCGAAACGGGTGCGCTGTTCCTTTTCGGTGACGGAGAACCACAGTTTCGTGACGTGCACGCCGGAATCGACCAGCATGCGCTCGAACTGCGGGGCCTGCGCCATGAAACGCTCGTAGTCTTCGTCCGAGCAGAAGCCCATTACGCGTTCCACGCCCGCCCGGTTGTACCAGGAACGGTCGAACAGCACCATCTCGCCGGAGGTCGGTAGGTGCTGAATGTAGCGCTGGAAATACCACTGGCCCTGTTCGCGATCGCTCGGCTTATTAAGCGCCACGACGCGGGCGGTGCGGGGGTTCAGGTGCTCGGTGAAGCGCTTGATGGTTCCGCCCTTGCCCGCGGCGTCGCGGCCCTCAAAAATGATGATCGCTTTCTTGCCCGTGTCTTCTACCCAGTACTGGTATTTGAGCAGCTCTACCTGCAGCCTGTACTTTTCTACCTCGTATTCGGCGCGAGACATGCGCTCCTCGTACGGGTATCCCTCCTGCCAGGTGTAGACAGGGTTTCCCTGCGGGTCGATCAGGTCTGGGTCCGGGGTGTGGCCGTCGGTCACCCGATACCCGGACTCGCGCAAATGCTCGATGTATTCGCGCAGATTCTGGTTAGACAGGTTCTCAACACTCATTCATGACCCCTTTGTAGAAACGGTGATCGAAATATTCTACCGCTCACTCAGTGGGCGAAATGACGCACCCCGGTGAAGAACAGCGGGACCCCGGCCTTATCACATGCCGCGATCACTTCTTCGTCCCGGATGGAGCCGCCGGGAGAAACGATCGCCGCCACTCCGGCTGCGATCAGGATTTCCACGCCGTCCGCGAAGGGGAAGAACGCATCGCTGGCCGCGACCGAGCCGCGGGCGCGCTCCGCGCCGTCGGCCAGGGTGTTGGCACGGCTCACCGCTAGGCGGCAGGAATCGAGCCGGTTCACCTGGCCCATGCCGATGCCGACGGCCGCGCCGTCCTTAGCCAGCAGGATCGCATTCGATTTTGCGGCGCGCACGGCCCGCCAGGCGAAGGCCAGGTCGGCCAGGGTATCGGCACTGACCTCTCCCCCGGCAACCTGCCGCCAGCCCTCGGGAGAATCACCGGGTTCTGCTACCCGGTCCGTGTCCTGCAACAGGGTCGCACCCCAAAGTTCACGTATCTCTACCGCACCGCGCCGGGTGTCCTCCGGCAGGGCGAGCACGCGCAGGTTCTTCTTTTTCAGCAGGATCTCCAGCGCTTCATCACTGTATCCGGGGGCGGCGATCACCTCGGTGAAAACGGGGGCGACCTGGCGGGCCATCTCGGCGGTGACGGGCCGGTTCGCGGCGATCACGCCGCCGTAGGCGGAGAGCGGGTCGGTGGCGTGCGCGGCGCGGTGCGCGGCTGCGATCGGATCCTCGCCGGAGCCGACGGCGATGCCGCACGGGTTATTGTGCTTCACGACCGCGACGCACGGCTCGTCGTGGTCATAGGCGGCGCGGATCGCGGCGTCCACGTCCACGTAGTTGTTGTAGCTCATTTCCTTCCCGCCGAGCTGCTCCGCGGCCCCCAGGCCGTCCTCGGTCCGGGTGAGCACGGCCCGCTGGTGCGGGTTTTCGCCGTAGCGCAGGCGCTTCATGCCGTATTCGTGCATGGTTTCGTCGTCCAGCTCGAACATGTAGGTTTCGGGGATCTCGGGCTGCTCCGATTCGTCCTGCGAAGCCTCGTCCTCCTGCTCCGCAAACCACTCCATGATGTCCATGTCGTAGCTGAAAATGTTTTCAAACGCGGTGGCCGCCAGGCTGCGGCGCTGCGCCAGGGTGGGGCCGCCCTCGGGGAGCGTGGCCAGCACGGTCTCGTAGTCTTTCGGCTCCACCACGACGGTGCAGCAGAGGAAGTTCTTGGCGGCGGCACGCACCAGGGTCGGGCCGCCGATGTCGATGTTCTCGATGACCGTTTCCGCGTCCGCGCCGGAGGCCACGGTTTCGCTAAACGGGTACAGGTTTACTACCACCAGATCGAACGGGGCGATGCCGTGTTCTGCTAGCTGCCGATTGTGGCTTTCCAGGGTGCGGTTAGCCAGGATGCCGCCGTGAACCGCCGGGTGCAGGGTCTTGACGCGACCGTCCATGATCTCGGGGAAGCCGGTCACCTCCGCCACCTCGGTAACGGCCACGCCCGCCTCACGGATCGTGGCGGCGGTGGAGCCGGTGGAAACGATTTCCACGCCGGCGTCGGCGAGCGCCCGGGCGAAATCACCCAGGCCGGTCTTATCGGATACGGAGACGAGAGCGCGGCGGATCGGCTGGCGGTTCATGAAACTCCTTAACGAGGGGTGGGGATTTTCTGCGGGGACAAGGGAAAACTAGGGAGCTGCGGGCGGGCCCTGTACGCAGAGCGAGCGCAGTACGGAAACCAGGAGGGGGCGTTCGCGTTCTTTGATGCGTTCGTGCAGCGTTTCTACCGTGTCATCGTCGGCCACGGTGACCGCCTCCTGCGCGATGATCCTGCCGGTATCGACGCCGGCATCGACCATGATTACGCTGACGCCGCTCACTTTCACGCCGTATGCCAGGGCGTCGCGGACCCCGTGCGGGCCGGGGAAAGACGGTAGGAGCGCCGGATGGGTGTTGATGATTCTGTCCGGGAACGCCTCCAATACCGGGGCCCCGAGCAGGCGCATGAACCCGGCGAGCACCAGATAGGTGGGAGCATACGAGGTTGCTACGCGGGCCAGTTCCCGGTTCCAGGCTTCTCTGTCTGGGAAGTCGGCCAGGCGCACCACGTGCTGCGGGATGCCGTGGGCCTCAGCGTGGGCCAGGCCGGGCGCGGCGACGTCGGCCACCACCGCGCAAACCCGAAACGGGCAGTCTGGCTTGCGGGAGTCCTCTAGTAGTGCGTGCAGATTGGAACCGGAACCGGAAATGAAAACCACGACTGGGGTGCGCGTCACACTCATAGGTTAGCGCGTGAACCGCGCCGCCGTGCAGATTTTCCCCTCCCCGTTTCGCTAGCAGCGCTGAACGCTCCGGGTAATGCACAATAGAGGCAATGGAGAACAAACCTGCATCCGATACCGAACGCCTGTTTACGACGGCGATTACCCGTTCCACGGTCTTTATCTTCCTGGCCTGGGTGGCTATGGCCATGCCGCTGCCCTACAGCCTGGCTTCGGGCCTGCTCGGGGCGTTCGCGCTCGTTTACGTGGTGCGCATGGCCTATTACGCCTGGCGTCTGGGCAGACGTTTCGGTGCAGTTTTTACCGCCGCCGTGGGTGTTCCCGCGTGTCTGCTGTTGGTGGCAGTGTCCGCGTTGAGCGCCGTCTTTTACCAGCCGATGCTGGCGGATCAGGAGTGCCGCGCTAACGCGATCACTGAAACGGCTCTCACGCAGTGCGATAAGCAGCGCGAATCGTCCATCATGGACGTGTTTCGCGGGCGCTAGTTCTTAGCGTCCTTCTCCGTTTCGCCCTCCACCTTTTCGATCTTCGCTACCGTCTTGGCTTTCTGCTCCCGCAACCATTCCAAAAGCGGGGTGCCCCAGACGATTACAGCGAGCCCCAGCGCCAGCACGCTCCCGAGCAGGATCGGACCGGCGACGCTGCCCAGCAGCGGCCCGACCCCGTGCAGCCTGCCTTCTCCGAGGCTTACGCGCGAGGTAGCCAGCAGGATCAACAGACCAATGAGTAAAGAGCTGACGAAGGTGGCATAGGCCTTACCGCGCTGCGCCCAGTCCAAAGCGGCGGTAGCGATGACGGTGCTGCGCGCGCCCCAGAAAACGCAGGCGAACGGCACCAGCAGTAGTAGCGAAACCCAGCCGGGATAGACGGCGGGGCCGGGCACCGCACCCAGCACCGGGAACGCTGGCAGCACTCCCGGTTCGGACGCGGCGAGTGACACGAGACTGCCCTGGCCCAGCGAGACCTGGCCGCCCACCCCGGCGGCGAGCACCCACAGCACCAGTACGGGCAAGCAGAGAAGCTGTAGCAGGGTGAGCACGATACCGCCGACAATTCCGGGGGCAAGCTGCGTTTGTAGAGCGTAAATCTTGGGGGCTGCCACGGCCAACAGAATGAGCGTCCCCACGCAGGCCGCCCCCAGCAGGAAGGTGACGGCGCGCAGGGAACCGCGCAAGCCCGCCGCGTAGGGGTGGGGCAGGGTGTCCAGCGCCCTGATCGGCCGCATCGCGAACGCCACCCCGCCAGATGCGCACACCGCTCCGGCCACCAGGCCGGAGAAGAGGACGGTCGCGAATACCCCCTGATAGTCGGGAGTGCGGGCGAAAGCGGAGATCATCAGCATGCCGACGATGTAAAAACCGGTGAAGGAAGCCACGAAGATCGCGGCGTCACGTACCCCGGCATCACGGAAAATACCGCGCCTGCGTTCGGGATCCACCAGGTCCAGAGCCGACGCGCCCCGGTATGCCTGCCAGAGCGCTATCGCGTAAAAAATGGCGGTGAGACCGAGCGGAAGGAACCCGAACGCCCCACTCAGGGGCCCGGAGGCAATGTAGAGATGCGAACCGTGACCGATCAGCATGAGGGAAAGCCCGAGGGTGAACGCGCCCAGCGAGCCGCCGTCCGAGTGCGCCGCCAGCATTGCCGCTAGCACCGGCACCAAGACCGTGAGAACCGACAGCAGTAGGGCCTTGCTGGCTTTGAATATGCCGAGCACGAGGGGGGACGGCAGCGCCTGCGGTTCGGCGGGGGAAGTCTGGCTCACGGTGCTCCTTACTTTCTGCAGCGTGGGTTTCGCGGCTGTAGTCAAGGGTACGCCCTGACGTGACTCATAATGGAGAACTGATGAGTGAAGAAACAGTTCCCGCAGGTCCCCTTTGCGCGGTCAGCGTGCCTGCCCCCGCCGCTTGGTTTAGCGCAGCGCTGGCGAGCAGCGCGGTACGGGCCGCGTGGCTGCACGGCGGAGAGGGTTTCTTAGCTTTCGGCGAGGCCGCTAGTTTTCGCGTGAACGGCCCGGAACGTTTCGCGCGCGCCTCGGCCTGGTTTTCCGCGCTGGCTTCGGGCGCCGACGTCACCGACCACGTTCACCTGCCCGGCAGCGGCCTGTGCGCGTTGGGCTCTTTCGCTTTCAGCGCCGACTCCCCGTACGACGCGGGGCTGCTGGTGCCGCGCCTGGTTATCGGCATGAGTGGCGCCCGCGCCTTTGTGAGCGCGCTCGGTAACCGCGACGAGGTGACCGACCCACTGGCACTGGCCGAGGAAATGCTTGGGGTGAGCGCCGGCAATGACTCTGCCGCGCAGTCCGGCCGCGTCGCGGTAGCGGACGCGCAGGGCGAGGCCGAATATACGCAGATGCTGCGCCGCGCCATCGCGCTGCTGTCGGCCCCCGGTAGTGGGGTGGAAAAAGTGGTGCTGTCGGCCCGAAAAAGACTGGTTGCCGACTCCCCGTTCGATGTGCCGGGGGCGCTCTCCTACCTGGCGGGGGACTACCCCTCCACCTGGACTTTCCTGTTCGACGGAGCCATCGGGGCAAGCCCGGAGATGCTGACCCGCACGCGCGGGCGCGAGGTGTTCTCGCGGGTGCTAGCGGGCAGCCGCCCCGTACCTGCCGGTGAGAGTGAAGCTGAGGCGCAGGCGGCACGGGACGCTTTCCTGGCCGACGAGAAGGAGCGCTTCGAGCACGCGCTCGCCATCGAGTCGGTGACGGAACGGATCGGCCCGCTCACCAGCGAGGTGACGGCCAGCGTGGAGCCTTTCGTGCTGCAACTGCCCGGGCTGGAACACCTGGCGTCGGACGTACACGGCACGCTGCGGGACGGGCTGACCAGCCTGGACGTGGCGGCTACCCTGCACCCGTCGGCTGCGGTGTGTGGCACCCCGCGCGATACGGCGGCCGAGCTGATCGCGCAGCTAGAGGTGGGCGACCGGGGGCATTTCGCGGGCCCCATCGGCTGGATGGGCGCGAACGGCGACGGCGAATGGGCCATCGCGCTGCGCACCGCCCGGCTGGAAAACCAGCGCGAGGCGACCCTGTACGCGGGCGGCGGGATCGTGGTATCCTCCGACCCGGCAAAGGAGTGGCGCGAGGTAAACGCGAAGATGCTGCCGATGCTGCGCGCGCTGGGGGCAGCCGGGCGCAGCTAACCCTCCCGGCGGCGGCTCAGCTGACGGTTTCGCCAGCGCTGTGGTCCCTGGTTCTCCCTGGGTAGCACGTCGCATACACGGCTGCGGTGGCGAGCACCAGGCAGGCCAGGAACGGCCTCTCCCAGGGCTCCAGATGCTCGTGCACTAGCAGAAGCGCCGGCTTGGTTTGCAGTGCCACGCTGTCCAGATCCAGCCCTCCCCCCACCAGCATCGTGATCAGCACGATCAGGAAGAGCGGCACGGCAACCAGGGGCTGCGGTATGACGAGCGCTAGGAGCGTGCCCAGGCAAAACAGAATCAGCCTGTTTCGGAGGCTGCCTTCCCAGCCAAGGCCGTCGTGCACGTACACGGCGGGGAGGGCCGCTGCGATCACCAGCAGGAGGAACCAGGTCGCCCTGGCCCAGACCCAGCCGGGGGCGGTGGGCTTCTCTAGCTCCCCCAGGCCCGTGTAGAGCATGTTCACGAGGACCGTCATCGAGAGGACGGGAAGGACCAGACCCCACTGGGCGGGCAGACTCAGCCCGTACGGCAGCGGGAGCGGCAGTTCCCCGAACACCATTTCGGTGGATACCACCAGCGCGAAAAGTGCCATTAGGTGCGCCGGTGCGTGCACCCTGCGCCAGACGGCTAAGGAATTCAGCACGGCTATTTCCCGGCCTGCCCGCCCGGGCAGGTTTTGAGCGTACGCCAGGCCTCGTCGAATTCCCGCGCCCCGGCCTCTCGCTCACCCTGTTCTTTGGCTGACACGGCCGCGCTGAGCCCGGCCTCTGCCCGGTCGGTTTCCCGCATGATTTCTTCCGGGAAGTAATCTGCGTGGTTCGCCGGGCACCAGTCTGCGTTGACGAGAGTCTGGATCAGGTGGCTCACGGATACCGGGCCGGACTCCGCCTCTGTGATCGGCCTGTTGACCTGGATGAAGAAGGACCTGCCCTGATCCGCCTTCGTGGCTTCGCTGATCCCGGTTGTTATCGGCCGCTCTTTCAGCACTGACGGAAGCTCTCGACTTCCGGCTTCTTTCGCCTTCTCGTGGAGTTCTTTCCAGGCCGGTGCGAGTTTGCTTCTTAGGTGCTCATGCTGGGGTAGCAGGCAGAGGGAGGCCTCCCCCACCTGCTGGCAGACCGGTTCCGCCCGGAAAGCCTGGTCCAGCACGAAAGGCGCTGGAGAGATGACTTTCACCAGGAAGGATGCGCACACCACGGCGCCGAGGAATTTCAGTTTTTCTTTCGCGCCGAGTTCCCACCTGCCTTTCAGGGTGAGCCACAGGCACAGGCCCGTTAGGGAGAGCAGGAACGCTAGCTGCAGCAGGGCCCAATACGGATTGACCTTTAGACCTACTAAGCTGCCGCCCGTTTCGGTGCCGACGGTCAGCATGGCGGAGCTTTGCACGTAGCTGGACAGCTGGATCGGGAGTTCTACCGCTAACGCCACCAGGACCCCATACATTTTCCCGTACAGCGCCCCCACCGTCATGCTGAACACCACGACGAACGCTACGGACAGCAAACCGCCCAGGAATATGTAGAGGAAGGACAGCGCCTCGTCCCAAGGGAACGCGTTCAGGCTGGCCGCCGCCCATACCGTGGCGGCGACGCTGGGGAGGCAGGCGGCGGCCGTAAGCGCACCGGCCACTGCGGGGAAGACTCCCGTCTTCAGAGGGCTTTTTGCCCAAAGGGAGGCACCCTCCTGCCAGAAGTATTTTCCCCCCACGTATGCCGAGATCGCGGAGACAGAAAATAGCGTCAGGTGGTTCACCGTCCAGACCCACGACGCGGACAGCAGAGGGTCACCCTGCCAGTACTGAATACCTGCGGAGAAATTGACTACCTGACCGGCTCCGACCAGCAGGAGGAGTAGCCACGGCATCCAAGTTAGCTTTAGCGCGTAACGAAACATTAGCTATCGGCTTTCTTGACGCGAGTTCCAGTAGGAGAACGCCTGCACCCAGGGGTTTTCCTGCGAGTCGGGGGCGGCTTCGGAGTTGCACGCTAGATACCCGGAGACGTCTCCCGCGTATTTCTGCCTTCCCTCGCACAGGTGCAGGACGTTTGTGGACACGCCGACAAGATCTTCGACTATATGTGAGGACACAAAAGTCACTCTGTCTTTTGCTTCGGCTGCTATTAGCTTTTTAACCGTGCCTCTTTGTTCCATGTCTAGCCCGGCCGTCGGCTCGTCCAGCAGGAGCAGATTGGGATTCGACAGCAGGGCTTGAGCGATAACGAGCCGCCTGTGCTGCCCGCCGGAAAGGGTACCAACTTTTGCTTTGGCCTTTTCTTGCAATCCGATGCTCTCTATAGCCTTAGCGACGGCGGCAGCTCGTTCCTTCTTCCCCCCGATTTTCCCAAGGAGAGCTATGTAGTCGAGGACCTCAGTCACCGTTAGTTTTCCGGGGATGGATACGCCCTGCGGCAGCAGCGACACCTGTCCCTGGATTTTTATCTGCCCGGAGCTGGGGAAAAGCGCTCCCGTCAAAAGCCTGAAAAGAGTTGACTTCCCTGCCCCGTTAGCACCGATCAGTGCCCAGACCTGGCCTGCCTCCGCAGTAAAAGAAACGGGGCCGAGTGTAAAAATGACGCCACCGTGGCCAATCTTATAGACCGTTTCTTGACAGCTAACCAGCGGCATCTTGCCTCATATCTATCTCTTATTTATCAGCTTTTCCGCATCACCAATACGCGGATCCCGCCCTCTTTAGCGGTAAGCCATTTTTGCACGTCCAGATCGCGCTCAGCCAGGGTAACTTCGGCCCCGGTAGCGGCGGCGAGCGCCGCAATGTCGGCGCCGTGCGGGGTGGTGAAGAAGCGCGTCAGCAGCTCCGGGCCGGCCCCGGCATGTTCGAGGCCGCCGAATATCCTGCCGCCACCGTCGTCGGCCACCACGATGTCTAGGTCGGGCCGCTGCTCGAGCGGGCCGATCAGCAGGGAGGTGACGTCGTGCAGGGCGGCTAGATCGCCCGCGAGGACGCGGGTTCGCCCGCGCGCCAGGGAGATACCTGCAGCGCAGCCGAAGGTGCCATCGATCCCGGCCAGGCCCCGGTGCGCGTACACGCGGGCCTCGCTTGCGGGGGCGTAGCGTTCCAGGTCGCGGATCAGGCTGGACGAGGCCAACATGAGGGTGTCCCCCGCGCCGCAGGCCGACCAAACGTCTAGCGCGAGCCGGGCCTGCCAGGGCAGGCCCTCCGGCTTAGGCAGGGCGGCTTCGGCCTCCCGCCAGGCCCGCAGGAAAGAGCCGTCGGTGGCGGGCGTATCGATTGCGGCGGTAACCAGGTTGGCGCGGCGGGCCGGGTCGGCCCAGCCGGGGGCGTCGTCCAGGATTACCGTCTCCACATCGTCCCTGCCGAGCAGCCCCGCCACGACGGGGCGGGAGAGCGTGGGATGGCCGGTGACGATGATTCGCTCCGGGAACAGTGGGTGGGCGGGCCCCGCCTCCAGCACACCCGGCAGCAGATCCAGGTAGCGGGTGATCGCACATTCCCCCCGGCGCAGGTTGGAACTCGGCTCGGCAAGCACCGGCGCGGCGATTTCGGGAGGGGCCAGGCGGGCCGAGTCTCCCGCCACGATCAGGGTGCGCTGACGCAGCGGCAGCTGGCTAGACGCGGGCGCGGCGGAGGCCCGGAAAACGGGCAGGCTGAGCGCGCCTTCCCCCGCGTTCACTCCCGCTCCCTCCCGCTTCGCACAGTCAGGCGCGGCGAAGTCAGGCGCGGCGAAGTCGGGCGTGAGCGGGTCGCGGAAAGCCAGGTTCAGGTGAACCGGGCCGGGCACGGGGCCGGTCGCGGCGGCGTAGGCGCGGGCGGCGACGTCGGCGACGGTGCGCAGCTCGGCCGGGGTCGCGGCGCCCGCCACCGGTGCGGGCAGGTCCACGCTCCAGCGGGTCAGGCTGCCGTACATCCCGGCCTGGCGGGTGGTCTGGTTCGCGCCGACCTCGCGCAGCTCGGCGGGCCTGTCGGCCGTGACGAGGATGAGCGGGATGCGGGAATGGTGGGCCTCCATCACGGCGGCGTGCAGGTGCGCGGTGGCGGTGCCGGAGGTGGTGAACACGGCGGCGGGCACACCGCTGGCCTTGCCGACGCCGAGCGCGGTGAACGCGGCCGCGCGCTCGTCTATCCGCACGTGGGCACGCAGCGGCGACGAACCACCACCGGCGGCGCGCTGCAGTCCGTAAACCAGCGGGGTGGAGCGGGAGCCGGGCGATGCCAGCACCTCCCGCACCCCGAGTGCGGCGAACGCGCGCCACAGCACGGTAGCGGCGTCTACAGCGCCGGAGCCGGAGGGGGCGGGCAGCGGAATGCTTAGCTGCCAGGGGTTAGCTGCCGGGTCCGTTTTCGCGCTGCTGCTCATGGTTACCAAGATTAGTGGCTGGCGCACCCATCGGCATATACGCGCCGCTCGGCCAACGGGTGCGTCTTTGCGCTAGACGAGACTAGTCAATAAGTTCCGCGCAAAGCGCGAGGCGTTCCTGCCAGGCGCGGGCGGTCGCTTCGTCGGCGGCGACTGCCGCCACGGCGCGGGCCTCTGCCACCGGGCGCGCCTGCGGCACCGCGAGGGAACCGGCGGTGGGGCGCAGGGGCTCACCCAGCACGTCGGCCCCGAGCAGGCTGGCCGTGCCCAGGCCGCAATCCAGGTCCAGGCTTTCCAGGGAGGCCGCCAGGCGGTAACCGGTGTAGAGGCCGATGCTGGTTTCGAGGGCGCTGGAGACCACCACCCGCACCGGGCTGGCGACGGCGAGCGCCAGGCAGCGGCGCACTCCCCCGAGCGGCTGCACCTTGACCACCACCACGTCGGCCGCCTCCATCGCGATGGCGCGTTCCGGGTCCCCTGCGCGGCGGATGGATTCGTCCGCCGCGATGGGCACGGCTATGCGGCGGCGCAATTCGGCCAGTTCTTCCAGGGACGGGCAGGGCTGCTCCGCGTATTCGAGGCCTCCCGCCGCCTGCTCCAGTACCTCCAGCGCGGCGCTTGCCTCGGCAACATCCCAGGCGGCGTTGGCGTCCACCCGGATCTTGCCCTGCGGTCCCAGCGCGTCGCGCACCGCGCGTAGCCGTTCGGCGTCCTCGGGCAGGCTGGAACGGGCGTCGGCCACCTTGACCTTCGCGGTGCGCGCGCCCGATTCGCTCACGATTCGGTGCGCGTGTTCCGGTGCCACGACGGGCACGGTGACGTTCACGCCAACCTCACCACGGCGCATTTCCGGGTAGTCGCAGGTAGCGGCCTCTACCGCGCAGCGCAGCCAGTTCGCGGATTCTGCCGTGCCGTACTCGCTGAACGGGGAAAATTCACCCCAGCCACTAATGCCGTGCAGCAGCACTCCCTCGCGGCGGGTGATGCCGCGAAAACGCAGCGTCATAGGAATGCTGAACGCCACCGCGCGGCTGATGCCACGTTCGCGCAGCGGCGCGGGGACTGGCAGGGAAAGTGCGAGCGGCGGCGGGACGGGAGCGGAAGAAGTCATGTTTAGAAACTAGCAGCCAGCGGGCAAGCGGAACGCGGGCGGATAAAACCGGGCAGAGAAGTGGGCAGAGAAAACGGGGCGGGCCTCAGCTAACGTCGGCCCACCCCGGTTCTTGGTTTATTTCAGCGCGTCAGTACTTCAGCACCACGCGGCCGTCGATCTTGCCCTCTTCCATCTCCTCGAAGATTTCGTTGATTTCTTCGATGGGGCGGGTGGTGAAGGTGGGCTTAATCTTGCCGTCGGCGTAGAAGTCAACCGCTTCCACCATGTCCTGGCGGGTGCCGACGATGGAGCCGCGAATGGTGAGGCCCTTCAGCACCACCTCGAAGATGGATACCTCGGACTCGCCGGGGGGCAGGCCGATGAAGACGATGGTGCCGCCGCGCCGGGCCATGCCGATCGCCTGGCTGAACGCCTGCGGGTGCACTGCCGTGACCAGCACGCCGTGAGCGCCGCCGATCTTTTCCTGCACGAACTTATCGGGATCTTCCTCTTTCGCGTTCACCACGAGGTCGGCGCCGTGCTTCTTCGCCAGATCCAGCTTGTCCTGCGCAATGTCTACGCCGACAACCTTGAGGCCCATCGCCTTGGCGTACTGCACGGCGATGTGGCCGAGGCCGCCGAGGCCGGAAATGACTACCCACTGACCGGGCTTCGTATCGGTCACCTTGAGGCCCTTGTAGACGGTGACGCCCGCGCACAGGATCGGGGCTACCTCGTAGGGGTCTACGCTCTCGGGCAGGCGGGCGCAGTAGGTGGCGTCAACCAGCATGTACTGGCCGAACGAGCCGTCCTTGCTGTAGCCGCCGTTGTGCTGGCTTTCGCAGAGGGTCTCCCAGCCGGTGCGGCAAAATTCGCAGGTGCCGCAGGCCGACCAGAGCCAGGCGTTACCCACCAGATCGCCAACCTTTAGATCGGTGACGCCCTCGCCCACCTTTTCTACGCGGCCTACGCCCTCATGGCCGGGGATGAACGGCGGGGTCGGTTTCACCGGCCAGTCGCCCTTAACGGCGTGCAGGTCGGTGTGGCAGACGCCGGAAGAAATATTCTTCACCAATACTTCGCCGGGGCCGGGCGTGGGGATTTCTACCCCTTTAACGTCCAACTTTCCACCAAGTTCGGGCACTACTGCGGCGATCATTTCCGACATTGTTCCTCCTTGTGAAGATTCCCCTTCGTCGGGGTGGGCATATCCATGATCACGTGCAAAGGCACAGCTAAACGGGGACTTAGGTCACAATTTAATTGATATCAATTCTCAATTACGGAAATTGGTGCGCCTTAGCGACACCCGCATAAAGCGCCTTAACCAAACCTTATACGGCGATATTTACCGGCGGGTTAGTGTGCTAATACAAAATGTCTTTACCGGGAATACAAATAGCGGTACTTACGCTGCGCCACGGGCCTCAGGCAGCGGCGCGTACTACGCTGTAGGGCATGAGCAGCAACGCCCTCCCCGCGCAGGTATCCGACACTTTCGACCCGGCCCGTTGGCGCGACATTCCCCCGGCCGAACTGGGCGGCCCGGAATTCACCGACATCACCTATCACCGCGCGGTGGAGCGCGACGAAACCGGTGCCATCGTCCGCGATCTACCGTGCGTGCGCATCGCCTTCGACCGCCCCGAGGTGCGCAACGCCTTCCGCCCCCACACGGTTGACGAACTGTACCGGGCGCTCGATCACGCCCGGCTCGATACCCGCGTCGGCACCATCATCCTGACCGGCAACGGGCCCTCCCCGCGCGACGGCGGTTACGCGTTCTGCAGCGGCGGCGATCAGCGTATTCGCGGACGTTCCGGCTACCGCTACGCGGAGGGAGAAACGGCCGACACGGTGCGCCCCGGCGCGGCCGGCCGCCTGCACATTCTGGAGGTGCAGCGCCTGATCCGCACCATGGGCAAGGTGGTTATCGCCGTGGTGAACGGCTGGGCGGCGGGCGGCGGTCATTCGCTGCACGTGGTGGCCGACCTTTCCATCGCCTCCCGGCAGCAGGCACGCTTCATGCAGACCGACGTGAACGTGGGCAGCTTCGACGGCGGCTACGGCTCCGCCTACCTAGCCAAGCAGGTGGGCCAAAAGCGGGCCCGCGAAATTTTCTTCCTGGCCGAGGAATATTCGGCGCAGGACGCCTACGACTGGGGTGCGGTAAACCGGGTGGTGGATCACGCCGAGATCGAAAACGAGGCGCTGCGCATGGCCGCCGTGATGGAGAAAAAGTCACCGCAGGCTATCCGCATGGTGAAGTTCGCGCTCAACCTGACCGACGACGGCCTGATGGGACAGCAGGTGTTCGCGGGCGAGGCCACCCGCCTGGCGTACATGACCGACGAAGCGGTAGAGGGCCGCGACGCTTTCCTGGAAAAGCGCGACCCCGACTTCTCGGCGTTCCCGCACCCGCAGGGCTGAGCAGTTGCCCGAGCGAACGGGCTCCCCGCCCAGCCTCGGAGATGCCCCCGGCTGGCTGCTACCGCCGACTTTTACGGGCAATAACTGGGGCCCCTACCTGGAGGCCCTAGCCGCAGCGCGCGCGAGGGCGGCCCGGCTCTGGCTCGGCCCCTCCCCCGCACCCACCGGTCTGCCCGCGCAGCTTTCGCAAACCGCGCTGGTGGTGCCGACGTCGGGCAGCACCGGCGGGGCAAAAGCGGTATGCCTCAGCCTGGCCTCACTGCACGCGAGCGCGGCAGCGACCGCCGAGTTTTTGGGTGGCACCGGCCACTGGGTAGCGTTTTTGCCGCCCACGCATATCGCGGGTGTGCAGGTGCTGCTGCGCGGCGCGGCGCAGGGCGGCGTCACCACGGCCGACCTTTCCGGCTCTTTCACTCCCGCACTGGTTTCGCAAACGCTTTCCCGCGTGCCCGCTAAAGCCTGGGCCGGAAAGGTTTTCACCTCCCTGGTGCCGACCCAGCTGGAAAGGGTGCTGCGCGATGACGCGGCCAGCACCGCGCTGTCGCGTTGCAGCGCCGTATTGCTGGGCGGGGCGGCAGCCGCACCCGGCCTGCTGGAACGCGCCCGCGCAGCGGGGATTCGGGTACACACCACTTACGGTTCGAGCGAGACGGCGGGAGGCTGCGTCTACGATTCCCGCCCCCTGCCGGGCGTCGGCATACAGATCGAGGACGGCCGGGTGGTGCTGTCGGGCCCGCAGATCGCGCTCGGCTACATCGGCACCGACGGCAGCGCCCGGGAGCTGTTTAACGGTATCTTCCGCACCTCCGACCTGGGAGAACTCACCCCGCACGGGCTGCGCGTGCTGGGCCGGGCCGACGACGCGATCATTACCGGCGGCCGCAAACTACACCCCGCCCCCATAGAACGCGCCCTGGAGGAACGGCCGGAGGTGGCGGCGGCATGCGTGAGCGCCGTAACGGATACGGAATGGGGCCAGCGCCCCGTGCTACTGGTGACGCCGACCGAAGCAGACATCACCCCGGAGCAGGTGACGGCGTGGCTTACCGCCGCCGGGCGGGAACGCTGGGAGATCCCCCGCACCGTGATTAACGTTTCTGAGCTGCCGCTGCGCGGGATCGGTAAACTTGACCGGTGCGCCGCCGCCCACATCGCGAGGGAACTTTTCTAGCCGAACCGGCGGGCGCTCACCGGGTAAAACACGCGGCAGTCGAACCGTTAAAAACCGTTAGCTAAAGGAAACAACAGCAATGGCTACAGCATCTCAGTGGCTCGCCGGGGCCCGGCCCCGCACCCTGCCCGCGGCGGTGGCGCCGGTAGCGGCGGGTATCGCCTGCGCGATCGCGGTTACCGGCCTGAGCGTTTGGCCGACGCTGCTGGTGCACGGCCTGCTGGCGCTGCTGCTTTCCCTTTCCCTACAGGTGGGCGTGAACTACGCGAACGACTATTCGGACGGTATTCGCGGCACCGACGACGACCGGGTGGGCCCCCTGCGGCTGACCGGTTCCGGCGCGGCCTCTCCCGCCGCCGTGAAGCGGGCCGCCTTCCTCAGCTTCGGTGTCGGCGCGGTGTCGGGCCTGGTTCTGGTGGCGCTCGCCGGGGCCTGGTGGCTGCTAATCGTCGGCGCGGCCAGCATCCTGGCGGGCTGGTTCTACACGGGCGGCAGCAAGCCCTACGGCTACCTGGGGCTGGGCGAAGTGTTCGTCTTTGTGTTCTTCGGCCTGGTGGCCGTGATCGGCACGTTCTACCTGGTGACCTTAACGGTGACCTGGCAGGTGGTTTTGGTGGCGTGCTCGGTGGGCCTGGTGGCCAGCAACATTCTGGTGGCGAATAACCTGCGCGATATTCCTACCGACAAAGAATCGGGGAAGATTACGCTGGCGGTGCGCCTGGGCGATGCGGGTACGCGCCGCCTGTTCGCGGTTTTCCTGGTGCTGGCGGTGGCGCTGCTGATGCCCGTGGCGCTCAGCTACCCAGCAGCCTGGCTGGCAGTGGCGGCCGCCGCGTTAGGCGCTATCGCGCCGTGGCGGATCGTGGTTTCTGCGCGAGCAGAGGGGCGCAACCTGATTCCGGCGCTGGGCGCGACGGGCCGGATGGAACTACTTTTCTCCCTGGCCCTGCTTGCCGCCCTCGGCACCGCTGCCGCCCTCTAGCGGCTTCTCTGCCAGCCCTTTTTCCTCCAGGCCGTAGAGCAGAATATCTTCGGTGTCCGCATCTTCGTCACGCTTCTCCACCCGATTCGCACGGCGCTTTTCGTCGGCCGCCATCCAGCGAGCCACCACTTTATCGCGCTGACCGCGCAGCAGGAACACTGAGACGAAGAACGACAGCACGGCTGCGGTGATGCCGCCCAGGTAGGTGCCCAGCGGGTAGCTGAGGCCGAACCAGAGGGCGAGGAAGATGCCGAGCCGGGGCAGGGTGTAGGCGGCGAAGTAACGCATGGGGACAAGCCTAGCGCTTACCGTTGCATCCAAGGGCCGAATAATCCTTGTTGCCCTGCACAGATAGAAATTACCTAGACTGTGTCCATGCCCAGAGTCTTACTTGCCGTTAGCTACGTGGCCCTGCTCGTGTTCGCAGTCGCGGACTGCATTCTGACCCCGCAGGAGGAGGTGCGCGGCATACCGAAGCCACTATGGATCATGCTGATCGTGCTCGTGCCGTGGGCCGGGCCGCTCGTGTGGCTGATCGTCGGCCACGAACGCGGCAACAAGCGCGTGCACAAAGAGGTGAGCGACAAGCTCGGGGACGTGCTACAGCGCGGCGCTAAGAAGCCCCGCCCTACCGCGCCCGACGAAGACCCGGAGTTCCTGCGCCGCCTGGACGAACAGGCACGCAAGCGTAAGCGGGAGCGGGAGCGCGACCAGGAGAGGCGCCGGGACGAGGACGGAGAGGCTGACGCCGGTAATCCCGACGGGGACTAGCTAGACGCCCGAATAGGAGTGCAGACCGGGCAGGAACAGATTCACCACGATGTAGTTACCCATCAGGCACAGGAAACCGACCAGCGCGAAATAGGCTGCCTTGCGGCCCCTAAAGCCGCGTGTAGCGCGCGCATGCAGGTAGGCGGCGTAAGCCACCCAGGTAACGAACGTGCCCACTTCCTTCGGGTCCCAGTTCCAGAAACGCCCCCAGGCGTAGCGGGCCCAGATCGCGCCCGCGATGAGGGTGAAGCCCCACAGCACGAAGCCGAAAGCGTTCAGCCTAAAGGCGATCCCTTCCAGTTCCTTGGAATCGGGCATTTTCGCCAGGATACGAGACTTGCTGCCGCGTTCCTCGCCGCGCGAGCGCACCAGCTGCAGCACGGTAACCACCGCGCCGAGGGTGAACAGCGCGGTTGCCAGCACCGCCACGGCCACGTGTATAACCAGCCAGAGGGTGCTCTTGAGGGCCGGGATCAGGCTGCCGGGGGCCACGAACCAGAAGTTCTGGGCGAACAGCATCATCAGCAGCATCGCACCCACCACGTAAACGGTGATCTCCCGCAGGGCGGAGCGACGAAGCGCGAAAGCCAGGAAGATGGCGATAACCACGCAGCTACCCGACATCGTGAACTCGTACATGTTGCCCCACGGCACCCGGTAGGTGGCCGCGCCACGGCTAACCACGCCGGCCAGGTGCAGCGCGAATGCCGACACGAGCACGGCCATGCCTGCGCGTCCCGCCCTGCGCGGGCCGGGATCGCCAGCGTGTTCCTCGCGCGAAGCGGAAGAGAACACCAGGTCGGCCACAAGCAGAACAAAGCTGACCGCGTAGGCGGCGATGGCCGCGGCGAGCGTGAACTGTGAGAAGTCGGCCAGGGTCTGATTAACCATTAACGAAAATCTTTCTTTAACAGGCTTTCGCGGAACGCTTGCACGTCCGTTTCAAGAGAATAGTCGTCGCTGCGTGCCAGACCGGCAACCTCGACGCTACGGCGAGTCCCCTCCGTGATACGCACCCAGATGCGACGACGGGGAATAAACAGGCTAAGAGCTAGGCCAACCAGGGAAAGTATCGCCATGCTCAGGGTAAAGAGCAGGAACGAATCGTGTGCCACATCGAACGCCGCGAACCGCTTTACCCCCACGAACTCTACGCTGCCGCCGCCCGGCAGCGCTGCCGACTGGCCGGGGCTGAGGCGAATCAGCAGCGGGGCACCGTCCGCCCCCTTGAGTGGAGTCATCTTCTCGGTGTCCACCTGATAAACGTTGCGGGGAACGCCGTCGTCTAACCCGAGATCGCCCTGATAGACGGTGAGCGCTATCTGCGGATCGAGCAGATCGGGGAACAGGGAATGGGGACCGCGCTGATCGATCTTGCCGGTCGGCATGAAGATACCGAGCAGCGCGAGCTGCTGCGGTTTCGCGTCCGGGGCCTTCACCACCACGGTGGAGGTCATGTTCTGATCGATCGGCGGGGCGATAACCGGGCCGTCGGCCACGATCTTTCCTTCGGCGTCCCGCACCTTCAGCACCGGGGCGTAGCCGTTGCCGAGCAGGAATACCGCCGCGCCGGGATGTTCTAGCGGTTCGTTCACCCTGATTTCGTGCTTGGTTTTGCTGCCGTCCGGCCCGTCCACCGTGACGTGCGCGGCGTAATCGTCGGCCTGCCCGAAAGTCGGTCCGGGGCGGCTGTTGTAGCGGGCGCTGAACTTATCCAGCGTGAAGCGAAGCGGTGGCAGTTCGCTGGTATCCGCCCAGGCGCCGGCCTTAAACGAATCGTAGCGGGAAAGGGAGTTGGCAAAGCCCTGCCCCTCCACCAGGGTGATCTGCCCCCGATATTCGCTCACGCCGCTCGCGGCAACACCCACGAGCACGCCCACGAGTGCCAGGTGGAACAACAGGTTGCCGGTCTCGCGCAGGTAGCCGCGTTCCGCGCTCAGCGAGAGCCGCCCCTCGCTATCTTCTACCCGGCGCACCCGGTAGTGGCGCTTACGCAGGTAGGCATAGGCATCGGACAACAAATCCTCTGCCTCGCGTTCGCTTTCCCCGGTGCCGTAGCCGGTGAAGCGGGTGAGGTATTTCGGGGTCAGCGGCGGCGCGCTGCGCAGCTGACGGTAGTGCACGCGCAGGCGCGGTATCACGCAGCCGATCAGGGATGTGAAAAGCAGCAGGTAAATGGCGGAGAACCAGACCGAGGAATAGACGTCCAGCATGCCTATCCGGTCCAGGAACTCGCCCCATTTGCCGTTTTCCGCCAGGAACGCCTCCACCTTCGTGGGGTCCACCCGCCGCTGCGGCACGAGCGAACCGGGGATCGCTGCGATCGCGAGCAACACCAGCAGCGCCAGTGCCGTCTCCATGCTGGTCAGCTGCCGCCAGATGAAGACCACCGCCCCGCGCGGAGAAAGCGGCGGCAGGGAAACGTTGTTTTTCTTCGCCATATAACGCTTCCCCTAAACCAGCGGCCGCAGCCAGTCGAGGGCGGCCTGCCAGGCGCCGGTGATCTGCTGCCACTGCCCCAGCAGGATGAACACACCGATCAGCACGAGGGAAACCCCGCCCAGCACGGTGAGGGAGCGCCGGTAACGGCTCAGCGCCCGGCTGGCGGCAAGCGCTTTTTCAAACAGGGCCGCAAACAGCACGAAAGGTAGGCCCAGGCCGATAGCGTAGGCGAACGCGAGCAGCGCGCCGCGCACCGCGCTCGCGTCGTCTCCCAGGGTCAGGGAGAGCACGGCGGCGTACGTCGGCCCGAGGCAGGGCGTCCAGGCCAGGCCGAACACCATTCCGAGCAGCGGCGCGCCCCAGAGACCGGGGCGGGGACGGTTGCTGACGCGGGCTTCCCCGGAAAGCGAGGGGAAGAAGCCCAGGAAAACCAGCCCCAGCAGGATCACTATGACGCCGCTGACGAGGTTTAGCGCTCCGCGCCACTGGCCGTTGAGCTGCGCCGCAATAGAGCCGAAAGCGCCTCCCGCGAGCACGAACAGCAGAGAGAAACCGAGCACGAACAGCAGCGCCCCCGCAACCATGGTGTGCCTGCCCCGGCGCGAGGAATCTTCCGCCGTGCCGGAGACATAGGCCAGGTAGCCGGGGACCACCGGCAGCACGCAGGGAGACAGGAAAGCCACCACGCCCGCTACCAGCGACGCGAGCAGGGCAAACGGCAGGGAGCCGGTAAGCACGGCTCCCGCGAAAATTTCCGCGAGCGAGTTCACTCGGAAACCACCCGGTCGATCATGGCGCGCAGGATGGACGGATCGGCCGCGCCCGAGATGCGGGCGGCGGGCCGGTGCTGGCGGTCGGTGATGATCGTGGTGGGCACGGCGTTCGGCGGGATGGCACCGCGCAGGCTGTGGGTGATACTGCCGGCCTCGTCTAGTAGCGACGGGTAGGTGATGCCGAAGCGTTCCTCGAACGCCCGCGCCGGTCCCGCCGCATCGCGCACGTTAACGCCGACGAAAGAGACGCCCTTGGGGGCGTAGGTGACGGAGGTTTCCTGCAACAGCGGGGCCTCGCTGCGGCAGGGCGCACAGGCCGCGTACCAGACGTTTACGACCATGATTTTGCCAGCCAGCGAAGAACTGCTGAACTTTTCCCCCGATACGGTGGTGCCGCTGAAGGAGATCGGCTCCCCCCGCTCGGCGGGCGCGATTTCCTGGGCGATTCCCTCTCCCGCAACGTATCCCTTACCCGCACTTCCGTAACGGTTCGAGGCGTCCTCCCTGCAGCCGGTGAGTGCCAGCAGCGCGGTTAGGGAGAGCAGGTGACGGCGGTTTAGCTTACGGGTCACGTTAGCTTTCCTCCGGTGGCATCTACCGCGCCCGCGTAAAGCGCGGCGGCGGGTTCTGCATATTCGATGTGGCTGAAGTGTTCGCCGTTGAAGTGCAGGGAGGTCACCGAGGCCAGGCCGCACTGCCGACGGCGCGGATCGTGCCAGAGGGGTTTGCCCTCGAGTTTGCGGCGGGTAACCCAGATCGGGAGCTGGTGCAGCACCAGCACCGCCTCGCTGCCTTCGTTCCTGTGGCGCGCGTCGCGCACGGCGGCGAGCACGCGTTCGGCCTGGCTGCGGTACGGCTCGCCCCAGGAGGGGCGGAAGGGGTTGATGTAGGCAGGCCAGTGCCGCAGCCGCCACAGCGCGCCGTCGCCGTAGCCGACACGCAGCCCCTCGAAGTGATTGGCGGATTCGAGCAGGCGCGCGTCCTGCAAAACGTCTAGCCCGTGGGCGGCGGCGATGGGCGCGGCAGTTTGCTGCGCCCGCAGCAGAGGCGAGGAAGTTACCTCGGTGACGCTCCGCTGCGCCAGGTAAGCGGCGGTTAACCGGGCCATCTCCTGCCCGCGTTCGGACAGCCTGAAGCCGGGGGCGCGCCCGTAAAGAATCTTTTCCGGGTTGTGCACCTCGCCGTGACGCACCAGGTGCACGATAGTTTTTGCCATGCCGCGCCTCCTAACGGGTAAATAGCCTGCGCCACAGGGGCAGACGGGGGTTGAGCGCCGCACGCAGGGCGTCGGCCGACACCCGATATTCGGCTATCTCTGTCTCTCCCACCAAAATAACCGGAACCCGCTGCCCGTAACGGCTTTTTAGCTGTTCATCGGTGTCTACGTCACTAACCGTCACTGCCGCGCCGACCTCGCACGTAACCGCGCGCACGGTTGCCAGCGCTTCATCGCACAGGTGGCAGCCCTGCCTGATCATGACGGTAACTCGCTGCGGTTGCGACATTGAAACCTTCCGAAAACTATGGCCGGGTAAGGAAAAAGCCGCCCGAGGGCGGCCTTGTTCCTGCCTAACGATGCGTCACTTCTTGTTGCGACGCTGGTGGCGGGTCTTACGAAGCAGCTTACGGTGCTTCTTCTTCGCCATACGCTTGCGGCGCTTCTTGATAACGGATCCCATGGGGCACCTCTTTCATGACGTGGTCGGGCTGCGCACGGACGGGCCGTGTTACACAGACAAAGAAAAACTTTACCCTACTCTCACAACGTGACCTAGACGGGTGGTTAAGGTCACGGGGCGGCGGCCAGTTCCAGCACCTCGCGCAGATCGTCCGCACGCTGTAGTTCGGAGCGCACCGGGTCGGCCACATAGCGTTCCCCGACGTCCCTGACGGCGGCGCGCAACAGCCGCAACACCCTGGCCCTCTCCCGCCGCGCGGCCAGCGCCGCGATAGCCCCCGTGGTGAGTGCCACCAGCAGCCCCAACGCGATACCGAGCACGACCAGCATGGTCGGTAGCGGGATGGGGATTCCCAGCCCGACCACGCTCGGGGCGGGCGGCAGCGGGATCTGGAAGTAGACGGCGAGCGCCGCTAGGGTCAGCCAGCCGAGGCCGACCACCAGGAGCAACAGCGCCAGCCACTGCATGACGTTGGCGATCTGCCACCACCAGGAAGTCTTTCCGGCGCGCAGGTCGGTGCGGGCCACCGCCTGGTCCAGCGCGTCGGGCAGTTCCTCGCGGCGGCTGCGTGCGGCTCGGCGCACGACTCCCCGCCAGCTTTCCGAACCGCCCTCGGAAACCGAGTCGGCAAAGTGGCGCACGGCGGCGTCGGCCTGCGCCACGCTGCCCGCGTCTGCCGGGGGCAGCGAGGTGCGGCGGTCCGGATTGCTGGAGCCGTCGCGGGCCACCAGCCCGAGGCGCGCCAGCGGATCGATGCTGCGCTTGCTCAACCAGCGCACCAGGGGCCAGCCCGTGCGCTGGTGGGCGCGGCGGCGGTAGGAGGCGGCAGCGGCGTCGGCCACCTGTTCGGCGCGCGCGGCGGAGGCCAGGCCGCTCGCCAATTCGTCTAGCTGCTTGCCGGTTACCTGGGTGGATTCGTCGCCGCCCAGCGCCTCTCGCATCGCTTCGGCGCTGCGGCGCACGTCGGCCGCGAGGCGCTGCCCGGACGCCTCCTGGCCGCGCACGATCTCATCAATGGCCTCAACCAGGTCATCTACGCCGTCGCCCGTCAGCGCGGAGACCGCCAGCGGGGAGACGCCCTCCAGTCCGTCCGCGCGCAGTTGCTTTTCCAGGTCGGCAAGCACCTGCGGCAGGTCTTCCGCGCGCAGCCGGTCGGCCTGGTTCAGCACCGCCAGGGTGACCGCGCCGTGGCCCGCCAGTGGCCGCACGAAATGTTCGTGAATGATCTGGTCCGCGTATTTTTGCGGGTCCATCACCCACACAAGCACGTCCACCATTCCCGCCAGGCGTTCCGCGATGATGCGGTGCTGGGAGGAAACCGAGTCGATGTCGGGCAGATCCAGCAGGATCAGGTGGCCGTCCTGGGAGACGACGTGACGTTCGCGCACCTCCAGCCAGTCCAGCAGCGCCTGGCTGCCGTCCTCGCCCCAGATCGCCGCCAGCGGCTCGCTAGTGGTGGGGCGGCGGGCCGACGCGGTGGCAACCTCAACGCCCGCCACCGCATTGAACAGGGTGGACTTGCCGGAGCCGGTGGCGCCGAAGAAGCCGACCACGGTGTGCTGTGAGGAGAGCGTGCGGCGGGCCGCGCTGCGTTCCAGCACCTCAGCCGCCGCCTGCACGTCCTGCGCCCCCAGGCGGCCCTGGGCGAGGGCGTGGGCGCTGGAAAGCGCCTCTAGGCGAGTATCCAGGGGCAGGCTCATAGCTCCCCTCCTTCCTGCGTTGCGGTTGCTTCCGGTTCGGCTGCGACGTTCCCCGCTGCCGCCTCGCGCGCCGCCGGGATCAGTTCCTCGGCCAGCTCCCGCAGGCGTCGCGCGTCGGCGTGCAGCGCTGCGGGATCACCCACGTGGGCGGATTCCGCGAGGGCCGCGAGGAACACCTCGGCGCGCGCGTCCAGCAGCGCCTTGATGCGTTCGTCCAGCTTCGCGCGCGCCACCTTGGTCAAGCGGCGGACCGCATCGTCACCGAAGATCGTCTCCAGCAGTTTCTGGCCGACGACCGCGACCGTCGCCCCCGCGCCGACCTCCAGGCCGGTCGGGATGAAGGCGGTAGAGGCAAACACGACCACCATCAGGGCGATGCCGACCACGTTCACGCCGAGCGAGATCATGCGGGCGCGGGCGCGCTTGCTCAGACCCTCGCTAGAAACTAGATCGAGCACGTCGCTCTGCCAGGCACGGATGGCCGCGGCCACTTCGTCCGAGAACGAATGCGGGATCCGCGCCAGGTCTTTTCCGGCGGTGAGCTGGGAGGTGCTGCGGCTGTGCGACCAGCGTTCCGCAGCCGCCTCCGCCGCGCGGGCGGCTTCTTCCACCACGACGGCCCGCAGGCCGCTCTCCAGCGCGTGCTCCACCTTTACGGCGGGCGCGGGGCGGCCCTTGAAGAAATCGCTCACCTTGTCGCGGGCACGGCCAAACCAGGATTCGATGCCACGGATCCATTCGCCGGTGCCGATCACGTCGTGCCAGCGCGCCAGCACCTCGCCGCGCAGCAGCGAACCGTCGCTCGCGGCCTGTTCCACCCGTTTAGCGGCGTCCGCGAACTCGTCGCGCACCTGCTGCGCCAGGTGATCGGCCTCCGCGCGCTGCTTTTCCAGCGCCTCGGCCGCGTCCTGCACGCTAGCGGAAACCTCGCCGAGCGCGCCCGCCAGGGTGCGGCGGGCGATCGCGGCGCGACGTCCGGGGTTGGCGGCCAGGTCTCCCAGCCAGTCGGCCAGGGGCGCGACCTCCGCCGCCGGGAGCATGCCGCGCTCGTCAAGCTCGGCCTCGGGCACCACGAACAGCTGCGCGTCGGCCAGCCCCTCGCGTTCCAGCATCGCGCGTAGGTCAGCCGTGATGTCGGCCCGCACCTGTGTATCGCCAGGGACGCGGCTCAGCACCACCACCACGGTGATGTCGCGCTTTGCCGCCTCGCGCAGCATCGCCCAGGGGGCGGCGTCCGCGTAACGGTTCGCGGTGGTAACAAAAATCCACAGGTCCGCCGCGCGCAGCAGCTGGGCGGCCAGGCGGCGGTTGTGCGCTGATACGGAGTCGATGTCCGGGGCGTCCAGCAGTGCGACGTAACGCGGCAGCGCGGCGTCGGCCACCAGCATGAGGGAGGTTACTTCGGAGGCGTTCGCGTGCTCGCGCTGCGCCGCGTCGCGCAGCTCGGCGGCGTCCACGTCCCGGCGCACGCTGCCGCTCACCCGCGCCAGGCCGGGCAGGATGCGGCGTCCCTGGAACCAGTGGGCATCGCGGGGGTGGTGCAGCAGGATCGGCTGGCGAGTGGTGGGGCGAACCGCGCCCGCGCGCGTCACGGGGTGCCCGACGAGCGCGTTTACCAGGGTAGATTTACCCGCCCCGGTAGAGCCGCCCACCACGGTCAAGAGCGGGGCTTCCAGGCTGCGGTAGCGGGGAATAACGTGGTCCTCAAGCCGCAGGGTGGCGGCGCGCACGTTGGCGCGGGCCTCGTCCACCCCGTCCACCTCCAGCGGCAGGGAAACGTCGCGCAGGTGCTGGCTGACCTCGGCGAGCATAACTTCGTTCTCGCTGCTGGGGGTCACGGTGGTTTCCGGGGCCTGGAACGTGAGCGAAGTAGCGGGCTGCGCTGCGCGCGGGGCTACGTTCTGCGGGCGCGCGGCTGGCGCGACCACCTGCTGCGGTTCGTCGCTCGCACCGCGTTCTTCGCGGGCGCGCTTCTCCCAGGGACGGATGGGGCGCTTCTCGTGTTCTTCCACTCCCCCATTTTGTCAGTTGAATGCCACAAGGGCCACGGGCAGACCGTAACCCCCATCACAGGCGGCGGCAGCGTAGAATCGTCCACGCGGCTCGCGCCGCCCCGCGCCCCCTAACCGCAATCCGACGGAGCGAGAGTGTCCGACAGCCAGCCAACCCACCGCAGCGGTGCTTTGACGCGCTCTATCGCGCGCCTCAAAGAGCTTGTCCGCGACACGATGCAGGAGGCTGCGCGCTCCACCCCGGCGCGGTTGACGCTAATCATTTTCAGCGCCCTAATCGCGATCTTCACCTTCCTGCTGATGCTGCCGATTTCGCACGTTGCGGGTGAAGAGACCCGTTTCGTGGATGCGCTCTTCACCGCGATGTCGGCCGTCTGCGTCACCGGCCTTACCACGGTAGATACCGCCACCCACTGGTCAACTTTCGGCCTGGTCGTGCTCATGTTCGCCATGAAGATCGGCGGGTTGGGCGTGCTCACCCTGGCCTCCCTGCTGGGCCTTTCCGTGTCTAGGCACATGGGCCTGGCCCAGAAGATCATCACCGCGCAGGAAACCAAAGCCGAAAAACTGGCCGAGGTGGGCGGGGTGCTGCGCACCATCGTCATCACCGCAACTTCTTTCGAGCTGCTGACGTTCCTGCTGATTACCCCTAACCTGATCCGCCGCGATTCCGACCTCGGCACGGCGCTCTTCAACGGGGCCTTCTACGCGATCAGCGCGTTCAATAACGCGGGCTTCGTGCCCGAGGCGGGCGGCGTGGAACAGTACGTTGACGACCCCTGGTTCTCGATCCCCGTGGCCCTCGCGGTGTTCGTCGGTGCCCTCGGCTTCCCGGTGATCCTGGTGGTGGTGCGCAACCTGCGCCACCCGAAGCACTGGTCGCTGCACGCGAAGCTGACGCTCTCTACCAGCGCGATCCTGTTCGTCGTCGGTTTCTTCGGCATCCTCGCGATGGAATGGTCCAACCCGGCCACGCTGGGTGAACATTCTTTCGGCACGAAGATCCTGGCGAGCGCTTTCGCCTCGGTGATGCCGCGTTC
Organism: Dermabacteraceae bacterium TAE3-ERU27; assembly: GCA_019218415.1. GTDB lineage: Bacteria > Actinomycetota > Actinomycetes > Actinomycetales > Dermabacteraceae > TAE3-ERU5. Next base: position 535,334 of record JAHUUL010000001.1, on the reverse strand, counting down.
CGGTGGCCTAGCCACCCTGGATATCGGGAACTTCCACCCGGAAACCTGGCTGCTGTTGGACGCCCTCATGTTCATCGGCGGCGGCTCCGGTTCCACCGGCGGTGGTATCAAGGTGACAACCTTCGCCCTGCTGGTGCTCTCCATCATCGCCGAGGCGCGGGGTGACCGGGACGTGGAGATCTTCCACCGCCGCATCCCGCAGGAAACCATCCGTCAGGCCATCGCCGTGCTGGTGGTGAGCGCCGTGGTAATCTTCTCCGCCACCTGGCTGATGGTGCGCCTCACCCCGTTCCCGCTGGACAGGCTGATGTTCGAGGTGCTTTCGGCCTACGGCACGGTGGGGCTTTCCACCGGTATCACCCCGGCCCTGCCGACCTCCGCCAAATACGTCATCATCGTCTGCATGTACGCGGGTCGCGTCGGCCCCATGACCCTGGGCGCGGCCCTGGCCCTGCGCGAACGCGGCAGGGTGCTGCGCCTGCCCGCCGAATCCCCCACGGTCGGTTAACGCCCACTCCCAAGCAGCCCGGCTAGGCTGTACCCAGACCCAAAACACCCGGAGGTAGCAAGGTGGCACGCCACAAAGACAGCGGCACGCTGGTAATCGGCCTGGGCCGTTTCGGGGCGTCTATCGCCCTCACCCTGGAGGAACTGGGCACCAACGTGCTCGCGATGGATTCCGATCCCGATCTGGTACAGGAATACTCGGGCCGCCTCACCCACGTCGTGCAGGCCGACGCCACCAACATGGATGCGCTCAGCCAGGTGGGGGCAGCCGACTTTTCCGTGGCCGTCGTCGGCGTCGGCACCTCCATCGAGGCGAGTGTGCTTATCTCCGCGAACCTGGTGGACCTCGGCAGGCCCGTGATCTGGGCGAAGGCGATCTCGCAGGCCCACGGGAAGATCCTGGAGCGCATCGGCTGCCATCACGTCGTGTTCCCCGAAAAGGATGCCGGCAAGCGCGTGGCGCACCTGGTGAACGGGCGGCTCATCGACTACATCGAGTTCGACGACGGCTTCGCGATCGTGAAGATGCGCCCGCCGCGCGAGACTCAGGGCTTCACCCTTTCCGAATCTGACATTCGCGGTAAGTACGGCGTGACCGTGGTCGGCGTGAAATCGCCGGGGCGCGACTTCACCTATGCGGAGCCGACCACCAAGGTTTCCCCGCACGATCTGCTGATTGTTTCCGGTAACACGGAACTGATCGAGCGGTTCGCCAGCCGCCCCTAGAACGCTCGCGGGCCGATAGGTACCAAGCAAAGCCCCCTCCCGATTGATTACGGGAGGGGGCTTTTGCTTTCGTGGCGACCGAGAACGGCTATTCGCCGGCCATCCGGCGCGAGGTATCCGCGGCGGCCTGCATGGCGGCGGAGATACCCGCGCGGACTCCGTGGGCGTCGAGCTCCGCCACTCCCTGCGCGGTGGTGCCGCCGGGGGAACAAACGGCGGCGCGCGCCACCGCCGGATGGGTGCCGTTCTCGCGCAGCAGGCGGGCGCTACCCTCGAAGGTAGCCAGCACCATCCGCTCCACGTCGGGACGCTTCAGGCCGAGCCGCACCGCGTTATCGATCATCGCTTCGATCAGGTAGAACACGAAGGCGCTCGCGCTGCCGGCGGCCGCGATCTCCGCGTGCACCAACGATTCATCAAGTTCCACCACCTCACCGGCCTGCGCGAACAGTTCGGCGGCCAGTTCGCGCGCGGAGGCGTCGCCTCCGAAGAGCGCCACCACGCCGCTGCCAACCTCAATCGGGGTGTTCGGCATCGCGCGCACGATCCGCACGCCCTCCCCCACGGCGTCGGTGAGCTGCGCGATGGTGACACCGGCGGCTACCGAAATCAGGGTCGCGTTCTCGTGCATGTCGTTACTGAGCGCGCGCGCCACGGAGCAGGCGAACTGCGGCTTAACGCCCAGCACCACCACGTCGGCCTTAAACGCGACAGCGGACAGTTCCTCCTGGGAAACCGGCTGCACGCCGAGGCGTTCCGATGCGGTGACGCTCGATTCGTCGGAAGAATTACGTACGAACACGCGCTCCGGGTTGGCCCCCGAAGCCAGGAAAGCGCGCACCACGGGAGCCCCCATGTTGCCAGCGCCGACGCAAAGGATGTTGAGGTCTTTTAGTTCGCTCATGTTCCCAGCCTATGCCCGTCCCGAAGCCGGTGAATAGGCTTGACCTATGAGTAAGCAGGCAGAATCGGCAGATTACGACCCGTTCGATCCGCTCGGGCTAGGGATAGCCAGCGGGCCGAGCTGCGGCCCGGAAGGCTGCACCCCGCCAGACGCGGCGCAGCAGCCCGCTAAGCGCCCTTCCCCCAGTGCGGAGGAACGTCGCGCAGGATCTCTTGATCCCGGCCAGAAGCGGAACCCTTCTGGGCCTGCGGCTGCCACTCGATAGGTTTTCCCGTCAGGGAAGAGACGACCACGGGCGCGGGGCGGGCCGGGGTGCCCTCCCGCTCCCGCTTATCGCTCACAGGCGCTCCTGGTAACGGCGGATCGCAGAGGCCACGGAAATGTCCAGCAGGACAGTGCGCTGGGTGAAGCCCAGGAAGTCACGTACCTCGGCCGCGAGGTTGTCCTCTAGGCGAGCCACGCCGTCGGAACAGATGTAGTCCACCACCGCGTCGAAGTCTTCCGATCCGTAATAGGAGAGCGGATGCCCGGGCGCGATCTTCGGCTTCTTCAGGGTCTTTTTGGGGACGTTCACGGCGTGCGCCAGGCCGGGGCGTTCCTGTACCGCTTCCTTACGCGCACGCTCCACGGCAGCGGCGATGCGTTCCGCCTCGCCCTGCGGGTTGATGAACAGAGCCCAAGACCAGACCCGTTCCACGGTCCAGCCCGCGCGCTCCAGGCGCTCGGCACGCAAACGATCGCGTTCGCGCTGGCTCGGCGTGTTCAGGTACAGATCACCGTCCGTCTCCACCGCCACCAGGAACTGGCCGGGCAGGTCAGGGTGCCCGAGAGCGAGTTCGATGCGATCCTCGCAGTGGCCGTAGTCCGTCTCCACGACCAGGCCGAGCCGCCAGAGCCTGTCGGCCAGGTCCGCGATCAGCGGGTCCGGTTCGGCGCGGGAGGGTTGCGGGGCGTCCTGCGGCGTCTTTTCGAGCAGGCACAGCATTTCACGCAGCCTGCGCCCACCTTCGGTACGCAGCCGGTGCGGATCCAGATCTTCGGAGCCGAAAGCGCTCACCACGGTCGTGCGGCCGCGCGCGCGGGTCATCACCGACGCCAGCGCCTTCACGCCGCCGTCACCGGAAAGCGGCCCGAACTTGTGGATCAGGCGATCGTGAGGCGTTTTGCCGAAACCGAGCGAGACGATCACGTCGTCACGCAGGATCGTGCTGGCCTGCTGCGCGGGCAGCACCGTGAAGAACTCGGGGGAATCCGGCGCGAAGAAGTCGTTCAGGCTGGGGATAACCGAAACAGTCTGCATGATCCGGGCCATCACCTTGTGGGCGTGCGCCGGGGTCAGGGTTAGTACCGCGAGCGAGCGGTGGCTGCGGGTACGCGCGTGGTCTATCACCAGGTCGGTTACCGCCTTCAGCTCCGCCTCGGTGCTTTCCACCTGTTCCTCGCCGGAAGTCACCGGGCCGCGCGCGTTAGGCACCACTACCAGCCGGTCGGGTTCCGCCGCCAACGGGCTGGGCACGCTCAGCAGCTGCCCCGCGAAGAGTTCGTCGCGCACGAACTGGCGCAGACGGCCCGCCCCCGGGGTCTCGTCCCGGCGCAGGGTTACGCTGGCACCCACGCGGCGCATGTCGTCGAGCAGCAGCCCGCTGCCCGTCGCTACGGTATCCGCGTAATCGAACGGGTCGCCGATCGCCACCACCTGCTTCGCGCGGGCGAGCGCGGGAATGGCGGCCGCCGTGGGCAGGCGGCCCGCGTCGGCCACGATAACCACATCGAAGTGGCGGCCCGGCGGGATCACCTGCGGCACTACGTAGGGAGAGGCCAGCCAGAGGGGCAGCGCCCGGAAAATCACGCTTTCGTATTTGGCCGCGAGATCGCGCAGGGGCGTGCTGGAGGCGCGCGACAGATCGCGAATCAGCGCCCGCGAAGTATCGGGGTTCGCCTTCATCGTGTCCACCAAAACCGCATCGCTCGCGGTGCGCACCGCGTAAGCGGAGCGGGAAATGTGTTCCGCGTCCAGGCGGCGGTAGGTCTGCGAAACCTGGCTTAGCGAGACGCCGTCGTACTGCGAGATGGTCGGTTCCGCGGCGGCGATGTGCTCCAGCACGCTGCGCCACCACGCCAGCTCAAGCTCATCGGCCACGCGTTCCACGGAAACGTTACGCTCCGCGAGGTCGGCGGCGAACTCGCTCAGCCCCTCGAACTCGATCCTGCGCAGCAGGCTCGTGTGACGCGGCAGATCGTTCAGGCTATCCGCGTCGGCAAGCAGCCCCGACATAAGTTTCCGCAGTTCCGGAAGCGGGGTACGAGCCAGGTTTTGCGTTCCCTCAACCCCGCGCAGCAGCAGGGAAAGCTCATCGAAGGTCTTTTCCGCCCGCTTGCGCAGGGTTTCGCAGGCCTCGATGTCCTGCGGCAGGCTGGGGCGCCGGGTGCGATCCTGGCAGACGCTCACCCAACGGGCACGCACGTCTCGCACCTGCGCCAGCTTGGGGAAGAGATCCGCGATGTGTGCGCCCGGATGCACCAGCGACTGCGCCTGCTTCACCAGGCGGCGGCGTTCACCGAAGCCCATCTCGATGCCGTTGGCGTTTCGCCACTGCTTGGTCGCGGTGGCCGCAACCAGGTCTTCCAGCGGGGCCGCGAACACGGAGGGCTGGAAATCAGCCAATACTTCGCGTAGCTGTACCAGCAGTTCCAGTCGGGCCTGCCATTCATCCAGGGTGGCGGTGTCGCGCAGCCCGATAGCGGAGCCCGTCTGTTCCATGCGGGTGCTGAGCGCCTCCAGCAGGGAGTCATTCACCTGCTGCACCAGCTCCCTAGCGCGCTTGGCCTGCGTATCCGTCGTTATCGTGCAGCCGTACCAGGCGCTGGCACGAGCCGAATCGCTCAGCGCACCGGATTCCACGCTTTCGCGCAACAGGGCCGCGTATTCCTCGCGGTTTTCCCCCACCATGCGAGCGGCAACTTCCGTGGAGAGCCGCACCTTGGTGCGCGGGCTCGGACGCCTGCGGGTGAGGTCGGCCAGTGCCGACAGCGCATCGTGAGCGCTTACGCCCCACGGTTCCTGCACCCGGTGCATGGCGGCAACGTGGCCGGTCAGTACCTGCCTGGCGTTAATCAGCTCCGATTCGTCTTCCAGGCTGGCGGGGGGCGAGTAGCTACCCGCGCTGCAAAGAGCCGTGCGCAGTTCCTCGCTCGCGGTGCGCTGGAGTGCGGCGCTCGGAGAAAGGTCAAGCACCAGGTCACGCATCCCCCTGCGCTCGGCCTCTGCCGCGAGCTGTTGCAGGCTGGAGCGGCGCTGCGCGAGCACCAGCACGTTTTTGCCGCGCATGTGCAGTTCCTGCGCCAGGTTCATCAGGGTATCTACCACCCCGGCTCCAGCGGCGGTCTCGACCGCTACGTCGGCACCCGCGAGGACGGCGGAGACGACCGCCATCTCGTCGGAGTCCACGGCGCTAATCAGAGATTCCTCGGTGAGCGGCGGTTCCGGGCTGAGGGACTGATTCCGCAGTTCCTCACTCGCGCTCTTGTCCCCGGCGAGTGCCGCGATGAGGCGATTATCAGCCCAGTCACCGCGATGCTGGCTCAGATCATCGACCAGGGAGTCGGCAGTATCAATCAGGTTTCCGACGACAAGCGAGTTATCCACGGTGAAACCGGGCAGGGGTTCGCCGAGCGAGCGGAACATCTGCAGCAGCGGGTTCGGGTCAAACCCGTCCATCCCCGCCAGCAGCGCACGTGCGTCGAGCGCCACCCCGGCGTCGCGCAGGCTCTTGAGCAGGAACGGGTTTAGTTCGACGGTCTGATCGAGCACCAGTTCGATGTCTTCACGGGCCTTGCCGCGCACGTTAAGCATGATCGGCCGCAGCAGCACCGGGGCACGGAAAGGCACCGGCTGCAGCGGGTCGTACCAGCGCGCCTCACCGATGGCGAGGTGGCAGGTGATGAGTCCGGCTTCGTCGGCGTAACGCTGCGCGGTCTCGCGGATAGCGCGCGCGTGGCGGCGCGCATCGGCCAGGGCGCCTACCTCGCGCACGAGCGAAGACAGGCGCGTCGGCCCCCGTCCTGCCAATAGCTGCGCCAGCCCCGAGGGGTGAGAGGTGCTCAGGTCCAGGAAATGAGTGGCGGCGCGCATATTGTGCAGGAATGAGGGGCGCACGGCACCCGCGGTGATCTCCGCACTCCACCCGCCAAGCGCTTCACCGACCAGATCGCCTCGGCTGCGCGGGCTCGCGTCCACGCGAGCGGTATCGCGCGGGGCCAGGGAATCCTCTAGCGGAGGCGCCGTGATGTCTAGGGAGCCGGTGTTCGTCACGCTAGCCGCCGGTTCTTCGCCGCGTTCGCGTTCGGTCACGCGCTCACTTTCGGCAGCGCTCTGCGTCGGCTCCTCCGCGTGTCCATTTTCAGGCGCGGCGGTATCTGCGAGGGAGTCTTCGTCCCCCTCTACGAACCCGGCAAAGGTCTCCGTAAACGCGTCATCCTTCGCGTTACGTGCGGTGTCCGTCTTCTTCTTACGCCCAAACATCCACATCACAACCCCTACGCTACCGGGTGGGAGGGCCTAAGTGGGTGCGCCGGGGTACATGTCGTGGGTGAAAACATGCGCCGGGAGGGTACTTTGTCCCCAAAGTTGTTACGCTGAGTCCTGTCGCAGTGGTTGCGGCGTATAAGGCGGGGCGCTGCCCCACTATTTACACAACTTATGAAGGAGGCACGTTATGGGTTTCGATGACGCGCTGAACAAGGCCAAGGACTTCGCTCTCGAGCACACCGAGGAAGCCAAGGATGCCCTCGAGAAGGGTGCCGAGGCTCTCAAGGATAAGGCTCCGGAGGGCGTAAAGGATTACGTCGAAAAGGGTGCCGAGGCTCTCAAGAACGGTCTCGACGGCCTCAAGTAAGCCTTTGCAAACGGCGGCACCAGCCATTGGCGGTGCCGCCGTTTCGCTGCCTAAAAACAGCCGCGACGACTGCTCCCGCTACTCTGAGAGCAGGGCCTGCCCCCAGTATTCGCCTTCCGCTACTCCCGGTGGGATAAAGAAAACTGCCGATCCAATGGGGGTAGTCCACCGGTTAAGCAGATCCAGCTGCGCCAGGCTTTCCTGGATCGGCAAGAACTGGCGGTCAACATCGGCCTGGTAAGCCATGAAAATTAGGCCGCTGTTCGCGCTCATGCCGACCTCAACGTCCGCCGCCGTAAGCGGTTCGCTGTAGTTGTAGGGCCGACGCAGGATCATCTGCCCCGCCCCCTCTAGGTGGGCGCGCCTTGCGTGCGCAAAAGCGGGGATGACCTCCAGCCCATCGCTGTTACGCGCTTCTAGATCGAGCGGATCGTCCTCCTTGGTGCCCGTCAGCGGCGCGCCCGTATCCAGCCTGCGGCCGACAGCCTGTTCTTTAGCGTGCTGCCCCAGCTCGTCCCAGCCGTCTAATTCCATTCGGATGCGCCGCACGACCAGCGAACTGCCGTTGTTCAGCGCCGGGTTTGGGGAGTCTATAAAAACTAGTCGCTCGTTCGCGGGTAGCGGTGGATTCACCGTGCCGTCCACCTGCCCCATCAGGTTGCGCATGCTGCCGCTCGGGCGCTGTTCCTGACGGAAACCGTGCTGCACCCAGAGCACGCCGGCAAGCGTGCGGGCATCTTTTATCAGGGCGCGTTCCGCGTGCGCGAGCGTGAGGGGATCGTCGCAGCAGATCTGTAGAACCAGGTCACCACCGCTCCAGCGCGGCTCCAAGCGGTCTATCGTGGGAAAACTTTTTAACGGCCGCAGCCAGTTCGGAGCCAGCTCTTCCCGCCCCGCAGCGGTAAATACTTTACGGCCGAACCCCACCGTCACGGTAAGCGATGCGGGCCTGTCGGCCAGTTCCTTTTCGGTGTCCGTGAGCACCGGCTTGCCTGCGGTGAGCCGTTCGGCATCATCCGTCCAGACCCGCATTAGCCTGCGCAGGGAATCCCTGTCGGCACCGGCGGGAAGATCGAAGGCGATTAGCGAAAGGTGCGCCGGTGGAGAGGTGGCAATACCGGCCTGGTATTGGCCGTGAAACGGCACGGTGAGGGTCGCCGGTTCCGGCGGGGGCGGGGTTTCGGGAACGCTTTCCCTCCCGGCCCCGTATCCGGCAGCGGCGGCCAGCGTAACGCCGCCAGCAACGGATGCGGCAAGCACTCCCCGGCGCGTAGTGGCGCTCCGGGAAGGCTGCTTGTCAGGGGCTTTCGGGCTGGCCGCCCCTGCTGACTGACCAGCCCCTCCCCTGTCATCGCTACTTGTCGCCGTGGCCCTCGCCCTCTTTCTTGTCCATGCCGTCCATGTGCTTCATTTCCTTGTCGCCACCGTAGTTTTCCTTCGCGCCGGTGAAGACTCGCACGGGGAAACTCAGCTTTTCGCTGTGACCGCCAGCAAACTCGAGGGTGATTTCGATTTCTTCCCCCGCTTTAAGATCCTCGGTCAGCCCCATCAGCATGATGTGGTTGCCTCCCGGCTCCAACGTTAGCGAGCCTCCGGCGGGAATCTCAAAGCCGCCCTCCTTCTGGCGCATCTGCATGCCACCGTCGCTGCCCTTAACGGTCTCGTGCAGCTCCGTCTTCTTAGCCCCGGCAAACGCTACGCCCGTGAGCATCATCGGAGAATTTGTGTGGTTACGCAGCTGACCAAAGGCTGCGGTCATGGAGCCCTTATCAGCGGCCTTTGCCCAGAGATCAGTGGATTCGAGCTCTACCGCAGGGGTATCCCGCTCGGGCTTTTTTGCGGCCTTTTCTTCTTTCTTGCCGCAACCTGCGAGGGCGAGGAGCGCACCACCCACGAGAAGGGTGCGGCGTTTCATCGAGCTAGTCATTTTTCCTGCCTTTCATAACTAGGAAATAGAGAGCGGCAAGAACTACCACCACACCGCCGACCGCAAGGGCCGCAGCGGGCAGCGATGAACCGCTTTCCTGTTTGGTTTCTTGCTGCTTAGGTGCATCCGCTTTCACGGCAGCATCTTCCTTTTTGGGCTCCGCCTTGGCGGTATCCGCCTTTGCTTCATCCGCTGCCGGCTTTTCTGCCTGCGGTTTTTCTTCAGCCGCCGGTGCGGAATTCTCCGCCCCCTGCTTAACCGTGAATGCAAATACTCCGTCGATGGGGTGTCCGTCCGAGGAAACGACGCGCCAGGCTACCTTCGCCTCTCCGGCGGGTAGCGGTTTTTCCAGCTTCGCTTTCACTTCGACGCCCGACACTTCCGGGGTGCCTTCATAGGCAACTTTTCCGTCTGCGCCGGTCACCCTGATCGCCGGGCTGATCGGCAAAATCTCGCTAGAAAACTTAAGGGTAATGGCGCCGGGGGACGACTCCAGTACCGCCCCGTCCGCCGGATCCGATTCAATTAGCCGGTCGTGAGCAAAAGCCGCAGAGGGAACCAGCAGCAGTCCCAGCGCAAAGATAAAACCGATAAGCCTACGCATTGACACTCCTCGTGTACACAAATAACACTTAGGTAACATCCTAAGTCTTTGTATCGACTATTTGCCTAACTCTGGCGAGATCTTCCGGTGTGTCAAGATCGGCCGATTCGCTGTCCGAAGCTACCAGTTCACATTCGCCAGCTATTTCTTCCGCCACTCGGTAAAGGGACTTCAGGCTCGCCCCCTCATGAGGGTGTATTCGCGCCAACGCCTCATGCAGCAGCCGCCCAGGCCAGGCCGCACAGAGGAACTGTCGGCGCCCGCTTCGGTCTACCAACATGCGGGGCACCTCCCCCACCGGTAACAGCGAATCCAGCACCTTGGAGGCGATAAGGGGCATGTCTCCCCCCAACAAGAGCACCGTGTCTTCGTTACCGAAATATTCCTGCGCGCAGGCAACGCCCGCTACTGGCCCCGCGTAAGGGGGATCTTCTTGCAGGCGTAAAACATCCTGCGGCAGGGGGTGATCGGGAGTTTCGGGACCGACCAGGATACGCCTGTGCCCGATGCAGGCCGCCAGGACGCGATCGCGGCTGGGAATTCCGGCGATTTCGGCCAGCGTCTTATCTACCCCGCCAAACCGGGTTGCCCTGCCGCCCGTCAAGACCAGTGCGATAGCCATTGTTCAATTGTGACCTATGCGCTCGGCTAGGACTAGAGGCTACAAGTCACGTAAGATAGTCAGGTATGCCCCCGTAGCTCAGGGGATAGAGCACTTCTCTCCTAAAGAAGGTGTCGCGCGTTCGAATCGCGCCGGGGGCACTGCACGAGTTCTTTCTCGCTTCACGCGGCCTTCCAAACCGCATAAAAATAGTCCGGCCCGAACCTGCTGTAGGTTCGGGCCGGACTATTTTCCGCTTACGCGGCTTATCAGCCGCCGATGCGGTAGAAGCTCCAGTTACCGGAGTAAATCTTGCGTTCGGTGGTGCCCACGCGCTTGTTGCCGGCATCGATCATCATGCCGTTGCCAACGTAGATACCGATGTGACCGGGCTTGCGGATCAGATCGCCGGGGCGAGCCTCCGAGCGGGAGACGCGGCGGCCCATAGCGGCCTGCATCGCATCGTTGTGGGGCAGGTTGATACCGTGCTGACGGTACACCCACTGGGTGAAGCCGGAGCAGTCCCAACCGTTACGGCCGGAGCCGCCCCAAACATAGGGGGTGCCGATGCCGCGACGAGCGGTGTTAACGATTGCGGAGGAAGAGGCGGAAGCGGCCGGAGCCTTCTTCTTCTCTACCTTCTTTTCGGCCTTCTTCTCAGCCTTCTTAGCGGGCTTCGCATCCGAGGTCTGCTCCTGGACGGCTACCTCGCGACGCTCGGCGCTACGGGAAGCCGCACGACGCTCGCTCTTCTTAGCTTCGGTGCGACGCTCGGTGCGGTTAGCGGTGTCAGCCGGGCGGGGTTCTTCGGCACGGGCTTCCGCCCGGCGCTCTTCGGTACGGGACTCAGCCTTCGGCTTGGTCTCTTCCTTCGGCTTTTCCGGAGCCTTCACGCTGAATACCGGGAGGGACGGAGCACCGAAGCCCTCACCCTCCGGGATGTTGACTGCGGGAACCTCAACAGCCGGAGCGGCAGCGGGCTGCAGCTTCTCAGCCTTCACCGGGGCGACGGAATCAACCGCGCCACCGGCCTGGGTTTCGTCAGCGTTAGCGACGAGACCGGAAGTAAGGACGAGGCCTGCGGCTACTGCAACACCTGCGGCGTTACGGCCAACGGCAGAAAGGGGGGTACGGGCACGCACGTTGCGACGGTGAGTGTTCACGCTTTTAGCCACGTCTAATCCTCCGATAGCCCCGGACTTGCCGGCCCGCCCTAGATAGTCAAAGCTCTTCTGCCGCGACCGGGGCGGGAAGCTACCGGAAGCGACGGCCACCGACTTTCTTCGGTAGCACGTCTACGACTTTAGGATGATATTCGCGCCTAGAGCGAGAAATCTAAGCAACCCTAGAAAGAGTTTGGCAATCCCTTTACCTTCGGGTCACACTCGCACGATGAGGTGAGAGGCGTCCACTAGCGTGATGTGCACCGGGGTGCCGGACTCGCCAACCAACTTCACGCCGCGCGGACCGCTCGTGACCTCGATAGATGCTCCCGGGAGGAGCCCCGCATCAGCGAAATCGGCCAGCAGGTCGACGTCGATCTGCAGAGGTTCTCCGATGCGCAGCAAAGTTCCGGAGAACTGCTTCACATCTTTACCTTTACCAAGCAGATCGCTCAGTCGGTGCATATCTCCCGAAACGCCGGGGTTGTACTCTCCTTCGATTCCCAGCGCTTCCAGGCCGGGGATCGGGTTACCGTACGGGTCTACGAAGGGTGCCTTGATAAGCGCGGCAATCTTGCGCTCCACGGCCTCGCTGATGACGTGTTCCCAGCGGCAGGCTTCCTCGTGCACGTAGGGGAACTCGAGGCCGATGTGGTCGGTCAGCAGGCGCTCCGCCAGGCGATGCTTACGCATAACCTCGGTGGCGATGCGGCGACCTTCCGGCGTAAGGGTGAGGTGACGATCTTCTTCAAGCTGAATTAGACCATCGCGTTCCATGCGAGCCACGGTCTGGGAGACGGTAGGCCCGGAGTGGTCCAGGCGCTCCGCGATGCGCGCACGCATGGGAACCACGCCTTCTTCTTCCAGCTCGAAGACGGACTTCAGGTACATTTCCGTCGTATCGATCAGGTCACCGCTCACAGTGAGCCCCCTTCTAAAACACTTAAATCTGGCTAATTCAAGTGTACGACGTACGGAGCATGAAAAAGTCCAGCTTCGCAATAAAGAAGCAGCGTACGAAGAAAAACCCGCTTTAACGGGTGGCCAGCACCTCACGCGCCAGCCGCGCCGCCTCGGAAGGCGTCTTGCCTACCCGCACCCCTACGGACTCCAGGGCCTCACGTTTCGCCTCTGCCGTGCCAGCAGAACCGGAGATGATCGCGCCCGCGTGCCCCATGGTCTTCCCTTCGGGGGCGGTGGACCCCGCAATGTAGCCGACCACAGGTTTGCTCACGTGGTCGCGGATGTACTCCGCCGCGCGTTCTTCCGCGTCTCCACCGATCTCACCGATCATCACGATCAGCTCGGTTTCCGGATCGGCCTCGAAAGCCCGCAGCGCATCTATGTGCGTGGTGCCGACAACCGGATCACCACCGATGCCGATACAGGTCGAGAACCCGATGTCACGCAACTCGAACATGAGCTGATAGGTGAGGGTGCCGGACTTAGAAACCAGGCCGATCCGGCCGTTTCCCGTAATGTCTGCCGGGGTGATACCCGCGTTGGCGTATCCGGGGGTGATGATGCCGGGGCAATTCGGGCCGATGATGCGTGTCTTGCCCCCCAGGGACTGGGCGTAGTTGAAGAACTCCACACTGTCACGCACGGGGATGCCCTCGGTAATCACCACTACCAGAGGTACTTCCGCATCGATGGCCTCCATCACGGCGGCCTTGGCGAAACGCGGCGGCACGAACACCACGGAAACGTCGGCACCGGTCTCCCGCACCGCTTCCGCCACGGTGCCGAATACCGGCACCTCTTCCCCGCCCGCGAAGGTGACGCTCTGCCCCGCCTTGCGCGGGTTTACGCCACCGACCACAGCAGTTCCCGAAGCCAGCATGCGCTGGGAATGCTTCATGCCCTCCGAACCGGTCATGCCCTGCACAATTACGCGCGCGTCGCGCGCCAGAAAAATAGCCATTCTTTACGCCTCGTTTCCTGCGGCCAGGCGTGCCGCCAGCACGGCCGCGTCATCCATCGTCTCCACAACGTGCACCAGGGGATGCCCGGCCTCAGAAAGGATGCGCCTGCCCTCTTCCACGCCGTTGCCATCCAGGCGTACCACCAGCGGGCTATGCGCGGACTCGCCCAGTTCCGCCAGCGCTCCCAGAATGCCGTTAGCCACCTGATCGCAAGCGGTGATACCACCGAAGATGTTGACGAACACAGAACGTACCTGCGGGTCGGAAAGAATTACCTCCAGGCCGTTAGCCATCACCTGGGCCGACGCTCCCCCGCCGATGTCGAGGAAGTTTGCGGGCTTTTGCCCGGCGTAGGAAACCACATCGAGGGTGGACATAACTAGTCCCGCACCGTTTCCGATAACGCCCACGGTGCCGTCCAGCTTGACGTAGTTGAGTCCGAGTTCGCGGGCACGCAGCTCCAGCGGATCCACCGCGGAATCGTCCGAAAGGTCAGCGTGGTGATCCTGGCGGAAGCGCGCGTTATCGTCCACGCTGACCTTGCCGTCCAGGGCGAGCACGCGATCATCCGTGGTAAGTACCAGCGGGTTTACCTCAACCAGCGTGGCGTCCTCGTCCCGATAGACCCGCCACAGATCGGGCAGCACGCGAGCCACGCGTTCGCCCTCAGCGCCGACAAATCCGGCGGCACTCACAATTTCGCGAGCCTTGGCATCGTCTATGCCGACACCGGGATCGACAGTGATGCGCGCCAGCGCTTCGGGGCGCTCGCTCGCAAGCTGTTCAATCTCCACGCCGCCCTCGCGCGAGCACATGGCCAGCAGCCGCCGCTCGGCACGGTCAAGCACGATGGAGAAATAGTATTCGGCCGCGATATCGGCACCTTCCGCAACCAGTACCCGCTTCACGGTGTGGCCCTTGATGTTCATGCCGAGTATTGCTGCCGCCGCCGCGCGTGCTTCTTGCGGGCCGCGCGCCAGTTTCACGCCGCCGGCCTTGCCGCGCCCCCCGGTCTTAACCTGTGCTTTAACCACCACTAGGGGGGCAGCAAGTTTTTCTGCGGCCTCCGCCGCAGCGTCGGGAGTGTCGGCCACGATTCCGCCCAGCACGGGCACGCCGTGCTTTTCAAAGAGGTCACGCGCCTGGTATTCGTACAGGTCCACGCAGGGTCCTTCCGCCTAATCGGGGCTTCCCGCCCTGGCGGCGGGTGCCGTGCAGCAACCCTTACAGGTTAGTCGAAGAAAGCCCCTCCCGGTCAGGGCCGTTAGCATGGAGGGTATGGCACGACGCACACGCACGCTTCGCCAGCGCATAAGCGACCAACTTTTCTTTTCCGCCGTCATGGTCACGGGCATCTTTATGCTGCTAAAGCTGATCGGGATGCGCATAGGCATCCAAGGGCTGGTGCTCAGCATCATTTTGACGGTCGCAATTAACGTCGGCATGTCATACCTGCCCGCGCGTGGCCGCTCCGATAGATCGGCCAGCGCGCAGTCCCTAATTGCACCGGAAGACCGCGCCGAATACAGGGAAGAGGAACGCCGTGGCTGACTGGAAAACCTACGCGAAAGCGGCGGCAAATACCGCCCGCAAGCAGGTACCCGACGCGAAGAAGGCAGCGCAACGCAGCCTAAAGAACGCCAGCATTGCGGCTACCGCAGCGGGCCGCACAGCCAAGGTGCAGACCGAACAGATCCGCAAAGACGCCCGCCAGGCCAGCGCGAAAGCCGCCGTCAACGCGTCGGCATATTCCACCGTGGCGGCACGCAAAATGCGCGAGGCAAGGCTCAAGCAGCGTTTCCTGGCGGCGGTACGCGACGCCGTATTAATGGCGCTGTCGGTCGTGATTATCTGGTTCGTTATCACCAAGACCGGCGTGCCGATCCCGATCACCGCCGTGGTTGCCGTGATTGTGCTTATCGCCCTGCTCCGTTTCGGGGTGGTGTTCTTCAGCAAACGGGAGGATGATCCCGCAGGTTACGATCCCGAAAGAGACGGTTAAATGCCCTCTCTCACCGGGCCGGGGAAACCTGGGACAGGCACCCCGCAACAAAATAGGGGCGGGCAGTTGCCGGACACCGGCCGCCGCTCCTGGCACCGACGGGCGGGCAGGCCCGTTTCTTTCTGGCTTTTTGCGCTCATCCTGACGGGAATCGGCTCCGCCCTCGGCTGGGTGAACGACACTCGCTGGCTGCTTATCCACATGGTGACGCTGGGCTTGGTCAGCACATCGATCATGGTGTGGGGGCAGCACTTCACCGAGGCACTGTTAAAAACCCGCCTGGCCGCGCAGACTCGCGCCAGCCAGGTGCGGCGCATTCAGCTCCTCACCGTCTCCACGCTAATTACCTGCGCGGGCATGCTGCTATATCTGCCCTACTTGACCGCCCTCGGCGCGGTGGGCGCGGGTGGCGCTCTGGCCTGGTATGCGGCCGCGCTGTCGGCGCAGGTACGCGCCGCGCTTCCCGCGCGTTTCACGATGGTGGTGCGTTTCTACATCGCCGCCGCCTGCCTGATGCCGGTGGGGGCGCTTTTCGGGGCAATACTCGCTTTCCCGCAGGCGGGGCCGTGGCATGGCCGCCTGGTGGTGGCACACATGGCCGTGAATATCCTTGGGTTCGTGGTGATTACCGCGATCGGCACCCTGGTCACTCTCTGGCCGACGGTGCTGCGCACTCCCCTCCTACAGGGGGACGAGCACCGCACCAGATACGTGCTTTATCTGCTGTTAGCGGCCGTTGCCGTAATGGTCGCAGCCTCCCTTGCGGGGCTGCCTTTCGCGGTGGCTTTAGGAGCCGGCATCTACGCCTGCGCCCTGGTGTTTTTCCTGGTGCTCATGGTGCGCACCGCCTGGACGCGTCCCCCGCGCAGTTTCGCCGCGCTCTCCATGGCATCCGCAATGGTGTGGCTCACGGGATGCACGCTGATGCTGGCGGTGTTCGCGGCAACCGCCCCCGACATGATTCTGCTGGGCTATTACGCCCGCTCCCTGACGCTCCCCCTGGTTGCCGGCTTTCTGTTGCAACTGTTGTTCGGGGCGATGAGCTATTTAATGCCGGTGGTTATGGGAGGCGGTCCCAAGGTAGCCAAGGTGACGTTTGCGGCGATGGATCGCGCCCCTCGGTTACGGGTAGCGCTGGCCAGCCTGGCGCTGGGGCTGATCTTATTTAGCCCCGCTTCCCTGCCGACATTCGCCTGGGCGGGGGTGCTGCTCGGCGGCGGGCTAATTATTTTCTTCGTCTACGGCATGCTAGACATGGTGCGCTGCTTTGTGCGCGAAAAGAAGCTGGTAGACGCTCAGCAGAGCTAGGTTTTAGCCGTACTCAGGTTTTAGCCGTCGGTCGGGCCGTCCAGCTGCGATGCAATTTCACCGCGCATAACATCCACCAGCGCCAGGTGATTGTTTTTGTACTCGTTTTCCCACGAGAACACCTTGTCCGGTCTCTGACTATGGCCGGGAACCTCACCCACCGGATACCAGCTACCAAAGGCCGCTGCAGCAAAAACCACAAACACGAAGCTCGCGCAGGGGAACAGCCACAGGCGCGAGCTTTCCTCGCGCTGGTCGCACCTCTTGCGCAGAGGAAGCAGCATCCACAGGGTGAGCACCGCCAGGAAAGCCCCCATGCCGAGCAGTATCGCCGGGAATACTTCCGCCATAAAGCGGGAGGTAACTATGTAAGGTGCCAGAAACGGCGCGCAGAGAATGAACGCCGCAGTGAAAACCTTGCTCGCGCAAATCGCAACCACAAAAACGTGTTTGCGGGCTTGTGCACTCCTGTTAGACACCATCTGTTTTCCCGTCAGGACAAATCTGCGGGGTCTACCAGGAACTCGTCACCGTCCAACACGTAGCCGCCTACCTCTTCGTGCAGCACGTGCGCGATTGCGCCGCAGGCGTAGAACGCCTCTCGCCAGCGCTGCACGGTAGCGCGATCAGGCTTCTCGGTGACAAGCTCGACCTCGTCATCGGGCACGTAGGTAACACGGTAGGAAACAAACCCTTCTCGCACCCAGTCCACGGAGAGCAGGGCAGACGGCACGCTGTCCCCGGCGCCTACCTCTACCTCGACATGGCCGCCCTTACCGATGGTGACCGACAGCAGGTAGCGTTCGCCGTCCTCTTTCAGCTCAACCGTGGGAGTGAGCGTACGCACCAGCTCCAGTGCGTCCTGGCCCTGCAATTGTTCGCCAGCGACGATGTGCAGATCGGGCACCGAGTAGCGGTGCGGGGAAAGACGCACATCGTTATCGGTGATGAGCTCACCACCGGTGCGGCGCGCAATCGCGTGCACCAGGTCAAGGATGCGGCCTTCTTCGCGCCACGGTGCCCCCTCCGGGAACGCACGCACAAAACCGCGACGATCCTCGTCGGCTCCGGCGGTTTCCGGGTTGCGCTCAGTCAGGGTTTCCACGATCCACTCCCCCGCCTTTTCGCCCGGCACGAGGCGAGAGTGACGGGTGATGCGCAGGGTGCCGTCCTCGTCCTTCTCGGCCCGCGGGTAACGGTTCAGCACCAGCAGTTCAACGTCTTCGGCGCTGATCGCCTCGGGGACCTGCAGACGGTGGTTCATGACTCCTCCTTGGGAGCGGGGATTACGGTGCGGTGGAAAGATTCGTAGGAACGCGAAGCCGTCGGGCCGCGCTGGCCCAGGTAACGGTTCAGGTTCGCTTCGCTGCCGTAGGGGTTTTCGGCTGGCGAAGAAAGATTAAAGAAGCAGAGCTGACCGATCTTCATGCCGGGCCAGAGCTTGATGGGCAGCGTGGCCATGTTGGAGAGTTCCAGCGTGACGTGCCCGGAGAAGCCGGGATCGATGAAGCCCGCCGTGGAGTGGGTGAGCAGGCCGAGGCGGCCGAGGGAACTCTTGCCCTCCAGGCGCGCGGCCACGTCGTCACCCAGCGTCACGACCTCGTAGGTGGAGGCCAGCACGAACTCGCCCGGGTGCAGCACGAAAGGTTCGTCGGGCGCTACCTCTATCAGGCGGGTTAGTTCGTCCTGCTGCTCGGCGGGATCGATCACCGAATAGCGGTGATTGTTGAACAGTCTAAAGAAGCGATCGATCCGCACGTCCATGGAGGAGGGCTGGATCATCTCGGGCGTGAACGGATCCAGCGCGATACGCCCAGAATCGATGGCGGCACGGATGTCACGGTCGGAAAGTAGCACGGCACAAATCTACCCGATTAAGGCGCTGTCGACACCGAAGCCACCCCTGCGTTATGCTGTAGTCCGCACTCTCCCGGCAAGGGAGCGTGACGCGCGGGTGTAGTTCAATGGTAGAACTTCAGCTTCCCAAGCTGACAGCGCGGGTTCGATTCCCGTCACCCGCTCCAAGAGAGGCATCGTCTGACGAACACGAGAAAAACGCTATGGAAGTTTACCGCAGGCTTTATTCCACGGCGCTAATTAACCTCATCGCCGATGCGATTTCTCAGGTGGCGCTTCCGTTGGCGTTTTTATCTGCTACCGGTTCGGTGTCTCTGGCCGCGCTGCTGGCCGGAGCGACGCTGCTAACCCAGTTAATACTCACCCTCCCACTGGCAGCCGTTGCGGACATGCTTCCCCGGCGGCCGATTGTGATCGCGGGATACCTGGTCGAGGCTGGCTGTCTGGCGCTGCTGGGGGCAATGCTCTGGTTCGGGGCGATAAACACTGCCGTCTTTATAAGCGTCGGATGCCTCAGGGGCGCGGCCTCTCAACTCGGGATTGCTGCCAGCGCCGGCTATATTCCACAGTTGCTAGGCAGGCAGTCACTGCTGCATTACAACTCTCGGGTGGAGACAATCGAAGGTGTCGCCGCCATCGGCGGGCCGACCCTGGCCGGCGGGATCGTGAGCCTACTTGGCGGGCCTATCGCCTTGGCCGTGCCCGCTTCTATGTCTGCGGTCATCGCCGTGCTTTACCGGACACTACCGGATCGTCCCGCGCCATCGTCAGCAACGAAGAGCGTAATTGGTGCGATAGCTCCGCGACGTATCGCTGCGCAGATTACTGACGGATTTACCTATGTGTTTCGCTCGCGGTTGCTCCTGTCCGCGCAGCTCGTCCAGTTTGCTTTGGGGGCGACCACCGCGGGATATATCTACGGGGTAGTCGTGTACCTGAAGTCCTCACTGGGTGTTCCTTCGTGGCAGGTCGGGTTCATCCTCGCAGCTTCGGGTGTCGGCGGGATCGCCGCCTCGCTGCTGCTAGAGCGGTTTATCCCCATTGACCGCTACAGGACCGTCATCGTCACCGCCCTGCTGGGCGTGCTAGCGATCCTTATCGGATTCACGTTCGTAGAGAACCTCTTTATCTTGGCGGCAGGCTTGTTCTTGCTTGACTGCTGCTGGGTGGCAGTGTTCATCTACGTGGGGACACTCAGCCAATACGTGACCGACGATGCGCACCTGGCCCGCGTGGACTCGGTAGAGACCCTTGTGTTCTTGGGGGCGTCCAGTCTTTCGGTACTGCTGGCTGGCGTAATCATCCCCGCCCACGGGGTCACCTGGTATCTGACTGCGATCTCTGTGACGACTCTCCCGGCAGTAGCGAGCTTGGCGCTGCTATCTGAAGCCATACATGCCAGCGGAGAAGAACCGTGCGAGGGTACCTCTCACACGCAGATCCAACCTGAATCATAATGAAGCGTTTTTAAGACGATTTAAGAACAAACCGTTCTACCTAAGTTTTTAATTACCGCATTGCCTAGAGCGCTCTTTGATTGCATAATCTTTGCACGTCCGCCTCGGGCAACTGCGCCTCCCCCATACCACTCTCCGGCCGACCTTGTTATGGTGAGTGAACCGCTACAACGATGAGCCGGGAGGTTGGAAAACTATGAAACGTTTCGAGGGTAAAGCAGTAGTCATTACCGGTGGCGCAGGCGGGATCGGCCTTTCTACCGCTCTCCGCCTCGCGTCCGAAGGCGCGAAACTCACCCTGGTAGACATCAGCGAGGACGGTCTAGCAACCGCGAAGCAGCAGGTGCTGGAAAGTTCCCCGCAGGCTGAGGTCCTCACCTACGCCGCCGACGTATCGAATGAGGAACACGTTAAGGGGTATGTGTCGGCCACCCTGGAGGCATACGGCTCCATCGACGGCTTCTTCAACAACGCCGGCATCGACGGTAAGCGTTTCCCGATGGACGATTACACCGCCGAAGAGTTCGAGCGCGTCATGAAGATTAACTCCACCGGCGTGTTCCTTGGCCTCAAGCACGTGCTTGCGCAGATGGAGAAGCAGGGCAGCGGCGCCATCGTCAACACCGCGTCCATCGGCGGGCTGCGCGGCTGGTCCAGCCAGTACGGATACATCGCATCCAAGCACGCCGTGGTGGGCATGACGCAGGCGGCAGCGGTCGAATTCGCGGCCAAGGGGATCCAGGTGAACGCCGTAGCCCCCGGTGGTATCAAGACCCCGATGGCGGCCGAGGCCATGGCGAAGCTGAACCCGGAGGACCCGGCAGCGGCGGAGCGCCAGTTCACGGCGCGAGTCCCCGCAAAGCGCATGGGCACCCCGGAGGAGATCGCGGGCGCTGTCGCGTTCCTGCTTTCCGAGGACGCGGGCTTTATCAACGGTCACGTGCTGCTGGTGGACGGCGGTCAGACCTGCCAGTAAAGCCTGCGCGGGTTAAAAACTAAAAAGGGAACCGCCGGTGCTGCACGAATCAGCGCCGGCGGTTTTCTTTGCCCGCCCCCTTGAATAGCGGGGGCAGACCCGGGGAAGCGCCGCCTGCCGCCTCCCTCCTCCGTGGGGGTAACCTGTATTCGCACGCCCCGGGCGGCGGCGCAAAAGAATAGCTAGTAAAAGGACATTTCGCATGCCCTCCCCGCAAGAACTAAAAACCCTCCCCACGGTGGAGCTATACCACGAGTTTTCTACCGGTAACTCCCTCAGCATCGCCTACCGGCTGCACCGGGACGGGGAGACCTCCGCGTTCGCCACCATCGATACGAACGGCACGCTGGACACCATAGAGGTGTTCCCCTCCCACGTTCCCTGCAGCATCTTGCGGGAATCCGGTTACCTGGACTTTTACCGGCACGTGGTATCCACCTACACCCCCGCTCAGTTTGATCCGGCGGGTCTGTCGGAACTCACGGAACGGGCCGACTGGAGCATTACCGCCTGTCTGCGGGACGCGATAGCGTGCAGTGGCCTGGTCAGCATCGCCGTGGCGGATAGCGACCTGATGTTGGTGGGCCTGCCCGTCACCCTGGACGACGCTGCCCTCGCCCTGCGCCAGCTAGACATGAAAACGATGACGCTGGCCGAGGAAGAAACCAGCGTGCGCCTGGCCGACATCCGCCTGCTCGAGTACGCGAGCCAACAAAAGATCCTGCTCCAGAAACACCTCGGCCTGGGCTAGGCCCCGATCCCCGGAAGAAGTACCCGTGAACACCGCACCCGATATCCGCGATACTCCGCTGCTGGAACTGCACCTAGATCCCGAGGAATACGACATCTTCACCGTCGGCTACCCGCTGCACAGCGCCGCCGGCTGGACCCTGTACGGAACCATCGACACCGAAGCCCGGCTCGACTCGCTCCTGCTGCTGCGGGACGACGTGCCCCGCAAGACCGTGACCGAATCGCCCTACCTTAGTTTTTGCGCCGAGGCCGCCCGCTCCCACTCCCCCGAACGCTTCGATCCGCAGCGCCTCACCGCACGGCTCAGCGAACTGTTGGCCGGGCCTCTCGCGGGCGGCGGCGAGCCGCTGCACGCCTGCCTCGCCGAAGCCCAGGAAAACGCCCACCTGATCTCGCTCACGCTGGACGACGGCATGAATGAGAGGGGTATCGTCACCCGGTTGCGTCCCCGGTCAGTGGCGCTGCGCCTGCTGGACGGCGATGATACGTCCCTAACCGACTGGTCCTGCCGCTACGGCATCGCGCATATACGCTCACTCGTCGTGGCCGACGTGCAGAACCAGCTGTTCGAGCTTTACCTGGCCTCCGACGCACCGCGCAGAAAGATTAACGGCAGCCTGCTGCGGCGGGGACGCTCCCTCTAAGCGGAGGCTACCCGTCACGACTCGTGCGCAAGCACCTACCGCCGCTGCAACATCTCGCATTAACCACAAGCCTCTCACCCAGGGAGAGGCAAACGCGTAAGTCTCGCAGATCGCCTAGCCTCTGGGGCAGAGCCACCCTACGGCCCCGAACCGACCGACCGGGCACCTACTCGGCGATCTACACCAGTGAACAGGCCAGGTTTTCGATAGAAATTTCCTCCCCGGCAAAATGGCCGCGTGTCTGCCCTCGGACCACACAACTACAGGGATACCCAGGTAGCTAACCGGATGGCCCTTATCGATGAGCTATAGGGAATGGCTAGTTCTCTCGCTCCCAGTCCGCGATAGGCCCGGGCACCACTGTAAACAACGGGTGCGGCGCCGGTTTTTCGTGACGTATTTCCGCGTAACGTTCAGGGCTCCTGCGGGCCAGCTTCGCCAGCAGGTGCTGCCATTCGTAGGCAAGCTGCCCGTCGGCCACCGAAATCTGGGGGCAGTCCGCGCAGGCGTTCCTTATCAGCTGCCGGTTAAACCTGTAGCCGCGCGCATCGGCTTCGTCGGCCAGCGCAGACAGGAAAGCGGCAATGGCCGCGCCAGGATCGGGAGCCTCCCGGAAACGCTTTAGTTGCGGGTGCCTCGTGTACCCCTTGGTCTCACCTGACAGCACTTTCTGTGCCAGCAGCGCTTCCCGCCACCCGGCAACCAGTGCTTGCCTGTCCAAAAACCTGGGATGGATCGTCCATAGGCGCATGCCAACAGCATAGACAGGGCTCCCGAGTAACGCGTTAGAGTGAAGCAGTAAGTCGATCGTCCAAGGAAAAGAGCCCATGACTAGCACCGAAATCACCCTCGCGAGTCCTCCCCGGCACTGGGTCACACCGATCCTTTGGTCTCTCCTGATCTTTTTCGTGCCGCAACTACTATTGGCGGTTCCGCTCATAGTCGGCGCGATGCTGCTTAATCTAGACCAGCCGGGCCAGATAATGGCTACCC
Source organism: Dermabacteraceae bacterium TAE3-ERU27 (assembly GCA_019218415.1). Classification (GTDB taxonomy): domain Bacteria; phylum Actinomycetota; class Actinomycetes; order Actinomycetales; family Dermabacteraceae; genus TAE3-ERU5. The sequence goes on along the minus strand of JAHUUL010000001.1, from coordinate 512,092 downwards.
TGATTTCTTTCGCCGGCCCGCTGGCGGCGGTGCTGCTGCTCAACCGTTACCTGTACAAGCGCCCCATGGCAGCGCTCGGTTTCCACCGCCAAGGCTGGGGGAAAAAGTATCTGGCCGGAGCCGGGATCGGGCTGCTGCTAATCGTTTTCACCTGCGGCGGTGCGGCCCTGTTCGGGGCGTTGCGTATCAGTTTCAACCCGGAGGTTGGCTGGCTGATTGTCTTCCTCATGCTGCTGGGATTCATGCTGCAGGGCATGACCGAGGAAGTCATCTGCCGTGGCTACCTGCAAAACGGTCTGCGCGTGCGCTGGGGCATCGTCGGCGCCCTCATCATTCAGGCGGTTTTCTTTGCTCTGCTGCACGGCACGAACTCGGGAATCACAGTCCTTCCGCTGGTAAACCTGTTCCTCTACGGCCTTCTCATCGGTGCCCTGTTCTACTACACGGACAGCATGTGGCTGGTGGGCGGTCTACATTCGGCCTGGAACTTCCTGCTCGGCCCCGTGCTCGGCGTGGAGGTGAGCGGCATAGTCATCCCCGGCACCGTTTTCAAAGCTAAGGCATCCGGCGCCGACTGGCTGAGCGGTGGGGCTTTCGGCATCGAAGGCTCGGTGCTGACCACGCTCGCCATGCTCATCGGCCTGACTGTCATCTATTTCCTGGATCAAAAAAGGCGCTCCGCAACCGCGCAGCTGAGCCCCAGAGAGGCTAAGGTAAACGGCCAGGGCGCGTAAACTCTTCCCTACCCGGAAAGAGAAACAAGATAGGTAAAAGCCGTGCCCGCACCGAAAACCCTGGAGACGGACCGACTACTGCTGCGCCCCTGGTCAGAGTCCGATGCCGAGCAGCTCTACCAGCACGCCTCCCACCCGGAGACGGGCCGTGGCGCGGGCTGGCCCGCTCACACCAGCGTCGCGGAGAGCAGCCAGATAATCCGAGACATACTCATCCCGGACCGTTCCAACGCGCTGGTGCTGAAAGAGACCGGCCTGCTGGTCGGTTCCGCCACCCTAAAGTCGCACCGGATCAGCAACCTGACCGATAGGGCCGACGAATGCGAGCTGGGCTACTGGGTTGCCACCGACTACTGGGGCCTGGGGATTGCTACGGAGGCGGGGAACGCACTGCTCACGCACGCCTTCACCGATCTGGGCATGCGGGCAGTCTGGTGCCACAGCTTCCTGTGGAACACTCGCTCGCAGCGGGTGCAGGAAAAGCTCGGGTTCGCGCCGCACTCCGAAACCCCGGCGGTAGATGACAGCCCGGCCAGTATCACGACCCTGCTGACCAGGCAGCGGTGGGAGGAACTGGCCAAGCGATAGTCTTTTCGACTTTTCGCCAAAGAGAGGGGTGCTACCCGGTCTAACCGGGTAGCACCCCTATCTTTTATGCCTCCGGCCTAACGGCCGTCACGCACGGTTGTTCACTCCTTCTCCTGCCACTGGTTGTTCACCAGGCGGTAAAGGAACGCGGCCATCGCGTCACGGGTGATCGGTTCGTTCGGCCGGAACGTACCGTCCTCCCAACCGGTGGTCACCTTGGTGCGGCTCAGCCAGGCGATGTCGGCACCAAAGACGGTGTCCTCGTTAACGTCCGTGAACTGCATGGCCGGCACGGACTCCATCCCCTTGTCCTGGAACGCGGGCGAACAAACTTCGGGGCTGTTCGTGCACAGTCGGTGCAGGAACGCTGCCATAGCGTCGCGCTTAACCGGCTCGTTCGGGCGGTAGGTGCCGTCGTCCCAGCCGGTCGAAAGGCCGCTGGCGCGCATCCACTGGATTTCCTTGTAGAAGGGATGGCTGCGCGGCACGTCCTTGAAAGCGCGCGGGCTGGTCTTTACCTCCGGCGAACCCGCCAGGCGGTAGAGGAACGCGGCCATCGCATCGCGGCGAATCTGATCGTTCGGCCGGAACGTGCCGTCCTCCCAACCGGTGGAGATACCCTTCTCTCGCATCCAGGCGATCTCACCGGCAAACATGCGGTTGGCGGCAACATCAGCGAACACGGCCGCTTCGGGGGCGGCTGCTTCAGCCCTCACCAGCTCCATTTCCGGAGCGGGATGGGGTTCCTCCGGCTCGACAGCCACCTCATCGTTGCAGGTGAGGCGCAGATCTACCCAGTCGGCGTGATCGTAGGAGTTCTTATCGCCGCCGATACCCGCGTGCAGCTTCAGGGTCTGCACGCCGGTCACGTCGACGGTGAACTCTTCGACCTCCTGGTACCTCAGCACCTTAGAGGTCTCCCAGAGCGTAGTGCCGTCGCCGGAGATGACACCGTTGATCGACGGGTGCCCCCACTTCGGGTCTCCGCCCTTGGTGTCATCGTCCACGCCGAGCTTGCCGGTCAGGGTCTTGCAGTTTGCGCCGAGGCGGAACTCGATATCGGACGGCGAGTTGGCGCCGTAACCCGTCTCGTAAACCTTGCCGTTGATCATCAGCGGGTTACCGTCAACCGACTTGTTTCGCTGCACGCGCGCCCAACCGCTGGTTGCGCTCAACGGTTCGATGTCGGCCAGGTCCTGCTCCCCCTTCGGGGTTGCGGTGCTGACCGCCACGTTTAGAGTGCCTTCGGTCTCGCCGCCCTGCCAGGTAACCCGTACCGGAAGCGCGTAATTCTGCTTCACCGCGTCTTCGCTGGCACGCAACTTAACCCGCAAAGTAGCCGACTCACCGCCAGCCACCCGCTTCACGCTCAGGCTGCCGTCGACCACTGCAACAGCGTTTTCCGCGCCGGTAACCTCAACCCGCAGATCGGTCAGCGCTTCGTCGGTGTAGTTGCTGAGCTTGACGTTCAGGCTAGTTTCCTCGCCCTGGCCAACAACGCCGGAACCGTCCACGCCAAGGACACCGCCGGGCAGGGTCTTGTCGGCCCCCGGACGCAGCCGGTAGATCACCGTGTCGCGCGCACCGACCTCGGCGCTTACGACGTCGTGCAGGTTCGCCACATCGCGCTTATTCCAGAGATCGCGGGCAACGTAGCTGTTTCCCTCCAGCCCGAGATCGGCCAGGGTGGTGGAAACCGTGGCGGGGCGGTTGGTCGAGTTAAACAACGCCACCGCCGTATCGCCGTTGGCGAGGGGACGCGCCCAAACCTCAAGTCCGTTGCGGTTCGCAATGCGCGACGCCTGCTTGCCCAGCGCGTCCTGGTCGAGGGCAACTACCTCTTCGTTACCGACGATCTCCACGATCTCGTCCGGGAGGCGGGAGATGTCGGTTCCCAGGAAGAGAGGCGCTGCCAGCATGGACCACATGCCGAAGTGGGAGCGGTTTTCCGCCAGGTAGTTAGGGTTCTGCTTGTTGCCGAAGCTACCGTTACCGATCTGCAGCATGTCGGGATCGTTCCAGCCGCCGGGGCCGGAATACTTCGCAAGCGGTGCCTGCGAGTCGATGATGTGCTTCACCGAGCCCCAGGTCGGCTGAATGTCGTGGGTGGTGCGCCAGAGGTTAGCGACCCCGTTCCCCCACTCCCACGGGTTCTCGTCACCGTACTCGGAGATGCCGTAAACGATGGGCCGATTGAGCTTGGCCAGTTCGTCACGCATCTTCTTGAAGCTGGGCTGACGCTTCAGTCCCAGGGTTTCGTCGGCGCGGCACCAGTCGTATTTGAGATAGTCGACGCCCCACTCTTCGTAGGTCTTGGCGTCGATCTCTTCGTAACCGTAGCTACCCAGGTTCTTAATCTTGTAGCTGTCCCAGTGATTCGCGCAGGTTTCGTCACCCGGAACACCGTAGATACCGAGCTTCAGGCCGCGCGAATGGGCGTAGTCGGCCAGCCACTTAATGCCGTGCGGGAAACGCTCCTTATCGGAGAACAGCTTGTTGGTGTCGGGATCACGGCCGCCCTGCCAGCAGTCGTCAATAACTACATATTCGTAGCCCTTTTCAGCAAGGCCTCGGTCGGCGATCGAATCGATGGCTGTCTTAACGACTTCCTCGTTCAGGTCGTAGCAGCGCACCTGGTTCCAAGAGTTCCAGCCCATCGGCGGGGTCTTGGCTAGGTCGTTGTCCAGTGCGTTAGCGGCGGGCATGGATATTAACCCCATCCCTAAAAAAACTGCTGCGGTCGATGCCGCAGACACCAGCTTTGGTGCCAATTTGCGATAGCTCATAGCTCTCCTTCGAGGTAAGGGAATCGCCAAATTCCAGGTAAAGGCTAACACGAGACAATGCCCCATTTTCAGGCTAGAAAAGCCCTCTCATCTGTGCTATTTGCAAGATGAGAGGGCTTTTTCGAAACGGGGTTTTACCACCCCGAATGGCGGGTTTTACAACAGCGACGCGTAGATCTCGCGGATCTCGTCGCGGGTCGCCGCGCGCGGGTTACCGGGGGTGCAAACGTCGGCGAAAGCGTCATCCGCCAACGCATCTAGCCCCTCCTCGCTAACCCCTACTTGCGCTATCGAAACGGGGTTGCCGAGGTCTGCGGTCAGCTTCGCCACCGCATCGCAGGCAGCCGCGCGAGCCTCTGCCAGCGGCAGGGTGTAGGCGTCCTCCACGCCGAACGCGGCGGCGATGTCACGGTACTTTTCTCCCGTGTATTCGGCGTTGTAGCGCATGACCGGGGCCAGCAGAATACCGTTGGCTACGCCGTGCGGCGCGTCGTAGCGCCCGCCGAGCGGGTGCGCCATACCGTGCACCAGGCCGAGGCCAACGTTCGAGTACCCCATGCCCGCGATGTAGCTGGCGTAGGCCATCTTCTCCCCGGCTTCGAGGTCGCCATCTGCCGACTTCTGCAGGTTTGCGGCGATCATCTTGATCGCGGTCAGGTGCACGGAGTCCGACAGTTCCCAGGCCCCCTTGGTGATGTAGCCCTCGATAGCGTGGGTGAGGGCGTCCAGACCGGTCGCCACCTTGAGGGAGCGCGGCATCGAGTCGGTAAGGTCGGGATCCACGATCGCGAGCACCGGGATATCGTGCGGGTCAACGCAGACGAACTTGCGCTGGTTTTCGGTATCGGTGATGACGTAGTTAATGGTGGTTTCGGACGCGGTGCCGGCGGTGGTGGGGATGCCGATAATCGGGATCGAGGGGTGTTTGGTGTCGGCCACGCCCTCGAGGGAGAGGACGTCAGAGAATTCTGGGTTCGTGGCGATGATGCCGATTGCCTTCGCGGTGTCCTGCGGAGAGCCGCCACCAAGCCCGATAAGCACGTCCGCACCCGACTCCCGGAACGCCGCCACGCCCGCTTTCACGTTTTCAACCGGCGGGTTGGGGGCGATATCGGAGAAAACCTGGTACGGAAAATCTGCCGCGTCGAGGAGATCAGTGATCTTCTTTACCAGCCCCGTCTCCACCAGTATCGCGTCCGTAATCAGCAGCGCCTTGGTCAGGTTGCGCGCGCGCAGTTCAGGGACCAGGTTCTCGATTGCGCCACGTCCAAAGTAGGAGGTCTGGTTGAAGATCATTCTGTGAGCCATCGGTTTTCTCCTTTCAAGTTAAGGCTTTAAACAAAATGCTAGTTGCCGCCCCTCCCAGCTGCCACCCGAAAGCAAAACCCGCATAACACAGGGCAAAATCGCAGTTCATACGGGAAAAATACCGTTATGCTACGGGGCATAGGCTAGAAAACAGTCCCGATAGTCCCGAACTTTCGCTCCGACGGAAAGGCACGCCCATGAAGCACGCGCTACTCATCGTCGATGTCCAAAACGACTTCGTAGAAGGCGGATCACTGGCCGTCGCCGGGGGCAGGGACCTGGCAGCCAGGCTTGCCGAGGCGGTATCCGCAAACAGGGACTCAGCCTCCCCGCGGTTTGACGCCATCGTCACCACCCAGGATTGGCACATCTCCCCCGGCGACCATTTCAGCGAAGACCCCGACTACGTAGATTCCTGGCCCGTGCACTGCGTGGCGGAGAGCGCGGGAGCGGAAATCGTCCCTCCCCTGGCGGAGGCGCTGCGCAGCCACGGGGTCACCATCGCCGCCAAGAAAGGCCGCTACGACGCGGCCTATTCGGGGTTCGAAGGCGTGACAGAGAGCGGGCTACCGCTCGCGGACGCCCTGCGCGCGGCCGGCATTGCCCGGCTAACCGTGGCGGGCATCGCAACCGACTACTGCGTGCGCGCGAGCGCCCTGGACGCTGCACGGGAGGGCTTTACTACGACCCTCTGGCGCGAAATGTGCGTAGGCATAAACCCGGAAAAGATCGAGCGCACCCTGCATGAGGAGCTCCCCAACGCGGGCGTCAGCATTCTCTAGCCCACCCTTTCCTGCCGCGAGTCGGCACCCTATATCCTTGGGACATCTCTGACGTGAGGAAATAGCATGCCCCAGGAGCAGTCGTTAACCGACGCGCAGTATCCGCTACCGACCAAACAGCCCGTCTATCGGGCCGACGGCAAGCCGCACCGCCCCAGCAAAGGCCGCATATACAGCCTCCTGGACAGCGCATTCGCGGCCGTCGGATTACTGTTAACGTTCTGGTTCGCCTGGATCGTGCTGCTGTCGGGCCTCACCCTGGCCTGGCACAGCGTGGTGCTGCTGATCATGTTTTGGGCGGTGCTGGCATATCTGGCGCTGCCGCGCATGCACCAGCTATTTACGACCCTTTACCTGCCCGACTATTTCATTTCGCGCACAAAGACCGGCGATGGCTTGCTGGGAGATCCGGTAAATCTGGCCCTGCTCGGCACGGAAGAGGACATCCACGCGGCCATGCACCGCGCGGGCTGGGTTAAGGCCGACCCGATCACGCTGCGCAGCTCCCTCGGCATCATTGTCTCCTCCCTCACCGGCAAGTCCTACAAGGCCGCCCCCGTTTCCAGCCTTTACCTATTCGGCAACCAGCAGGCCTTTGCCTACCAGCAGGAGGTTGACGGCAGCGCCGCACAGCGCCACCACGTGCGCTTCTGGCGCGTACCGGAGGGGTGGCGGCTCCCCGGCGGCGAAAGGGTCGAATGGCTCGCCGCGGGTAGCTACGACGCCTCGGTCGGGCTTTCCACCCTGACGCTGCAGGTGACGCACAAGATCGATGACGATATCGACGCCGAACGGGATTACATCATCGAGACCGTGCGCTACGTCGATCCCGCCTGCCGGATAGAGGTCATAGAAAACTTCTCCCCCGCCTTCCACGCCCGCAACGGCGGCGGAGACACGGTATTCACCGACGGCAACATGCCGATCCTGAACGTTGCGGGAGCCGCACAGCGCGCCCGCGACGCCGGGGCCGACGTCACTCAGGCCGACTCCTCCCCCATCCGCCTCCCCGGAAAGGCACTGGACCACGAGGTTCCGCCTAGTTCGCTCAACTGGGTGGGCCTGTTCCTAGCCGCCCAGACCCTACTCACTGCCGTAGCAGGAGGCAGCCTGTGGCTGGAACGCAGCAACATGCATGACACGGAGATCGCCCTTATCGCGCTCACCCTCACCGGCTCGGCGCTGGTGCTAGCCGTGCAGATTCTGTTGCTCGTCCTCACCCTGAAGCGTTTCCGCTGGGCGCGGCTGGGCCTGCTCGTAATCACCGGCCTGTCGGCGTTCACCCAGCTAACGATCCTCAGTTCCACCGAGGTCATCCCGTTCACCAGCCTGTTGGACGGCGGCACCTCGGTGCTGGTGGTGCTGGCGATGAGCGCGCCCTCGGTAAGGCAGTGGGTGAACCGCAAGGCTCCCGGAAAACTCGCCTAACTAACCCTGCCCTTACCCGTCCCGGCTGCGCGGGTCTAGCATTGCGGCATGAGCATAGTTGTCACAAACCAGATCACACTTCCCGCCGCGCACGCCGACGTAATCGTGGAGCGCTTCAAGGCAAACGCCGTCAAGATGGAGGGCCTGGACGGCTACGAGGGCTTCCGCGTCTGCAAGCCGACCGACCCCGCAGACGGCCGCTGGATCGTCATCACCTACTGGCGTGACGAAGAGGCGTACGCGGGCTGGCGCGAGAGCCGCAAGTACATGGATCAGCACGAGAAGGACGTTCGCAAGAAGCTCCTGGAGGGCACCGACACGAATTCCGAGGTGCGCCACTACGAGGTGTTGGTGGATACCACGCCGGGCAAGAAGTAGCCCCCCCCTGCGCTAAGCACAAAGCCAGGCCGGGACAGGGATAAAACCTGCCCCGGCCTGGCTTTATGTTTGGGAGACTCCCCCCTGAAGAATGTATAGCGAGGGTCTCATATATTCACGCCCTCCCAGGGGTTCCCCACAAAACCACTTTTCGGCTAGGTTAGCCTTACCTAATTTTCAAGTGGGAAGGGCTAACACCTCGTGATTTTCGGTAGGAAACTACGCTTAGCACTGGTTTCATCTCTCAGCGCAGTGAGCATCACTCTCCCCCTGGCTGTAACCGCTCACGCCGAAGAACGGATCAACCAGGACTACACGTACAACAAGACCGTAGTGGCGGGCGAAACCGCTTGCGCGCTGCTGCAGGATCCGCACACTCCTCGCCTCTATCTGGCTAAGGAAAAGCCTAACCAGGCGGGGGCGTCCGTCACCTGGCTGGGCACCGACACCCTCGCCGCCAGCGAAACCGAGTGGGCACTCCCCCTCGCGGAGGTCGCCTACTTCGCCATGAACAGCGAAGGCACCGAGCTCTACACCCTGGGCTACCGGGCACAGAAAATCACCGTCACGAACCCCACGGACGGCTCTCTGATCCGCGAGATCGAGGCCCAGGAACTGCCCAAGTATCCCAGGGGCATGATTTACGTGCCGGAAGAAAAAATGCTCTACGTGAGCGATTCCAAGGCAGACCTGTTCCGCATAAATCCCGCCACGGGCGAGGTCGCAGATCCGGTCAAGTTGAGCAAGGAAAAGTATCCGGGGGCGAACGCCATCGCCTACGACAGCAAAAACAAGCTGATCTGGATGGCTATCGGCAAGGACGGCACGGTTTCCGCGTACAGCACCGTGACCCACCAGTGGGTACCGTCGGCCACCGTTAACGTCTCTAGCCTCTCCTACGGTGGCGAGGAAGTCGGCGGGCGCGTCTCGACCCTGGCCGTGGATAGCGAGCGCGGCCTGCTTTACGCGGGTGTGCACGACGGCTTCAAGAGCACGTGGGCCACGAAGGATAAGGACAAGATAGTCACCATCGACATCAAGACCAAGCAGCCCGTCGGCCCGCTGGCGCGCGTGGGCGAGTGGAGCCTGGGCCTGACCCTTAACCCCGTCAGCCACGAGCTTTACAGCCTGGACAAGTACACCAACAGCGTGTCGGTGATGGACCCCGAAACGCGCACCGTACGCACCATCGATTTCACCAAGTTGGGCGTAACCCCTAGCACCGGAAACAAGCGCGCCGACGCGAACGTTTGCGATCTTTCCGTTTCCAACGACGGCAGGCGACTCTACGTTTCCCACTCCTTCAACGTGAAGAACGGCAGCCGTGTCAGCATCATCGACCGCGCCGCGATCACCGATTCCGGGAACGGCGGCACCCCTGCCGGGCCGGAACCGGACGTGCAGCAGCCGGGGGATAAGACCAACGCCAGCTGGGAGGGCCCCGCGCGCGCGGCTGCTTCCGCGGCCCCCGCAAAATCTGTCTCGGTAGAAAAGGGCACCTTCACCTGGGGTATCAACAACTACACGAGCGCCTGGGAAACCGATCCGCTGGGCAAGACGGTCACCAAGAAAGACGCCGAGTTCAACTTCGACAGCGCACAGGGCTGGGTGGACGTTAAGAACAAGTCGGCGGAACTGACCTGGGCAGACGGCCTGCGGATAGACCACTACCGCAATCTGGTGCCGGAGCTAAAGACCTGGCTGGGCACCCCGGTGCTGAAAGTTAACCCGGACGGCAGCGGCACCCTCAGCATGGACGTTAAGTGGACGCTGCCGAAGGACGACGAACTGCTCACGGAAGGGTACAAGCGAGTCACCGTCGCCACCTTCCAGAAGTCCGACATGCAGGTAACCGACGACACGGTTACCATCACCGCCACCCCGGACTACGCGGGACGCAGCTACCAGCCCGAGGGCGAGGGAGAGGAAGCCTCCCCCGCTTCATTCCCGGCGGAATACATCAACAACTTCCCGGCCGATATGCGCCGCTGGTGGTACCAGACGGGTGCTTCGCAGGATTCCAACAAGGCTCCCCTGCCCTTCAAGGTGGTTGTGCACGGCGACTTCCGCCAGCAGCAGGAAGCGATCCAGATGAGCACCCTGCCCGCTACTGACAAGCAGGTGGCAACGGACGTTCCCGCCGGACGCAAGTTCAGCGGCGAAATCCAGTGGATGCTGGAGCAGGGCATCTCCACCGGCTGGGACGACGGCAGCTACCGCCCGCTGGGCAACGTTTCCCGCGAAGCCATGGCGGCGTTCCTCTACCGTCTGGCGGGATCGCCCGAGGTGAAAGCCGATCCGAAGGCGTTCACCGACATCTCCCGTAGCCAGTTCGTCAAGGAAATCACCTGGATGCGCGAGAGCGGCATCAGCACCGGCTGGAGCGAGGACAACACGTTCCGCCCCAGCCAGGACGTGAACCGTGACGCGATGGCGGCTTTCCTGCACCGCTTCTGCACCAAGTTCCCCGGCAAGTGCTCGGCGGCCGTGAGCGAAGAAAACGTTGCCGCGCAGCCCGATCCGGCACCGTTCAACGACGTCAAGCCCGGTGACATGTTCGCGGACGACATCAAGTGGCTAGCGAAGGCCAAGATCACTACCGGTTGGGAGGACGGCAACTACCAGCCGCTGAGCCCGATCAAGCGTGACGCGATGGCGGCGTTCATCTACCGCCTGAAGAACAACTACCTGGGGTAAATAAAACTCCCTCGGGTATCTAGCCGCACACCCGTTTGCCGGTCTATCGCTCCGGCGGGCGGGGGTGCGGTTTCATTTTCCGCGTCTCTGCCGCCGCATCCGGTGGTGACGTTCGGGTGCAGTTTTCGCGGGTAACCCCGGCCCCTTAACGTTCGCGTGCACTAAACGCTACGAAAACGGGGTTTAACCGGCACAAAGTGCACCCCAAACGTGACGCCCAACCAAAAGTGCACCCAGGTGTAACGCGAGGAGGTAGGGGCGGCTACCAAAGACGTTCGGAAAGAGATACGGGAGTCACCACGAAAGAAGCTGTGGAAGGAAACCCGAAAGGCGTTCGGGAAGGGCTACAGAAGGCACCGCGGGAAGGCCGCACCGATAGGCACAGCCGGAAACGGCTGGGCTCAGGCCTCTACCGGGCCTCGCGCCCGGTGCACCGGCTCTTTCGCGCCCAGCGCGCGCAGCACGAACACGGTGATCGCTTCGATCGCGCGGTCGCGGTGTTCGCCGTCGTCCTCGGGAATGTGGCGCCCAATCAGGCAGGCGCTGATCAGCGGCATGGTGGCGTCCACGTCCAGGTCGGGCGTGAAGCTGCCGTCGGCCACGCCGTCCTCGAGAACGGTGCGCAGCACGGCTTCAATCAGCATGACGTGATCGCGCATCTTCATCGCGGCCTCACGCGAAAGCACGCTGCGTAGTTCGGGGCCCGGCGCAAAATGGAAGGAGCGGCGCAGATCCAGGTGGGTGACGATGTAGAGCCGCATCGCATCCACCGGGTCGGTGGCGTGCGCCATGCCCGCGCGCAGCTGTTCGATGTAGCCGCTGGTCTCGTGCATCGCGTATTCGAGCACCAGGGTTTCTTTATCCGCGAAGTGGTTATACAGCGCGGTGCGCCCCACTCCGGCCTTGGCCGCTATCTGCGCAAACGTAATCGAATCGAACGTGTGCGTCTCCATCAGATCGCCAAGGGCAGCGAAAATGCGCACGCGCGTCTGTTCGCGATGCTCTTCCAGCGACTGGCCGATGATTTTGGGCATGGCCCCTATTCTCTCACTACCCTCGCGCAGACGGAATATTGCCGGGCCGGTATCACTCACGGCCCGGCATGACCGGGCGGGGGTGCGCCCGCGCGCTGAGCGCCCCCGCCCGGTTTCGGTTAGGAACCGAGCAGCGGCAGGTTCAGCCTGCCGTCGCCGTCGGCGCTGACCTTTACGGGGACCCCCCAGTCCTGCTGGTGCATGTGGCAGGCCGGGAATTCGACCGACTCGTCGGCATCGCAGGAGGCGGCGCGCGCAGCCACGTGCAGCACGCCCTCCCCCACCTCGGGGTTGAGCTTGATGGCCCGGATCAGTTCCACGTCGGTTCCCTCGCCTTCGAGCAGCAGCTCGGGCGGGGTGGCCGACACGTGCACCTGGGTGGAGGGCCCCATCGACTCGTCCAGCTTGTGTCCCTTCGGCGGGGTGAACTGGACCGCCACGGTCAGATCGGCCGCCACCTCGGTCAAGGGGCGCTGGGTGCGCTGCCCCTGCCCGCCGATGGTGCGGCGCGCAGCGGGAGCGAGGGAAACGTTCGTGAGCCTGTGCGCGGCGGACTCCACGACGAGCAGCTCGGGCCAGCCGTCGGCCGAGAAAACGGGGGTGGCGTCGCTCGGTTCGGCGAGGTCAGTCGCTATCGTCTCAACGGTCACGTTGCCCTCGTCGTCGGAACTGACCACGCGGATGGCGCCGTTGTAGGTGTCGCACACCGCCACCACGCCACCCTCCAGCGCAACCACGCCGAGCGGGTGCTGGAAGCGCGCCTGATCGGCGGGGCCGTCCACGTGGCCGAAGTCGAACAGGCCGGTGCCGACCACGGTCTGCACGGTGCCGGTGTAGGGGTCGATCCGGCGCAGGGCCGACGTTTCCGAATCGGCGCACCAGATGTAGCCCGCGGAATCTACGTCCAGGCCGCTGGTCTGCGCCCACCAGGAGGTTTCGAGCGGGCCGTCTACCAGGCCCTCATTGCGGGTGCCCGCGATGACGCGGAGCGCACCGGTGAGCGGCTGATATCCCCAGATCTGGTGGATGCCGGCCATGGCGATCACGACTTCACCGTCGAGCGCGGTGCCTACCACCACGTCCCACGGGGTGGACAGGTTGATGGTGCGGGCGTCGCTCTCCGCGTCGGGCAGCGCGTCGCCGTGCATCCACTGCTTTCCGGTTCCCGCCAGGGTGGTGACGGTGCTCTCGGTGCGGGCACGCAGGAAGCGGTCATGCCCCAGCGCAATGCCGCGCAGCAGGTGATTGGCGGTGTCGGCCACGATCACGTCGTAACCAACCTGCTCCGCCACCTCGGGAGCGAGCACGGCGATACCGTTCGGCTCCGCGAACTGCGCCTCTGCGGCCACGCCGTCGGCCAAGCCGCGCTGACCGGTGCCGATTACTTCCTCGATGGTCACGTGATCGGGGCCAAAAACCACCAGCCGGTGGTGTCCCGCGTCGCTAACCAGCAGCCGCCCGTCGGGCAGCGGCGCGACCTTGGAGGGGAAACGCAGCGCGCTCGGCGCCTCGTCCGGCAGCACCGTCGGGCCCTCACCGCGCACCAGGGTGCCCTTCTTGTCATGCTCCGCAACCAGATCGGCGATCATGGCGTCCAGGTTTTCCCCGTGGCCTTCACCGCTCATGGCGGAAACAACGTAGCCTTCCGGGTCTATCAGCACCAGGGAGGGCCAGGCGCGCACGCCGTAGGAGGTCCAGGTGCGCAGTTCCGGATCGTCCAGCACGGGGTGGTGGATTTCGTAGCGCGATACGTTCGCGGCCAGCGCGTCGGCGTCGGCCTCGTGCACAAATTTCGGGGAGTGCACGCCGATCACGACCAGTTCCTCGCGCCACTTTTCTTCGAGCGGCCGCAGTTCGTCGAGCACGTGCAGGCAGTTGACGCAGCAGAAGGTCCAGAAATCGAGCAGGACGATCTTGCCGCGCAGAGATTCCAGGCTGAGTTCTTGCCCGCCCGTGTTTAGCCATCCCCTGCCCTGCAGTCGGCTGGCCCGGATACGGGGGCCGGTGGTGTACTCAGTCATTTTCGGCTTCCTTTCGTAGTGGGCCAGGAAGCGATCCAGGCGCGTAGCGCGGGATCGTCCAGGCTGGGCAGCACCACATCAGCGGGCATGCCTTGCGGGGGCTGCGCGTTAACGCCGATCAGGCGCATTCCTGCGCCTTTGGCGGCGCAAGCCCCGGTTTGTGAGTCTTCGAATGCGAGCGAACGCGCCGGGTCCGCGCCGAGCGCGCGGCAGGCAGCGAGGTACATGTCCGGAGCGGGTTTCGGGTTCGCTACCGTGTCCGCCGCTTCCAGGTGGTCCATGTATTTGTACAGGTCAGCCTTCTCCAGCTTGTCCTGCAGGGTTTCGCGCCAGGAGTTGCTGGCCACCGCCACGGGCACGCGCGCCGATATAAGCTGCACAACCTCTAGCGCGCCGGGCATGAGGGAGGGCGGGCCGGAGAGCAGCTTCAGGAATCCTGCACGCACCTCTTCGGTGAGCTGTGCGTAGCTGAGCCCGGAGGCCTCGGCGAAAACCTCACCGACCACGCTCAGACTCGCCCCGATCAGGCGTTCTTCCTGTTCTTCGTCGAGCTGTATGTTGTGCCGGGCGATCACTTCGCGCTGCGTGTCGTACCACAGGCTTTCGGTGTCGAGCAGCAGCCCATCGCAGTCGAATACGACCGCTTCCGGTGCAAATCCTGTCAGTGCCGCGATACCGTTCACGCTTGTTCCCACTCCGCTATCCATTCGTGAAGTTCCTTGTCAGCAAGAGATTCTAGGGTGTGATCGGCCTGCGGGCACTGTCCGGGTACGGACGGGACGGCGATTAGGCGCACCCCGGCCGCGCGAGCGGCGCACGCCCCCGTCTCCGAATCTTCGAAAGCGATGGCCCGTTCAGGTGCCACACCGAGCAGCTCAGCTCCCTTTAGATACATGTCGGGGGCGGGCTTGCCTGCGGCTACGTCTTCCAGGCCGACGGCCGCGGTGACGTATTCGCGTAGGCCCGCTTTTTCGAGCTTGCCGAGCAGGAATTCGCGGGGAGAGTTGGAAACCACGGCAACGGGCACGCGGGCGGCGAGCGCACGCACGGTTTCCGCCGCCCCGGGCAGCAGCGCGAGGTTTGCGCGCACGTCGGCCACGTGCTGCGCGATTAGTTCTTCCTGGCAGCGCTGGGGGTCGAGTCCGGTGGCCGCGGCAAGCACCGGCAGCACCAATTCGGGGGCTTTCCCGACCAGCCCGGCGCGGGTGGGGGCGTCAATCTGGCCGCCGTAGCGGGCCAGCAGCTTGTCCTGCGATTCGTGCCAGATCTGCTCCGTGTTTACGAGCAGGCCGTCGCAGTCGAGCAGGGCGGCCGCCGGCGTGAAGCCGGCGAAGGTTTCTCGGATAGTTTTATTCATCGCTTCACCAGCCTACGCGGAGTAGGAAGTTTTCTGGGGTGCGGGGCCCATTAGTTCGCTTAAAGCGACAGCGGCCCGTTTTTCCCGATAGGCTATTTTCATGCACGAAGCGGTTACTGCGAGCTCGCAAAAAGTACTGGTTATTGGTGCCGGCCCGGCGGGGTTGGCGGCTGCCGCATCGCTGAAAGCGGCGGGGGTCGCTTTTAGCGTGGTGGATTTCGCCTCCGAGGTGGGGGGCGCTTACGTGCGCGATGCCCTCTGGCCCGATCTGGCCACGGTTACTTCGCGTCACGGTAACCAGTTCGAGGAGATGGTGGCTCCCGCTTCGTTCCCCGCTTTCCCGACCAGGGAGCAGATGGTCGCCTATCTGCGCGCGTACGTCGCTAAGCACGATCTGGCCGACGATATCCGGCTGGGCGTGGGGGTGCGTAAGGCCACCGCCTTTGCCGACCAGCGCTGGCAGGTGGAGCTTTCTAACGGCGAGATCGGCACTTACCGGGCTTTGGTAGTAGCGACCGGTGCTTGCGCCTCTCCCCTGCTGCCCGCTTGGGCGGAGGGCGCGGGAACGCGAGTGATTCATTCCGACGAATACCGTGGCGAGGATCTTTTCGAAAAGAAGGTGCTGGTTGTCGGCGCGGGGCAGGCTGCGGCGGACGTCGCGACCCGCGTGGCCGATAGCGCCGACGAGACGCGGCTTTCCATGCGCAGCGGTCACTGGGTGGTGCCGCGCCATATCGGGGGCCTGCCGGGAGACATGGCGGCCTCCGCTCGCCCGTCACTGCTGGGCAGGTTGAACGACAAGATCGGGAACCGGGTCGTGGCGCGCCTGCACGGCGATCCGCGCGAGGTTGGCATGCCCGCACCAGCCGCTCCGGTTACCCGTGACAGGGTGATCGTTTCCGACACTCTGCTGCAGGACGTCGAAACGGGCCGGATCGGCGTGTGCGCCGACGTGCGCGCGCTATCCGAGGATCGCGTGACCTTCGTGGACGGCACCGACTGGGAGCCGGATCTGATTATTTGCGCCACCGGATACCGTAGCGATCTTTCTTTCCTGGCTAGCGCGGACGGCTCCAAGCTGACCGACTTTTCCTCCCTGGCCTGGGGCACGTTCCCGCGCGACAGGGACGATCTGGTGTTCCTCGGCCAGTTCTCTCTGGTGGGCGGCACCATTCCGGTGGTGGCGCAGCAGGCGGACCTCGCCGCGTACCATTTCCGGGCGCTGTTTAACGATTCCCCGGCGGCAACGGTGTTCCGTCAGATGCGCCAGGATAACCGTCACGCCGGTCCCGGACTGCAGGGCCAACTCGACAGCCTGCGCGTGCCGCAGCGGGAGCGTGCCGAGCTGCTGACTCAGCTTTCTACCGCGCGCCGCCTGTTCGAGAGCTGAGCGTTACCTACCACCACCAGGGCGAGGGCGAGCACGAACAGCATCGCCCCGCCCTGCTGCTGGTCTAAGAGCGCATCGGGGCGAAAGGTACGCCCGGTGGCGCCGTACCAGGAGGCGGCGAGCAGCCGGGGGCTGAGCGAGAGGTAGATGCCCAGCCCACACCAGAGCGACGCCGCGGGGAAAAGCTGCCTGCGCGCGATCACTCCGGCGTAAAACAGCACTGCCAGGCTCATCGCTTGCAACGTGGTATCGCGCAGGGAGGCCCCGAAAACGGGGGTCAGGTAGAGCAGCAGGGTGGCTATCCCGCCCGCCAGGGAGAGCAGCAGCAGCCGGTTTTTGCTCAGTTTCGCCAGGCCGGGCATGAGGGCGTTGGCCGCGAGCACGCCCGCCATCGTCACCAGCGCATCTCGTCCCAGCCGCGCGGTGAATATGACTTCGTGCCAGCCGTTTAGCGGGGGTGCGGCCGCCAGGAGCAGTAGGGCCGACGCCCCGATACGCGCGGCCAGGTGCTGACGGATTTTGCGTAGCGGCCATAGCAGCAGGGCCGACGCAGACGCCGCGAGTAGCAGCGGACCGAGCCGGAAGGCGGCTTCGCTGCCGGGCAGCGCCGGGGCGGGGGCAAGCAAGAGCAGGGCAGCCGCTGTGGCACCGGCAATTACGGTGAGACGCTTTTCGCGCAGCACCCAGGTAGTTACTGCGGAAACAAGCAGCAGGGAAACAACTATTAGCGTGCGGGAGAGGTCGTCCCCAATTAACTGCGCGATCACAGCCAATAACCGGGGAGCGATATCGCCAACAAGAAAGCGGCCATTACCGAGCCGAGGGTGAGCAGCAGGTAACCGATCGATTCCACCGTGGCGCTGCGCCTAAATAGCTGCACCACCTCGAGGGCGAAAGAGCTCATGGTGGTCAACGCGCCGCAGAGGCCCACCGCCAGCCCCATGTAGAGGGGAGAGCCGGGAGAGATTTCCGCTTCCGCAGAAACCCGCAGCACAAATCCGAGTAGGAGGGCGCCGAGCACATTGGCAGCAAACGTGTACCAGGGGATACGCGGCCGGTCCTCTTCGCTTTCTAGGCGGGCCCCAACCAGGCTGATCAGATAACGCATGCAGGCACCGGCGGCACCGCCCAGCGCTACGGCGATAACGACGTTGAGGGGAGGCATCGTTTCCATCTACTTCCCACCCCCCTTGCGGTTCTTTTCCTGTTTGTTATTTCTCGCGTTCACATCCTGTTTTTCACCGTTGAGGAACAGGCTTTCGGCGGCGCTAATTCCGAATGCGCAGCCGCCGAGAGAGACGATCATGGTGAGGGACGCATAGCCGAGCGCGAGGCTGGGGAACCCTCCCCCGACCATTTCGGCAAACTCGAAGCCGACAGTGGAGACCGTGGTGAAGCCGCCGCAGAAACCCGTCACCAAAAACGGACGTATCCAGCCGGGGCTACTAGGACGAAGTTCCAGCGCTACCGCCACAAAGCCGATGACGACGCAACCGACCATGTTTACCGCGAGGGTCGGCCAGGGAAAACCAATGATTTGCGACGACACAACCACGGGCATGAGCACCGCTACCTGCAGTCGCAATATTGCTCCCAGCGCACCGCCTGCGGCTACCAGTAGAAGTACCAGCAGCAGCGGTAACGGCGAATCCGCTACGATCACGTCTTCTTCGTAATCAAGATCATCCGTTGTGAGGGCCGCGAATTCAGCGGTATGCATTCGGGTGTCGTCGGCTCGGCGCTCAATAGCCATGCTTCGTCCCCATTTCCTATTGAAACCTTACGTCTTCCCGCAGCCGTTTCGAGGTCACGGGCAAGTCCACTAACCCTACCCGGCAAATGTTAGTTCTGTGCTAAAAGGCCGAAAAACGCTCTTAATATGGCAAACGCCCGTTCCGGCGAGGGGCCCCCTCCGGAACGGGCGAAGCTGCCGTTGCGCAGCTGTGCCTAGTCTTTATTCCTAGGCGTTATGCCATTCACGCGCGATTTCGATGAAGCGGCTGTTTGCTTCGTCCTCACCGATGGTGACGCGCACGCCGTCGCTCGCGTAGGCACGGGTGATGAGCCCCCGCTCCGCCGCGAATGCCGCGAATTCCTGGGTGCGTTCTGCCAGCGGTAGGTAAACGAAGTTGCCCTCGCTGTGGGGAGGCAGGTGCCATCCCTGTTCTTCCAGCGCGGCATAGACGCGGGCGCGTTCCGTGCGGATGTGCGCGGCGCGCTTCATCAGCTCCGCGTGCACCTCATCGTCCAGGCATGCGAGCGCACCGGCCTGGGCCAGGCTGTTGGCGCTGAAGGGGACCGACACTGCGCGTAGCGCGGCCGCCATCTTCGGGTGCGCGATCGCGTACCCGATGCGCAGCCCGGCGATGCCGTGCACCTTGGAGAAGGTGCGCAGTATCAGCACGTTGGCGTGACGCCGGAAAATCGCCTCGGCATCAATCTGCGCCTCGGCGTCTATGAACTCCAGGTATGCCTCGTCGATCACGACCGCGACGTGCGCGGGGATTTTCGCGACGAACTCCTCCAGCTCGGCCTGCCCGATCACGGTGCCGGTGGGGTTGTTGGGGTTGCAAACGATGACGGCGCGGGTGCGGTCGGTGACCGCCGCCGCCATCGCGTCCAGGTCATGCCCCAGCCCGGCGGTTAGCGGCACCTGCACGGACTCGCCGCCGTGGCAGCCGACCAGGATCGGGTACGCCTCGAAGGAACGCCAGGCATAAACGACCTCGTCTCCCTCGTCCACCAGCGCACGTACCACGTCCCCCAGGACCGCTACGGAACCGGTGGAAACCACGATCTGGTGCGGTTCTACCCCGTGGCGTGCCGCCAGCGCGCTCCGCAGCGGCTCCACGGCGGGAGACGGGTAGCGGTTTAGTCCGTCGATGTGAGCGATGATCGCTTCACGCACCTTGGCGGGAGGCGTGAAGGGAGATTCGTTCGAGGAAACCTTGAAACCATCCGGGGCGGGCTTACCCGCTGCGTACACGGGAAGTTTGCTTAGGCAGGGTCGGAAACGGACCTGTTCTTCGGGGGTAGTCATGCCTCCAATCGTAAGGTGTCGCCACCGGGCCACCAATGCAGGCCCGCGTATTGCGGGGACGGCGGAGAGGTTTTCGTGTCCCCGTACGGTGATAGCGCGCCGCCGCGCGGGGTGAAAGAATGGGGGTATGTCCCCCTCCTTTGCTGACATCACCCCCGCCATTGCCCTGACCCCTCTCGACGGACGTTACCGCGCCAGCGTTGCCCCGCTACTCGATCACCTCTCCGAGCCGGCCCTGAACCGTTACCGCATCAAGGTGGAGGTCGAATGGCTGATTCACCTGGTCGATTCCCGCGCCATTCCCGGCGTGCGCGAGCTGCGCGAGGACGAGCGGGAACTGCTGCGCCAGATTCCCCTGGACTTTTCCGCGGAGGGCATTGCGGAGCATGCCGCCATTGAGCGGGAGACGGTGCACGACGTGAAGGCGGTTGAGTATTACATCAAGCGCCGCCTGGCCGGCACCTCGCTGGAGGATCTATCCGAGATCGTGCATATTTTCTGCACCTCGGAGGACATCAATAACCTTTCCTACGCGCTGATGGTGAAGGGCGCGACGACCCAAGTCTGGCTGCCCGCGCTACGGGATCTGATCGCCGACCTCGCCAACCTTTCCGCCGCGGCAGCCGACACCCCGATGCTGTCGCGCACGCACGGCCAGGCCGCCACTCCCACCACCCTGGGCAAGGAACTGGCGGTGTTCGTGCAGCGTCTGCGCCGCCAGGAGCATCGCATTTCCGGAGCCGAGTACCTGGGCAAGATAAACGGCGCTACCGGCACCTATGCCGCGCACGCGATTTCCGTTCCCGGCACTGACTGGCGGGAGATCTCCCGTACCTTCGTGGAGGGCCTGGGCCTGACCTGGAACCCGCTCACCACGCAGATTGAATCGCACGACTGGCAGAGCGAGCTTTACGCCGACATCGCTCGCGTCGGCCGCATCCTGCACAACCTGGCCACCGACGTCTGGACCTACATTTCCCTCGGTTATTTCCGCCAGCGGCTTTCCGCGCAGGGCGGAACCGGTTCGTCGACCATGCCGCACAAGGTGAACCCGATTCGTTTCGAGAACGCAGAGGCGAACCTGGAGATTTCGGGGGCGCTGTTTAACGTGCTCAGCGAGACCCTCGTGACCTCTCGTCTCCAGCGCGACCTGACCGATTCGACCACGCAGCGCAACATCGCCCCGGCGTTCGGTCATTCCCTGCTCGCGATCGGTAACATTCGCCGCGGCCTGGCCGGGCTAGATATCGACCCGCAGCAAATGGCGGGCGATCTGGAGCGGAACTGGGAAGTGCTGGGAGAGGCCGTGCAGTCGGTCATGCGCACCCTGGCCATCCAGGGCGTTCCCGGCATGGAGAACCCCTACGAACGCCTCAAGGAACTGACCCGAGGACGCCGTATCGGTGCCGACGATATGCGCGAGTTCGTCGCCTCCCTGGGCCTGCCCGCAGATGTGGAGCAGAGGCTGATTGCACTGACTCCCGCCACCTACCTCGGCTACGCCCCCGAGCTGGCGGCGAGCATTCAGGAGGCCTAATGAGCGATAGCTGCCACAGCCAGGATCCCGGCTACGCCCCACGCAAGGCCGCCTATCTGCGCCGGTTGAAGCTGATCGAGGGGCAGGTGCGCGGCCTGCAGCGCATGGTGAACGACGACGTCTACTGCATAGACGTGCTAAATCAGGTGAGCGCCGTTTCTTCCGCACTGCAGGCGGTTTCCCTGGAGCTGGTGGACGATCATCTGCACTCCTGCGTAAAGCACGCGTCCCTGAGCGGCAGCGAAGAAGAGGTCAACCAGAAGATGGACGAGATCTTGCAGGCGGTTAAGCGCCTGGCCAAGCTGGGCGGCAAGTAGAAACTCCTCCCTCCCCGGCCCGATCTGTACGCATTCTGACCTGCGCACATTTGCGCACCCGTGGCAGCCGACTCCTATAATAAATGTGAGGAAGGCAACGTCGCCTTTCTCGCGTTGAGCGATGGGAGTACGCCATGACCCAGTACGTCTACCCGTTTAGCGAAGGCAGCCGGGAGCAAAAGGATCTGCTAGGCGGCAAGGGTGCCAATCTGGCCGAGATGACCCGCCTCGGGATTCCCGTTCCGCCCGGCTTCACCGTCACCACGCACGCCTGCCGCAGCTATCTGAGCGAGGGCAGGGAACCGCCGGAGCTGGCCGGTCAGGTGTCGGCCGCGCTGGAGAACGTAGCTAGGGAACTCGGCCGCAGTTTCGGGGATACGGAAAACCCCCTGCTGGTTTCCGTGCGCTCCGGCGCGAAGTTTTCCATGCCCGGCATGATGGAGACGGTCCTAAACGTCGGCCTGAACGACGCGACCGTGCCCGCGCTGGCCAGGCTGAGCGGCAGTGAGCGCTTCGCCTACGATTCCTATCGTCGGCTGCTGCAAATGTTTGGCCGCACCGTGCTGGGCGTCGAGGCACAGCTTTTCGAGCGGGTGCTGGATCGGGCCAAGGCAAACGCCGGGGTGCGTGCCGACGTGGAGCTTGACGCCGCCGCGCTGCGGGAGATCACGGAGGAATTCAAGCGGATTATCCGCGCGGAGACGGGGCGCGATTTCCCGCAGGATCCGCACGAACAGCTCGCCATGTCCATCCGGGCCGTGTTTGCCTCCTGGAACACCGACCGGGCACGTATTTACCGTAACCGGGAGCGGATTCCGCACGATATCGGCACGGCCGTGAACGTGTGCGCAATGATGTTTGGCAACCTGGACGAAAACTCCGCTACCGGGGTGGCGTTCACGCGCGATCCCGCCACCGGAGAGGCCGGGGTGTACGGCGATTTCCTGGTGAACGCACAGGGAGAGGACGTGGTGGCGGGGATCCGCAACACCCGCCCGCTGCCGGAACTGGCGGAGGTTTTGCCGCAGGCCTACCGCGAACTGACCGAGATCATGGCGCTCCTGGAAAATCACTACCGGGATCTGTGCGATATCGAATTTACAGTCGAATCGGGCCGCCTGTGGATGCTGCAGACCAGGGTGGGTAAGCGCACCGCGGCGGCGGCGTTTCGGATCGCGGCCCACCTGCTCTCGGAGGGAGTGATAGACGAGGCGGAGGCGCTGCGCCGGGTCACCGGGGAGCAGCTTACGCAGCTCATGTTTCCCCGTTTCGATCTTTCCGCCTCCCCCGCCGTGCTGGCGCGCGGCATGAACGCCTCCCCCGGCGCGGCGGTGGGCCGGGTGGTATTCGATTCCGCGAGCGTGACCGAGGCCGCCGCGAACGGCGAAGCCACGATCCTGGTGCGCCGGGAAACCAACCCGGATGATCTGGAGGGCATGCTCGCCGCCGAGGGCGTGCTCACTTCCCGCGGCGGCAAGACCTCGCACGCCGCCGTGGTAGCACGCGGCCTCGGCAAGACCTGCGTCTGCGGCGTCGAGGAGTTCGACGTGGACGAAGCCGCGCGGGTGGTACGGGTAGCGGGAGAGGTGGTGCTGCGCGAGGGCGATCTGCTTTCCATCGACGGCTCGACCGGCCTCGTCTACCGGGGCGAGGTGCCGGTGGCCCCCAGCGAGGTGGTCAGCTACTTCGAGGGCGAGCTGGACCCGGCGGAGGGCAGCAAACTGGTGCGGGCCGTGGACACGCTGATGCGTCTGGCCGATAAGCATCGCCGGATGCGGGTGCGCACCAACGCCGACACCCCGGCGGACGCGGCCCGGGCGCGCAGGATGGGCGCGGAGGGGATCGGCCTGTGCCGTACCGAGCACATGTTCCTGGGGCAGCGCCGCGCGCTGGTCGAAAGGCTGATCCTGGCGGCGAGCGCCGACGAACGCGAGGCGGCGCTAGCCGCTTTGCTGCCGTTACAGCGGGACGACTTCGTGGAGCTGTTTACCGCGATGGCGGACGCTCCCGTGACGGTACGGCTGTTGGATCCGCCGCTGCACGAGTTCCTTCCCGATCTGACGGAGCTGAGCGTGAAGGCGGCCCTGGCGCAGGGCGAGGTGAGCGAGTATGACCGCCTGGTGCTGGACGCGGTGCAGCGAATGCACGAGCAGAACCCGATGTTGGGTCTGCGCGGTGTGCGTTTGGGGCTGACGATTCCCGGCCTGTTTGGGATGCAGACCCGCGCGATCTTGGAGGCGGAGGCCGAATGCCGCAGGCGCGGGCTTACACCGCGCGTGGAAATCATGGTGCCTCTGGTAGCTTCGATCCGCGAGCTGCGCGAGATCAAGAAGGAGATCGCTGCGGTGGCCGCCGCAGTGCGGGAGGAAACGGGGATGGAGCTGGCCGCCAGCGTCGGAACCATGATTGAGCTGCCCCGTGCCGCGCTGCGGGCTGACGAAATCGCGCAGGAAGCCGCGTTCTTCTCGTTCGGCACGAACGATCTCACCCAGACCACGTGGGGCTTTTCGCGCGATGACGTGGAGGCCGGGTTCTTCTTCACCTACCGCGAGCGCGGCATCCTGCTGCTAAGCCCGTTCGAAACGCTGGATCAGTACGGTGTGGGCGAGCTGGTGCGGATCGCGGCGGAACGCGGGCGCAGGGAAAACCCGCAGCTCCACCTGGGGGTGTGCGGCGAGCACGGCGGCGATCCGGACTCGATTCACTTCTTCAACTGGGTGGGCCTGGACTACGTTTCCTGCTCGCCGTTCCGGGTGCCCGTCGCGCGGCTCGAAGCTGCCCGGGCGGCGCTGACCGTGGCTGATTTCGTGCCTAGGCACTGAGTGGCTGAGCGGGCAGGCCTGCCGGAAACGGGTCAGATTACCGTCGGTTCCGCGCCGTCGATTTCCGACACCATCGGCAGGCCTGCTTCCAGCCAGGCGCCCATGCCGCCGGTCACGTTAACGACGCTGTAGCCGTTGCCCGCCAGCCACTGTGCGGCCTGGCTGGAGCGGCCTCCGGAACGGCAGACGAGGTAGGTGGTTTCGTCGGGGTCGATCTCGCCGTAGCGGGCCAGCAGTTCGCTGGCGGGCAGGTGGCGGGCCTGCGGCGCATGGCCGGCTACCCATTCGTTTTCTTCGCGTACATCCACCAGGGTGGCGTCTGCGGGGATTTCGGTGACTTTTACGTTCTCCATGTGACAATGCTAGCGCTAGGCCCGCGCCCTGCTTTCTACCTGCGGAAACGTTATTATGGTGGGCAACGGTCGGCCCCTTCCCCCTAGTTTGCCGCCCGGAAAGGTTACGCCATGCGCAGCTTTCCCCGCCGTGCCCTGCTCGCTTCCGCTGCCCTCGCTGCCGTTCCCATGACCGTCTACGCGGGTGATTCGGAAAGCGTTACGCACACCGTCAAGAAGCCCTCGCGTCGGCGCAGCCGACGTTCTCTAACCGACTTCCGCAGTGTTTCCGGAACGTTCAACCTGGTAGCGCTCTCCTGGCCCGGTCTGCGCACCCCCGAGGTGCTACGCCTACGGGCCCGCTATGCCGACGGCAGCGCTTCCGGTTGGATCTCTCCTCATCCGTTGCCCACCGATAGGGGTGACACGGATACGGCCACCAACCCGGTGTGGACGGGTGATGCCGTGGCCGTCGAGCTAGAGGCGCGCCTGGACGGCGGAGATTTCACAGGCGAGCTCGCGGTCCATCTGTTGGATTCGCGCCCCCTCCCGGGGGATGGCGGGGTGGGCAGCGGCGGTACCGCACCGTTTAGTCCTGGCCCGACGGCAATCCGCCCCGGTCCGGGTGCACCGCCGGTCATCGGCCGTGCGGCGTGGGGTGCCGATGAGAGCCGCGGCAGAGAAACTTCCTCCGCAGGTTATCTGCGCGCCTGCTTCGTACACCACAGCGAGGGCGCGAACGATTACACGCCCGCGCAGAGCGCCCAGATCGTGCGCGCCATCCACTATTTCCATACGGGTGCGCGCGGTTGGTCGGACGTCGGCTATAACGTGTTGATTGACCGTTACGGCCAGATTTTTGAGGGCCGCAAGGGGGGCCTGCTACGCCCCATCGTGGGCTCCCACGCGCTGGGATTTAACACCGGTTCCTTCGGCGTCTGCCTGCTCGGGTCGTTTGTGGACGAGCCCGCACCCGCCCCGGCCCTGGACGCCGCAGCCGACGTTATCGCCTGGAAACTGGGGGGATCTTTCATCTGGGATGTGACGGACAGAGTTAACTGGCGGGTAAACGTGAGCGGTACGCCGTTCAAGAAGCGCAGCATCGCAGAGGTACCCGTACTGGGGGCCCATCGGGACGTTAACTACACCGACTGCTGCGGTGACGCGCTATATGCGCAGTTGGATCGGCTGCGGGACAAGGTGAGTACCCGATTGCGGAAGCTTTCCCGCGCCCCTTACGAGGCCTACGGGTTTAAGCGGGGAGAGTACTTCCTGGGAACCGTGAATATGCTGGCTCACCGGGCGGGCGATTTCACGGTTTCTCGCCTAACCCGAGGCCTAATTTTCCATGAGGAAAACGACCGGGCGAGCGCCTGGATGAGTTCTTTCGCCGCTGATTGGCAGCCCGAGTGGGGCATGCCGGTGGAGGATTCGCTGTCCCCCAGCCAGGCCTTTGAGAACGGCGACGCCGTGCGCGAGGCGGGCAGCGGCAAGGTGACGTTCCTGCCCGTCGGCGAGGAGGATATTCACCCGGTTCAGCACTTTAGCGACGTACCGCCGAGGCACATGTTCTTTGCCGAGATCGAACAGGCCTATGAACTGGGGTTAATTACGGGTTGGCCGGACGGCACTTTCCGTCCGTCCCTGCCGATTAACCGCGACGCGGTGGCGGCAATGCTGTACCGCATGGCCGGGTACCCGGCGTTTAATCCACCGGAAGAGTCCCCGTTCGTGGACGTAGAACCGCACTATCAGTTCTATAAGGAGATGTGTTGGGCTCGCGCTGAGGGGCTGATTAACGGCTGGCAGGTAGGCGAAGAACGCTTTGAGATGCGCCGCCTGGCACAGTCGAAGCGCCTAGAAATGGCCGCGTTCCTGACCCGCGCCTGGGGTTCTGCGGGATATGCCCCACCGCTCCGCCCCAGTTTCCAAGACGTGCCGCGCAGCCACCTGTTTTATCGGGAAATCGAGTTCCTGGCGCAAACCGGTATCTCTACCGGCTGGCCGGATCGCACGTTCCGCCCCGATCTCGCGGTGACCAGGGCCGACATGGCGGTGTTCCTGGTGCGTTTCCTGCGCGGAAAGAAACTGATCTAGGACTACTTTTTCTTGGTCAGGAAGATGACTCCCAGGGTTATCGCGGTGGGAATACCGATTATGCCGATCAGAATTATCAGCCCGTAGACGATTTCAGAAATGCTCGGCAGAAACAATTCGGTTCCCACGCTGCCCTCCTACAAACACGGATTAAATCTGCTTAATCTTTTAGGGTTAGAAAGAGGACTAGCCCCGCCACGGAACCAGCCAAAACGAAGCCCCCGGCCACCACCACCAGCAGTACTCCACTCATAGCTTTTCCTTTCCGCAGGAAATGGTTTGGTATCGCTTTCTTACCTCGCTTAATGCTAGGAAAAAACGAACGAGGGCACATCATCCCCAGGTCTGATCCTCCCTGAGATGACATGCCCCCGTGCGGTGAGCCCGGATGTACTTACCCGAAACGTCCAGAGATGTAATCCTCGGTGGACTTCTCCTTCGGGTTTTGGAACATCACCTGGGTGTCGTCCATTTCGATGAGCTTGCCGGGTTTACCGGTGCCCGCGATGTTGAAGAAGGCCGTCTTATCGGAAACGCGCGAGGCCTGCTGCATGTTGTGGGTAACGATCACGATCGTGTAGTCGTTCTTCATCTCATGGATGAGGTCTTCGATGGCGAGGGTGGAGATCGGGTCGAGTGCGGAACACGGCTCGTCCATCAGGATCACGTCGGGCTTAACGGCGATGGTGCGGGCGATGCACAGGCGCTGCTGCTGACCGCCGGAAAGGCCGGAACCGGGCTTATCCAGCCGATCTTTGACCTCGTTCCACAGGTTCGCGCCGGTGAGGGAGGATTCGACCAGCTCGTCCGCCTCAGCCTTAGAGATGCGCCGGTTGTTTAGCCGCACGCCCGCCAGTACGTTTTCCGCGATAGACATGGTGGGGAACGGGTTGGGACGCTGGAACACCATGCCCACGCGGCGGCGCACGTTTACGGGGTCCACGCCGGGCGCGTAAATATTTTGTCCGGCGATGGTGACGCTGCCCTCGGCGCGCGCGCCGGGAATGACCTCGTGCATGCGGTTGAGGGTGCGCAGGAAAGTCGATTTACCGCAGCCGGAGGGGCCGGTTAGGGCGGTCACGCTCTGCGGCGCGATCGTCATCGAAACGTCCTCGACAGCCAGGAAGTTGCCGTAGAAAACGTTGAGGTTTTCTACATCTATACGGTGAGACATTTGGGGGCGGTCCTTTCTGGGGCCGTCAGGCAGCTTAACGCCCGGCCTTCGGGGCGAAGTAGTGGCTCACAAGACGGGCGATCACGTTAAGCACCATCACGATCAGGATGAGGTTGAGGGCCGCGGCCCAAGCGCGATCATAGTTGATTGAGGTAGAGCAGTTGTAGGCGAGCTGCGTAATCGGGTTGGTTACCGTATCCGAGTTGCAGACCGCGTTACCCAGCTTGAACTGACTATTGATATAGGTGGGCAGGGTGGCCATGCGGCCCTCGAACAGATTCTTGTTCAGCGCCGGGACGAAGCCGATGGTGAGCAGCAAGGGCGCGGTTTCACCGATCACGCGGGCGATGGCCAGGGTGATGCCGGTGGTGATACCGGCGACCGCCGTGCGTAGCACTACGCGCACGATGGTCAGCCATTTCGGCACGCCAAGCGCGTAGGAGGCTTCGCGCAGTTCGTGCGGCACGAGCCGCAGCATTTCTTCGCTGGAGCGCACCACGGTGGGGATCATCAGCACGCAGAGCGCGACCGCGCCCATCGCGCCGATACGGATCCCCTGGTTGCCGGTCACGGTGACGAATAGCGCCAGCGCGAACAGGCCCGCCACGATGGAGGGGATACCGGTCATCACGTCCACCAGGAAGGTGATTCCCTTCGCAAGCACCCTGGTGCGCGGGCCGGACGAATATTCGACGAGGAAGATCGCGGTGAACAGACCGATGGGCACGGAGATCACGGTGGCTGCCGCGGTGATCAGCAGGGTGCCGACGATGGCGTGTAGCACGCCCCCGGCCTCCATCCCACCGATGACACCCGCCATGTCTGTCTGCCAGAAGTAGCCGGGGAACGGTGCGATCAGCCGCTTCATGCCGCGCGAGGTGACCTCCCACAGCAGGGATACGAGAGGCAGCATGGCCAGCGCGAAAGCCGCGATTACGAGCAGGGTCATCACCCTGTCGCGCGCCCAGCGGGGCCCTTCCCGGTAACGGGAATACCCGAAGGTGATCGCGAGGTGCACGAAGAAACCGATCACGACCACGGAGGCGATGCTGAGGGACGACGTTAGGGTCAGCAGCAGCACGCTCACCAGCACCGCGGCGATGCCGGTGAACACCAGGTGGTACCAGGGCAGACTGCGTTCCCCGGTGGAGATAGCAGTGGTCATCAGTTGGCTCCCGAGAATTCTTTGCGTCGATTCACGATCCAGCGGGCGATCGAGTTGATCACGAAGGTAATGATGAACAGCACCAGGCCGGTGAAGATCAGGCGGGACATTTGCACGCCGGAGCTTTCCGCGCTTTGCGAGGCAATGTTTGCGGCGATGGTGTTGTGCATCCCCACTTCAAGGATGTGCAGGGAGAAGGTGCTGCCTGCGGAGAGCACCATCAGCACGGCCATGGTTTCGCCGAGCGCCCGGCCCAGACCGAGCATGGACGCGCTCATGATTCCCGAGCGTCCGAAGGGCAGCACCGACATGCGGATCATTTCCCAGCGGGTGGCCCCGAGCGCCAGCGCCGCCTCCTCATGCAGCCTGGGCACCTGCAGGAACACCTCGCGGGTGACGGCGGTGATGATGGGCAGGATCATTACCGCAAGGACCACGGAGGCCGCCGCGATGTTACGCATGGGGGCGGTGACGTTGCCCCCGAAGAGGGGAATGAAACCGAGGTAGTTGTGCAACCCCATGAAGAGCGGCTCCAGCCTGGGCACCAGCCAGACACCACCCCACAGGCCGAACACGACCGAGGGCACGGCTGCGAGCAGATCCACCAGGTAGCCGAGGGTCTGCGCCAGCTTGCGGGGAGCGTAGTGCGAGATGAACAGCGCGATTCCCACGGAGATCGGGACCGCCATCAGCAGCGCCAGGACGGCAGCCAGGACGGTGCCGTAAACAAGCGGGCCGGTGTATTCGAGCAGGGATACCGCGTCCGCGTTCCCCGTGACCTCGCGGCTTTCCTGGATCGCGGGGAGCGACTGCAGGGTGAGGAATACGGCGACCAGGAGCAGGGTCAGGAAGATGACCAGCCCCGAGGCCAGGCTCAGCCCCGAAAACAGGGCGTCGCCTGGCCTGGTGCGCGTCCGCCGTTTGGCGGCAGCTTCAACAGTCATGGTTTTTCCTTAGCGCGGCCGCTATCAGCCCTTGGCTTTGATAGCGTCGATGGCTTTGTCGGCCTCTCCGCGCAGCTTCTCGGAAAGCGGGGCCGATCCGGCGAGCTCCTGGGACGCCTTCTGTCCCGCCTCGGAAACGACATACTTGGCGAATCCCTTAACCAGCTCGGCGTTATTCGCGTCCTCGTAGGTGTCGCAGGTGATCATGTAGGAGACGAGCACGAGCGGGTAGGCACCAGCCTCGGTGGTCTTACGATCCAGCTCAAGGGCGATATCGTGTTCGCTGCGCCCCTCCACGCGCGGGGAAACCTCGACGGCTTTGGCGGCGCCCTCCGCACTGTGGCCGACCCAGGCATCACCCACCTTGATCTTGGCGGTGGCGAGGTTACCCGCCTTGGAAGCGTCGGCGTAGCCGATGGTGCCGTTGCCGCCCTCAACCACCGAGATCAGGCCCGAGGTGCCCTCGCCGGACTGGCCACCGTCCATCGGCCAGGTACCGGAGGCCTTGTGCCCCCAGGCATCGCCGGCGGTGGCCGAGAGGTATTCGGTGAAGTTTTCGGTGGTTCCGGACTTGTCGGAACGGTGCACCGGCACGATGGCGGTGGCGGGTAGCTCCACGCCGGGGTTATCGGCGGCGATGGCCGGATCGTTCCAGGTGGTGATCTTGCCGTTGAAGATGCCCGCGAGGGTGGCCGGGGCCAGGTTCAGTTCCTTCACGCCATCGAGCTTGAACACGATCGCAATCGGGGAAATGTAGACGGGGATGTCTACCGCGTTACCACCGAAGCAGCGCTGCTTTGCCTTTTCGATCTCTTCCGGCTTCAGCGCGGCGTCGGAACCTGCGAAGGCCACGCCACCGGCGAGGAACTGATCGCGGCCCTTACCGGAACCGATCGCATCGTAGGTGACCTGCGCCTGCGGGTTGAGGGCCTTGAAGTTCTGCGTCCAGGCGGTGGTGGCGGATTCGATGGACGAAGCTCCCGATCCGGCGATGCTGCCACTCAGGTCCGCTACGGGTGCGCTGCCAGCCGGGTCGGCCTTCTTCACGCCGCCGTCATTCCCGCTGCAGGCGGTGAGGCCTAGCGAGCCGATAAGGGCGGTAGCGGCAAGTACAGCAATCTTGCGGGTGCGGACGTTCACGTCTTACCTCCTGCGGGCGTCGGCCCGGTAGTTGTTTCCCGGCGCAAAGGCGCCGTCGGAAACGACACTAGGGAGCCTAGGTGACGTGAAAACCGAGTAAGAGTGAACGCGCGGTTAATGTTCTCTGGCCGCGCGGTAATGGCAGGAGCCCCCGCCCGGCTACGGTTCGCTAATGTGCCTTTCCAGCGCGACTACCAGACCTTTTACGGTGGTGTGCAGGATCAGCATCTCCCCCGCTGCCAGGTAGGGATCTTTCTTGGGCAGCTCGCGCGCCACCTCTTCCGTGGCGTGCTGCTTGGCGACTTCGATCAGGGTGGGCAGCACGGGGCGATGCGTGCACACCACGCAGGAGGTGCCCCCGACGAGGATGCGTTCCATGACGGCGGCGGTACGGGAGGGCCGCTGCGCGTTCGCCGCCTCGGTCAGCGAATCCTTGCGCCGCACGTCTATCCCGGACAGCTTGGCGAACGGGGTCATCGTGGTATCGCAGCGTTTCCAGGGACTGGTGACTATGCGCTGCGGGGTGAATGCCGACAGTATCTGCGGCAGCATCTTGGCCTGCTTTTTCCCCTTCTTATTCAGGGGACGCGTCTCCTCCCCCTTACGCCACTTCGCCCTGCCCAGGGCTGCCGCGTGGCGCTGAATAATGATCGGGTTGGTGCGCAGCGTGCCGGTGGCGATGAAGCGCTCCAAGGCATCGAGCTGCACGTGATGGGACTGGCGGATCAACATTCGCCTGGCCTCCGGCAGCGGCACCCAGCGCACGTCGTCTATCTCGCGCGGGTTCTTAGGGCCGCCGTAGGTTTTCGCGCGGGCAGTGGCTGTCCAGTAACGCACGATCTTGGTGCGGCCGCCGGGCAGCAGGTAGACGGCGGTGGGCAGGGGCTGGTGTAGGCGCACGCTCCAGCCGGTTTCTTCCGCGATTTCCCGCACCGCCGTGGCGGGCAGCGATTCTACCGCGTCCACCTTGCCCTTGGGGTAGGACCATTCGTCGTAACGGGGGCTGTGCACAAGCAGGATCTCTATCCCGTCCTCGCCCTCGCGCCACACCAGGGCGCCGGCGGCAACCACCACGTCGCTCGGCAGCGACTCCCGAAACGGCATTTGCGTCCCTCTCTAGCTACTTCCGGTCAAGTTATCCGGCCCCACCGCACGAGGTTACCGTCTACGCGCCCGGAACGTAGCGAGTATGGCTTTCCACAACCTGGAAACCGGCCTTTTTATACAGGGAGACAGCCGCCGTGTTTGCCGCGTCTACGTAGAGTTTCAGCTCCGGTAGCGCCTCGTCTGCTGCCAGGCGCAGCGCCGCGGCGAGCAGTTTCCGCCCCGCCCCGGCCCCCTGCGCGGCGGGGTGCACCCCCAGCACGTAGAGTTCGTCCTCTTTAAGCCACACGAAACCGATGGGCGTCATTCCCCCGGCAGCGCTTTCCTCCCCGGCAGGCTCCGGACGCGCCTGCCCGGCGCACGCCCTGAACGCGAAAAGGAGGCGCGCGGCGGAAAACCAAGGCTGCGCGAAGCGCTGTCGCAGGTCGCTCACGCTCAGCTTCCCCTGCTCGGGGTGATCCGCGAAAGCGGCGGCGTTGAGCCCGTGCAGCAGTTCGAGGTCTGCCTCTCCCCTGCTCTCGCGCAGGTAGAGGCCCTCCGTATCGAGGGCTGCGTTCCCGTTGGTTTCGAGCGCCCGCAGCGCCGCCGCCGGATCGGCGCTCATCACCAGGAGTTCCCGGTTTGCTACCCACCCCTGCTGCGCCATGAAGGCCGCGCTTTCCGGTAGCGCACCGTGCGCCCAGGCTCCCCCCTGCGGCGCCTGCGCGTGGGCCGCGCCCAGCAGCTTTTGTCCGAACCCGCGCCGCCGCTGGGCGGGCGCTACCGCGCCCTGGATCGTGCCGTCGGCAAGCAGGCTCACGTAACCGGCAAGTTCCTCCCCCGCATTTTCGCCGTCCACTTCAACCTGCGGCAGCAGGAAATGCTGCGCCCCCGTGTCCCCCGGCGCGAGCCTGAGCAGGGCGGCCTCGTCCAGCGGCGCAACCCCGTCGTGTCGGGAGACCTCGGCCAGCAGACGCCGCACCAGGTCGCTTTCTTCCGGGGTGAGAACATTCTTCTTTAGCATCAGCACGCCACTCCCTTACCCGTTTACAGCACGTAGACTCAACTGTAACTAAGCACGGCGAAGGGACTTTAAGTTTTGATGGGATCGGCAGCGCGCACGCCGCTCGGGGCAGCGCTCGGACTTCTGATTGCGCTCGCGGTGATAGTGGGGGGCGGTTACGCCGTCTACCTGGTGGCTCTCACCTGTGCGTTCGTGATCGTAATGCTGACGGCGGGCTGGCCCGATCTGCTGGAGCTGCCCACCCCGCGCAGCACCCGCCTGGTGATGGCGCTGACCGGCGCCGCCGGGCTTATCTTGGCCCTTTCCACCAGCGTCAGCAACGCCGCCGCAGGGATCGCCCTGGTGATGGTGTTCGCCGTGTTCGCCAGTTTCTTACAGCAAATGCTGCGCTCGGAACGAGGGCAGCTCACCGAATCGCTCACCGGCACCGTTACCGGCGCGCTTCTGGCCGCGCTTTCCGCGGGCTGGGTGGAGGCGGTGCACGCCTCCGCCGGGATCGGGCTCATCATCACCGCAGCCTCGGCGCTCGTCGCCACCTCGTTCGTATTGGCGCTGCCCCTGCCGGGGGTGGCCGCCGTGCCGTCGGCCATCCTCACCGGCACCCTGGTACCCGCTTTCACCAGCTATTTCCTGCTACCCAGCGATCACCCGTTGCTTATCGGGGCCGGGGTGGGGGCCGTGATCGCGTGCCTCTCGGTGGCGATCACCTACCTTCTCAGCACCGTCTTTCGCGCCCGGGAGGCCCGCGCGGTGCTTACCAACGCCTGCGCGCCGGTGGCGGTGACCGGGTTCGTGGTGTTCCTCGCGGTAAGGATGATCCCGCTCTAGGGACACGCGCGGAGCGGATAGCTAAACTTGGGCTATGCCGATCATTCTTGATTCCTCGCTAGATCCTTCGCTCTACCCCCTCGCCTGGCTGGTTGGCAGCTGGGAGGGCAGCGGTGCCGTGCAGCTCCCCAGCGACGACGGGGAAGAGGTCGGCAAGCGAATCGAACAGACCCTCCAGATCAAGCCGTCCGACAGCAAGACCCTGGCGTGGCAGATGCGCACCTGGGTGCTGGACGTGCCGCCGCCCGCCCCGCCCACCGCCGCTTTCGTGGAGGGCGCGGAAGAAGAGGCCGAAACCCCGCAAGAGGGCGAGGTCGAGCGCCGCCTGCTCACCGAAGAAAGCGGCTACTGGCGCGTGACCGGCCCGGTCAAGGAGGGCGAGACCGAGGCGCAGTCCCCGCACAAGGTGGAACTCCTGCTCTCCCACCCGGAGGGCTACTGCGAGGTTTACCTGGGCGAGGTGCGCGGGCCGCGTATCCACCTGGCAACCGACTTCGTGGCGCGCACCGAGACCGGCACCGGTCCCGCCGCCGCCATGCGCATGTTCGGGCTGGTGCGCGGCAACCTGATGTGGGCCTACGACACGAGCCGGGACGACAAACCGCTTTCCAGCTACATGTCGGTAGAGCTGGGCCGCGCCGCCGACGAGGAAGAGGCCGACTACGAAATGCTCGGAAAGGCCGATCTTTCCGGAGACGGCAGCAGCGATGCCTGACCTGCCCGGCGCGGTCGCGGGCGACGGCCCCGACGCGGCGGTGCCCGCCCACTACGGCGCGCCGCTGCGCGAACAACGGCGGCTGCTCGATTCGCGCGCCGTGGTCGATTTTTCCCACCTGGACACGGTCGAGGTTTCCGGCCCGGACACCCTGAAATGGCTGCACACGCTCAGCTCCCAGGCTCTGCTCGACGCCGCCCCGGGCGATTCGCGCGAGCTGCTGATCCTCTCCCCGAACGGGCGCATCGAACACGCCTGCGCCGTACTCGTGCGCGAGGACGGCGTGCTGCTCGTGACCGATCCCGGCTGCGGCGCCGCGCTGATCGCCTACCTGGAACGGATGCGTTTCGCTTCTCGGGTGGAGGTACAGGCCCGCCCCGATCTGGCAGCCGTCGGTAGCGTCGGCCCCCTTTCCGAGGTAGACAATTTCCAGCCTGACCTCGCGCCGCTCGCGGAGTGGGACGATCCCTGGCCGGGTGTCTGCCCCGGCGGGGTGGCCTACGGGCCGGACCCGGAGGAGGCCGTGGACTGGCGGCTTTCGCTGCTGGCGCGCACCGAGCTAACGCGGGTTCCGGCCGCTCTCTGGGCGGGCCTCCTGAGCGCCGAGGCGCTGCGGGTGGCCGCGCACCGACCCCGGCTGCGCCGCGAGGTGGACGAGCGCAGCATCCCGCACGAACTGGACTGGCTGCGCAGCGCCGTGCATACCGCGAAGGGCTGCTATCGGGGCCAGGAGACCGTGGCGAAGGTGCTTAACCTGGGCCAGCCGCCGCGTCGTCTGGTGCTCTTGCACCTGGACGGCGGCAGCGATCTGCTGCCCTCTCACGGCGATAGGGTGACGTTGCAGGGCCGGGAAGTCGGCCACGTTACCAGCGGTGCGCAGCACTGCGACCTGGGCACTATCGCGCTGGCCCTGGTCAGGCGTTCGGTGCCGACGGATGCGCAGCTCACGGTGGTGGTTACCGCCGCCGACGCCTCCGCCGAGGTGCCCGCGCTACAGGAAGTCATCGTGCGCGAGCGCGAACACGCGCCGCGCCCCAAGACGGCCAAACTGTAGGTGCCGCGCGTGGATCGGGACGAGGTGTTTGCGGCGCAGGAGCGTATCCTGCGTGCCGAACGCGAACGGGAACACGCGGCCGCTACCGCGCTGCTGCGTGACGCCGCAGATTCCTTTCAGCGCGCCGGAATCGCCCCCGCCCCGCTGCGCGCCCGCACTTTTAACGGCCGACGCACCGTAAAAACCCAGGTAGTCGGCTGGTATCTCAAGAGCGATCGCAGCGTGGCGTGCGATCGCGAGGGCAACTTTTACGTTATGCGAGCCGAGGGGACGCTGCGCGAAACACTGCGCGGGGCCCGCCTGGAGCCGCAGCCCGCCCCGCTGGTGGTGGGCAAAGGTGGCCGCGATGGGGAGGCCATCGAACTATCCGAGCTAATCACCCGCAGGCTGAAAGAACCGGTGATTTCGTGAGCGCACACTCCCCCTCTACCCACCCGCACAGCTGGCTGCGCCGCTATTTCAGGGACGGCGTGCAGCGCGTCCGCGACACCTGGTGGCAGGTGTTTCAGGCTGCCCTCGCGGCCTCCCTGGCCTACCTCGCGGCGGGCTGGATCTGGCAGCATCGGGCACCGTTCTTCGCCGCCGTAGCCGCCTGGATCATCATCGGCTTCACGGTAGAGAAGAAGATGCGCAAGGTGGCCGAGATGTCGGGCGGGGTGCTGTTCGGCGTGCTGCTGGGCGAGCTTGCCCACTACACGATCGGCCCCGGTGCCTGGCAGATTCTGGTTTTGGTGCTTTGCGCCGCCCTGGCCGCCCGTTTCTTGGACCGGGGCGTGGTGTTCGGGGTACAGAGCGGCGTGCAGTCGCTGATCGCGCTGCTCTTGCCCGCCACCCCGCAGCTTTCCCCGATGGGCCGCTTCCTGGATGCACTGGTGGGCGTGGTGGTGGCCATCCTGGTACTGCTGCTATTCGCGAAGGATCCCCGGCGCGCTCCGCAGGCTGCGTCGCGGCAGTTCTTTTCCGACCTGGCGGCCACCGTCACCTCCCTTTCGCTGGCGGCGCGTTCCGGCAGCGTGGATGTTTCCCGCGCCGCCCTGCACCGGTTACGCGCGATCTCGCAGGATGCGACGGACCGCTGGCGGCTCGCTAACGAGGCGGCGGACGAACTGGCGCGTTTCTCCCCCACCGGGCACAAGCACGCAAAAGAGGTGCAGCGCCTGCAGGGGCTGCTGGTCGGTTCCGACCGCGCCATGCGCACCGCCCGCGTGGTGGCCCGCAGGCAGGTAGAGCTGCAGCGCGCCGCCCCCGACGTTTCGCTGCCGCGCTTGGCCGACGCCTACCTGCAGCTATTCGATGCCGTCGGCCAGCTGCGCACCAGCGTGGATACGGGCGAAGACTTCACGCAGGCGCGCCGTTCGCTGCGACAATACTGCGCCTACCTAACCCCGGAGACCCTGCTGGAAACCGAGGACGGCACGATTCCCGGCCGCGTGGCGCACTTCGCCGGGATCACTCTGGTGATGCAGCTGCGTTCGCTCGCGGTAGACCTGCTGCAGGCGACCGGCCTGAACGCGACCCAGGCGGAGAAGTTCCTGCCGAGTCTGATGGTGGTTTCCGACGGGAACGTGGTCGGGCCGCGCCCGGTGACGAAGGAACTGGACGTGGTGGAACCGCCGACGACGACCGCGATGATCGAAACGCTCATCCTGGGCGAACACCGCGATGATTAACACCCCGCTCCGGCGCAATTAGTGCCGTCACCTGTGTTTAGACTGGCACCATGCTTGTTTGGCAGATCGAATTTTTCATTTTCAGCGCGGCCGCGTTCCTCATGTTCGGCATCGAGGCCTGGGCGCTGATAAACGCCGTGCGTTTCCCCGCCGCCGCGTACGATGCGGCGATGAAGCGCACGAAGCTGTTTTGGGGCGGCGTCTGCGCCGTCAGCGCCGTGGTGGGTCTGCTCACCCTGCCGATCTTGCCATTTAGGTTGCCGGTGCTGGGCATCATGCCGATCATCGCAGTCACCGCCGCAGGGGTTTTCTTGGCCGACGTCCTCCCCGCGCTGCGCAGCGTGATGGGGAATGCGCAGGGGCGTTACGGGCGCCGTTGAGCTGCCGTAGCCGAGGTTGTTAGCAAAGCGCGAAAAGGGCAGGTTTTCCTGTCGGCGCTAATTAAAAAAATGTCCCCCTCCACGCGATGTGGAGGGGGACATTTTTAGCTGTGCGCGTTAGCGCTCAGGCTGCTTGCGGCAGATCAGGCCATCTTCTTGCCGACGCTGCGCAGGTTCTCGCAGGCCTCGACGATGCGGGCGGCCATGCCGGCCTCGGCCAGCTTGCCCCATGCGCGCGGGTCGTAGGTCTTCTTGTTGCCGACCTCGCCGTCAACCTTCAGGACACCGTCGTAGTTGCTGAACATGTGGCCAGCGATCGGGCGGGTGAAGGCGTACTGGGTGTCGGTGTCGATGTTCATCTTGATAACGCCGTTATCGACTGCCTCGCGGATCTCCTCGAGGGTCGAGCCGGAGCCACCGTGCATGACCAGGTCGAACGGCATTTCCTTACCGTACTTATCGCCGACAGCCTTCTGAATGTCGAGCAGAATGGCCGGGGTCAGCTTCACGTTGCCCGGCTTGTAGACGCCGTGCACGTTGCCGAAGGTGAGGGCGGTCATGTAGCGGCCCTTTTCACCCAGGCCGAGCTTCTCGGCGGTCTTGAGGCCGTCCTCCGGGGTGGAGAAGAGCTTGTCTTCGTCAACGTCGGCCGAGTAGCCGTCCTCTTCGCCGCCGACAACGCCAACCTCAATCTCGAGGATCTTCTTGGCTGCGGAGGTCTTTTCGAGCAGGCGCTCAGCGATCTCCAGGTTCTCGTCTACCGGAACGGCCGAACCGTCCCACATGTGGGACTGGAACAGCGGGTTGAGGCCCTTGTTCACGCGCTCGTTGAGGTCCCACTCGATGAGCGGCTCAACCCAGCTCTCCAGGTTCTGCTTGGCGCAGTGGTCGGTGTGCAGAGCAACCTTGACGTTGTAGTCCTTGGCAACCTCGGTCACGAACTGCGCAAGGGCGATGGAGCCGGCAACACGGTTCTTGACGGTGGAACCGGACAGGTATTCGGCGCCGCCCACGGACACCTGGATGATGCCGTCAGACTCAGCCTCGACGAAGCCCTGCAGGGCCGCGATAGCGGTCTGGGAAGAGGAGACGTTCACGGCCGGGTAGGCAAACTTGCCCGCCTTGGCCCGGTCGATCATCTCTGCATATTCCTCGGGGGTTGCAATAGCCATGCTGCGCATTCTCCTTCAAAGTCGGGGTGCGACACGATACTTAGTGCCGACACATATATCTTTTCATAGGGGGGTCCCCTTCGGGAGTTTCAGGTAGGGATATTTTCCCTCCCTCACATTCCGCCCTAGCGCAGCCGCCAGTGTCTATCGGCCCCGTCGGCCTCCACCATCCGCGCGAACGCCCCCGGCTGCGCGGCGAGTTCGTCGTACGTGCCGACCT
The DNA here is from genome assembly GCA_019218415.1 of Dermabacteraceae bacterium TAE3-ERU27. Classification (GTDB taxonomy): domain Bacteria; phylum Actinomycetota; class Actinomycetes; order Actinomycetales; family Dermabacteraceae; genus TAE3-ERU5. The sequence continues at coordinate 472,875 of JAHUUL010000001.1, read as the reverse complement.
GGGCGATGCTCGCCCCCTCCCCGGATTCTCCGGGGCGCAGCACGACTACCTTGTCGGCGGTGCGCACGGTGGTGAGCCTGTGCGCGACCATCAGCACTGTGCGTCCCTTCGCCAATTCCCGGATAACACCGGTGATCGCGGCCTCGTTTTCGCCGTCCAGCGCCGACGTGATCTCGTCCAGCAACAGGATCGGGGAGTCCTTAATGAACGCGCGGGCGATGGCGACGCGCTGTCGTTCACCACCCGAGAGCAGCTTTCCGCCGGGGCCAACCTGCGTTTCCCAACCATCCGGCAACGTTTCGATCACGCTGTCGAGGCGCGCCTGCCGCGCCGCGTGAGCGATTTCTTCGTCGGTCGCGCCGGGGCGGGCCAGGCGCACGTTTTCCCGGATCGTGGTGTCGAACAGGTAGACGTCCTGGAACACGAACGAGATCTGCTCCAGCAGTTCCTCGGTGGGGATGTCGCGCACGTCGACTCCGCCGATGCGCACGCTGCCGCCGTTCACGTCCCAGAACCGCCCGGCCAGGCGTAACAGGGTCGATTTACCGCAGCCGGACTCGCCCACCAGGGCGGTGACGCTGCCGCTCTCCACCTGCAGATCGATGCCGTTCAGCACGGGCCGTTCCCCGTCGTAACCAAAGCTGATGTCGGTGAACGTGAGGGAGTGTTCGCGCGGGAAAGCCACGGGCGCCTGCGGTTCCGGCAGCGTCGGGGCCGACAGGATGCCGTCCACCGCCTCTAGCGCCATGCGGGCCTTGTACATTTCCGCGTTGTACATGATCGCCGTGCTGAGCGGAGCGAGCATGCGCGCCGCCACCACCATGATCGCCAGGTAAGCGGCCATGTCCAGTTTCGCGCCGATTACCTGGGACAGCCCGAGCAGCAGCACGATGCCGAACGCTGCCTGCAGCAGGAACGAGAACGTCATCGAGGGCTTGACTTTGCTCTGCATCGAATCCATCACCGCGCGGTGTTCGCGTTCGAGTTCCTCCCCGAGCGGCTGCCAGTCGATCGATGCCTTGCCGGCAGCGCGCAGCACCGTCTGTAGTTTGGCGTATTCCACCAGCCTGCCGGCGGTATCGCGCGCCGCCTCAAGTTCTTCCTCGTTAACGCGGTCGCTGACCCGCAGCATCCAACGCCAGGTGAGCGCCAGCGGAGGTATCGCGAGCACCATAACCAGGCACAGCAACGGATCCACGAAGAACACCACGACCAGCATCACGATCGGGACCACGAAGGCGTCCACCAGGTTCGGGATCAACATCGAGGTGATGTGCGAGATCGTGTTCAGTTCGCGCGAGACGGCGGAGATCACGCGCGCCTGATTACTGGCGCTGAACCAGCCGAGCGGCAGCCGCAGGGTGCGTTCCAGGATGCGCGCCATCAGGGTGTCGCAGATTTCGTAAACGCTCAGGCGGTAGGAGCGGTGGGCGGCGTAAATGTTTAGCAGCAGGGCCGCTACCCCCGCCGCGACGATGGCCACGGTCCAGGCCGTCAGGTTCTCACGCGTGCCGAGGAAGGAGCGCAGGAACGGGATCATCAGGGCCAGCGCCACCCCCTGCGCGGCAGCCCCGAGCACGAACAGAACCAGCTCCGTGCGCACCTCTCGCGCGTTCACGGTCTTTTCGAGCAGCGCCCTCATTTTTCGTCTCCTTCCCCCTGCTGGCGGTGCCAGAGCGAGGCGTAGATGCCGCCCTCCGCGACCAGTTCTTCGTGTTTACCGCGTTCGGCGATGGTGCCGTCGGCCACAACCAGGATCTGGTCGGCCTCCCGCACCGTAGAGAGCCGGTGCGCAATCACGATCACGGTGCGCTGCTGGGCCAGTTCGCTGAGCGCACGGTGGATCTCCCGCTCGCTGCGCGGGTCCGCCATGGCGGTGGCTTCGTCGAGCACCAGGATCGGGGCATCTTGTAGATAGGCGCGGGCGATGGTCAGGCGTTGCATTTCCCCTCCCGAAAGGATGCCGTTATCGTCGCCGATCACCGTGTCGTAGCCATCCTTCAGACGGGTGATGCGCTCGTGCAGGCAGGCTGCGCGGGCCGCGGCCTCGATCTCTTCCCGGGTGGCATCGTCGCGCCCCAGCGCGATGTTATTTGCCACCGTGTCGTGCACCAGGGCTACGTCCTGGAAAACTACCGCTACCCGGGACAGCAGCCAGCGGGAGGTGACCTCGCGTACGTCCAGGCCCTCCACCTTTACGCTACCCGAGTCCACGTCGTGGAAGCGGGCGATCAGTTTCACGAGAGTGGATTTGCCGCCGCCGGAGGGGCCGACCAGCGCGGTCACGCTACCGGCCGGGGCGGTGAAACTGAGGTCATGCAGCAGGGGGCGTTCCCTGTCAACCGTGTAGCTGAACGACACATCGCTAAAGCTCACCTCGCCAGGCTTCGGGCCTACTTCCTGCCTTTCTGCCCCCTCCTTGATCGGGGCGACCGACAGCACGCTCACGGTGTCCTGCGCCGCCTGCCGCGCCTCGTACAGGCTCTGCGCCAGCACCATCAGCTGCAGCAGGCCCGAGGGGATACCCAGGGCGAGGATGAAGAACGGCAGCGTGTAGGCGGGTTCGGTCCAGCCCTCGGCAACAAACCAAACCGCGAGCGGAGCGACCGTAGCGAAAATAACGCCGGGCTTAAGGAACGCGGCCAGCACCGCCATCGCCATGCCGACGCTCTTCGACCACTCGTAGGAAAGGTCCGAGAAAGCCTTGTACGCGGCGTTGAAACGGGTCCGGGGAGCCTGCGCTCCCTGGAAGGTCTTTACCTCGCGGATGCCTTCCACCAGTTCGGCGGCGGCGGCCGAAAGCTCGTTCTGCGCCAGCGAAAACCTTTTTACGCTCTCCCCGTAACGCCACTGCGAAGTCACCATCAGGCCCCCGATCACGAGCACCCAGATGAGGAGCAGCAGCAGGGTGAGACGCCAATCTACCCAGAGCAGATAACCGACCCCGAGCACCAGGCTAACCACCGCATAGGTGGCGTCGCCGGAAAGGTGCGCCACCAGCACATGAATAGCCGAGGTATCGTCGGCAACGATCTTGCGCACCTTGCCGGGCGGGGTGGAAAACACCCGTCCCAGCGGCATCTTGCCTAGCGCATCTACCAGGCTGCGGCGCAGGTTGTAGCGCAAATTCGCTTCCGCAATATGCGTCAGTCCCAGGCCCACCGTGTAAAGCAGCGGGGCGATAACGATGGCGGCGATGGCCAGATACACCCACCACCAGATGACGCCGTCCCGTTCACCGCGCGCGTAGGCCGCCGCGATCTCTGTCAGGCAGACGTAGGGCACTATCGAAACGGCGGCGCCAATCGCGGTGAGCACCCCCGTCACGATCATGTCTTTTTTGGCCGGCGCGATCAGCTGCGCCACCGATATCTCTTTAGCCATATCCTCCCCAGCCCATAGAACAGTGTTCTACTATTTGAGGGTAAGCCTATCCTTACCTTTTTGCGGCGGCAAGAGGTAGGCACTGATCTGGGCGCGAGCGAAGGAATAAAACGGCGAGACTTCTCCGGCGTCCCTCTTCTTCGGCACACCCCCTTCTTCGGCGCGCGCCGAAGCACCTTCCCGCCTGCGCCTAGCCCGCGCTCATCCCTGGTGATGCCTGGACGTTTAGGTGCACTTTTGGTTACGCGTTACGTTCGGGTGCACTTTTGGTGGCGCAAACCCCGTTTTCACAGCGGTTAGTGCACCCAAACGTTAGGGGGCGGAAGTTAACTGCACAAAGTGCACCCAGGCGTTAATGGTGGGCCGACAAAACGGGCCCCAAAACCCAGAAACCCAGAAACCCAGAAACCCAGAAACCCAGAAACCCAGAAAAAGCTACCCGCTCTACGGGAAGGCAGGGCCCATCGCCGGGCCGGGGCCGCCGGGCGAGGCCAGCGTGCGGGGAATGTCCGCGTGGCGCATGATCCAGGTGTGCATCGCCACCGCCGCTGCCGCGCCGACGTTTATCGAACGGGTGGAGCCAAACTGGCTGATGCCGGTTACAAACTCAGCAACCTCAAGCGTTTCCGGGGATACCCCCGGCCCCTCCTGCCCGAAAACCATCAGGCATTCGCGCGGCAGTTCGGCGTGTTCGATGGGGATTGCTCCCGGCGTGTTATCAACCGCCACGATGCGCTTGCCGTTTTCTTTCGCCCAGGCGGCAAGGTCGGCTGACGTGGGGTGGTGCAGCACGTGCTGGTAGCGGTCGGTCACCATCGCACCGCGCCGGTTCCAGCGCCGCCGCCCCACGATGTGGACGTGGCCGACCCCGAAAGCGTTGGCGCTGCGCACCACCGAGCCGATGTTGAAGTCGTGCTCGAAGTTTTCTATCGCCACATCCAGGGGGTGGCGGAAAAGGTCAAGATCGGCCACGATCGCTTCGCGCCGCCAGTAGCGGTAGCGGTCGAGCACGTTTCGCCGATCGCCGTTCGCGAGCAGTTCCGGGTCGTAGTGCTCACCCTCGGGCCAGGGCAGCGGGTGGGGGCCGACCCCCACGGTGTGCGTGGCGGTAGCGGCAACGGGGAGGGAATCTTCGTGCGTGCTCACCGCGCCATGCTACCCGCCAGCCAGTAGGCTGAGCGCATGACGTTTGATCCCAATGCCGACATTCGCTCCGATAACGTGCGCCGTGCGGGCGGTGGCAGCAGCGGTGGCGGCTTTCCTCGCGGCCCCCGGCGCGGCCGGGTGGCCATCCCCATGACCGGCGGCGGCATAGGGGTTGCCCTGGTCGCCTTTGTGCTGGTGGCTACCGGGGTGGTACCGGCCAGCGTGCTCGATTCGCTGCTCGGAGCGGGTAGCACCACCGGGAGCGGTTACGAGCAGCCGGTGCAGCCGCACACGCGCGGCGGCGCACTCACAGAGTGCCGCACCGGGGCCGATGCGAACCGCAACGACGACTGCCTGGTGCAGGCCACGGTGGAATCCGCGGACGGCCTGTGGTCGCGCATCGCTCCTGCGGCGGGGATCAACTTCCGTGAACCGCAGACGGTCATTTTCAGCCGCCAGGTGGCCACGGCCTGCGGCAACGCCACTGCGGCGACCGGCCCGTTCTACTGCCCGGCGGATTCCACCATCTATATCGATACGTCTTTCTACCGGGAGCTACAGGCTAGGTTCGGTTCCAGCAGCGGGCAGTTAGCCAAGAGTTACGTCATCGCCCACGAATACGGCCACCACATTCAGAACCTGCAGGGTGCCATGCGCGGCATCAATCGTCGCAGCACCGGCCCGCAGTCCGACGCGGTGCGGCTGGAGCTGCAGGCCGACTGCTACGCGGGGGTTTGGGCCCGCCACGAGGCCAGCACCCCCGGCCCCGGCAACAGCGCTCCCCTGCTAAAGCCCCTCACCAAGAAGGACGTGCAGGACGCCCTTTCGGCGGCGGCCGCCGTGGGCGACGACCATATCCAAAAGGACGTAGCCGGTGGCCAGGTGCAGCCCGAATCGTGGACGCACGGTTCCTCGCAGCAGCGGCAGCGCTGGTTCGTTACGGGGTACAACAGCGGCGAGATCCGCACCTGCGACACCTTCGCGGCGGATCGCGTCTAAACGCAACAGGCAGGCACATCCAAAACGAGCGCAACAATAACGAGCGCAACAAAATAGGTGCCGCCCCGGTTTCTCGGGGCGGCACCTATTTTTGTTTTGGCCGGTGGCTTTTCCGGCTTCCCGTTTAGACGTCCAGTTCTTCCACGCTGAAGGCCGACAGGTAGCGGTAGCCCGCCGCCTCGACCTTTTCGCGCGCGCCGGTGTCGCGGTCCACGATCACGGCGACGCCCACAATCTCGGCCCCGGCCTCCTCTAGCGCTTCGCACGCGGTGAGCACGGAACCGCCGGTGGTGGAGGTGTCCTCCACCGCGATGACGCGGCGGCCCGCGACGTCGGGGCCCTCGATACGGCGCTGCAGGCCGTGGGCTTTTTCGCTCTTACGCACCACGAACGCATCCAGGCTGAGGCCGCGCTGGGCTCCGGCGTGCAGCATGGCCCCCGCGACGGGATCGGCCCCCAGGGTGAGGCCGCCGACGGCCTCCACGCCTTCCAGCAGGCCGTTGCTTTCCAGCAGGTCCAGCATGACGTGGCCGACCAGCGGGGAGGCTTCGTGGTGCAGGGTTACCCGGCGCAGATCGACGTAGTAGTCGGCTTCCTTGCCGGAAGCCAGGGTGACGCGGCCGCGAACCACGGCCAGGGAGTTGATGAGGGACAGGAGGCGGCTACGTGCAGCGGTCATGCTCTCAGATTAGCGCATGCCGGTGTGGTCACCTCCACATCGCGCCCCGCCCATTTTCCCGCTCCCCCGTAGAATCTTCCCCATGCGTATCGCGACCTGGAACATTAACTCTGTCCGTGCCCGCATCGACCGGGTGGTCGATTTCCTGGAGCGCCAAAACATTGACGCGCTGGCGCTGCAGGAGATCAAGTGCAAGCCCGCGCAGTTTCCGACCGCCCCGCTGGAGGAGGCCGGATACGAGGTGGCGGCGCACGGCCTGAATCAGTGGAACGGCGTGGCGATCGTTTCCCGGATTGGCCTGGAGGACGTGCGTCAGGAGATCCCCGGCCTGCCGCAGTGGGGCGAACCGGCGGTGACCGAGGCGCGCCTGCTGAGCGCCCGCGTGGGTGGCGCCGACGGCCTAACCCTGACCTCCATGTACGTTCCTAACGGCCGCGAGATCGACCATCCCCACTATTCCTACAAGCTGGAGTGGCTGGCCGCCGTGCGGGAGCACGCCGCCGCTACCCTGGCCGCAGACCCCCAGGCCCGCGCCGTGCTGTGCGGCGATTTCAACGTGGCCCCGGAGGATTACGACGTCTGGGACATGGGTTTCTTCGCCGGTAAGACCCACGTAACGCAGCCGGAGCGCGACGCTTTCCGCGCCATCACCGAGACCGGCTTCGCCGATCTGGTGCGCCCGCTGCACCCCGGAGAGGGCGTCTACACGTTCTGGGACTACCAGCAGCTGCGTTTCCCCAAGCGGCAAGGCATGAAGATCGACTTCCTGCTCGGCTCCCCCGCCCTACAGCCGCTGGTCAGCGACGCCTACGTGGATAGGGACGAACGCAAGGGCAAGGGTGCGTCCGATCACGCCCCGGTGATCGTGCAGTTCGACTAGTTTCCCGGCGCTCCGCTTAGCGGCCGCGCAGCACGCGGGCCGCGAACAGGAGTTGCAGGGTTTCGTCCACGTTTTCCAGATCGGCCAGCCCCAGATCCTGGATGCGGCCCAGCCGGTACTGCACGGTCTTGGGGTGCACCACCAGCTCTTGCGCGCAGCGGTGGGCGTTTCTGCCCTGTTCCAGGTAGGTCACCAGCGTTTCGAACAGCACGGGGTGTTCGCGGTGCAGCAGCACGAACTTTTGGGGGATGAACTCTTCGATGTTTTCCACCAGTTCCTGGCTGTGGAACAGCTTGAAGATGCCCAGCTCGTCGTAGCTCATCGGGTCGCTGTAGCGGCGCAACGCTTTCTGGATGTCTTTCACCTGCTGGGTCTGTTCGCGCAGCTTGGGTAGTTCCTTGACGGTGCCGACCCGGCTGATTCCCGCCACGTAGGGCACGATGTCTCCCGGCAGGCAGTCGGCCACCTCGGCCGACGTCACCGGCTGCCCGTCGCGGGGCAGGTTCACGATCATGGCTACGCGGTGCGTTGTGACGTGACATTCCGAGTGCGGGAAGTGTTCGCTCAGGTGCCGCCTGATACGCAGCGTGTCCCGATGGTAGGTGTCCCCCATGCCCACACCGGCGCGGTCGGCCACGGAATCGTCCGGGGGCGGCAGCAGGGTCACCTGCACCACCTGGTATTGGGGGGACACGCCGAGGCCGAGGGCGCGGGTCACCGCCGCCAGGTTACGCGGGGTCAGTTCCGTGTTGGTGAGCAGTTCGTCTACCAGGTTGTGCCGGTTGAAGTACATCAGGTTGTCGATGTTGCGCTGGTTGAGCAGCTCGATGTGCAGGTGCCGGGCCAGGTGTTCCAGCACGATCAGGAATTCATCGCTCTGCTGCGGGGCGTCGTGCACGATCAGTTCACAGCGCGGGGAGGTCCCCAGCTCAATCGGCGCCACCACCCTGGTGCTGACCTCCGTACCGCCGCCGCGTTCCACCACCTGCTGCACGTCGTACGAGAACCCGGCGAAGTTTTCGCTGACGTGCCGCTTGACCTCTATGACGCGCTGTTGCAGCGGCTCCTCCAGCGTAGTGAGCAGGCCGCGATTGGGAATGTTCTCCAGGGTGAGCTGGTATCCGATCAGTTCGGCGAAATAGCTCAGCGTCTCCTCCAGGGAGTGGTTGCCTATCCGCCAGCGATCAAGCACCAGGTTCATGCGGTAGTGCCGATCGAGCAGCCCCGCCTTGTGATTCACCATCGGCAGCAGCGTGTCCATGATGATCGTTTCGTAGCGGACGTCTTTGTCCACGGTGATAACCGGCATGCCGTAGCGCCTGCTGGGCTGCAAGAACTCGGGGGGTACCTCGCTCACAAGCCGGTCAAGTTTGATCACGATGGCCGACACCTTGGCCTCCACCATCTGCGAAATGAACTGTTCCAGCTCTTCGTCGTAACAGTTGGCGAGCGCGAAGTAGCTGGTCAGCAAGACGGTGCCGGGGGCCAGCCAGGGGGCGAGGTCGGGGGCTTCGAGCACGTTTAGCTGTTGCACTTTGGCCTCGAGGTTGTCCTGCCCCGATATCACCCTGGCTGCGGAGAGCGCGGGCAGGTCCAGCATCTCGCGCACCGTCATCGCTGCGAACACAACAAACCCCTTATCTAAAGTGGATAAAGATAGCGAGAAAAGTCTATCTATTTCACGGCCTTTTCGTTAAGTATCCGGCCTTAGGCTATAGGCACAGAGGCGGCAGGAGCGGCGTTCCCGCACCCCCGCCACTGTTACTAATCGGTAATGGTCAGGGGAAGAAAATGTGGCAATGGCTCGCTAGCATCGCGCCCGTCGCGGTGCTGTTTAGCGCTATTGCTTTCTTCCGCGTGCGCATACCCCGCGCGGGCGCGCTCGGTTTAGCCACCGCGCTCGCCTCCGCCGCGCTGCTCGGCACGCTCACCCTGCCCGTGCTTGCCGACAGCGTCGGCGGTGGGCTTTCCGCCACCCTGTCGATCCTTTACGCGGTCTGGCCCGCCATCTTCCTGTACGAGTTCATGCGTGAGGGAGAGTCCTTTACCGTGTTGAAGGACGCCGCCACCTCGCTCAGCGGCGACCGCATGATCCTGGTCCTCCTGTTCGGCTGGGTTTTTTCCAGTTTTCTGCAGTCGATCACCGGATTCGGCGTCCCGGTGGCGGTTTGCGCGCCGTTCCTGATCGCGCTCGGCGTGCGCCCGGTCGCCGCCGTCATGCTCACTCTGCTGGGGCACGCCTGGGCTAATACCTACGGCACCCTGGGCCTGGCCTGGGACGCCCTGGTGGATCTGAGCGGCGTGCAGGACGTTGCGGCCACCTCGCTCTACGCGGGCATTTTCCTGTGGCTGATCAACCTGTCGGGCGCGCTTATCATGTGCTTCCTTTACGGGCGCGGCCCGGCCGTGCGCCACGCGCTGCCGTTCGTGCTGGCGGTTTCCGCCGTGATGGCGGGCGGCCAGATAGCGGTTGGCCAGGTAAACCCGACCATTGCCGCGTTCGTGCCGACTGCGGCCGCGTTCGTGCTGGTGCTGGGGGCTTTCCGGCTGGGTATCTACACCTCCGAATGGTCGTGCCCCTCCCGGCTGCTCGCAGCTCCCTCCCAGGCCGATGTTCCTACCGCCCCCGCCGCTCCCGCCGCCGGAAACGTGCTCACGTCGGCCGCGCCGTTCCTGTTCCTGGCGGCTTCCTCCCTGCTGCTGTTCACGCTGCCCGGCCTGCACGAGGCTCTCTCCGGGTTGCGGCTGCTCGGGGTACCGCTGTTCTACCACGCGGGTACCGTGCTGACCCTGACGGCGGTGTTCGCGCTGCTTCTGCTGCGCCGCGAGGGTGGCGTGGACCGCGCCGGGACGGTGCGCGCATGCCGCGCCGCGCTGGCCAAACTGTTGCCGACCAGCCTTGGTATCGCCGCCCTGCTGGTGCTGGCGCGTCTGCTGTTCAATACGGGGCAGATCGAGATTTTGGCGCAGGGCGTGGCGGCCACCGCCGGTATCGCCTACCTGCCTTTCACCGCCACCCTGGGCACGTTCGGCGCATTCGTGACCTCTTCGAACATGTCCTCCAACATTCTGCTGGCGGCGTTCCAGAGCGAGGTGGCGGCGCAGCTCGCAGCGCCCGCGCCGCTGGTCCTCGCCGCGCAGACGGCGGGCGGCGCGGCGGGCGCGGTCATCGGCCCGTCCACGATCCTGCTCGGTGCCACCACCGCGGGCGTGCAGGGCCGCGAGGGCGAAATCCTGCGGCCACTGCTGGTCATCAGCCTGGCGCAGGCGCTCGTGGTTGGCCTGGCGCTTAGCCTCTGGATCGGGGTGGGCGCGTGATCTACCTGCCCGTTTCCCACCTGAACGGCCCGCTGCCGGAGCTTCCCGAACAGGCACGCGTACATTCCGTGTTCGCGTCGGGGTTCAACCTGGAGCTGCCCGACGGCCTGCTCGCCTGGGTCGGTCCCGCAACCGGCGCACACTACCCGGCGTCCTTCTCCATCGCCCTGCCGCTCACGCACTGGCGCGCCACGAACCTGCCCGGGCTGCTCAACAGCGGCGACAGCGTGCACATCGCCTCCCATGCCGACGTGCTGCGGCGCGATCCGCTCGGGCTGCTCCTCTCTGCCAGCACGCAGCGCGTAGACACCCTGTTGGCCACGGGCGGCTCTTTCACCCACCCCGGTTACAGCGACGAGATCGCCGCTGCGATAGCGGCGCAGGAAACCTCCCTGCCGGATAGCTACGCCGAGGTTAGCGAACGCATCGCCCAGTGCCTGCGCGAAGCCCTGACTCCCCTGCTGCGCGGAGAGGACGTGCCTACCCACCAGACGTCGGCGCTGCTGCGCGAGGTGATCGGGCTGGGCTTCGGCCTGACCCCCTCCGGCGACGATTCCGTGCTGGGCGCGCTGGCTTTCACCCGCCGCTACGCCGCGCCCGCTTTCGCGTCCCTGGTCACCGCGCTCGCGCCGCTCCTGGCCAGGACCACCGATGTCTCTGCGAACTATCTGCGCCTGGCCTGCGCGGGGCATTTTTCTTCCCACCTCAGCGGCACGCTGCGCGGCTATGCGGGGGCTCCCGCGCCCGGCGCGCTCGCGGGGCTGCTGGCCCTCGGGCATTCGTCGGGAGCCGACACGGCGCGCGGCGTGCTGCTCGCAGCTAAAAGTTTCAATCAGAAATAACCGCACTCAACAACAAAGGAGTTCTCATGCAACAGCAAAGCGGCCTCAAGGCCAGATTCCAAAAGATGGGCCCCGCGGCCATTATTACCAGCGCGTTCATTGGCCCCGGCACCGTTATTACCGCCACCAAGGTCGGCACCGAGTTCAGCTACGCCCTGCTGTGGGTGCTGCTGCTTGCGGTAATCGCCCTGGTGGTACTGATGGAGATGTCCTCGCGCGTCGGTATCGCCGGCGGCAAGAACGTCATCGATGCCGCGATTGACATGTTCCCCTCCAGCGTCGTCTGGAAGCGCTTCGTGCAGACCATCATCGTGGCCGGCACCCTCGCGATCTGCTTCGCGTTCGAGGCCGGTAACATCGTCGGCGCTAGCGCGGGCCTGGCCGACATCACCTCGATGCCGATCTGGGCCGCCGCGGTCATCACCGCCGCAATCGCCGCCGCCACCGTGTTCATGACCTCCTACACCGCGCTGAGCCGCATCATGCAGTTCTTCGTGAGCGCAATGGCGATCCTCTTCGTTGTCACCATGGTGGCGGTGCTGCCGTCGATCCCGGGCATCCTGGGCGGCATGGTCGTGCCGTCGATGCCGGAAGGCAGCGTAATTAGCGCCCTGGCCCTGGTTGGCACCACCCTGATCGGTATCAACCTGATCCTGCACTCCATCACCTCCGGCGAGAAGTGGGGCCAGGACAAGGACGTCAAGACCGCCGTCAAGGACGCCCGTTTCGACATCCTGTTCAACATCATCATCGGCGGCATGATCACCATGTCGATCATCGTGGTGGCCGCTAAGGTGCTGCACGGCACCGGCACCCAGGTAAACAGCCCGCTGGTGTTCACCAAGTCGCTCGAGCCGGTGCTCGGTTCCTGGGCTCGCATCGTGGGTGACCTCGGCCTGTTCGCCGCCGGTCTGTCGTCGGCCATCGCCGTGCCGTTCTCGATGCGCGCGATCCTCTCCAAGGTGTTCCACACCGAGGGCGGCATCGCCAACCCCTACCTGGGGGGACTCGGCCTGGTCGTGGTCGCGTTCGGCGCGTTCCTCGCGATCTCCGGCGCCAAGCCGATCCAGATCATCATCTTCGCGCAGGCCACCTCCGGGTTCATCCTGCCGTTCATCGCCGCGCTGCTGATCATCGCGGCCAACAACTCGAAGGTCATGAAGGAGTACGTCAACAAGCCCTGGCAGAACGTGGTGGGCGGCCTGGCCGTGCTGCTCTCGTTCATCCTCGGGTTCTGGGGACTGTACAACGTCATTTCCAAGCTGATTGGAGGCTAAGTAAGCAATGAGAGAAGCAAACCGTATTGCAGTCGAGAAGATGCTCGCCTCGGACCCGGTGCTGGTGGATATCATCCCCGCCCACGAGGCCATTCCCGAACTGAAGAAGAACCTGTTCCTGCACGCCGGCCCGCCGATCGCGTTCGCCGACATGTGCGAGCCGATGAAGGGCGCCGTGATCTGCGCGGCCCTGCACGAACGCCTCGCCGAGACGCCGGAGGAGGCCGAGCAGCTGGCGCTGAACGGCGGCATCGAGTTCTCCCCCTGCCACACCTACGGGGCCGTCGGCCCCATGACCGGCCTGACCACCTACTCCATGCCGGTTTGGGTAGTGGAGGATCGCAACACGGGCCAGCGCGCGTTCTGCAACATCTCCGAGGGTCAGGGCGTGGGCCTGCGCTTCGGTGAGTACGGGGAAAAGACCCTGAAGCGCCTGGACTGGATCGAGGAGGTCGCGCAGCCGATCTTCCAGAAGGTCATTCGCGAGATGGGCGGCCTGGATCTGGCCCCGATGATCGGCCAGGGCCTGGCGATGGGCGACGAGCTGCACATGCGCAACCTCGCCTGCACCGCGCTCATCATCAAGACCCTCACCACCGGTATCGCGGAGCACGCGGGCGAGCACACCGCCGACATCATGCGTTTCATGTCCGTCGGCAACGACCAGTTCTTCCTGAACCTGGCTATGCCCGCCATGAAGCTCGCGGCCGACGCCGCCGACGGCGTCCCCGGCTCCTCCGTGGTGACCGCTATCGCCCGTAACGGCGTCGAGGTAGGCGTGCGCATCTCGGGCCTGCCGGGACGCTGGTTCACCGCTCCGGCCCCGATGGTTGACGGCCTGTACTTCCCCGGCCGCACCGAGGCTGACGCGAACCCCGACCTGGGCGACTCCGCGATCATGGAGGTCGGCGGTCTGGGCGGCTGTGCCATGCTGGCCGCCCCCGCCATCGTGCGTTTCGTCGGCGCGTCCAGCGTTGACGTGGCCTGGAAGACCACGCAGAGCATGTACCGGGTGTGCCTGGCCGAGAACCCGAAGTACCAGATCCCGATTCTGGACTTCCAGGGGGCCCCGACCGCTATCGACGCCGCGCTCGTGGTAGAAACCGGCATCACCCCGACCCTGAACACCGCCATCGCCTCCAACAAGGCGGGTGTCGGCATGGTCGGCGCGGGCATGTCCACCATTCCGGCCAAGCCGTTCGAGGATGCCCTCATCGCCCTCGCCGAAGAACTCGGCATCTGACCTTCACCAGCCTGTTTAAGGAGTAACCGTGCTCAAGAACGTAATCAAGAAGAACTCGTACTACGACTCGGCCACGCTGATGCTGCTCACCAGCAAGGTCGCGCCGGAGGTGGGCGGTTCGCACAACATCGCCGTCATGATGGCCTCCGAGATGAACAAGGACCTGATGCGCAACTCGGGCCTGCTCGCGCAGGAGGGCGAAGACGCTTCGCCGAACGACCTGGTGTTCGCTGTGAAGGCCGACGACGAGGCCGCCGTGGATGCCGCCATCGCACACGCGATGGAGATCCTGGAAGCCAAGCAGTCGCAGAAGGCGGCTAAGTCCGGCGCACAGACCGTTTTCGAAACCACCGCGCAGGCCCTGGAGGAATACCCCGAGCCGCAGATGGCGGTCGTTTCCCTGCCCGGCAACATGGCCCATATCGAGGTGAAGCGTCTGCTCAACGCCGGCGTTAACGTGCTGCTGTTCTCCGACAACATGAGTATCGAGAACGAGAACCAGCTGAAGGACCTCGCCATTGAAAAGGGCCTGTTGATGATGGGCCCGGACTGTGGCACCGCCGTGGTAAACGGTGTCGGCCTGGGCTTCGCGAACAAGGTTTCGCGCGGCAACGTCGGCATCGTGGCGGCGTCCGGCACCGGCCTGCAGGAAGTCATGACCCTGGTTTCTAACTTCGGCGGTGGTATCAGCCAGGCGCTCGGCACCGGTGGCCGTGACCTGAAGGAGGCCGTCGGCGGCAAGATGATGCTGCACGCGATCGACATGCTCGAAGCGGATCCGCAGACCGACATCATCGCCATCGTCTCCAAGCCTCCGGCCCCGGCCGTGGTGGAGAAGCTGGCCCGTAAGATCGATTCCCTCAGCAAGCCCGTCGTGGCCTGCCTGCTGGGTGACGATTCGAACCTGCTCGGCGGCACCGAAGCGAAGGTCGGCCACACCCTGACCGACACCGCGCAGCTCTGCCTGGATATGGCCGCGGGCGATGCCGAGGCCAGCCAGGTCATCGGCCGCGCGGACACCGAGGAAATCGTTTCCGCGGCGCGCGCCGCCCTCAGCGAGGGCCAGCGCTACATTCGCGGCCTGTACTGCGGCGGCACGCTCTCCTACGAGACGCAGCTGATTATTGCCGACGAGATCGGCATGCCATTCTCGAACGCACCGCTGAACTACGACTACGCGCTGAAGGACGTCACCCGTTCCGAGGGCCACACCGTGCTCGACCTCGGCGACGACGCCTTCACCGTCGGCAAGCCGCACCCGATGATCGAGCCGTCGCTGCGCGGCGAGCGTCTCCTGCAGGAGGCTCTTGATCCGGAGACCGCCGTTATCGTGCTCGACATCGAGACGGGCTACGGCGCGCACGATGAGGCCGGCAAGATCCTGGCCGACGAGGTCCGCGAGGCCCGCGCCGAGCTGGCAAAGGTGGGCCGCGAGGTAGCGTTCTTCGCCAACATTTGCGGCTCCTACCAGGACTACCAGGACTACCGCGCCCAGGAGCAGATCCTGGAAGAGGCCGGTATCCGCGTATTCGAAACGAACGAGCACTGCGCACGCGCCGCCGTCGCAGTCGTCAAGTGAGCCCTGCTCACGCCAGCAGAAAGGTAATTCATCATGGAAACCACTCCGCTATTTGAGCAGGAAAACATGACCGTGCTTAACCTCGGCCTCGAGGTGTTCAACGACGCCGTGAACATGCAGGGCGCAACCGGTGTGCACATCGACTGGCGTCCGCCGGCCGGTGGCAACCTGCGTCTGATCGAGATCATCGAGCGGCTGAAAGAGCTGGGCTGAAAATGATTCGCGAGGCGAACGAGCGGGCGCTTGCCCGTATCAACGCTGCGGAACCTACGCTGGTGGACGTCGTGTACGCACGCGACGTCCTCCCGGCGGGGGACCGCGTCATCTACCATGCGGGACCGCCGCTGGCCTGGGCCGACATGTGCGGCCCGCTGCGTGGCGCGATCCTCGGCGTGTGCGTCTACGAGGGTTGGGCAAGCGATCTTGATGCCGCCGCCGCCCTGGTGGAGTCCGGCGGGGTTGAGCTGCGGCACAACCATTCGGCGGACATCGTCGGCCCCATGACAGGCATGGTTTCGCCGTCCATGCCCCTGGTGAAGGTGGAAAACAAGGCTTTCGGTAACGTCGCCTATTCGACCTTTAACGAGGGCATCGGCAAGGTGATGCGTTTCGGCGCTAACGACGCCGAGGTGCTGGATCGTCTGCGCTGGTTGGCCGACGAGTTCGCGCCGGTTGTGAAGCGCGCCATCGCCCAGGTGGGCGGGATCGACCTGCGGGTCATCATCGCGAAGGCCCTGGCGATGGGCGACGAGCTGCACCAGCGCAACATCGCGGCGTCGGCCCTGTTCTTCCGGGAGATCATGCCCGCGATCGCGCGCACCTGCCACGACGGCGACGTGATCGAACGAATCGCGTCGTTCCTGTACACCAACGACCAGTTCTTCCTGAACCTGGCGATGGCGTCCGCGAAGGCGAGCATCGATCCGATCAAGGGCATCGAGCACTGCACGTTGGTGTCGGCCATGTCGCGTAACGGCACGAACTTCGGTATCAAGATCGCGGCGCTCGGTGACACCTGGTTCGAGGCTCCGGTGGAGATGCCGCAGGGCCTGTACTTCCCCGGTTACACGGAGAAGGACGCGAACCCGGACATCGGCGACTCCGCGATCGTGGAATGTGTCGGTTTCGGCGGCGTCGCCATGGCCTGCGCCCCCGCCGTGACCCAGTTTGTGGGCCTGGACGGTTCCGACGCGGCTTACGACATCACGCGGCGCATGTTCACCATCACCGAGGGCAAGTCCCAGACCTACAAGGCCCCGACCATCGGGTTCCAGGGCATCCCGGTGGGTGTGGACATGGTGAGCGTGGTCGAGACGGGCATTCGGCCCTACATCAACTCCGGTATCGCGCACCGCGAACCGGGGGTCGGCCAGGTCGGGGCGGGCGTCGTGTTCCCGCCGCTGGCCTGCTTCGAGAAAGCACTCGAGGCGTTCGCCGAGAAGTACGCAAAAGAGCTGGGGATGTGAGGTAGCCGGGTTTCCCCCCCTCGCCTCCCTTTCCCCGCCGTCCCGGCCTTGCTATCCAGCCGGGGCGGCGGGGCCATTATTACCGCTTAATACCCAAAGGAGTTTCAATGTCTAAGACGCTGGTTATCGCAGTCGGCGGCAACGCCCTGCCCACCGTCAACCCGCACGACACTTCCGCCCTGGAAGAGATGCTGGAGCCGGTGATCGACTTCGCCGAAGAGGGCATGGATGTTGTTCTCACCTACGGCAACGGCCCGCAGGTTGGCGTGATCTACGAGGGCATGCTGGATCTGGCCCAGAAGCATTCCGATATTTCGGAGATCCTGATGGCGTCGACCGGCGCGATGAGCGAAGGCTCGATCGGCTCGCTGCTGCGCTACGCGCTGCGCAACATCTGCCTCAAGCGCAACAAGTTCTTCAAGGTGACCTCGGTTATCAGCCACACCCTGGTGGACCACGAGGATCCGGCTTTCGCGAATCCGACCAAGCCCGTCGGCCGTTTCCTGTCGGAAGAGGAAGCTGAGCGGATGCGCGCCGAGGGCCGCACCGTGATCGAGGATTCGGGCCGCGGCTACCGCTGGGTGGTGCCGTCCCCGAAGCCGCAGCAGATCCTCGAGTTCCGTTCCGTGCGCACCCTGATGGACGCCGGGCACATCGTGCTGGCCTGCGGCGGCGGTGGCATTCCGACCGTGCGTAAGGATGGCCGCGAGGAGACGGTGGAGGCCGTGATCGATAAGGATGCAGCTTCGGCGCTGCTGGCGCACGAGCTGAAGGCCGATTCGCTGTTCCTGGTCACGGGCGTGCCGCAGGTGGCCGTGGACTTCGGCAAGCCGACCCAGCGCTGGGTGGATCACATGACCCGCGCGGAGGCACTGGAGTACATCGAGCAGGGCCAGTTCCCCGCCGGTTCGATGCTGCCGAAGATGGAGGCGGCGCTGAACTTCGTGGAGAACAACCCGAATGGTGAGGCGCTGATTACCAGCATCGACTGCCTGGCACAGGCTCTGCGCGGCGAGACCGGCACGCGGATCACGCTGAACTAGGGGCAAATCCAAAATAATGCTCTAGGGGGTTAGCTACTTTCTGGTAAAGAAGAGTAGCTAACCCCCTATCGTTTATCGTTAAACCTAAAATCTTCTTATGTAAATGCGAGGGCCACCCCATTACTGAGGTGGCCCTCGCAAGGTTCCTATCGAGCTAGGCCAAGATCAGATGCGACCGTCCTGAGCCTGGGTCCAACCACGCCTGCGGTTCTCTTCCTCGGTCAGACCAACAGTCCACCGCTTATCTGGGCTAGCATTCTCGATAGTGTCGTATTTCACCCATAGCGGATCAAATCTGGTATTGGTTCCCGGCTTGCAAGGGTAGATCGGATTGCCTTCGTCATCCTTGGGAAGTACCGGGCGTCCCTCGATCACCAATTTGTCCGCACGACGGCTAATCAGCTTCGAAGCGCCGCCGGTGTAGACCTTGAAACCGAAGCTACGGATCTGGTTACCACGCGTATCGGTAACCTCCGCAGTGGTGAAGTTCAGCGTGTAACTACCGTCCGCATTCTTCTCTGCCTTCTTCTTCAGCGGAGAGATAAAATCACCGGTAGAGCCGCTAACCGGAGTGGTCTTAGTGAAAGCTACGGCATTTCCGAGGTTACTGGTGTGGTATTCCTCGATCCAGACTTCACGACTCTGGTCAGACTGTACCAAATTGTCATTGTTCGGCACCGGAACGACCCGTACAGTCCACTCCATCTTAGGAACGGTAATAGCCTTACCGTTATCCGGGAAGAGGTAGTGGAAGTCCCCCCGATCCAGCGGAGAGCTACTGCCAGGATCACGCTGGTCAACATAAAGCCAGTTGGAACCGAAGGGGTTTTCGGGAAAATCAATGGTAGACGCCCCAACACAGGGAGCAGCCCCCATCATCACAACCGCCGGAGCACCCCAGGCAGCGGCCTTGGCAAGGCCGCGACGGGTCAGAGCGCCACCTTCAACCTCGTTCAGCTTGTCTTCAGACAAAGTCCTTCTCCTTAACCGTGTTTGGCGCCCCACTCGGCCACAACGCCGTTAAACCCGCAGCACAGGAGGCAATTAGTTCTATAACTCAGAGAACCTCTCGATCCCAGCCTACATGCAGGTAGCAATCAGGATAGCCCCAGAAAAATAAAGTGGGCACGTTCACAGAACGAAACTTGCATTCCTGTCACGCCTACGCGGCAAGCGATACAGTTAGCTTTACCTAACCAATACGGAAAGGGAGGCCAATGTCGGACCCGAAGCGTCCCGCACGCCCGCCGAAAGGGCAGCGCCCCACTCACCACCTGCGAATCATCGAAAAAACCTGGGTCACCAAGGATATGGTGCGCATCGTTGCCGGTGGCGATGAGTTCCCAGACATCCTGCACAACGAATGCACCGACGCCTACGTGAAACTCCTGTTCTCCCACGACGGCACCCCGCTCACAGAACCGGTCGATGCGGAGGCGCTGCGCAAGGAGCGGCCCGCCGAGGAATGGCCGATCACCCGCACGTACACGCTGCGCCGGGTAGACAAGGAGGCACAGACCCTCACCATCGATCTGGTAACCCACGGGGAAACCGGCGTGGCCAGCCCCTGGGCCAAGTCATGCAAGGCGGGAGACATGGTGCAGTTCATCGGCCCCGGCGGCGCCTACTACCCCCGGCCCGAAACCCGCTGGCACGCTTTCGTTGGTGACGCCTCAGCCCTCCCCGCCATCGCCCGCTCCCTGGAGGCACTCCCCGAGGACGCCGCAGGAGTGGCGCTGCTCGAAGCGAACACTCAGGAGGAACGCATTCCGCTCGATCACCCAAAGGGGATCGAGGTCGTCTGGCTGGAAGGAAACACCGGCGCGGGGCGCACGGAAGAAGACATCCTCCTACTTTCTAACGCGCTCGCAGAAGCCATCGAAGGGCAGCTATCCGCAGACCCGGAGCTGACGGTGGCCGACATCGCGGTGTTCGCCCACGGGGAGCGCGAAGCCATGAAGCCCATTCGCAAACTCGCGAGCAGGCTGGGTCTGCCAAAAGAAAATCTGTCCCTTTCTGGATACTGGGCATACGGGCGCATAGAGCAGGAGTTCCAGGCCGAAAAGAAGCTGGACATCGGCAAGGTGTGACCGCCAACAGCCGCCACAACCCGGCAAAACCCCTGTCCAAAACGGGTTTTGGGCCGCCTCTAGGGGATGCGAAACAACCTCGTGAGCAGCGTCACGCGCCACGAATTTGCAGCGCCGCAAAAACCCTGTAATATTGATCAGGCAAGCGAGAGATCGCGAAGCAAGAAAGGCCCTGTAGCTCAGTTGGTTAGAGTGCCGCCCTGTCACGGCGGAGGTCGCCGGTTCAAGCCCGGTCAGGGTCGCTGACAGAAAAAGCCCCGAACGGAAGTTCGGGGCTTTTTCGTTACCCACTGCGCCGCACCGCGTTCCCCGCACACCCCCACGCTCTCTCCTGAATCTTTTCCAGCCTGCGCCACCGGGGGGCACCCGCCTCCCGCCACTCTCACGTTTAGGTGCACTAACTGCTATTTACTACCGCCCCTTTACGTTTGGGTGCACTAAACGCTGCGAAAACGCGGTTTAACCCCCAGGAAGTGCACCCAAACGTGAGGCGCAACCAAAACTGCACCTAAACGTAACCCCCACGCCTCTCTCACCCACGCCAATGCCAATGCCCATGCCACGCTCACCCCGCACCGCCCCCTCTTCCTCCGCCCCGTCCCCTGCTCCTCGTCAACTTCCCCTAACACCCCCTCATTCCCTCACGCGCTCCTCCCCACTCATTGCGCCCTCACCGCAACGCCTCTTTCGCCGCGCTTTGTCGTGCGTTTTCTCTGCGCATCACCCCTCCGCTTCACCCCCTGCCCACCTAATCCACCCAGCAACTTCGCTCGCCCACGCCCCAGGTTTCGGCGTTACCGCGCTGCGATTATTTACGTGCGTCACACGGGTTTTGTCTCCGCCGAGTAGTCGTGTACAGTTTTCTTTGTTCGCCACGGCGAGCACGGCTCTGTAGCTCAGTTGGTAGAGCGTTCGACTGAAAATCGAAAGGTCACCGGATCGACGCCGGTCGGAGCCACTGAAACCCCTCGCGTAGCTTCTACATCGCGGGGGTTTTCTTTTGCCCAAAACCGGACATTCCCCCGCCTTCTCCGCGATACCTCAGGCAATATCGCATCCCTTTCTCGCGCACACCGCGCGCCAATCGCTCCCCACGCCTTCTGGCGCTAGACATTGCCGTAACGCTCAGGTGCAGTTTTGGTTGCGCCTTACGTTTGGGTGCACTTCCTGGGGGTTAAACCGCGTTTTCACAGCGTTTAGTGCACCCAAACGTAAGGGGGCGGGGGTAAACAGCAGTTAGTGCACCTCAACGTCGCTCCCTAATTACTCCTTTCCGCGCCCTCCCTCCCAGTCCCTTCCTCGCCCCAGTCCCCCTCCCCCGCAAGGCAGGCCGGTAAACGCCCATCAGAACGCACAGGGAAACCCCGCTCTCCCCTAGTCCGGCACTATCCTGTAAAAACAGGATCACTCAGTTTGGAGGCCACCTTGTCCCCGCTCACCGCTTCACTCATGGCCATCGGCGTCGGTTCCGCGGCCGGGCTGCGCCCCTATTTCACCGCGTTCGTGCTCGCCGCGTTCGGCATGGCCGTCCCCGCCTACGGGCCGGAGTTTTTGCAAAGCACCGCCGGCAGCATTCCCGAAACGATCGCCAACCCCTGGGTTTTAGGAATCAGCGGCGCGCTGGCCTTCGCCGATCTGGTGATCGACAAGATCCTGGGCATTAACCTGCCGATGGAGGCGATTAATCAGTTCTTGCGCCCGATCCTCGGAGCGCTGTTGGGGGCCCAACTCGGGGCGGAGGCGGGGCCGACGATGGCCGTTGTGACGGCCCTGCTCGGTGGCGGCGCGGCAGCCCCCGTCAGCATTGGCAAGGGCGCCGTCACAGCGGGAATGACCGCCATCCTGCCGGAGCCGATAAGCCAGGTGCTGCGCAGCCTGGGCGAGGACGCCGCCGCCCTGGTTTTGGTGGTGACTGCGGTGCTGGCCCCGCTGCTCGCGGCGCTGCTCGGAATAGTCCTGGTGGTCGCGGCGGTATTCCTGTTCTTGATGATCCGACGCACTCTGCGTTCCCTGCGCCAAAATCGCACCGCCCGCGCCTCCTCGCCAACGCTCTAGGCCAGCGCTAGGCCTCCGCGCTGGCCGCACTCGGGTGCGCCCATTTTGTAATCTTTAGGGCGGCGACTCTCCCCCTCGCGTATGCTGGGTCACACCCCCGTAGCGAGGAGCGCAGATGAGTCACGAAAACCCCGATCTAGCTATCGCCCAGGCGGCGGATGTCCGCCCCATTACCGAAATCGCTGAGCGCGCGGGAATACCCGCCGAAGCCCTAATCCCCTACGGCAAGACCAAAGCCAAGGTGGACGCAGAACTAGCCCTCACAGCGGGGACCCACGCGGGTTCCCTGGTACTGGTCACGGCCATCTCCCCCACCCCGGCGGGAGAGGGCAAATCCACCGTTACCGTCGGCCTTGCGGATGCCCTGAACCTGCGTGGCCGGAACACGATGGTGGCGCTGCGAGAACCCTCGCTCGGCCCCGTCATGGGTATCAAGGGCGGCGCGGCAGGTGGCGGCCACGCGCAGGTGGTGCCGATGGAGGACATCAACCTCCACTTCACCGGGGATCTGCACGCGATCACCGCGGCGAACAACACCCTGTCGGCCCTGATCGATAACCATCTACACCAGGGCAACGAGCTGGGCCTGGACCCGCGCCGCATCACCTGGAAGCGCGTGGTGGACATCAACGACCGGGCGCTGCGCCACGTCACGGTGGGCCTCGGCGGGCCTTTGCAGGGCGTGCCGCGCGAGGACGGTTTCGACATCACCGTGGCCTCCGAGATCATGGCCGTGCTCTGCCTGGCCAGCGATATCAACGACCTCCAGCGGCGCCTAGGGGAAATCCTGATCGGCTACCGCTACGACCGCACCCCGGTACAGGTGAAGGATCTCAAGGTGGAGGGTGCGCTCACCCTACTGCTGAAGGACGCGATCAACCCGAACCTGGTGCAAACGCTGGGCGGAACCCCCGCGCTGGTGCACGGCGGCCCGTTTGCAAACATCGCGCACGGCTGCAACAGCATTCGCGCCACCAACCTGGCGCGGGGCCTGGCCGACACGGTGGTTACGGAGGCCGGCTTCGGTGCCGACCTGGGCGCAGAGAAGTTCCTGGACATTAAGGCCCGCTACGGCGATTTTGCTCCCGACGCGGTGGTTGTGGTGGCGACGGTGCGCGCGCTCAAGCATCACGGCGGCGTGGCGAAGGACGAACTGACGCAGGAAAACGTACCCGCCATGTTGGAGGGCACCGCTAACCTGGCGCGCCACCTGGAAACGGTAGGCAAGTTTGGCCTGGAACCGGTGGTTGCCGTGAATCGTTTCCCTAGCGATACCGAGGCGGAGCTGGATGCGCTGCTGAACTGGTGCCGCGAGCGCGGCGTGCGGGCGGCCCTGACCGAGGTCTGGGCCAAGGGCGGCGAGGGCGGCCTGGAACTGGCCGACCAGGTGCTTGAGGTAGCCGCGCAAAAGCACGCTTTCCGGCACCTGTACGATCCGGCCGAGGGCGTGGAGGCTTCGCTGAACACCCTGGCCCGCGAGGTCTACGGCGCGGACGGGGTGCAGTTCACCGACAGCGCGCCGCTGAAACTGCGCCAGCTCAAGAAGCACGGCTGGGACCGTCTGCCGGTATGCGTGGCCAAGACGCAGTATTCGTTCTCCGACGATCAGTCCCTGCGCGGCGCTCCAAGCGGGCACACCCTGCACGTGCGCGATCTGGTGCCGAAACTTGGCGCCGGGTTTGTGGTCGCCATCACGGGATCGATCATGACGATGCCGGGGCTCCCCAAGGAACCCGCCGCGCTGCGCATGGGCGTGGATGAGAACGGGCAGGCCATCGGCTTGTTCTAAGGCGCGGGCAAGCATTTTCGGGCGGGCGGGAGCAATCTTGCCCGCCCGTTCCATGCTCCGGTCACCTCCCCAAGAGCAGAATTATTAACCTTTTCGTTAACTAAATAGGCTCCACTTACTACCGGGTAATTAGCCCTCCGCAACGTAAAGTGAGCACTATGTCGATGGCAACGCCTCCCTATTCGTCTGTCCCGAGCCTGCCCGAGGTCGATCCGAACGACCCCGTGGTTAAGCGTCAGGTACGCGCGTTCGGTCTTTGGGACTGGGGAATCTCAGCATTCAATTCGGTGATCCTGACGTTCGTGTTCGTCACCTATCTGACGAACGCGGTCTCTACCTCGGGGCTGACGGACCCGGAGGCGATCACCGCCGCAAAAGATAGCGCCTCCACCACCCTCGCCACCAGCCAGATGGTCGGTTCGCTGCTGATCGCGCTACTCGCTCCCCTGCTGGGCGGCTTGGCCGACACGGGCGGCATGCGCAACGTGTTCCTTAACCTGTTCACAGTCGGCACGGCGGGCAGCATCGCGCTGATGGCTTTCATTGCGCCGCATCCGTCGTATCTGCTGTCGGGATGCATCCTGATCTCGCTCGCGCTCGTGTTCTCCGAGCTCGCGGCTGTTTTCTCTAACTCCGTGCTGCCGCAGATTTCCGACGAAAGCAATCGGGGCCGCGTTTCCGGTAATGCCTGGGCACTCGGCTACTTCGGTTCCATCATCTGCCTGGTGCTGGTGCTGATCGGCTTTGTCATGCCCAACGACGGTCTGCTCGGCATCACTACCGACGAATCCTGGAACCTGCGCGCCATCCCGCTCTTTGTCGCGGTGTGGATCCTGGTATTCACCCTGCCGCTGATGCTGCGCGCTCCGGCCTCCCCCAGGGACCCGAACGCTCCGTCTTGGAATGCCATCGATGGCTACGTACAGATTGCAAGGCACCTCAAGCGCATGGCGCGTGAAGAGCCCGTAACCCTGAAATACCTAATCGCTTCGGCCGTCTACCGCGATGGCCTGGGGGCGATCTTCAGCCTGGCAGGCGTCATCGCGGCGGCCGCCTACGGCTTTGATACCACCGAAACCATCCTGTTCGGTATCGCCGCCAACCTGGTGGCCGGCTTCGGCGTTTACCTGGGCGGCAAGATCGACGATCTGCTCGGCCCCCGCATCGTGATCATCGGCGGTCTGGTCTCCATCCTCGCCGTTGGCATCATGATTCTGGCTATCGACGCGAAGGCCATGTTCTGGGTCGGTGGCCTCATGCTGAGCTTCTTCGTCGGTCCGATCCAGTCGGCCTCCCGTACCCTGCTCACCCGCCTTTCTCTGCCGGGACACGAAACCGAAGACTTCGGCCTCTACGCCACCACGGGGCGCGCGCTCGGATTCCTCGGCACCTCCGCATTCGCGATCACCGTCTCGCTCTTCGGGGCGACCCGCATGGGCATCGTCGGTATCATGGTGGTCATGGCCGTTGGCCTGGCAATGTTCTCCCTGATAAAGCTCGGGGAGGACGGGCACGGCTCGCACCAGCGCTCCAAGCGGGAGCAGCAGGAAGCCTGACCTGCGCACAAACGCGACAAAGGGGCCGCCCAGGTATCACACCGGGGCGGCCCTTTTATGTTTCTGTTCGCCGTAACTGCTACAGCTTGGTCAGCGGCGCGTAGCGCAGCAGCAGGCGCTTTCGCCCGTGCGGTTCCCGGAACACGACCTCAACCTGGGTTTTTTCTCCCTGGCCGCTAACGGCGGCGACGGTTCCCATGCCGAACGAATCGTGCGTCACGCGATCGCCGACCGCGAGCGAAACTATCGCGTCGGCGCGCTTGGCGGGACGACCGGAGCCGAACGAGGGGCGCGAGACGTCGCGCCTGCCAAAACCGGGGGTGACGCCGGTGACCGACGGGCCGCGCCGGGCCTGCTGTTCACCGTACCCGCCGTAGCTGCCACCGTAGGACGAGCCTCCGGCGCGTGCCACGTGCAGCGTTTCCTCCGGGATATCGTCCAGGAACCGCGAGGCCGGGAAGAACTGCGTACCGCCCCAGGCGCTGCGCATCTGCGCACGGGTGATGAAGAGCCGCTGGCGCGCGCGGGTAAGGCCGACGTATGCCAGTCGGCGCTCCTCCTCCAGCTGCTGCGGATCAGCCAGGCTTCGCTGGTGCGGGAACGTGCCATCCTCCAGGCCGGTCAGGAACACCACCGGGAATTCCAGGCCCTTCGCGGTATGGAGGGTCATTAGGGTGACGTACTGTTCCTCTTCCCCCGGGATCTGGTCGGAGTCTGCCACCAGGGAGACCTTTTCCAGGAACTGCGCCACCGGCCCCAGTTCGTCTTCCGTTTCTTCCTCGCCGGCGAACTCGCTCGCGGCGGCCTCTGCCGCGCGAAGCTGATCCTCAAACTCTGCCGCCACGGAAACCAATTCGGCCAGGTTTTCCAGCCGGGATTCGTCCTGCGGATCATCGCTGTTTTGCAGGCTCGCGTAATAGCCGCTGCTGCGCAGAATCTCATCCAACAGCTCGGAGGGGCCGACGCCCTCGCGCAGTTTTTCGCGCAGCTGCGCGATAAGTTCGTTGAACTTACGGATCGCGCCGAGGGAGCGGGTGGCAAGGCCGGGGGCGTGTTCGGCGGCGGCGAGCGCCTGCGCGAAACCGATGCGTTGCTGCTCTGCGTAGACCGCTATCGCGGCCTCCGCCCTATCTCCGATGCCGCGCTTGGGCACGTTCAGGATGCGGCGCAGGTTGATTTCGTCGTCGGGGTTGAGCAACACCCGCAGGTAGGCGATCGCGTCCTTGACTTCGCGGCGTTCGTAGAAGCGGGTGCCGCCTACCACCTTGTAGGGAATCCCGACGCGCAGCAGTTGGTCTTCGAGGGCGCGCGATTGCGCGTTGGCGCGGTAGAACACCGCCACCTCTCCGGCCTTGCGTCCCTCGTCCAGCAGGGCGTCTATCTGCTGACAGATGTAGCGGGCTTCGCCACGGTCGTCGTCGGCCACGTAGAGGGTGATTTTTTCGCCCTCGCCGTGATCGGTCCAGAGGTTCTTTTTACGGCGGCCCTGGTTAACGGAGATAACGGCGTTGGCGGCGCTGAGGATGTTTTGGGTGGAACGGTAGTTCTGTTCCAAAACGATGGTGCGTGCGCCGGGATAGTCCTGTTCGAATTCGACGATGTTGCGGATAGTCGCGCCACGGAAGGCGTAGATCGACTGGTCGGAATCGCCCACCACGGTCAGGTCTACGTCCGGGCTGGGGCCGATTAGTTCGCGGATCAGGGTGTACTGGGCGTGGTTGGTGTCCTGGTATTCGTCCACCAGTACGTGCGGGAAGCGGCGGCGGTAGTTTTCCGCGATTGCCGGGTGCTGCCTAAATAGGTGCACGACCAGGCCGATCAGGTCGTCGAAATCTACCGCGTTGGCCTGGTGCAGGCGTTCCTGGTACTGGCTGTAGATGCGGGAAAGCACCCGCTCGAACGGGTTCTTCGCCTTTTCCGCCTCGGCCACGTAGTCATCGCTACTGATGAGGTCGTTTTTCAGGCTTGAGATGCGGGAGGCGATGGCGCGCGGCGGGTGCTGCTTGCTGTCCACGTTCAGGTCTTTGCAGATGGACGTGATCAGCCGTAGGGAGTCGGCGGAATCGTAAATGGTGAACGTGCTGCGCATATCGAGCTCGGCGGCTTCGGCCCGCAGGATGCGCACGCAGGCGGAGTGGAAGGTGGAAACCCACATGTGGCGGGCTTCCGGCCCCACCAAGGCGGCCACCCTTTCCCTCATTTCTGCGGCGGCCTTATTGGTGAAGGTGATCGCGAGGATTTGCCCGGCGTAGGCTTCGCCGGTGGCCAGGAGGTGGGCGATCCGGTGGGTGAGGACGCGGGTCTTTCCCGATCCCGCGCCGGCCACGATGAGCAGCGGGCCACCCCTGTGTTCGACGGCCTCCCTCTGCGGCCCGTTAAGTCCCTCCACCAGTGCCGCTAGGTTTTGGCCGACGCTGCGCGGAGACTGCATCTCGTCCGGCGGCAGCCATTCTTCTTCCGGCGGCTGCCAGCCGTCGTCTTCCGGTTCCCGGCCCAGGTGGGCCAGGTTGTCCGGCAGGGAGAGGTCGTCAAACAGGGATGGCATGCCGTTAAATCACATTCCGAGCTGGAAAACGCCCACGAACACGTTGGCGACGATGGCCGCCGGGATCGCGTACCAAACCAGGTTCGGGGTTTCTTCCTGGCGGCTCTTAGCCACGAAGGCCGCGCCGGTCGTGATGAGGGCGAACAGCAGTTTGATGGTGTAAAACAGGTGGCCGCTGCCGCTGATCGGGCCGAGCGACATCGCGACGATCATGGCCAGGATGCCAAATACCAGCGCGCCACCCGCGGCGTGAGCGATGGCGGGCGAGGGCTTGCGGGTTTTCACCGCGACGGCCCAGGCGCCGAGGGTGATGGCCCAACAGATCAGGTGCAGGGAAACAAAGATACCTAGAAGAACGTTCATAGCTACCTAGTCTAGGGTTTGGGTATGGCCCCGTTCAGCGAGTCTCGCAGAGAGATGCTCTCTCGCGTCGGCAAACTCACCGTCACGCTGGGAGTGGCCTCACTGTTGGTGCAGCCGACCACCGCGCGCAGGGCTGCCGAGGCCAGGCAGTGGCTGCTGCGCAGCGGCGGGGTGGCGCGCTTACGCGACGGCTCTCTCGCGCCCCTGCGGGGCCGTTCGCTCGGGGACTACGATCCCCGCAACGCATACGGCGGCACCGTTTCCGATCTGGCGCCTGAGCAGCGCGAAAACGTGGCGGATTCCGCCCTGGCCGCAGCCTCTGAATTCCCCAACCTGCCCGCCGCGCTACAGCCGATGCTGCACCGGGCCGTGGCCGATCTGGACGCGCTCACCCTGCCCAGCGGCTTCGTTTACGCCTCCTGGCCCTCCTACTGGCGCTATCACTGGCCGCGAGACGCCGCTTTCGCGGCGGTGGCCCACGCGCTGCTCGCGCCGGGCGCGCCTGCGCAGGCCGACAGAGCGGTGAAAATCCTGGAGACTTCCGCGGCCTGCGTCGGCCCCGGCGGAGAGATGCCCGCCAGGCTGGCCGACCCCGGCTCCTGCGCCGTTCCGGACTCCCGCCCCGCACAGAACGACGGCCCCGGCTGGAGCGCCTGGGCGCTGTTCCAGGTGGCGGCGGCCCTGACGCCGGAGAACCGGTTCCGCTTGCGCCCCCGCCTGCTGGCGCTGCAAGAAACATTCGCGGCCGCGCTGCTAGCGCTGCGCGCACCGGGACAGTACCTGCCGCGTTCTTCTCCCGACTACTGGGAGGTGCCGGAAAAACACCTCACGCTGGGGATCGCCGGACCCTACGCGGCGGGGGTGGCCTCATGCGCGGCGACCGCCCACCTGCTGGGCGGCGGTAACGCCCTGGGCGATCTCCCGGCGCGCAGCCGGGAGGCGCTGGATAGGGATTTTGCCCCCTACGGCTACCGGCGGCGGGCGCGTTTCCTTTCGGGGCACGACGCGGTGGTAGCGACCCTGCTGCCGCCTTTCGCGGCGGCCAGCCCGGAACGCCTGGCGGCGTTGCGGGCAACCCTGAAAGAGATCGCCGTGCCGGTGGGCGGCGTACGCCCCGGCACTTTCTGGCACGACCGCGCCACTTCCTGGACTCCCGCGCTCAGCCTGCTTACCGTGGCGCAGGCGCAAGAAACGCAAATGCGCGCCCAGGCCCTGGCGAACCTTTCTTTCCTGGCTGAACATTTGACCGCCGCCGGGAGCCTGCCGGAGAAGATAAACGCCTCCGGCCTGCCTGCCGGGGTAGCACCGCTCACCTGGACCTGCGCAAACGTGATCATCTGCGCACACACATTGGGAAAGGCCCGGCTACCCGTGCCATCATTTTCGGGATGACTTTTTCTCACGATCCGCACCCGGCACCGCACGCGGAGAAGCTGCTCACCTCGGTTCTTTCCCAGGAAGCCCCCTCCCGCGCACGGCTGGTGGTGCGCGCCTGCCTGACCCTGGCCCTCCTGGCCGTGTTTTTCGTCTGGGCGCTGCCCGCGCTGACCGGCGCTAACTGGACGGAGATCGGCGCGGCGCTGGCAACCGTCTCGCTTCCCGAACTATCGCTGCTGTTACTGCTCGCGCTGGCCACCCCGCTCGCCTACTCGATCACGATTCGCGCGGGCTTCGGCCTCACCTATCCGCAGGCATTTCGCCAGCAGGCGGGCGCGTCGGCGCTGGCCGTGGCGCTCCCCATGGGCAGCGTGTTCGCCCTGTTTTACACGGTGGTCATCCTGCGTCCGCTCGGTAAGTTGCGCATCGCCACCGGCATCATCATGACTTCCCTGGCAGACCTCTGCATCACGGCGCTGCTGCCGCTGCTGGGTCTGGCCGCGCTCGCGCTCGGGGACAATCCGCATTTGCAGGGGGGCGTTACATTCGCCGCCCTCGCTTTCGCCCTCTTGACCCTGCTGCTCGTCGGGGTGCTTTCCGCTGCCGTGTTCTCGCGCCGCTGCTTCACCGCCCTGGCGCGGTTGGCCGACGCGGGTGCCGACAACCAAAAGAACAGTAGCGCCCTGCTAAGCGCGCGCGAACACGCCTACGCCACCGTGCAGGGCAGGCTCCCCGAGCTGTTCGCTGGCCCGCTGCTGGTGCGCGCGGCAGAGTTCGTCATGTTCTGGCTCTGCCTGCACATCTACGGGGTGGCCCCGGACCCGCTCACGCTGCTGGCGGTGTTCTCGCTGGGACGCCTGCTGGCCCTGGTGCCGCTCACCCCGCACGGCCTGGGTTTCTCCGAAACCGGCACCGCCGCCGCGCTGGTGGCGCTCGGTTTCGCCCCCGCCACCGCGGTGGCCGCGCTGCTGCTGTTCGCGCTGGTTAACCTCGGCGTGCAGGCGCTGCTCGGCGGCATCGTCGGAGCCGCTACCGGGCTACGCCCGGTGGTGAAGAATTGAGCGAGGCCCACGGCTACCCGGCGCTACCGCGAATCGCTGGCTGGTCGTTCCTGCCCCTTTCCTGGCTCGCGCGGCTGCCTTCCGCGATGCTGCCCATCGGCTCTCTCACCCTGGTCTATACGGCGACCGATTCCGCCACCCTGGCGGGAATCGCCTCGGGCGCGGTAGGGGCGGGCACCGCTGTCGGCGCTCCCCTGCTCGGCATGGCGGTAGACAGGTGGGGGCAGCGGCGCGTGCTGTTGCCCGTCGGCCTGCTGTCGGCACTGGCACTGCTGCTCACGGTGAGCGCCACCGTGTTTAATTGGGCCTTCCCGTTCACCGTCGCCGGTTGTTTCCTGGCCGGGTTCACCACCCCGCAGATCCCGGTGATGGTGCGCGCCCGCTGGCTGGCATTGATCGCCGAGCACCCGCTCGGCGGGACGCAGTGGGGCACAAAAACCACCTCCGCCGCGCTCAGCTACGAATCCATGGCCGACGAACTCAGCTACGTGGCCGGCCCGGTGTTGGTCGGCGTGATCGCCTCGCTTAGTTCCCTCGGCGGGCCGCTAACAGTGGCCGCCGTACTGACCGCCGCCGGGACCGCCTGGTTTGCGCTGCACCGCACCGCGCCGAAGCCCGCGCCGCGCCCGGAGCCGGGGGCGGAAGCGGCCGCGAAGCCACGCCTCCCCCTGGCGGCCTACGTTCCCGTGCTGGGCATGCTGACGCTGGGAGCGTTCTTTGGCTCCATGCTGACGGTGGTTTCGGCTTTCGCGAAGAGCCACGGGGACGCCTCCCAGGCTGGCCTACTGTACGGGGCCATGGGAATCACGTCGGCGGTGTTCGCTCTGGCGATGGTGAAGGTGCCCGATTCCGTGCCCTATCCGCTGCGCTGGCTCGTCACGGCGGCATTCATCGGCACCGCCGCCTGCCTGCTGCCGCTGGTGGATCAGGTATCCACCCTGGGCATCATCATGGCGCTGATCGGCATAGGTATCGGGCCGGTCATGGTAACCATGTTTTCGCTGGTGAGCGAGGTTTCTCCGCCGCAGCGCTACAGCCTGGCGCTGACGTTGATGTCCGCCGCGCTGGTCACCGGGCAGGCCTTTGCCGCTCCCATCGCGGGGCGCATCGTGGACGTGGCCGGGGTTGCGACGGCGGCCTGGACTCCCGCCGCCTGCGCCGCCACGCTCACCCTATGCGGGGCGGCAGCGCTCAGGCTCTCCCGCACCCCTTTACGCGATAAGTGAAACGTTTCTCTGGGAATGTTTTCCACATCCGCAGATATGCGGTAACCTTAGAGACTGATACGAGCAGCTAACGTAGTCTTTAATGACAGGGGGTCTGACCTATGGGGCGTGGCCGGCAGAAAGCCAAGCAGACCAAGGTTGCGCGGGACCTCAAGTATTACAGCCCTCCCACCGATCTCACCGCT
Source organism: Dermabacteraceae bacterium TAE3-ERU27 (assembly GCA_019218415.1). GTDB lineage: Bacteria > Actinomycetota > Actinomycetes > Actinomycetales > Dermabacteraceae > TAE3-ERU5. The sequence continues at coordinate 440,772 of JAHUUL010000001.1, read as the reverse complement.
CTTCAGCGTGAGCTCCAGGGCCAGAAGGCTGCCGCCTCCGACGATCGTCTGTACGACGATTACGCGGATCGGTACGCTGACGACGAAGACTAACGCCCACGCAGCATGAAAAAAGCGGCCTAACGGCCGCTTTTTTCATGCGTTCGGGCACCTCACCGAAGGCAATCCACCCGCGCCTAGGAGATCCCCGGAAGGCTCCGGCGAAATAAGAGAGCGCCGGGGACCGCCCGCTCTCGTCACCAGCCCGCGTGCTGCCCCGTGACCACCACGCTGCCGCCGTTCACGCCCTTGGCTCCCCGCACGTGCAGGCGCAGCGGATCGCTGGCCGCCGATACGTCGGCCTCATCGTCGGCGCTTACCCGGCCGATCACCCGGCTGGGCAGGCCGCGCTCGGCGAGCAGCCGCAGCGCGGCATCGGCGCTTTCCTGCGGCACCAGCGCGACCATGCCGATTCCCATGTTGAGGGTCTGTTCCAGATCAAGCTGGGGTACCCCGCCCCAACCGGAGACTGCCGCGAACACTTCCCCCGGCTGCCAGGCGGTCCTTTCGATGCGGGCGCACAGCCCCGCCGGGATCACCCGGGCGAGGTTGGCGGCCAAGCCGCCCCCGGTGATGTGGCTGAGGGCGTGCACCTCGACTCCCGCTTCCAGCAAAGCCAGCATGTCGCGGGTGTAGATACGGGTGGGTTGCAGCAGCTCCTCCCCCACGGTGCGCCCGAAGCCGTCGTGGTGCTTTTCCAGGGAGACTCCGGCCTCCGCGAGGGTGGCGCGCACCAGCGAATAGCCGTTCGAGTGCAGGCCGGAAGAATCCATGCCCAAAACTACGTCCCCCGCGCGTACCCGCTCGGGGCCGAGCAACGCGGCGGCTTAAACCACGCCGAACGCCGCGCCGGCAACGTCGTATTCGTCGGCGGCAAGCAGCCCTGGGTGCTCGGCGGTTTCGCCGCCCACCAGCGGGCAGCCCGCCATTTCGCAACCGGTGGCGATACCGCGCACGATGTCGGCGATGCGTTCCGGCACCACCTTGCCGCAGGCAATGTAGTCGGTCATTGCCAGGGGGCGGGCCCCGCACACCACGATGTCGTCCACCACCATCGCCACCAGATCCTGGCCGATCGTGTCGTGCACGTCCAGGGCTTGCGCCAGCGCCACCTTGGTGCCTACGCCATCGGTGCTGGAGGCCAGCAGGGGGCGCGCATAGTTCTTGAGCGCGCTCGCATCGATCAGCCCGGCGAAAGCGCCGATGCCGCCCAGCACGTTAGCGTCATGGCTGCGCGCCACGGCCTCCCGCATGAGGGCCACGGCGCGGTCGCCAGCCTCCGTGTCCACACCCGCATCGCGGTAGGTGATAGCCATTTAGCAGCCTTTCCGTTCCAAAACGTTCTTGCCCAGCAGGGTCGGTTCCGGCAGCGGTATCGGATAGCTGCCGCTAAAGCAGGCGGTGCAGAGCGACTTTTCCTCCTGCCGGGTTGCACGCACCATTCCCTGACGGCTGATGTAGCCCAGGGAATCCGCGCCGATCATGGCGCAGACCTCGTCCACGTCGGCACCGTTCGCAACCAGTTCCTTACGGTCGGCGAAGTCGATGCCGTAGTAGCAGGGCCAGAGCACCGGCGGGGACGAGATCCGCACGTGCACCTCGCTCGCTCCCGCGTCCCGCAACATCTTCACCACGGCCCGCTGCGTATTGCCGCGCACGATCGAATCGTCCACCACCACCAGCCGCTTTCCCGCGATGACTTCGCGCAGCGGGTTAAGTTTGAGGCGGATACCGAGCTGGCGGATCGTCTGGGACGGCTGGATAAAGGTGCGGCCCACGTAGGCGTTCTTCACCATGCCCTGCCCGTAGGGGATGCCCGATTCCTGGGCGTAGCCGATGGCAGCGGGGGTCCCAGATTCGGGGGTGGGGATTACCAGATAGGCCGCAACCGGGTGTTCTCGCGCCAGCTGACGCCCCATCTCCACGCGGGACTCATTCACGCTGCGCCCGCCCAGCTGGGTGTCGGGCCGCGCCAGGTAGACATGTTCGAACACGCAGCCGCGCGGTTCCGGCACCAGCACCTGCCGTGAGCGCACCCCGGAAGCGTTGATCACCAGCATTTCGCCGGGTTCCACATCGCGCACGTAGGTGGCACCGCAAATGTCCAGGGCGGCGCTCTCGCTCGCCACCACCCAGCCGCGTTCCAGCTTGCCGAGCACCAGCGGCCGGATCCCCTGCGGGTCGCGGGCGGCGTAAAGGCAGTCTTCCTCCATCACCACGAAGCAGTAGGCGCCGCGCAAGAATGGCAAAAGGCCCGCCAGAACATCTTCTAGCGGGCCGGGGGCATCGAGCAGGGCGGTAACCAGGGCGGTGTCGGTGGTGTTGCCGCGGGCGATCTCGCCCCGTCGGCTCGCGCCGCCGCGCGCCTCCAACATGGCGCGCAGTTCGGCCGTATTAACCAGGTTCCCGTTATGGGCCAGCGCCACCGTGCCCTCTCCCCTGGTTCCCAGGGTCGGCTGGGCGTTCTGCCAGGTGGAGCCGCCCGTGGTCGAATATCGCACATGGCCGATGGCAACGTGCCCGTTGAGGGAGCCGAGGGCGGCCTCGTCGAACACTTGGGACACCAGGCCCATGTCTTTATAGACGCGGATGTGGCTGCCGTTTCCGGTCGCGATCCCGGCGGATTCCTGGCCGCGATGCTGTAGGGCGTACAGGCCGTAGTAGGTAAGTTTCGAGACTTCCTCACCGGGTGCGTAGACGCCATAGACGCCGCAGGCATCCTGGGGCCCTTTTTCGCCGGGGAGAAGGTCGTGCGTTAAAAGTCCGTCACCTCGTGGCACATGTTAATCATGCCACAGGGAACGGCGGCTCGGGGCGGCTATGCAGATTTTTGTTCGCCCGCTGCCCGCTTAGACATACGCTCCGCCAAATAATCCCAGAGGGCGGCCAGCGCACCGATCACTAGGGAGCCGACGAACGCGCCGGTGAGCAGCAACACCAGCACCGTCGTGCCGTGCGGTTCGCCCACCGCAAAGCCCCACGCCAGCATGCCCACGGCCCCCAGCAGGGCACCCACCAGGGCGAAGGTGCCGATGCGCGGCGAGCGCCTGCCGGTCGCCATATACACGTTTGCGCCCGCGCTCTTCTTTCGGCCGTCGCTCATGCCGCGTTCCTTCCTATCAGGGGTAGTTTGTCGCCCAGGTCAGAGCGTTCTCCGCTCGCGCTTACCCGGCCCGCGCCCACCGCGTCGGCCCAAGAAACATTGCCCAGCGCCAGTTCCAGCCAGGTTTGCGGATCACATTCCACGACCGCCGGCGGGGTGCCGCGCGTGTGGCGCACCCCGGCTATCGCCTGGGTTACGCCGTAGGGCGGCACGCGAACCTCCACAGCCCCGCCGGGATGCTGCTCAGAGAGGAGCTGCAGGGTATAACGCACCGCCGTGGCGGTGACGCTGCGGGAGGTTTCCCCCTCGGCCCAGGCGCGCAACGCGGCCCGGCCGCCCTGCGGTTCTATCTGTTTTCTGCTCACGGCAGCAGCGGGTGCCGCTGCACAATGGCCTCGCGGCCGGGGCCGACGCCGATGGCGGAGATGCGGCAGCCGGAGAGCTCCTCCAGGCGCAGCACGTAGTCCTGCGCCGTTTGCGGCAGGTCGGAGAACTCGCGCACCCCGGTAATGTCCTCGCTCCAGCCCGGCATGGTTTCGTAAACGGGCTTGGCGTGGTGGAACTCGGTCTGGGTCATCGGCATCTGATCGTAGACCTTGCCGTCCACGTCGTAACCGACGCAGATCGGGATCTCGTCGATGCCGGTCAGCACGTCGAGCTTGGTCAGGAAGAGGTCGGTGAAGCCGTTGACGCGGCTCGCGTGGCGCGCCATCAGGGCGTCGTACCAGCCGCAGCGGCGGGGACGGCCGGTGTTTACCCCGAACTCGCCGCCGGTCTTTTGCAGGAACTCGCCCCATTCGTCGAACAGTTCCGTCGGGAACGGCCCCGCGCCGACGCGGGTCGTGTATGCCTTAACGATGCCGATTACGCGGTCAATGCGGGTCGGCCCGACTCCGGCCCCGGTGCAGGCACCGCCCGCCGTCGGGTTAGAACTGGTCACGAACGGATAGGTGCCGTGATCGACGTCCAGGAAGGTGGCCTGACCGCCCTCGAACAGGACGGTTTCGCCGCGATCCAGCGCGTCGTTGAGCAGACGGGAGGAATCCACCACGAGGGGGCGGAGGCGATCGACGTAGCTGAGGAAGTATTCGACCATCTCGTCGACGTCCACGGCACGGCGGTTGTACAGCTTGACCAGGAGTTCGTTCTTTTGGCGCAGCGCGCCCTCGATCTTCTGGCGCAGGATAGACGGATCGAATACGTCCTGCACACGGATACCGAGGCGGCCCACCTTGTCCATGTAGGTCGGCCCGATCCCGCGCCCGGTGGTGCCGATGGCGCGCTTGCCGAGGAAGCGTTCCGTCACCTTATCCAGGGTCTGGTGATAGGGGGCGACCAGGTGCGCGTCGGCGCTGACCCTGAGCCGCTGCGCGTCCAGGCCGCGCGCCTGCAGCGCGTCCATCTCCTGGAAGAGCGCCTCCAGGTTCACCACCACGCCGTTACCGATGACGGGGGTGGCGTTTTCGGACAGGATCCCGGCGGGCAGGAGCTTCAGCTCAAACTTTTCCCCGCCGACGACCACGGTGTGCCCGGCGTTGTTGCCGCCGTTCGGCTTCACCACGTAGTCGACGTGGGGGCCGAGCAGGTCGGTGGCCTTACCCTTGCCTTCGTCGCCCCACTGGGCGCCGACGATCACGATTGCAGGCATATCAGATTCCTGGTCCTTTCGAGATGAACCACTAGATCCTACCAACCGGTTAGAAAAACGTCCCGGCTCCCCGGGCTACCGGGGGCACAGGCGCGAACGCTTCGGGTTGGCGGAACGCGATTGGGGGCTTTACCCGGCGCTACGCGAGCGGGTTTTCCTGCGCGTAGGCGGCATCGCAATCGTGCAGGAACGCGGCAATCCGGGTGACTTCTTCTTCCTCGTTGATCGCGGCCGCGGCCCTGCCAAGCGCCGCCAGTGAGCGCAGGAAGCCCCGGTTTTGCGGGTGACGGTAGGGTACGGGGCCCTGTCCCCGCCAGCCGGAACGGCGCAGCGCGTCCAGGCCGCGATGGTAGCCGACGCGCGCGTAGGCGTAGGCGGCGATGGGCTCATCTCCCGCCAAGGCGTCCTCTGCCAGCACGGCCCAGGCCAGGCTCGAGGCCGGGTGAAGCGCCGCCTGTTCCCGCGCTACGGCGGGGCTTTCTTCCGTGCCCAGCACGGCAGCCACGGCGGTGTCGGGGTGGCTCTGCGGCAGCAGGGTTTCGGGGATGCCGAGCAGGTTTTGCGGATTAACAGTCATGCGTTAAGCCTATCGACCTGATAGGAAAGGGGGAATGAATATTTCACCGGACGGCTACGCCCTGCTCACTACCGCGCGCGCACGCGGCCTGTTGGCGCGCGCCGTGGCCTCCGGCGGCGGGCGGCTGATCGGTTGGGAACTAGACCACGTAGATCATCGCCCCGGACGCTCCACCAAGGCGCTTTACCGGGCACGGGTTTGCTGGCCGGAGCTGGACGGCGAGGGCGCGCCACCGCGCGAAGAGATGCTCGGCGCCGCCGTGCACGGCGGCGAACCGGAACCCGCCGTGGCCAGCGCCGACGCTTCCCTGGTGCTCCAGGAGGACGGCCTGCCCGTGCGGGTCTGGCGTTTTCCGCGCGATCCCTGGCTGCCCTGCCTGGCGGAGGTTTGCTACCCCGCGCAATTAATCGGCGTGCTGCGCGGGCTGGGTTTCGCGGTGCCGAAGCAGGTTCCCGTCAAGGTGCTTTCCTACCGGCCGGGAAGGCGCGCCGTGCTGTCGGCCAAACTTCCCGAGCAGCAGGTATTTCTGAAAGTCATGCCGCCCTCGCGGGCCGATGAGCTGGCTTTTCGCCATGCCCAGCTCCGCGCTGCCGGGGTCCCCGTGCCCGAGGTGCTGGCGCACGGGCCGGGGCTGCTCGTGTTCGCTCAGCTTTCGGGCGGACCCCTGACGGACGAGATAGTGCGCCGCGGGGCCGCCGCCTGTCATCCGGCCAGTCTGATAAATCTGCTCGATTCCCTTCCCCCTTTCCTGGCGTCTGCCAGGCAGAACGTGCCCTGGACAGAGTCCGGCGATTTCTACGCCGACGTGATCGCCCGCGCCGTTCCCTCCCTGGCCGACAGGGTGCAGCAGCTGGCGGGCGGAATCGCCGACGGGCTGGCCGCCTACCGGGATGTTCCCGCTACGGACGTAGTGCACGGCGACTTCTACGAGGCGCAGCTTTTCGTTTCTCAGGGCCGCGTCAGCGGATTACTGGACATAGACACGCTGGGGGCGGGCAGGCGCGTGGACGATCTGGCCTGCATGATGGGTCACCTGAGCATTTGGGCCTCTTTCGGGGAGCGCGGCGGCGTAAGCCGCGAGGCGCAAGAGAATATCGCGCAGTGTGTGCGCGAATGGCGGCGCGTGTTTGAGCGGCGCGTGGATCGCCGCGAGCTGGCCGTGCGCAGCGCCGGGGTGGCGCTCAGCCTGGCCACCGGGCCGCACCGGCAGCAAGAAGACGGCTGGGAGGAAACCACCGCGCAGATGGTGGCGGTCGCAGAAACCTGGCTGGCATCGGCCTAAAAGTAATCACCCCAAGGCACGGGGCCGATTCTGCGCTGATACCCCTCGGGCCGCACGTTCCCTCTGCCCCTCGCTTCGGCTTCTCCCCTATCCCTATCCTCCTACCACCTGCCAGGCTCTCTTACTTCCTCCGGCCCTAGCCCTCGGAGGTAACACTTGGGTGCGCTAAGTGCTGTTATCCCTCGCCCTCTTGCACTAAGCGCTGCGAAAACGCGGTTTAACCCACTGAAAGTGCACCTAAACGTAAGGGGCAGCCAAAAGTGCACCCGAACGTAACGCAAAGGCACAGAACACAGGACCTAGACCTGCTGGGCCGCTGAACCGCCGCGCATGACGGTAGGTGCGTAACGCTTTTATTACGTTTTCGGGGCGGTCCGTTAAACGGGCTGCACGCAGCGCTTTCTTCTGCATAATCGGAAACGGTGCCGTGCGCTGGCTCGGCCATCGCGGAAGGACTTAGCAGTGGCCACGCAGAAGAACCCAAACATTAGGCGCGCGCTCGCGGCGAATATGTCCGACGCCGCCGGAAACACCGTCTTCGATGACGCGCTCGGCATCCTGGTGGTGGTCGCGTTCGGCTTCACCACGGCCGACATCGGCCTGCTAAACGCGCTCGGCTCGATCTCGTTCCTGCTGCTTTCTGTGCCCGCCGGGGTGCTTGTGGACAGGGTCGGTCCCCTCAAGACTTTGCTGGGCACTATCACCGCAAAAACACTGGTGGTGGGCGTATTCTTCGCGCTCTACGCCGCCGGGCAGGCAGGCGTACTGGGCACGATGGTGGCGGTGACGCTGATCGGCATGCTCACCGTGGTGGCAGAAAACGCGCAGGTGACGCTGGTACCGCTGCTCACCTCCGATAAGGCGCTGATCTCCCGCACGGTGGCGAAGCTGGCCGCCGCGGACCGCGTTATCGGGGTGGTTTTCCCCGCCCTGGCCGGTATCGCCATCAGCACCATCGGCGGCGTAGCCACCCTCGGCCTGGCCGTGGCCCTGTTCGCCCTCACGCTGGTGTTGATGCTGCGCCTCTACCTGAGCGATAAGGCGGCCCGCGACGCCGCCGTGGTCTACGCCGACGGCGAGCAGGCACCCGAGCTGTCGGACATCGCGCCGGGCACCGTCTGGCAGGAGTTCACGCACGGCTTCAAGGTAATCGCCGGAAACCGGCTATTAATCGCCGTGGTGCTGATGAACGCGGTCGGCAACATCGGCTACGCGATAGGAGATTCGGTGGAAACGGTGCTGGTGCTGCGCAACCTGGGCCTCTCTCCCGCCTTTTACGGCATTCTCGGGACGCTGGCGGCGCTGGCCGGCATGTTCGCCGCCGTGCTCAGCGTCAAGGTGACCGACAGGTTCCCGACCAGGGCGATCTACACGGTGGGCATTTTCGCCCAGACCCTTTCGGCGGCCCTGCCGCTATGCGCCTATCTACTGCCCGCCTACGGCGCGGCGTTCATGATCGCTTTCGTGGTGGCGTGGACCCTCACGCTGACGCTGACGAACATCGCCGGTTACACCTACATGGCACAGTCGGTCGATTCCGGTTCGCTGGGCCGGGCTTCGGCAGCGCTCAGGATGATCGCGATGGGCTGCGTGCCGTTCGCGGCCTTCGGCGGCGGCTACCTGGGAACCGCGTTCGGGCTAATCGTGCCGCTGATTGTGTGGCCCACCTTGACGCTGGCTGCGGCGGGTGTGTTTATCGTGCTGACGGCTGGGGCCGGAGCCGGAGGTCGGCACCGGGCCGCCTAACGCCCGCCACTCCTAACCTGGCGTTTGGGTGCACTTTTGGCTACCCCTTACGTCTAGGTGCACTTTCGGTGGGGTAAACCGCGTTTTCGCAGCAGTTAGTGCACCCAAACGTCAGGGGGCGAGGGATAACGGCCTGAAGTGCACCTAGTTGTTTAAGTTCGCTACCCGAGCTCGTTAGACTGCCGACATGCGTGCAGTAATTCAACGAGTAGCGGGCGCCAGCGTGGACGTGGTGTCGGATTCTTCCGCTCCTGACAACGAGAACAGCGAACGTATTTCGGGCTTCACCGGCGAGGGCCTTTTGGTCCTGGTGGGAGTCACCCACGACGACGGCCCGGAACAGGTCGAATACATCGCCCGCAAGATCTGCGAACTGCGCATCCTGGAGGGCGAGCGCTCGGTGCTGGACGCGGGAGCGTCCGTCATGCTGGTCTCCCAGTTCACGCTGTATGCCGACACCCGCAAGGGACGCCGTCCCTCCTGGAACGATGCCGCCCCCGGCCCGGTCGCGGAACCCGTGTTTAATTCCCTGGTGGAGGCCGTGCGCGAGCGGGGAGTCCCGGTGGAAACCGGACAGTTCGGGGCGCACATGCGCGTGTCCCTAACGAACGACGGCCCGGTCACCATCCTGCTGGAAAAGTAGTCCTTCTGAAAAAGTAGCGATAATCCGTAAACCCGAGCCGACCTGCCGCTATTTGCTCCCCACCCACTAGGCCCGGCGGCTGTCCTTTTTCTTCCCTGCGCTAAGCGCGTAGGCTTAACACATGACCTACACACTGGTACTGCTCCGCCACGGCGAGAGCGAATGGAATGCAAAGAACCTGTTCACCGGTTGGGTGGATGTGCCGCTCTCCGAGGCAGGTAAGGAAGAGGCCGTCAACGGCGGCAAGCTGCTGAAGGAATCCGGCATTAAGCCGGACGTGGTGCACACCTCGCTGCTGCGCCGCGCCATCATGACCGCGAACCTGGCTCTGGATGCGGCCGATCTGCACTGGATCCCGGTCACCCGCAACTGGCGTCTGAACGAGCGTCACTACGGCGCTCTGCAGGGCATGAACAAGACCGAGATTCGTGACAAGTACGGCGACGAGCAGTTCATGGCTTGGCGTCGTTCCTACGACACCCCGCCGCCGGACATCGAGTTCGGCACCGAGTTCTCGCAGGACGGCGAGGCCCGCTACGCAGGCCTGGGCGACGAAATGCCGAAGGCCGAGTGCCTGAAGGACGTCGTGGCTCGCTTCACCCCGTACTGGGAGTCCGACATCAAGCCGGATCTCGAGGCTGGCAAGACCGTTCTGGTCGCCGCACACGGCAACTCGCTGCGCGCGCTGGTTAAGTTCCTGGACGAGATCTCCGACGAGGACATCTCGGAGCTGAACATCCCGACCGGCCAGCCGCTCGTTTACGAGCTGGACGAAAACTTCAAGCCGACCGTCAAGGGCGGCCGCTACCTCGACCCGGTTGCTGCCAAGGCCGCCGCCGAGGCCGTAGCTAACCAGGGCAAGAAGTAACAATAAGTGGTAATTAGTTATGTGCGAGCACACTCTGTGCTCGCACATAACTACACCCCTTAAAAATAATAAAAGATAAACCAAATCGGCAGCGAGCAGAACGTTTATGGTAAAACCTGTAAGTAAATCATCAAAAAAAGTCGTTATATACCACCCCTATTACGGGATTAACGGCGGAATAACTTCAGTCATGAAACTTCTAGATAAGGAGCTTAGGAAAAGGGGCATAACCCCCTCCCACATTAGCGGAAATCCTGCACTCAAGCCCGCCCCAAAAGATACAACCTTATTCGAAGCGAACAAATATCAAGAATATACAATATACAACAAATTAGCCAGAAAGTATCCCGGACCTTTAGGAATTAAATATGCCTTAAAGCTGGCGTTTACTCCCATATGGCTAGCAATTCGAGAAGTCAGGATACTGCTGCACTTCCGCAAATACGACACAGATACAGTCATTCTAGTGCCAACGGTGTTTAACCCAAACTCAATCTGCAAACCGCTCAGGAAGATATTTAAAAGCACCTCGAATCGACCAAATAAGTTTAATGTTATAACACAGTTTCACAACTCCTGGGAATGCTACAGCGCGTGCGTCGACCAGAGGGGGTACATTCGGGAGATGGCAGAATCGGGGAAGCCCTTTGGGACTCTGTCAAGATTCGATGCTTCACGTTTTTCCGAAGAGTTTAAAATTCCAGTTTTTTATATTGAAAATCTAATCGAAGTCCCATCGCGTAGCAAATCCCCTTCTTTAAACAATAAAAAGATAGGATTTATTGCACGGTTGAGTACCGAAAAAAGACTACCTCTAATAATTGAGGCTTTTTCTCTATCCATTAAAAAATATCCTGACTGGTCATTACATGTATATGGAACCGGACCAGACGAAGATCGTTGTCGCAAAATAGCCCAAGAAAAGCTTCCTGAAGGGAGCTACTCATTTCACGGATGGGCCTCAAACAGGGAAAAGATATTTAGCGACTTAGACGTCTCAATTTTAGCCTCCGAATACGAAGGCCAACCTATGTCTATGCTCGAGTCTGCTTCCTATGGGATTCCTATAATTGCAACCCCAGCTTCTGCAAAGACTCGTGAAATTGCAGAGGCCTGCGGATTCTTATGCAAAGAGGATACACCCGAAGCAATTTCCGAAACTATGAATAAAGTCTTCAACAGCAAAGATTTGCTTCGCGAAAAGTCCACCGATTGCCTTAACTATATTTCCTCCTACCCTTCCGAGGGTATAATTAATACCTGGCTTGAGCTTCTGAAAAACCCACACTCTCCAGCAGTTCCTTATTCTTATCCCCCAACTACCGCAGCTTCTCCCGGAACTCCTTCGGCTTAACCGACTTACCGTTGTGCATTTCCCCCTGCCAGCAGGAGACGCGCAGCTTGCTACCCTCACCATTCATCGGTGCAATCATGCGGATCCCGCAAAACAGCCGGGTCTGCTTGCCCGTCTCCGGGTGGGTGTAGGTGAGCATGTAGGGCCCCTCGTAGGGACCGGGTTTAATCGGGGTGCTCTCCGGATCGTCCGGGACCGCGTTGTAGGTGGCGAACACCTGGCGGGCGTGGTCTACGGCCAGCCATTTCAGGCCCCAGAAGCCGCTGGCCCCGGCCAGGGAAAACACCGCCAAAACGGCGAGCGCCCGCACCGTCCGGTCTTTCCTATCGCAGCCCGCACACAGCAGCGCTACCCCGCCCGCAACAGCTAGCGCGGCGAGCGCCAAACAGCCCCACAGCAGCGGGCCGGCTAGGTCCACGGGGAACCAGTACGGCGTGTAGTCGATCAAGTTTCCTCCCTGGGGTCAGGCCCAGGGAGGAAATCTCCCGTGGGCCGTTAGTAGCGGCGGCGTCGGCGCGTGCCGAACAGGGAGCGCGTGATCTCCCGGCCTAGCACGGTGCCGGCGGAACGTAGGAAGGAACGCACTGCGGGGTTGCTGAAGAAACCGCCGCCTTCGTCCTCTTTCGTGGCCGTCTTGGTTCGCGCGGCGGCGGTTTCGGCCTCTTCCGGGGCGCTTCCCTGCTGCGCCGCCGGGGTGGCCGCACCCGTCGCCTGCTCGCTCGCCCGCCGGTTCAGGATCTCGTACGCGGATTCGCGGTCGATCACTTCGCCGTAACGTTTCGCCAGCTTCGACCCCTCCACGATACGAGCCACTTCGGCCTCCGGAGCGGGATTCATGGAGGACTCGGGGGCGCGCACGGCGGTGCGTGCCACCGGGGTGGGCGCGCCATCTTCGCTCATCACGGTGACGACGGCTTCGCCGGTGCCGAGCGCGGGGATCACCTCTACCAGGTCATAGTCGCTGCGCGGGAAGGTGGAGGCGGTGGCTTTGAGGGCTTTCGCGTCGTCCGGGGTGTAGGCGCGCAGAGCGTGCTGCACCCGGTTGCCGAGCTGCGCCAGCACGTCGGCCGGAACGTCCTTCGGGGTCTGAGTGATGAAGAAGATGCCGACGCCCTTGGAACGGATCAGGCGCACCGTCTGGATGACCTCGTTCAGGAACGCCTTGGAGGCCCCCTTGAACAGCAGGTGGGCCTCGTCGAAGAAGAACACCAGCTTCGGTTTCGGCTGGTCGCCGACCTCGGGCAGGTCCTGGTATAGATCGGCCAGCAGCCACATCATGAAGGTGGAGAACAGTTCGGGCCGACGCGCCACACCCGGCAGGGAGAGGATGCTGATGATGCCGTGGCCCGCGTCGTCGTAGCGCAGCAGGTCGGAGGTATCGAAGGCGGGCTCGCCGAAGAAGACGTCGGCTCCCGACGCCTCGAAAGCGGTCAGTTCGCGCAGGATGACGCCCGCGGTGGCGCTGGAAATACCGCCGATTCCCTTCAATTCCGCCTTGCCTTCGGAGGAGGTGAGGAACTGAATCAGGGAACGCAGGTCTTTGAGGTCCAGCAGGGCCAGGCCGTTCTTGTCCGCGTAGTGGAAGATCAGCTCGAGGGAGCTTTCCTGGGTTTCGTTGAGGTCGAGCACCTTTGCCAGCAGCACGGGGCCGAAGTCGCACACGGTGGTGCGGATCGGGGTGCCGGTGCCCTGCCCGCCCAGGGTGTAGAACTCGCTGCTTCCGGCGCGCGGCTGCCATTCTTGACCGCGCTTCGCGGCGCGTTCGCGAATTTTTTCGCTGTCCTCGCCGGGCACCGCGATGCCCGACAGGTCGCCCTTCATGTCGGCCACGAAGACCGGGGTGCCAGCGGCAGCCACCTGCTCCGCGATCACCTGCAGGGTCTTGGTTTTGCCGGTGCCGGTGGCGCCCGCGATCAGCCCGTGCCGGTTGAGCATGCTAAGGGCTAGGTTTACGGGAACATCGGCCTCGATGGTATCGCCGTCGCTGAGCGCCCCCAGATGGATGAGCGGCCCTGCGAAGGCGTAGGCGTTACGGATCTCTTCAGCGGACATATCCCTATTCTCCTGCCCTGGCGAAAAACTACCCCCTAAGAATCTCACACCCGGGCGCGTAAACAACCCCGGCAAGCAAACCGGGCGGCCCGCATGAGACGGACCGCCCGGTGAGCGTTGGGTTTAGCGATTAGCACGCCTTCTTCAGGCGGCTGCGCGCTCGCTTTCTTCCAGGTTCGCGAAGGTTTCGCGGCCTGCCGCCGAGTCGTAAACCTTGCGATCCAGGATCTTTTCGCGGGCCGACACGATCACGGGCACGAGCGCCTGGCCGGTCACGTTGAGGGCGGTGCGGCCCATGTCGAGGATCGGGTCTACCGCGAGCAGCAGGCCGACGCCTTCGAGGGGCAGCCCCAGGGTGGAGAGCGTCAGGGTGAGCATGACGGTCGCCCCGGTGACACCTGCGGTGGCAGCCGAGCCGAACACCGCTACAACGACGATCAGCAGGTAGTCAGTGATGCCGAGCGGCACCCCGAAGAAGTTGGCCACGAAGATTGCGGCGAGCGCCGGGTAGATGGCGGCGCAGCCATCCATCTTGGTGGTGGCACCGAGCGGCACCGCGAAGGAGGCGTAGTGACGGGGTACGCCGAGGTTTTCGATGGTGACGGTCTGGGTCATCGGCATGGTGCCGAGCGAGCTGCGGGAGACGAACGCCAGCGAGGTGGCGGGCCAGACTCCGCGGTAGAAGGAGCGCACGCTGAGGCCGTTGAGCTTCAGGATCGCCGGGTAGACGATCAGGAACACCAGCAGGATGCCAATGTAGATGTCGGCCACGAACACGCCGAGCGAGCCGATGGTGCCCCAGCCATAGCTGACCACGGCGTTGCCGAGCAGGCCGACGGTGCCGATCGGAGCCAGGCGGATTACCCACCAGAGGATCTTCTGCACGATCTCCAGCAGGGAGGACGTGAGCTTCAGGAACGGCTCTGCCTTTTCGCCGACCGAAAGCGCGGCAATACCGACGGCGATGGAGATGACGAGAATCTGGAGGGTGTCGAAGCTGACGCTGGCGGAACCGTCGCTAGAGACGTGGGCCCCCAGCCCGAGGAAGTTGCTGGGCACGAGGCCGCCGAGGAAGTCCAGCCAGCCGCCCTGGGTGCCGACGCGCTTGGCCTGCGCCGCAGTCACGGCCGTGTTGCTGCCGGGTGCGGTGAAGATGCCGAGCGTAAGCCCGATGGCCACGGCCACCAGGGAGGTGATCGCGAACCAGAGCAGGGTCTTCCCCGCTAGGCGGGCGGCGTTGGTTACCTGGCGCAGGTTGGCGATGGAGGAGACGATGGCGAGGAAGACGAGCGGCGGCACGAGCGCCTTCAGCAGCGTCACGAAGATGCTGCCGATGGTCTTCAGGGTGACGGTCAGCCAGTTGGGGTCTTCCCCCACGGGACCGATGCTGATGGCGACGAATCCGAGGACGACGCCGAGGACGAGGCCGGCAAGCACCTGCCAGCCGAACGGGATGTCGATTATGCGGCGCAGCAGGCTGCGCTCCTGGGACTGGGTTGCTGTGTTCACAACGGCAACAGTATTCCCTATGCCCCCATAAGGCAAACTGTTAACAGCTATTAAGAACTTATGTTGCCCAGATAACTTGCCTCTTTCGCGATCGCGCCCACCCGCCGCGCTCCGAGATTGAGGGGTGCCATCCCCTGCCATGCCTGGCACACTAGGAGGCATGTCCGAAACTAGCCGCGTGTTCATTCCCGCCCCGGCCGATCAGCCAGCGCTTCCGGAGGGGTACGTGGCCGGGGTGCCGACCACCGAGGACATCCCCGAACTACATTCCCTGCTGACCGCGCAGCGAGAGCGGGTACGCAGCGGCTCTGCCGACAGCCTAGAAACCCTCACGGACCGCGTCACCGGCACCGGTTCCTGGACCCGCAACCAGGTGCTCATCCGCACCTCGGCCGGGGAGCTGTGCGCTTGGGCCGCAGTGCATGACCGCGCTGCGGGCCGCTGCTCGTTCGAGCTGCTGGTAGCGGACTCCCACGAACGGCTGGCACCGCACCTCGTGCGGTGGATCCGCGCGGGGGCGCAGCGGCTCGCCGCCACCCGGGGGCTGCCCGACACCCAGGTCGGCGTAGACCTCGACGAACGAGATCAACGCACCGCCGGGTGGCTGGCGGAGGCGGGATTCGCCAAGACGCGCGTGTTTTGGGAGATGACGCGGCCGGTCACCAAGGACGATCTAAACCCGCCCGCGCCCCGCGAGGGCGTGCGCGTGCGCCGCATCCACACCCACAGCGACGGCATGCCGCTCGCGCGCGACGTGCGCAACGTGCATCTGCTGCTCGAGGAATCCTTCACGGATCACTTCAACTCTCACCGCGAATCCCTGCCCGAGTTCATGCAGCGTATGCATGAATCCCCCGGCCACAGCTTTGACCTCTGGTGGCTCGCAGAGGTTTGCGACGAGCGCGGCGACTGGCACCCAGGGGGCGCGCTGATCAGCACCGAAGTGCCGGAAAGCGACGGCGAAGGCCCCGCCCAGTACGTCGCCTACCTGGGGGTGCACAGCGCGGCGCGGGGGCGCGGCGTCTCCAAGGCGCTGATGTACGCGGTGCTGCGCGACGCCGTGCAGCGCGGGGACAAACGAGTTTTATTAGAGGTCGATTCCGAGTCTCTTACCGGCGCTAACGGGCTTTACGAAAGCCTCGGCTGGCGCCTCGATTACAGCCTGCACTCCTGGCACGCCAGGGAGGACGCGGCAAATCCAGTACCGCTAGCTAAGGAACAGGGAAATTAATAGTGACTAAGCATGTTTTGATCGTCGGCGCCGGCGTGGCCGGCCTGAGCTGCGCACTAGAACTGTGCGCACTGGGCGGCACCCAGATCACCCTGGTGTCCAAGGACGCGCTCGGCCAGGCAAACACCCTGATGGCGCAGTCCGGCGTGGCCGGCGCCTGGCACCCTGATGACTCCGTGGCGCTGCACCGGGATGACACCCTGGCCTCCGGCAACGGTATCGGCGTTACCGAATCGGCGCAGTTCGTGGCCGACAATGCGGTGGCGGCTATCGCGCAGCTGGAAAAGTGGGGCGTTACCTGGGATTACACCACCCCGGCGGATGACAGCGTGGGCGAGCGCGAACTAAGCCAGCTCGAGCCCCGCCAGACCGGCGGGCATTCGTTCCCGCGCTCCGCACACGCGGGCGGCGACCGCACCGGCCGGTTGATCGCGTTTTCCCTGCGCGATCGCGTGCAGGAGGCCGCAGCGCAGGGCCTCATCACGGTGCGCGAAAAGGAAATGGTGCGCGACCTCCTGGTAGAGGACGGACGCGTGGTCGGCGTGGAACTGCTGGGGAAGCGGGACGCGGACGGCAACTACACCCCCGGTGAGCAGCTGCGCGCCGACGCGGTGGTGTTCGCCACCGGCGGCGCGGGCGGCATGTTCGCCGTCACCACCAACCTGCGCGGCGCGGTCGGCGGATCCGTGGCACTCGCCTACCGGGCGGGCGCGGTGATCCGCGACCCCGAGTTCTTCCAGTTCCATCCGACCTCCCTGGATGCCCCCGGCTTCCCGCTGATCGGCGAGGCCGTGCGCGGTCGCGGCGCGCACATCATCGACGCGAACGGAGAACGTTTCCTGCACCTGAGCGACGAACGCGGCGAACTGGCCTCCCGCGATATCGTGGCGCGCGCGATCTACCGCCGCCGCCAGGAAACGGGCGGCCAGGTGTTCCTGGACGCCCGCCCGATCGGCACCCCGGAGGAACTGTCGGCCATGTTCCCCGGCATGAGCCGACAGATCGCCACCAAGCGCCTGACCTGGGACGATCCAATCCCGATCACCCCGGCGGCGCATTACTGGATGGGCGGCATCGCCTCCACGGTGGAGGGGCGCACCTCGCTGCCCGGCCTGTTTGCCGTGGGCGAGGCCGGTTGCAACGGCGTGCACGGCGCGAACCGTCTGGCCACGAATTCCCTGTTGGAGGGGTGCGTGACGGGCCGCACCTGCGCCGCCCTGCTGGCGCGCGAGGACGATCCCGCGCCGCGCGATCTTGCCGACCTGGAACTGCACCGCGCAGAGGTGCCCGTCCCCTCCGCCACGCCTGGCGAGGAACCCGCCTCGCTGGCCGCGCTCCAGACGCTGATGTGGGAGAAGGCGGGCGTGGTGCGCGATCCCGCCGAACTGGCAGCGGCGCGCGAGCAGGTGCTCGCCTGGCTTTCTGCGCTGCCCGCCGAGGCGCAGACCAGGCAGGAGCTGGAGCTGCGCGACGCGCTCACGTCGGCCTCCCTGCTGCTGGGCGCGGCCCTGATGCGTAAGGAAACGCGCGGGGCGCACACCCGCGCGGACTTCCCGCAGACCGACGAGGTCGCGGTTTCGCGCGGCTTCCACCGCTGAGGCAAACGCACAAGAACGGGCGAGGCAGGTGAGTAATTCACTGCCCCGCCCGTTCTTCGCGTAGTCGGCACGGCGAAGGAAGAGAGCGCTTAGGAGCGCAGCCGCTTCATCGCGCGCGGCACGGCGAAGCCACTGGAGACAAAGTAGGCCAGGGCCAGCACGGGTGCCGCCCACCCCCCAAAGCGTTCCGTTCCTGCGACCAGCAAGAAACCCACCGCCATGACCGAGGCAAGCAGGTAGGCCTGCGCCACCCAAGCAAAAACAGCCGCACCCTGCATGTCAATTCCCACCGTGGGGGCCGGGAGCAGTGCCTCCGCGGGCATATCGCCGCGCAACAAATCGCGGGCACGCACCAGGAACAGCATCGCCGCAAGCAGCGCGGGCCGCACTCCCCCGGCAGCCAGCGCGCAGCCAAAGATGAGCAGCAGCGGCCA
Organism: Dermabacteraceae bacterium TAE3-ERU27; assembly: GCA_019218415.1. GTDB lineage: Bacteria > Actinomycetota > Actinomycetes > Actinomycetales > Dermabacteraceae > TAE3-ERU5. The sequence goes on along the minus strand of JAHUUL010000001.1, from coordinate 422,688 downwards.
GGCCAGGTGCCAGGCGAACAGCGCGAGCGGACCGGGGCCGTACAGTTTCGGCACCCCCAGCCCCTCCACCACGGCGCGCAGCGGATCGCAAAACGCGCCCGCCGCAATCAGCAGCAGGCAGGCCGCCGCCACCACCGGCGCGAGCGGCCATATCAGGCCCAAGATCCCTTCCGGTCCTACGGCAAGGCTAAGGTGTTTCGGCAGGAGCCGGGAGGCGAGGGCTACGCCGACGAGCGCGGTCAGTACCCGCAGCGGGGTACGCAGGCTCGCCACGGCGTCGCGCAGCACCAGCCTGGCCCCGAGCGGCAGCGGCAGGTTCGCCACGGCGGGCAGGCCGCGCCCCGTTACCGGCACCGGGCGGAACCTGCCCGCCGCAGCGGATAGGTCACCGGTAGCGGCGGCCATGCTGGCCGCGTCCCAGCGGCTGGCCTGCGCCAGCAGCACCGGCGCACGCAGGCGATCCAGCAGGCTCGGCATCGCAGCGAGCGCGGGCAGCGCGATCCCTGCCAGGGCAGCGGCCCCGATCGCATCCAGGTATCCGAGCAGGGCAATCAGGGCGCAGGCCGCCAGCACGGTTAGGCGGGCACGGCGCGGTATGCTTGCCTGCCCCGCCAGCCAGAGCGCCGACAGCACGGTGGCGCAGGCCGCGGCGTAAAGACAAATCAGGTGATTACCCAGTGCCCAGGCGAACGGGCTGGCCAGCAGCGCTGCGGCGAAGATCAGGGACAATGCCGAGGCGGCGAAGGGAACCAGTTGCGTGCGCCGCCGCGGCAGCGGGGAGTCGGCATAGAGGAAGGTCAGGAACGGGGAGCGCATGACCGGCCCCCTGGTGCCGCCCAGCAGGAAGGCGCCCGCACCGCAGGCCCCGAAAAGTAACCAAAGTTTTTTGGGCGTGTCCGGGGCGCTCAGCACGGCCATCGCTTCGGGCGCGGCCAGCTTCGTGGCGAGCGAGATAAGCACGGGCACACCTAGCATTAGCAGGGTGATGAGCAGCAGGTAGGCGCGGTAAAGCAGTTCGCTGGTGTCCTGGCCGCCGTCCCGGTAGAGCCGAATGGCGCGGGCAGCCTTGAGGCCGGTAAGCATCAGGATTCCCCGTGCGCGGATTCTTCTTCCGCTACCGGAACTCGCAGCAGATCGTCGGCCACGGCCTCGCGCAACGAGACAGAGTGCGTGGCGAGCAGCAGCGTCAGCCCGTCGTCCACCCGCGCCCTCAGTACGCAGCCGACGTTTTCGAGCCGTTCGGGATCCAGCCGCTGTTCGGGCTCGTCTAGCAGCAGCAGTTCGCAGGGGCGGGCGAGCACCAGGGCGAGCGCGGCAAGCTGCGACTGGCCGGAGGAAAGTTCGTGCGGGAAACGGTTCCTAAACTGCGCTATCTCGAGCTCTTCGAGCAGGGAGTCCGCCTTTTGGCGCGCCCCAGGGATGGTTTCGCCCCAGGTGGCGGCGATCATCATGAGGTGTTCGTGCAGGGTGAGGTCCCGCGCCACGGGCGGGGTGCCGATCAGCCCGGTGACGCTGCGGCGAAACTCCGTATTGCGATCGTCAGGCTTCACTCCCGCCACGCGGATAGTCCCCTCGCTGGGGGCGAGCAGTCCCGCCACCACGCGCAGAAACGTGGTTTTCCCGGCCCCGTTAGGCCCGATCACGGCCCCGGCACGCCCCTTTTCCAGGCGGGTACTGAAAGGGTGTAGCAGCGTCCCGCTTTCGCGGGACACCGCTACACCCTCAGCGACAATCATGCCTGTCAAAGCCGGGTCACTCCCATTCGATGGTGCCCGGCGGCTTGCTCGTGACGTCCAGGACAACTCGGTTGATCTCCTCAACCTCGTTGGTGATCCGAGTGGAGATGCGCGAGAGCACGTCGTAGGGCATACGGGCCCAGTCGGCGGTCATCGCGTCGTCGCTGGTCACGGGGCGCAGCACGACGGGGTGGCCGTAGGTGCGGCCATCGCCCTGCACGCCCACGGAGCGCACGTCGGCCAGCAGCACCACGGGGCACTGCCAGATTTCGCGGTCGAGGCCCGCGGCGCTCATTTCTTCGCGCGCGATCGCGTCTGCCTTGCGCAAGATGTCCAGGCGTTCCTTGGTGACCTCGCCGATGATGCGGATGCCCAGGCCGGGGCCGGGGAACGGCTGACGCCAAACGATTTCGTCGGGCAGGCCGAGCTGGCTACCCACCGCGCGCACCTCGTCCTTGAACAGGGTGCGCAGCGGCTCTACCAGCTCAAATTCGAGGTCGTCGGGCAGGCCGCCCACGTTGTGGTGGCTCTTGATGTTCGCGGTGCCTTCGCCCCCGCCGGACTCCACTACGTCGGGGTAGAGGGTGCCCTGCACCAGGAACGCGACGTCCGTGGTGTGGAGGTTGTTCGGATCCGCGGCGGATTCAGCGACGATGTCCGCCTGCGCCTTTTCGAAGGTGCGGATGAACTTTTCGCCGATGATCTTGCGCTTGGTTTCCGGGTCGGTGACGCCCGCGAGCGCCTCCAGGAAGACGTCTTCCGCGTCCACCATGACCAGCTTCGCGCCGCCGCTAGCCTTGCCGAACGCCTTTTCGATCTCTTCGGATTCGTTCAGGCGCATCAGGCCGTGGTTCACGTAGACGCAGGTCAGCTGGTCGCCGATGGCCTTCTGCACGAGGGCCGCGGCAACGGCAGAATCGACGCCACCGGAGAGGCCGCAGATGGCGCGCTTGTCGCCCACCTGCTCGCGGATCTTGGCTACCTGCTCCTCGATTACGTTGGTCATGGTCCAGGTCGGCTCGATCCCGGCACCGTTGTAGAGGAAGTTGGTGAGCACTTCCTGTCCGCGATCGGAGTGGCCGACCTCGGGGTGCCACTGCACGCCGTAGAGGCGGCGCACGGGATCCTCGAACGCCGCCACCGGGCTCGCGCCGGAGGTGGCGACCACGGAGCAGGAGGAGGGAACCTCGGTGACGCAGTCACCGTGGCTCATCCAAACCTTCTGGTCCAGATCCTGGGAGTGGAGAAGCTGGGAGGAACCGTCGATTGCGCTCAGCGTGGTGCCACCGTATTCGCGCACGCCGGTGCGGGAAACGGTACCGCCGAGCGCCTGCGCCATGGCCTGGAAGCCGTAGCACAGGCCCAGTACCGGCACGCCAGCTTCCAGCAGGGCCGGATCGAGCTTGGGGGCGCCGGGGGCGTAGACGGAGGACGGGCCACCGGAAAGGATGATGGCCTGGGGATCTTTAGCGAGCATGTCCGCCACCGACATGGTGTGCGGGACGATCTCGGAATAAACACGCGCTTCGCGCACACGACGCGCAATTAGCTGCGCGTACTGGGCGCCGAAGTCGACGACGAGGACGGGACGGTGATTCGGTGCGTTCACGCCGACCATCCTAACCCGGAAAGGGCTACTCGTCGTAGGCGTCCAGGTCAGCTTCGTCGATATCGTCGGTAGTGACGCGTTCGCGCAGTTCCCGCTCCACGTACTGATGGGTCCAATGCTCACCAAAGAAGCTCAGCACGGGCACCACGCCGAAGAACATCAGCAGCAGCATGCGGCCGATGTGCCAGCGCATTTTGAGCCACAGATCGAACGCCAGGATGACGTAGATGATGTAAATCAGGCCGTGCACGGGAGACCACTTGGCGGAGACAAAACTCCAGGTGGCGTGGTCAGGCCCGGGCGTCGGGTAAACGACGTAGCGCATCACCATGATCGCCACCAGCACCAGCAGGGCGATGCCTTCCACGATGGAGGCAACCTTGAAGCGCGCGAGCGCGGTACGGATCTGAACTTCGTCTAGGGGCCGTTGCATGTCAGCCTTCACTTGCCTTCCGCGGGAAATTTATTTCGTCTAGGTACGTCTGCCTAACCATCTTCCACCATATATAGAGGAAGAAGCCGCCAAACAGCAGCCACTGGGCGGCATACCCCAGGTTTTGCAGGTTGAGCGCGCCGTGTTTTTCTTCCGGTGCGGGCATCGCGCGCAGCCCCTCTCCCTGCTGCGGGGAGGCCGCCAGATAGCCGGAATACGTCGGCGCGTGCCACAGGTTTACCAGCAGCGGGGTGGCTATCTCCCCGACCCGGCCCGGCGCAACCTCGCCGCGCACAGCGGCCTCGCTCGCCTCCAGCCAGCCGATCACGCGGCGTTTTCCGGGTGGCGGAGCGGGCACGTCGACCGGGTTCACCTCTCCGGGGAGCCACCCCCGCACCACCGGCAGCACCTCTCCGCCGGGGGTGATTAGCCCGCTCACCACGAGGGTGGCCTCTTCGCCGGCGATGCTGCGGCCGGACACCAACACCTGTTTGTCGGGGGCAAACTCACCCTCCACAAAAACCCTTTTCCCGACGGCGCTATTCACCACCGGGCCTCCCGGGCGCAGCACGTTTTCCAACGGGATTTCCGCGACCTGCCGGGCGGGCCCCTCGTTCAGGGTGCGCTGGGCGCGCGACCACTGCCAGTTTGCGAGCAGCGCGCAAACGCTCGCCAACACGACCATCAGGGCGAGGATGCCCAAAAACTTTGGGCGCAGGGCGACACGCAGCATCCCCCCATCGTACAAAGGGTTTCTCACGCCAAAGAAAAGAAGTGTCAGGAAAAACGCCCTCCGCTTCGATGCGAATGTGAACTGAGAGATGAAGGCCGTTAGCCCCTCCCACAAACCGCACGTCAGGCATACGATGTAAGGGTGTCTCACAGTGTGTACATCGCCTCGTCAGAGGGGAGGACCGGGAAGTCCACAGTGGCACTCGGCCTCCTCGATGCCTTCGTTGCCGCATCGGAAAACGTTGGCATTTTCCGCCCCGTCTACAAGTCCGGCGATAAGCCCGATTACGTTGTAGACCTACTCATTTCCCACCCGGGGGTGAAACAGGACTACGCAGACGCGATTGGTGTCTCGTACGCGACCATGCACTCCGACCCGGAGGGCGCGCACGAAGAGATCATGCGCCGCTATCGCGATCTGAAGGAGCGCTTCAGCGCCCTCATCGTGGTCGGCTCCGACTACATCGACGTAGCAAACCCGAACGAACTGGCATTCAACGCCACCGTCGCTGCCAACATCGGCGCCCCGGTGCTGCTGGTGCTGAACGGTTTCGAACACACCCCGCAGCAGATCGCTACCCAGGCCAGTGTGGCCCTGGCAGAGCTGACCAGCAACCACGCCGACACGGTCGCGGTAATCGCTAACCGCGTGGCCGAAGACCAGCGCGCAGAGGTCACCCAGGAACTCCAGGAAAAGCTCCCCGCGGTAAAACTGATCGCAGCTATTCCGGAGAATCCGATCCTGACCGCGCCGACCGTACAGAACCTGGTGGACGCCGTGGGCGGCCAGCTCATGCACGGCTCCCCCGAATGGCTCAGCCGCACCTCCCTGGACGTGGTCATCGCCGCGATGAGCCTGCCGAACGTGCTGAAGCGCCTGAGCGAAAACTGCACCGTTATCGCTCCCGGCGATCGTTTCGATCTGCTGCCCGGCCTCTTCATGGCGCAGCAGTCCGGCACCCTGCCCACCCTCAGCTCGATCATCCTCACCGGCGGCTACGAGCTGCCGAGCGAGGTTTCGCTGCTGCTGAAGGGCCTGCCCCAGGACCTGCCCCTGATTGCTACCGACTCCTCGACCTTCGAGGTGGCGCGCCGCGTAGATCGCACCCGTGGTCGGCTGACCTCGGATTCCCCGGCCAAGGTGGAGGCGGCACGCCGCTCCTTCGCCGACAACGTGGACAGCGCGGAGCTGCTGTCGGCCATCAACGTCGCCACGAGCGACGTCGTCACCCCGATGATGTTCCAGTTCGATCTGCTGGCTCGCGCCCGCGGCGAACGGAAGCGGATCGTGCTGCCGGAGGGCAACGAGCCGCGCATCCTCGCCGCCACCGAGACCCTGCTCGCCCGTGGCGTGGCAGATCTGATCCTGCTGGGCGAAGAGAACGAGATCCGCTCGAAGGCTTCGCAGCTCGGCCACGACATCACGGGGGCCACCATCGTCTCCCCGCACGATGAGAAGCTGGTCGAAAAGTACGCGGCCGAGTACGCGCGCCTGCGCGCCAAGAAGGGTGTGACCCTCGAACAGGCCCGCGAGAAGGTGCAGGACGTTTCCTACTTCGGCACCATGATGGTGCACATGGGCGAGGCCGACGGCATGGTTTCCGGTGCCGTGCATTCGACCGCCCACACGATTCGTCCCAGCTTCGAGATCATCAAGACCAAGCCGGGCGCCAAGATCGTTTCTTCGGTGTTCCTGATGGCCCTTGAGGATCGCGTGCTGGTCTACGGCGACTGCGCCGTTAACCCGGATCCGACGGCGGAACAGCTCGCGGACATCGCCGCACAGTCGGCCGAAACCGCTACCCAGTTCGGGATCGATCCGCGCGTTGCCATGCTGTCCTACTCGACCGGTACTTCCGGTAGCGGAGCCGACGTGGACAAGGTGCGCGAGGCAACCGAGATCGTGCACGCGAGCCACCCCGAGCTGAACGTGGAAGGCCCGATCCAGTACGACGCCGCGGTGGATACCTCGGTAGCCAAGACCAAGCTTCCCGATTCTTCGGTTGCTGGCCGCGCCACCGTGTTCGTGTTCCCGGACCTGAATACCGGCAACAACACCTACAAGGCTGTTCAGCGCAGCGCGGGCGCGATCGCTATCGGCCCGGTCTTGCAGGGTCTGAACAAGCCCGTCAACGATCTTTCGCGTGGCGCGCTTGTGGATGACATTATTAATACCGTTGTCATTACCGCCATTCAGGCGCAGGCCGCTGACGCCGCGCAGACCCAAGAAAAGAAGTGAGCATGAGCAAGGTTCTTGTTGTTAACTCTGGTTCTTCCTCGATTAAGTTCCAGCTGCTGAACCCGGTCACCGGTGAGGTTGACGCCTCCGGCCTGGTGGAACGAATCGGCCTCGAAATGGGCGCCTTCTCGATCAAGTCGGGTGGGGAGAAGAAGGAATTCACCGCGCCCGTGCCCAACCACGAGGTAGGTATGCAGAAGGTGGAGGAAGCCTTCGAGTCGGTCGGCATTTCCCTGACCGACGGCTCCATCACCGCCGTCGGCCACCGCGTGGTACAGGGTGGTGCGGTGTTCGAGCACGCCACCCTGATCGACGACGAGGTCCGCGATCAGATCCACGACCTGGGCAAGCTGGCCCCGCTGCACAACTACGCCGCAGTGGACGGCATCAACGGTGCCCGTAAGCTGCTGCCGAACGTGCCTCACGTGGCCGTGTTCGATACCTCGTTCTTCTACGGCCTGCCGGCCTCCTCCCGTAACTACGGGATCAACAAGGAGATCGCCCAGGAGTTCTCGATCTATCGCTACGGCGCGCACGGCACCAGCCACCAGTACGTTTCGCAGGAGGTCGCTTCCTACCTCGGTAAGGACGTCAACGATCTGCGCACCATCGTGCTGCACCTGGGCAATGGCGCTTCCGTTTCGGCGGTTAAGAACGGCCAGCCGATCGATACCTCGATGGGCCTGACCCCGCTTGAGGGCCTGGTCATGGGCACCCGCAGCGGCGACATCGACCCGAGCGTGTACGTGCACCTGTTCCGTCAGGCAGAGATGAGCCCGGTTGACGTAGACACCCTGCTGAACAAGAAGTCCGGCATGATGGGTCTGTGCGGTTACAGCGATTTCCGCGACATCGAGGCTCAGATCAATGAGGGCAACGAGGACGCCAAGGTGGCTATGGACATCTACGTTCACCGCCTGAAGAAGTACATCGGTTCCTACTCGTTCCTGATGGGCGGCGTGGACGTTATCGCGTTCACCGCAGGCATCGGCGAGAACGTCAATATCGTGCGCAAGGCCGCACTCGAGGGCCTTTCCGAGTTCGGCATTGTGCTGGACGAAGAAAAGAACCTGCTCCGCACCGGCGAAGCGCAGGTTATTTCCGCGGAGGACTCGAAGGTTACCGTCGTGGTGTTCCCGACCAACGAGGAGCTGGCCATCGCTCGCCAGACCTTAGAGGTTGCCGGGGCCTGATCCAAAACCTACGCAAAAGGCACGCCGTCCCGTAAGGGGCGGCGTGCCTTTTCTCTGCCTGTTTCACCGGGGATGGGCTAAGCCAGAGCGCTAAAGAGCTCCCCTGCCAGCAGGTAGCCTGCACGTGCCTCAGCCAAAAACTCTTCCTGCTGCGCCGGATCGGTGAGCGAATCTAGCTGGATCCGGTAGGCGTCCTTGATGCGCTTGGGAGATTCGATGTCAGAGAAGTCCCACATCGCCAGCTGCTCCTTGGGGACACCGTAATGGCGCGCCACCAGGGCCCCGATTGCCTGGCCGCCGGAAAGATCCCCCAGGTAGCGCAGGTAGTGGTGTGCTAGCAGAGCCGCCGGGCCCGCCTCCAGGATGCGGCGAGCGTAGCGTTCGGTGACGGGCAGCGGCGGATCGATGGGGGCACCCGAGGCGGCAAAATCAGCGCGGATGGCGGCGGTGCGGCTGAAGCGGGGATCGTGGAAGCGCTCCACGATACTGCCTCCCGATTCCGTAGCACGGTCCATCGCCTCATCCAGCGCGGCGTAGATAGGCAGGTATTGGGACAGCAGCCGCCAGTAGTCGGCCTCGCTGCGCTTGCCCGACATGAGCTGACCGATAAAGGTTTCGTTTTCCGCAGCCTCGTGTTCGGCGCGGGTTGCCTCCCGCGCTATTTCCGAAAACGCCTTCTGCTGGGTATCTACGGTTGCGGTCATGCCGACTCCTTAACGCTTTTTCTGTATCGGTCGCAAAGCGCGGCCGGGCATCAGCTCTCTGACGATTGCGGGGACACCCACAAACTATTTTTCTGACACCGTGTCATTTAATAGTGCAGCATCAGTCCTGGGCTTAGCAAGACCCGGCGAAAACGGAGTGCCCACCCTCTCAAAACCGCAGAACAGACCTTGCTAGAGTCGGCGCACCATCGTATGTTTGGTACACCTAACCTATTTATGAAAGCATACACTTTCATATTTTTCTCAGGACCGCACCACCCTTTTCGCACGATTCTTTTATCCAGGCCGGTACTAGGCGCGTTTTCGCCAGAACAGGACTCCATGCAGACGCCAAGCCTTTCCCGCCGCGCACTTCTGGCGGCGACGCTCCTTATCCCGCTCACGGGCTGCGGCGACACAACCGCCGCGCCTTCCGGCACGAATGGTGGAGCAGCCGGCCTGAGCTCGGCCAATATCCTCGCCGACCCGGCCAGCTACCGAGGCCCGAGCACGGCCCATTTACAGCAGTCCGGGGTGCGCCCGATAACGGATAGCCCCCAGCCGAAGCTGCCTCGCGTGATGGTCGACTCCCAGGGCACCCGCGTAGAGGTAAAGGACGTTTCGCGAATTCTGCCCCTCGACCTCTACGGTTCCCTGTCGCGGATCGTGTTCGATCTCGGCCTGGGCAAGAACGTGGTTGGACGCGACGTTTCCTCGGAATTCGCCGAGGTCAAGGATCGCCCCCTGGTCACCCAAAACGGCCACCAGCTCAACGCCGAAGCCATCTTGCAGCTCAACCCGACCCTGATCCTGACCGACAGCTCGCTCGGCCCCTGGGACGTGGTTTTGCAGATGCGTGATGCCGGTATTCCGGTAGTGGTCGTTGATTCCCGGCGCAGCATCTCCTCTACCCCGGAGCTAATCCGCCAGGTCGCGAATGCCGTGGGGCTGCCGGACGAGGGCGAAAAGTTGGCAAGCCGCACCGCCAAGGAGATCGAAACGAAGATCGCCGAGATCAAATCGGCCATTCCGCAGGGCAGCAAGCCGCTGCGCATGATGTTCTTCTACGCGCGCGGCGGTTCCGGAACCTACTACATCTTCGGCAAGGGTTCGGGTACCGACGATCTCATCAAGGCCCTGGGCGGGGTGGACATCGCGAGCGAGATCGGCTGGGACGGCATGAAACCCATGACCGACGAAGCGTTCTTGCAGGCCAAACCTGACCTGCTGCTGATGATGACCGGCGGCCTGGAATCGTGCGGCGGCGTGGAGGGTCTGCTGGACAGGCTTCCCGCTATCGCCCTGACCCCGGCTGGGCAAAACAACCGCATCGTGGACATGGACGATACCGACATCCTCAGCTTCGGCCCTAATACCGCGCAGGTGTTGGACGCCCTCGCCGTGGCGATCTACGCCCCGACCCCCAAAGCAAACTGAGATGACGTCTCCTCTCGGTTACGATCCGCGCACCCGCCGCCTGCCCCTTCTTTGGGTAGCTCTGACGGCGGCGCTGCTGCTGGCCGTGGTGGTTTCGTCAGGAACCGGGCAGTTCACCATCACCCCCGGCGGGGTGCTGGAGGGCCTGTGGCGAGGCCTGGCCGGTATTCCCGCCCCCGATGCGGCAACTCGCACCGCGGATGCCGCTCTCTGGACCATTCGCCTTCCCAGGGTCGCGATGGCGCTACTGGTGGGGGCCTCGCTCGCGGTCGGCGGCGCGCTCATGCAGGGCGTGTTCGGAAACCCCCTCGCGGAGCCGGGGATAGTCGGCGTTTCCGCCGGTGCCGCCGCCTGCGCCAGCGTGATCATCGCTACCGGCCTGAGCGTGCTGGGCGACTGGACGCTGGTGTGCGGCGCGTTCCTGGGGGGCCTGGCCGCGACCCTCGTGGCATACGTGACCGCACGCCAAAACGGGCGTACCGAGGTAGTAACCCTGGTCTTGACGGGAATCGCGGTGAACGCCGTGGCCGGTTCGATCATTGCGCTGATGACCTTCGCGGCCAGCCGCGCCGCCCGCGAACAGATAGTGTTTTGGCAGCTCGGCAGCCTGAACGGTTCCCGCTGGAGCCACGTGCTAACCATCCTGCCCCTGGCGATAATCTGCCTGGTTTTGAGTTTTCTTACCGCCCGCCGCCTGGACCTGCTCTCCCTCGGCGAGCGCGGGGCGCGTCACCTGGGCGTGAACGTCGAGCGGCTGCGGCTGCGGGTGATTTTGCTGGTCGCGGTGCTCACCTCCGCCGCCGTGGCATTTACGGGGATTATCGCCTTCGTCGGCCTGGTGGTCCCGCACGTGATTCGCATGCTGATCGGACCGGGGCACCGCTACCTACTCCCCGCCTCCATGCTGGCCGGGGCCGTTTTGCTGCTGGTGGCCGACACCCTGGCGCGCACGGTGGTGCCGTACGCGGATCTTCCGATCGGACTCCTCACCTCGCTGGTGGGCGGCCCGTTCTTCTTCTACCTGATACGGCGTACGCGCGATCGCGCGGGGGGCTGGTCATGAGCGCGCTGCTGTCGGCCCGCGACGTCTGCCTGACGCTCGGGGGGAACCTGATTCTGGACGGCGTCTGCCTGGATATCGAGGCCGGTCAGACCACGGTTTTGGTCGGCCCTAACGGGGCGGGAAAGTCCACCCTGTTCGGTGTACTCGCGGGGGATTTGCAGCCCGATAGCGGCACCGTAAAGCTACGCGGGCGTTCGCTTGCCGACTATGACCACCTGGAACTTTCGCGGCTGCGCGCGGTGCAATTACAGCAATCACAGTTGGCCTTTTCTTTCACGGTTCACGACACCGTGCTGATGGGACGCGCCCCCTGGAAGGGAACCGCGCGGGAGGAAGATGACCTCGCGGTTGTGGCTGCCGCCCTGGATACGGCCGACATGAGCCGGTTGGCGCAGCGCCCGGTGCCCGTACTTTCCGGGGGTGAACGGGCGCGGGGGGCTTTCGCGCGGCTACTGGCACAGGAAACTCCCCTGCTATTGCTCGACGAACCGACCGCCGCCCTGGACATTCATCACCAGGAGCGGCTCGCCGCCCACGCCCGCGAACTGTCGCGCGAGGGCACGGCGGTGGTGATGATCGTGCACGATCTTTCGCTCGCTGCGGCCTACGCGGACCGCGTGGTGCTAATGCGCGAGGGGCGCATTTGCGCAGATGGCACGCCCCGCGAAGTCTTTACCGCCCCTCTGCTTTCCGAAGTTTATGACCACCCGATCCTGGTGCTCACCGACCCTCACACCGGTAGTCCCCTGATCGTTCCGTCCCGCACTCAGCCCGGAGAAGTTTCCCATGACTAAAAGCCTGCCTTCTTCCCTGTTAGCCAGGGTTGCCGCCCTCTTGGCCGCCCTCGCGGTGTTGCTTGTGGGCGGCGGCTTACACGCTCACGCCGCTCCCCGCGTAGAGGTCGACTCCCCGCTCGGCGGGGACGGCGTATCGTCATCCTCCGCCACCACGGTGACGCTGCGCGGAAGCGGTTTTCAGTCGATCCAGAACGGGTTTGGCGGCATCTACGTCATGTTTGGCTGGGTTGGTGACGGCTGGCGTCCGAGCGCGGGTGGTAAGGCGGGCACGAATTACCGCTACGTGCCCGATTCCGAGCAGAAGGACAACCGGGGTTATGTCAGGTTTGTGAGTTTCCCCGGTTCCGAGACTGAGTCTGCCGCCAACGGCGGCAAGATTTCCGCGAACGGCACCTGGTCCACCACGCTAACCATTCCCGGACCGCTGTTTAATTCGGTGGATCGTAACGGCAAGGTGAGTCAGGTGGACTGCCGCAAGGTGCGTTGCGGCATCATCACCGTGGGGGCCCACGGCGTGCATAACGCGCGTAACGAGTCCTTCACGCCGGTACGTTTTATTTCTGCCGCCCCCGCCAAGCGGCAGGCGAAGCAGCAGCCCACCGCTACGCAGAAGCAGCCTGCGCAAAACCAAACCCCTCGAAACCAGGCGGTCCAGGGAAAACCTGCGGCCACCACGCCTGCCCAGCGTCCTACGCAGCCGCAGCGGGAAGGCTCCGCACAGAACAATCCCGCACCGGCGCAGCCTGTGGCAGCCCCCGCAGGGGACGGGGTACAGCCAGCTACGACCGAGCACCCGGAGGCAGTTCCCTCTGAGGGCGAACAGGGAGTGGCGGCCGGGCCGCGACCGAAACCAACCCTGGGGCTGGCCGCAAAGCAGGTTACGCAGGGGCAGGTCCTCAGTTTCACCGGAAACGGTTTCCTGCCCGGCGAACAGGTGGTGGCTACCTTGGACACCGGCACTAGCGCGGGTGGCCCCTACACGGCCGGTAAGTACGGAGACGTCGCGGGGACTGCCCCGCTCCCCGCATCCATGCGTCCGGGAACGCACGTGCTTTCCTTGAGCGGCGCGGCCTCACAAGAGACCGCCCGTATTTCCTTCACGGTGGAAGAACCCGCCGCTGCCGCGGCCGCAAAGCCCGCCGCCAAACCGGGGGTTGACGGCTGGTGGATCGCCGCGGTGGTGGCCGGTTCCCTGGCCGCGCTGGTGCTGATCATACTGGTGGTGGCCGCGATCACGGCATTCCTACGTAAACGCCGCAGCACCCCGGCGCTGTCCGTACTGCTCGGCCTCACCCTGGTGCTCGCCTCCCTAGCGGGGCCCGCCCCAAGTTCCTTTGCCGACGAAACCGATTCCTCGCAAAACGACGGTATCCGGGTATCGGTGACCATTCCCGGCAGCAAGGCCTCGGGGCAGGCGCAGGAACTCACCAACGCCTCCCTAGTGTGGGGCATAAACCCCGAATCGAACAGCGGCTCTTTCTTCGGTGGCTGCAACTTCCTAGTGGCGGGCAAGGTCGGCAACATGGGACGTTCGCACGCCTGGAGCGACGCGGAGCTGCGCCGGGTCTACCGCGCTCAGGCGGGAAACGTGTCGCTGCGCAAGGGAGGTAAGGCTCCGAGCGTGGCGGATCGTTGCAAGACGGCCGACGGTAGGCAGGTGACCACCCATCCGACAGATATGGGCACCGGTACCCAGCTTGTTTTTAGCAGCGGCACCGGCAGCATAGAAACCGACGCCCAGGGCAGGAAAACCGCCACCGTGCGTTGGAAGGGCGCTTTCAGCGTGGTCTTTTACGGCGGCCTCACCTACTGGTGGGCCGAGAATCCGGTGCTGCGCGTGAATCCCGACGGCACCGGCACTCTCACCGCGACCGTCGGCGGCTGGGCTTCTTCCATGGAGGACACCAGCAAGTGGCAGGCGGTTCCCTCCCGCACCGTTAAGCTCGCAACCCTTTCCGGCGTGCGGCTGAGCGAGCGCGGTTTCAGCATCACCCCCGATTATCGGGGGCGGAAAGTGAATACCGGAAAGGCCCAGACCCAGACCACCAGCGGAGCAAACTGGGGAGCGTTCCCGCAGGACTTCGTTGATTTCCAGATCGCGGCCGGGCAGTCCTCTTACTGGTACAGCTCCGGTGGTAGCCGCGACGCGGCCAAGCCGCCTTCGCCGCTCACGGTTAGCTGGGACGCGGCGCAGCCGCAGGCTCCAGTGGCGGGTTCCGGGAGCGCAGGGAACGGCGGTTCCACTGTCGGCCAGCCTGCCCAGCCCGGCCTCTCCGGGGAGGGCGGCGTAATCACCCAGCCGCAGCAACCGGGAGAGCCTCTGCCCGGTGGTGCGGGAGCTGAATCGGCCCAGCCCGGTTCCCCCGCTCAGCCGCAGCAGCCAGGTGGAAACAGCGCTGGCGGCACGCTTCCCCAGCCCCAGCAGCCGGGCCAGCCCGCTCAACCCGGCCAACCCGCTCAACCCTCCCAGCCAGGTCAGCCGGGATCTCCGACCGCCCCCGGTTCTTCGGGACCCGGCGCGGAAGCGCTTGCCCCCGCGCTGGCCCCCACCTGGGTGGGAGCGAGCCTTATTCCGGCCGCGACGCATGTTGCAACGACCCATCCCGCGCTCGCCCTGGCCCTTTCCTCCCTCCTGCTGTTGCTCTGCCTGCTGCTTGCGGCGGGGCTAAAGCGGGGCTGGCTGGCACTACCCGGAATCGGCAAATAAGAAACCTCCGCGGCGGCCGGGACGCAGCAGCGTAAAGCCGTCACCAGTTAATGCAGATAAGGAGCATCATGAATACCACCTCTTTCAAGGGTCGGTCGCTGACCGGCCTGGTGGGAGCCTTCGCGCTGTTCGCGTCGGGCTTCGCACTCACGGTCCCCGCTGCCCACGCGGAGTCAGCCCCTGTAGATGACGCCACCTTCTCGTGGCGCCTCTCGGACGAGGCCGGTGGCGGTTCCTACTTCGGCGGCTGCAACTTCGTCACCGCCGGGGCAGTCGGCAACACCGGCAAGTATAAGGTGTGGAAGCAGGCAGAGGCCGACCAGTGGTACAAGACCACTGAAGGCAACGTCACCATCACCACCCCGAATGGCACCCCCACCTGGGACACCAAGTGCCTGGATGAGACCGGCAAGAAGGTAAGCACCCGTGCCGGTTCCACCACCAAAACCAAGGTGAACTTCAACAAGGGCAAGGGCACCGTTGACGTCGCCGCAAATACGGCAGACATCACCTGGGAAGGCTCCGCCTCGGTAGTCTTCTACGGCGGCCTCACCTACTGGTCGTTCAGCAACCCGCACCTGGTCATCAACTCGGACGGCACCGGCAGCATCACCGCCACCGGTTCCGGCTACGCCTCCTCTATGGCGAACACCTCCAAGTGGGAAAAGCTGCCCGACGAACAGATCGTGCTGGCTAACTTCAAGGACGCCAAGGTGACCGAGACCGGCTTCACCGCGACCCCGCTCTACAAGGGTGTGGCTGTAGATATCGACACCAAGCAGGGGATGGCTCAGGACCGCAAGGGTGAAAACTGGGGTTCGTTCCCGCAGGAGTTCGTGAACTTCCAGCTCAAGACTGGTCAGTCCTCCTACTGGTACAGCTCGGGCGGCGCCGCCGACCCGAAGAAGGCCGCCGCTCCGGTGACCCTCTCCTGGAGCGCTCCGGAAGAGGCTCCGGCAGAACCGCCGGCCACCGACAAGGGCGACGAGCAGGATGCCACCAAGGTGAACATCTCCGTGAACGTTCCCGAAGCCACCAAGCCCGATCCCGGCACCGGTGACGGCACCGAGCCGGGCGACGGCTCGGGCGATGGCGGCACCAAGCCCGGCGAGGGAGACGGCACTCCGGCGCCGGAACCCGCTGGCGAATTCACCTACACCGTCAGCAGCACCTCCGCTGACCTGGGCACCGCAGCCGAGAACGCCGCCGGTTTCGCGGCAGCGGGCGCGCTTCCCACCATCACCGTGAAGGACACCCGCAAGGACGCCCCGGCATTCACCGTTAACGGTAAGGCTTCGGACTTCACCGGTGCCGCAGGCACCATCTCCGCCGCCTCCCTCGGCTGGGCCCCCAGCGTTTCCGACAACACCGTCGGCGCGGTTGAGGGTGCCCCGGTAGAGGCCAACAACCCCGGCCTGGCAGAGGCGAAGAGCCTCGTTTCCGCTCCGGCCGGTCACGCTAAGGGCGAGGTCAAGGTAAACACCAAGCTAACCTTCCAGGCCCCCAAGACCGCCCCCGCCGGCCAGTACTCCTCGGTACTGACGGTTACCGCGATCAGCTAGTAGCACTCACATAAAATGGTGCGTCCCCGCCGCGCGCGGGGGCGCACCATTCCCCAATTCTCCGGCGCCATTTACAAAACGAAGGTTGTGTTCGCGTGACGCGGCTAAGCTCCCTCTCCCTACGGTTACTGCTGGTATTCAGCCTTTTAGTGCTCTTCCTGTGCGCGCTCCCGCTGCGGGCGCAGGCCGACGACGTCACCTGGTCTATCGCGCCAGAGGGCGGGCCGGGTTCCCTTTCCTGGGTGCTAGAGCCGGGAAGCACGCAGGAGGGCGCGGTTAAGATCACCAACCACAACCTGACCTCGCTGCACCTAGATTTGCAGACGCTAGACGCCACCACCACTACCGACGGTCACCTGGATTTGGTGCAGTCACCGGAGGCGAACAAAGACCTCGGCAGGTGGATCAGCATGGACACCAAGCCGCTGAACATTCCCGGCGGGGAAAGCGTCACCCTGCCTTTCAAGGTGCACGTTCCCGCCGACGCGGCACCGGGCGACTACAGCGCCGGCATCACCACCCTTTACCGTTCCCAGGGCACCACGGTTTCCGTTAATCACCGCAACGCCACCCGGGTGGATGTGCGAGTACCTGGCGACATCAAACTGGCGCATGCGACCAGCGAGATAGACAGCAAGGGCACATCCACCTGGTCCCTCACCACCCCCGGTCAGGTAACTACCGACTACAAGCTGACCAACGTGGGTAACGCCCGCATCTACGTGCTGGAGACGGTGCGCGTGAGCAGCCTGTTCGGTCTTTACACGGCAGAAAAGAGCGAGCGCCTGCCCGAGGTGCTGCCGGGGCACACCCTGGAACGTAAAGTTGCCCTCCCCGCCTGGGGGTTCGGCCCCGCCAAGGTAACCGTTACCACCCGCTCCATGGGGATAGATGAGTCGCCCGGCGCTACGCAGGTGCTGGAAAGCAACGCCACCGTCGTGCAGACGAGCTGGGCCGCGATAGCCCTCGTGCTTCTCGCCCTGGCTATCGGTGCCGGCGTGTGGCTGGGACGCCGCAAAACGCGTAATGCCGTGGTGCCCCCGGCAGATGATATTTAACCGTTACCTAAAGCTGTCTCTTATTCCCAGACCGCTGCGATAACTTTGCTTTCGTTGCGGCCCTAGCCGGGCTATCCAGATATACCCAGAGGCCCGTTGTGAGGGGATAGTAAGAATGACAGTCCGTCCTGCGCTTGTGCGGCGCGCGCAGTATTTGATGATAGCCGGGCTGCTCACCTCGTTCATCGGTTCACAGGTGATCGAAGGCGCCGCGACCGGTCTGGTGGCGCTCGGGATTCTGCCCGTGGTTTGGGTGCCGCTATATGCCACCCTGACGGACCTGCAGGATTCCTTGGCGGCGCCCATCGCCCGACTGGTGGAAAAATACGATCCGGGGCGGGTGCTGATGGCCTGCGAGGGGATAGACGTAGTCATCTCGTTGCTCGCGCTCGCCCTCGTACTCACCCTGGGTGAAAGCTACCTGGCACCGGTGCTGATCTGTTACCTAGTGCTAGTTTCGATCCTGCCGCTGATAGTCGATCTGGCCGAAGAGTTCTATCTGAACGACATCGGCCAGGTTGATGCTCAGCTGGTGCTGCGTGCCAACACGATCGTGGCCGTCGGCACCGGGGCAGCCGGGCTGACGTTGGGCAGGCCGCTGGGCGCACTTTTCAGCGCCACCGGGATTACCTTTATTCTTGCCCTGAATATCGCCCTCTCCGGCCTCGCGATGTTCCTGCGCTGGCGCTCCGCCGTGGCATTTTGCCCGGCGCATGTGCTGGAAGAAGAGGAGGAAGAACCTGCGGAGGGGCTGCTCGCGGGGATGAAGCACTTTCTACTGCCGCACAGCCCGCGGCGGATTTTCAGCTTCGGTTTCCTCTCGCCGCTGTTTTCCTTCTTTGTTGCCCTCGCTCCCGCGATAGTCGCAACCTACGTCCTGCTCTGGCTGGCGGGAGAAGGCGAGCATCCGGCTCTCAGGCTGGGCGGCATGCTGCTTGCGATGGGTGCCGCCAAAACCCTCACCCCGTTGCTGGTCGCCCGGCTCATGCGAAACCGCCAGGGAGCGGCTGCGGGGACCATGCTGTTACTGTTCCTTTGCACCATACTGGCCGGTTACGCGAGCGCCCTGGCCGCCATCGCGCTACTCCCCGCAGGAAACCTCCGGCTCTTCTTGGTCCTTGCCGCGCTGATTGTGGCTGGCAGCGCCGCGAGCGGGGAACGCTTCGCGGTCTCTACCCTCCGGCAGTCCTGCCTCAGCCAGGCAGACTTCCGCACCGTGCTCGGCTGGTCCTATTCGCTGACCTCCCTCGGCGGCATCGCCGGTTCCTGGCTCGGTTACACACTCCAGACCGCCCACGATCCGCGCCCCGCACTGCTGTGCGCGACGCTGGCCGTGGCCGCGCTTACGGTCTGGGTAATCGCACGCCGCGTTTCCTTGCCGGAGGCACGGGCCAACTGAGCGGGCACCACCGGCCATGACACCTAGGCCGAGATCCGCTCATGGCACAGTGTCCTGCTGGCAAACCAGCACGCGGAGTTTTCCAGGGCGCAGGATGTCTCTAATCTTTTGGTGCTGCGCTCACGGCCGCGACGCCGACACCTACCAGCTACGACGCGGTATCCGATCTGCAAGGCTGGCACCTGATTGACGGCTCCCCCGCGACCGGTTGGCAGATCACCTCGACCGAGGCCGACCTCAACCGCCTGGCCGAACGACTCGGCGTAACGACTGTGCTCGCCCGCCGCATAGCTACCTACGCGGCCCAGTGCCGTATCTGGTGAGACTACCTGGAGCGCCACAATCCCTCCAGGCACCTAGCTACCCCCAGGCCGCCCTGGAACTGGATGACGAGATCGAACAACTCCTAGCCGAGATCAGACAAGAACATCACCGGCCAACGTCTATCACCGTCAAAGCGTATAAAAGAGTGGTGGTGCAGTAAGTTTTGCACCACCACTCGGTGTTTATTTGTTCTTCTTGATTTTTTGATTGCGCTTGTCTTTGTAAGAGCCCCAGATGAGGTGAAGAACAAGTACAATCACGACTGTGACACAGGTCCCGAAGATAGTCTTAAGACCTTCTTTTGGGCCATCAAATAGGAGATCTGGCAGACCATAAATTAGAGCCGGAACCAAGGCCGTGAGAGAAAGTGCTATGACCAGGATGAGCCAGCCTGAAAGCTTGTCTGCCACTCTTACTACAAGAGGCTCTCGCTTTAGTTTTTTGGTTTTCGGCAGTCATTCACCAGAGTTCCAGTTCCCCCAGAGAGCATTGCGTTAGCGCGAATGCTAGAGCACCAACTGCACCACCGGGAAGTACATAGTGGGTAGCACGCTTGATCAATTCTTTGGCAAGCCTTGGAGACATACGCTTCAGAATATTGAAAGCGATGGAGGACGCTTTCTTCCACTGGCGGCTCTTTAGTGCAGCACGTACCTGAGGTTCAGAGAACGCTTTGATGACTGCTTTCACATCTGCAATCCCGAGCTTCTTCGACATACACCTGCCGAAACGGTTACCCTTCCACAAGGGCTGGATCTTTCCATGTGCACTGGC
Organism: Dermabacteraceae bacterium TAE3-ERU27; assembly: GCA_019218415.1. GTDB lineage: Bacteria > Actinomycetota > Actinomycetes > Actinomycetales > Dermabacteraceae > TAE3-ERU5. The sequence continues at coordinate 402,921 of JAHUUL010000001.1, read as the reverse complement.
CGCATGATGAGTTGCCATTACGTGGACAACCTGATCTACGTTTTTACCCTGGTCCAGCAGTGCAAACATATGGTCAATGTCAAACTCCTGGAACTTGCCCCCTCAACAACGAGCCCGCCCGCACGGTACACTTCTTCGAATCCGGCTGCGGTTTCGTTAACGAGTGCTTCTTCGGCGGGAGTTAGAGGTTCATCGAAAAACGAGTCGATCGTTTCTGCATGTGCTGCTGGAGATGCAGCAAGAAATGCCGCAATAGGGGCCGCGGCAAGAAGGGAACGCCTGGATGCATTGCGCTTGTTGAATGTTTTGCAGACCATTACTATGCACCTCCTTGGTGGTGACTCTTGGCTGGTTGGTTGGCATGAACTATTTTCATGCGATGAAAGTTAAGCAATATACTTTAGTATTGTTTTTGATAGACTAACGCATAGGTTTTATTCCTCCGAGGGCGATACTCTTAAGTCATCTGATCCGTTTAGTAGAAGCCGCACAAGTGTTGATTGTGTTAATGGCGTTAATCGTGTTTGGCTGAGGTGTCATAAGGTGTGAGGGTGATGAGCTCCCGGAGATGCCCAGCCGCACAATTCCCGCGCGCGGCGTGGATCATGGCTCGCGCCTTCACCCCTTCCCACGCTGTCGCCGTTCTCGCCTACCCTTTGATTGCGTGTGCACTGATCCCGATCTTCCTGAGAAAAGGGTTGTTCATCGACGGAACACGAGCGGGTATCGTCACCGTGTGTCGCCGCCGCCATGTTTTAGACATAGCAATCGCTATGCCCGTTGTCGTGGTGGTATTTTTTTCGGGATGGCTTATCTTACGCCTGCTGCTCACTGACTCAGGGGCCTTCTGCGTTCTTTTGGCTGCGTATGTGCTGATGTGCTTGGCGGCGACCACGACGGTTTCAAGCAGGCAGAAAGTCAGCAAGACAAAAGTTCCCGAGCTACACGGTAAAGAGTGCTGGGAGATTGCGAATCTGGCCCAAATGCCAGGAACCAAAGAAACCGCGCTTTTACTTGCGCGAGAGGTTATCTCCACGATCCCGCCCGACGCGGTTATCGTGACAACTCCCCTCAGCGAACGCCTGCGAAAAGCCTATGAGAACTTTGGTTTCAAGCCTGGCCCAGGTCTGCAGATGCACATGATCGCACCTCCGCCAGAGACCGAGTTCAGCATGCGCCTTCTAAAGAAGCAGCAATCAAAGACGGCAGAGGGCATTCTCGATAGCGGCGGTGAGCTTCCTACCTCCAGCGACAGCGGCGAAGAATAAAAAGCGCACCACTACACAGATAGCGCGGGCAACGAACGCTATGCAGCGCAGAGCAGTGCCGATCAGAAAAAGAGCGATCTGTATTACGAAAAGTGTCTCTGCTAGAAGACTCATTCACTTCTCCTTTCGCGCCAGCACTAGCTAAGGGCTAGCACCGATTCTACGCACCTCGCCAGAGCCGCCATACAAGCTCCTCCACACCCCTGAGAACCGCGGCCACGGATATTCGATGGCAAGAGCACAACGCACTCGCGGCAGCCTTTTGCCCCCAACCGAAAGCACGCCCCAACGTCTATTGCAAAATCTAAATTGAGCAAGGGAAGCCGGTTGTGCACCAAAAGCGCAGCCGCGCCCAGTCGGATGAGCAGCCCCAGTCGAGAACAAGCACCGACTCGTCCAGCAAACACAGAATCCTTAATCTATAGCTAAATATAAGTTGACTATATAGACTATATATATGCCTAGCGGCCAAAGGGTAGAGAGCATGAACTCCAGCCAATCCGTCATCCCCAAACGTCTTAAACGAAAGCGAGGGCGTCGAACCGGCTATTACTGGCGCGACAAAGACGTCGCGCAGTGGCGTGAGATACGCAAGCAGGTTGCCTCTCTCGCTGACATCGCCTTAGAGGGCGGGGATCGAGCTGAGATTGCCGAGATTGATAAGAGCTCGCTTCTGGAATCTCTAGAGGCGCTAGATGTAGTCCGGGCATTAGCCAAGCAGCTAGAGGAAGAAGCGGTGAGGAAGCTGATCGAACTCGGTGCAAGCAATACCGAGATTGCGAATGCCATTGACGTCAGCCTCACAGCCGTAGAGAAACGGTGGGGAGAGTTTAGGCGCAGAAGCAACAAGCCAACACCGGGGCCAGGCGTCAGAGTAACTAAGGAATTGATCGAGTGGGCCTATGTCCTACTTCGAGAAGGTATGTCCGTCACTGAGGCGGCCAATCGCTTAGGGGTAGGCCGTTCAACGCTGTACAAAGCACTGAAAAAGAAAGAAGAGTCTGAGTGATGATGCACTCGCAGATGAGTCCGGAACAGCAACAGATGCTAGCCAACGAGCTGTACATGTCGGCGCTTACTGAAAGCATAGAGAGAGACGAGATGGAGCATGCCGAGGAATGGCGGGCACGCTCCGACCGTTGGAAACTACCAATCCCTGATAGTGAGTGCGATCCGGGCGACCCGATGAGTCACGACTGCCCACTGGGAGCAATCTCGTGGATATTCCCCAAAGTGCGCCGAGATCAGGTGCCGATGCTGTTTTGGGACCTCCTAGATCGGATGTGGGGGGTGTATCAGGCCGATGAGATGGAAACGCGGATTTTAGTGGAGGACGTAGAGTTCCACACCGTGCAGGGCGAGCTGTACCCGAAGGTGGAGTTCGGGGAACCCGAAGAATCGTGGGGTGCAAAACTGGTTTCGATGATGTACGAGGTGCGCGAGGAAATGGTTTCCCGAGGATGGGAAGACTTCGGGATGCTTGACCAGATCATCAACAGTCTGATAACTCAAATAGAAGCGATCATGGAGAATAAGCACGGGAAGGGAGAAGCGCAGCATACTGGGAGCTAAACCCTGCAGACATGAACCGCATAAATATTGGCAGCTCCCCAGCAAACCATCTCTCTGCATAGGCAGCAGCCCCCTCCTAATGGTTGATTCTTGTGATCGCTATTAGTTGTTTATCTAGGAAAGATGCTAAGCATCGCTACACATAGGACTGAAAATGCTTAAAGATCTGGAGCCGGCCCTGCTGACGGGCGTAGGAATTGTGGCGCTGGCCGCACCAGCCAACCAAGCTAGCGGCCGAGGCTGAGGAATACGTTAAACGCCACTACGGTAAGCAGCTGGAACAGGCCGAGCGGATCGAACGCAGCGAAGCGTTCAAGGCCCGCGCCGCACTAGAGGCCCGCAAGAAGCACCCGATTCTGGACAGGCTGCTGTCTCCCCTGCCCCCGTCATGCTCCCCCATTTACGGGAAGGCTCCACGAAACAAGATCGTCGGCCTGGCAGATAAGCACGCCCTATGGGGACTAGCACTCCTAGCCCTCACATCCCGCCTGCCCCGGCTTCCCTGATGGGCCTGCCCCTTTTTGGAGGCAAGATCTCCGACGAGTATGCCCTAGCCTTCAACTGCATCACCCTAGCCATCCTGGCACTTGTGGAACGGCTGATAGTGAGGCACGAGGAACGCCACGGCCCGCAAAACAGTTCCCCGCGAAAAGCGCTGCCCGCTTACATCTACTACCCGGCACTGGTTGCCTGCTTTTCGCTCGCGGCAGTCATTATGACTACCTTCTTAGGCGCGGCGGTTAAAGCACTGCACTAACGCCGGTAACACAAGTGTTAATTGTGTCACCGGCGTTAATTCGTGGAGGCCAAAAGACCGGGCGCTTTAACCCAATCTATGGGCTGTGACATCACTAAAAGTTATCGGCTACATCAGGATGTTTTGTGCCGGAGGGATGAATGCTTAAAGTTAAGCTCCGACACAAGCGAGGCTGCTGTTCCTGAGATGACTAGGGGCACCATCGGCCCCGCAATGCTCACGAGCGAAAGATTCGGCAAAGCAAGACTGGAAATTATTACCGAGCAAGCGACAGAGAAGAGAGTGACGCTAATCCACCCTGGACCAGATTTGCTAGGGGTGCAATAAGACCACAGGTAGGTAGCGACACTGGTGAGTAGGGTTGCGCAGGCCGTTATCACTACACTAATTGGAATCCACATAGAATTTACCCATATAAAAGAGGCAATGGTTATAGATGGTTCAATTATTTCATATACCAGGATCGTTGAAAATCCTATAGCGAAACCGAAAACTGAACCTATTAGCACCCTTCGAAAGAATGCTTTGCGAAAGCTTTTCATGCCCTCACCTTGCCCCGTTTATATTGTTTGCAAATTTTTGCCAAGTTTCGTTGGCTTTATAGCGATAAATAGGGTTATTCATGTGGTTATTTGCCACATAAGCTTCCACGACTAAGTATTGCTGATTGTCTATTTTCATGAAGACGAACTTGATTCTTGACCCAAAGCCGTCAACGTGGCGGCCGGTAGCTTTGAATTTAAAAAAGAAGATCCCTCTGCTTGAACGCTCTCCAGCAAACCTGCACTCAAAGTTAAAAAATTTATCCCTTAGCTTTAAGTATTCGCCGAGTATAGGAAAGTTTTTAGGTGCACCAGTGACCGGGAAGTAACAGTTAAAGCACCTTTTTAAGAGTCGCTTGGCTTGTTCTGCGGTTTTGTTAATCTTATATTTGTAAGTGTAGCCCCAACCTGGATCTGCCACTACAGGAAATGTGATGCTTGGGTCTGCAAGATCTACGTGTTGCGTTAAGGTCTCTTTGTCCCAGGAGTACCACGTAGGAACAGACTTTCCGTTAGCATCAAGCGCCCATTCGGGGAGAAGGGTTCCATACGGTTCCCCATTATGATCCAGTTTATAGCCAAATTCCGTCTTTAGCAGCTGTGTACCTTTGGGAACATCTACTTTGTATGAGTATGCATCCGGCGCTTCCCTATCGTGGATCACCGTCATTATTCGCACGCCAGTAGAGGTAGGCTGAACAACGGTGTTGGTGTCGCCGGTTTTAGATTCGGCTACATAGATACCGGTATCATCCCTAATAAACTTTGCCTGTGGCGAAACATCTTTAATGCTTATTTTTAATTTGGCCGAGTTGTTTTCATCGCTGGAAGCTTCAAGTGTGTTCCCAGAAAAATCTATCGAATCTATTCGATCTGTTTCTTTGGTTATTTCTGGAGCAATTTTCTCAATTGTTTTTACGGTTTCCTGGGGGCTGTCTGCTTCATCAGAGAATACGGGTTGGGTGCCGCTAAAGACAACCAGGCTGGTGGAACATAAGAATATGAGGAAAGTTTTCCATACGGAGAAAATGTGTACAGAGTTGGGGTTTGAGTTTTGCATGATATGCCCCTATTGGCTATTTGTTAAAACAAGCTTCACCGCAAATGCGCCTTTGGTAACGCGGGTGCTTGATGTGGAGGATACACCTTACTTGTTTGGTTAGGAATACCTAGATTCCACCTCTTTGGGGGCAACCGTTGAGGTCGGGGGCTGCGCATCCCTTTGTTGAGAGTGGGGGTGGGTAGTGCGGACAACACTAGTAACGCAAGCGTTAGTTGTGTTACTGGTGTTTATTCATGCAGGTAAAGAGACTGTGCCCCCTGCGGAGCATAGTCTATGTCGGCTGCGCCGACAGCTCTAAACCGTCTGCGACGGTTCGTTTTTAAGCCATGGAGCCTTCGACACTACGTGCCTTCACGGCAAAAACGAGGCGGGGGAAACCAGCAAGAGACTCCGCCTAGCAACCGCAGAAAAGAAGCAACCCGATGGCACGTAAACGAATCAACCCCCAGGCCCGCCAGGACGAAATCGAGGCCCTACAAAAGACGATCGCGGAACGAGTCGAAGCGCTGCACAGCGAAGTCGATTGGGAAAAGTTCCTCGCCTTCGCCGCCACTTTCTACCGCTACAGCTTCAACAACATGCTGCTAATCCAAGCTCAGAAACCCTATGCGACCTACGTCGCGGGATACCAGTCATGGCGCTCCCGTGGCCGCCAGGTACGCAAAGGAGAAAAAGGCATCCGAATCTTCGGCAGCCGACTAATCGACATCACCGCAGACGAAGACAAGGAAGAAGGAACCCCCATAAAATTCCGCAAGTTTTTCCCGGTTAGCGTCTTCGACATCTCCCAAACCGACATCGTTGATCCCGACAAAGCGGAGGAAGTGCCCACACTGGCCCAGCATCTCCAGGGGGAAGCGCCCGAAGGACTCGCAGACACCATCAAACAGATGCTTCGCAGCAAAGGATGGACAGTCACCGAGCAGGAAATCCCCGGAGCTGCTAACGGCTACACCACCACCAAAGGAGACAAGAAAATCGTGATCGACGAAAGTCTCTCCCCCAAGCAAGCCCTGAAAACCCTCATCCACGAAACCGCCGCGCTATGAGCAAACGGGACTACTGCCTGGAGGAAACCCAGCGGCAAGCCCACCAACAGCGAGGCGAAAGCAATCAGGAGTATGTCCGACACCGGGCGGCAAACATCCTGGCGCTGGAACAGGCAGAAGCCTCCTTGCAGCGCGCCTAGGTCATAGACGGCATGATCCAGGCCGAAGTGAAATACCGGGCTGTGGAACCGGATCAGGCCGTTAAGCCTGCTGTGGATGACATTCCGCTATGGCTTATCCCCGAGCGCGGGATGAGCGATCCCCGGATGCCCGAGAGCTGGAGGGCACCGCTGGCTAAGCGCCGCGAGATGCTGCGCGATCGCCTGCGCCGTGACGGCGCCGCTATCGCTTTGGAACGGCCCGCATGGAGCAGGGAGCTAGGCCCGCTTCCAAAACCTGGCACCAAAGAGCGCGCCGAGTGGGAAGCCCGTGCCGCTCAGGTGAATGCCTGGCGCGAGATCAACTCCTTCACGCTGCCTCACCGGGCGCTGCCTACAGAAAGCGAGGTCAGGGAGCAGCAGCGCGAATCACTGCGAGAAGTCCATAGACTATTGGCACCGACACGCACGCAGGATCCCGTCCGGGCGCGAGCTGCCTCGGCCAGGATGGAAGAAAGTCTCAAGCGGCTAAAGCAGCAGCGCGAAAGCCGAGGCGAAGTTCCTGTGCGCGAGCCAGACCGTCCAGTACGTCCCGGCGTGCAGCAGTCGGCTGATCAGTACCGACCGAGAGGCCCCCGCCTGTAATGAGTGATCTGCCCCCGCTGAGAACGCCAGAAGAACTAGCCCACTGGCGAAATGAGCACCTGGCGAGCGGGCTCCTGGACGAGACCCTGCTAACCCGCTACTCACACGTGCCGGATTTGGTTGCGTTCATCGACGAGACACATCCAAGCACGGATGGCGGCGAAGTTACCTACTACGGCCTCAGCGCGGTTATCTTCCACGCCGATAACCTCCCCGAGATTAGAAAAGAGCTGGAGGCGATCTCGGGACGTGGCTACTGGCATGCCAAAGATGAGTTTCGGCGTCCTGGTCAGAAAAGGAAAGACGACATTGAGCGGATGGCGGCGTACATCAATGAAAAAGCCGCGAAACCCATCGTTGTCTTCGATCTGAAAAAGGGTGAACTGTCCGAGGGCGCCGATGAGCGAAAGATGCGTGACTACGTTCTGCGTAGCATGCTAAAGCACCTCAACGATGAGGGCATCAGGGATGTCGTTCTAGATACTTTCCCGAAGGCGTTAAGCCACAATGTGGAGGCTGACAAAGCGATTCTGACCAGACTCCAGTGGGATGGAAGCGTGGATGCAGACATGTGGATACATCACGCGCAAATGCGGAAGGAACACGCTCTATGGGCAGCGGATACCGTAGTTTGGGCTGCCCAGCGTAGCGAGCTTGGAAAGCGTGAGGGAGATTCACGGTTTATTGCTCCGCTGGCCCCGAACTTGCATCACATGCAAGCTAGGACTGGGCTGAAAGTGCCCCCAGTGGTGCAACCGGAAGCAGTGCGAGAGGCAAACCAGAAGCGGCGGCCGCCCATATTCGATATGCCTACCAGGATTAGGCAGGCAAGGGAGGCAAAGGAAAAACTGGAAAAAGCCCGCAGGGATAGCGCCGTGAAAAGAGGCGTCAACACGCAGTCTCCCGCCCGCCCCATCACACCTCCCACGACCAGGCGCGAAGGCCCCACACAGAGCAGGTGAGGATAGCGAAAAGCCCCGACCATAAGGCCGGGGGTCTTCACAAGTTATATGCAGCACCGCGGTTCAGTCGCCCTAGTACTGCGCGACATGCTTCCCCGCAGCCCCAAGGTAAGGTAAACACCCGCTTGCAGTTGCTGCACTTAGATTGTAAACACTCCAACGCTCGCATGGCAAGAGAAACGGCAAACACGATTAACAACAGTGTTACTGGTGTTTATTGTGTTACTGGTGTGGGTGGGGTGCGTAGAATCTTGTCGTTATGGTCCGGCACTCTAGTCGGCTGATCAGTACCGACCGAGAGGCCCCCGCCTGTAATGACTACCAACGACCCACGCGCGCAGAGCGAGATCACCGCCGCGATGCAAGCTCACCGGGAAAGTGGGTTGCTAGATGAGGTACTGGTTGATCGCTACGCGCACAAAGGCGATCTGGTTGCGTTCATCGACGAGACGCACCGAACCACGGATCGGGGCGAACTCAGCTACTACGGCCTCAGCGCGGTTATCTTCCACGCCGATGACCTGCCGCAGGTCAGGCGGGACTTGGAGGAGATCGCGGAGGGGAAGACCTGGCACGCGAAAGAAGACTATAAAAGCCCCAGGCGTAGAGAAAACATCGTGCGGATGGCCGACTACATCAACGAGAAGGCCGCGAAACCCATCGTTGTTTTCGATCTGAAAAAGGGTGATCTCGCGCAGGAAGCCGATGAGCGAAAGATGCGCGACTACGTTCTGCGCAGCACGCTAAAACACCTCAACGACGAGGGTATTAGAGATGTCGTTTTAGATGCTTTCCCTACACGTCTAAAGCACAACGTAGAGGCTGACAGAGAGATCCTTACCGATCTGCAATGGAATAAAAGCGTAGATGCGGATATGTGGATGCACCATGCACGCATGGGTGAAGAACACGCACTCTGGTCAGCCGACACCGTGGCTTGGGCCATCCAGCGCAGCGAGTTCGGCTGGAAGGAAAACGACTCACGATTTATCGCCCCGATGACCCCTAACCTTCACCACGCATATGCTCGCACTGGGCTGAATGTGCCTCCAGTGGTGAAACCGGAAGCAGTGCGAAGGGCGAATCAGGATCGGCGGCCGCCGGTATTGGACATGCAAGCCAGGATTAGGCAGGCAAAGGAAAAACTGGAAAAAGCCCGCAGGGACAGCGCCGCGAAAAGAGGCAGCAACACACAGCCGCCCGCCCGTAACCTAGCTCGCCCCATTGCGCCTCCCGTGACCAGGCGCGAAGGCCCCACGCAGAGCAGGTGAGGATAGCGAAAACCCCCGACCATAAGGCCGGGGGTTTTCACAAGTTATATGCAGCACCGCGGTTGAGTGTCCATAGTGTTGCGACACAATTGCCCCGCGGCCCCAAGGTAAGGTAACAACCCGCTTGCAGTTGCTGCATTTAGATTGTAAACACTCCAACGCTCGCATGGCAAGAGGGGGCAGCAAACACGATTAACAACAGTGTTACTGGTGTTTATTGTGTTACTGGTGTTTCTTCCTCCGGCTCCGGCTCATCGAGCGGCGCGAACAGGTACTCCGGGAAGTACGCGCGATCCGTGGGGGCGTGGCGCACATCTTCCTTGTGGCCGTTAGCGTTGCAGCGGAACATCTGTTTTTGCTGCATACGCGCGAAGAACGGGAACAGGTGGTAATCGTGGAACGCCGCCATCGCGTTCTGGCGCTCCTTGGAAGCCATGTCCGCGAGCACCGAGTTACGCCAGGACGAGCGAAGTCCCGCAAGGACATGCACCAGGCCCGGATGTGCGGGCCAGCAAGCAGGCACGCGCATCTCGTCGGGCATGGAGTAGTTGTCGTTCAGCCAATCCACCCACACCGCTAGTTCTTCCCAGTCGTCCGGGTTTTGGTGCCTGCTGATCCAGTCCCTGGGGATCTTGTCCTCATCGACGCTATCTTCCAGCGCGGTAATGCGTGCCTCATGCTCGGCAGTTATCTCCGTTAGCTGAACCAGCAGCTCCTGCTCCTGCGCGCTCAGGTAGCTGTATGCCTCGGACTCGGAAAACTCCTGCTCATCCTCAACGTGAGGGTTTTCAACGTCGCTCATGCTTTTCCTCTCGAAGCAGCAGCCGAAGCCGCGCGAGTGTGTGCGCTCTCCTGCTGGGCCTTCTTCAACTCATCCCCGTCCGGGCGTTCAGTCCAACCCGGCAGGTACAGCTTCACGGGCGGAATCCGGCCGGTGACAAGCAGCGCATACCCATCCCGCAACTGCGCGATCTCCTCCGGCCGCAGAATCTCCTTCTCTCGCGTGCTCATGGTCTGGTTGCCACGGTGCATCCCGTACTCGCGTAGCTGAGTGGAAAGCTCCGTGACTTCCACCCGACCGGCTAGATCAGAGATGTCTTTGAGTACCTTGGGATCCTTCAAGCCGCCCATGATCAAAAGGGCGCCGCAGTTGTCGATCAACATTTGGGCGCCCTCCGCGCCCCAGCGGCGCCGAGTCTGCGCGCCAGACTGCACGGCCGCGATGATCTGCACCCCGTAGGCGCGCAGATCCGAAAGCATCTCCGGCAGCTTCGGCAGCGGCGCTACGTTGGCAACCTCGTCCAGTACGGCCCTAACCGGAGGAGTCAGACGGCCAGTTGCTTCGCAACGCGCTGCGTTCTTGCAAGCGCGCAGAGTCTCATCCAGCATCATCGCCGCGAGGTTAGTGATGTCGGTGGGATCGTTATCGTCAGCGATGATCACCAGCGTGTCGCTGGAGCGCGCGAACTCATCCGGGTCAAAGGCATCCGCGTCGCTCACACCAGGATTGAACTGGTTAGCAATCTTCGAGATCATCAGCGAGGACAACGCCTGATCGAGCGTATTGCGGATCGAGGCCGCTGTTTCTGGTGCGCCGGTACGCAAGGAGTTCAGCTTGATCCCCAGATGCTTATCCGCGCCGGGAGTATCGCGCAGAATCTGCTGAGCGGTGGTATCTGTCTCGAACGCGGGCGCCCATTCCAGGATGTCCTGAACGCTACGGCCACCGATCGCGGCCGCGTGTAGGTAGCACTGCAAAACGTCGCGGGCGTTATCCATAAAGAACTCAGTGTTGGCATCCCCGCCACCAGCCGAACCAGAGATCTGTTTCTTCCCGCTTTTCACGATCGCGCCTGCCCGCGCACGGGCGATCTGCGAATCCTCACAGCCAGCAACGATGTCCCAGCACATTTTGGTTGGCCAGTGAGACAGGTTAAGCAGATCGAACACCCAGATGCGGCCCTTCGCGGCCCGCTCCTTAGCGATCACGTCCAGGATGTCCGGCCTAGTCGAGGTCATGATCAACGCGCCAGGCGCATCCAACGCGGCCCGTGACAGCAGCCGGTACGTCTTACCGCCACCAGTCGGTGCGATCACCAAAACGTGCGTCTCCTGCGAGACGAACGCAGGCTCCATCGAAAACATGCCATAGGCCGCCCGACCAACCTCGAAAGCAACCTTGCTGGTGTCCTTCGGCATCGCATCATCGCCCCACAGGCGCTTTTCCTGAAGCCGCACAACCTTCTCCGACAGCCGGGAAACATGCTGCGCTTTGTTGGCCATGCCCTTCCCCGGCCGCAAGAGCCGCTGGTTTTCCCGATACAGGAAGAAGAAAACGAACAGGCCGATGATGACTAGCAATTCAAGGCCCGCCATAAACAGCGTCAGCCAGCTACCTCCTGGCAGCCCCTCTACCGGCGCACCGTGGAACAAGGCCCGCATTGTGGTCTTGAAGTCCATGAACTCGACGTCGGTGCTAACCCAGACCGCGAACTGCCACAGCAAGAAAATGAACGTGACCGCCAGTAGAGCGAAGATGAACAAGTTTCCAAAAACGAAACTCGAAAACGACGGTGCCTTATCCTGACGCCCAGCTCCCTGACTCATGACTGCTCCCCAAGAACCGCCTCGGTGCCAGCCTCGGTCGCATCCATGTAGCTCGGGTATTCCCAGCAGGCCGCGATCTCTCCAGACAAGGCTGATACAGCCACGATCACCGGCTCCTGTTCTGCGCCGGGTACGTGCCACACGAGCCTAAACGGTACTTGCTCATCCCAGTACGCCGGCACAACCTCCCTGAAGAAAACCTCCCCCGAAGGTGCTGCGAACTCACTGCCTCGCAAGTACCCTCGCGCAAGATGCGCAGAGAACCCGGCCAGGTTACGCAGATCCTTCGCAGCCCTATAAGCAGCCCGCAGGTCAGAGCGCAGATACGGCAGAACCGAAACCTCCAGCCGGCCAAGCCGCTCAGTAAGTCCCCCCTCGGGGAACAATTCCGCCAAAGTGGTCCTCTCGGCTGGCAGCGTAGCCACCCGGTCAGCAAACTCCTCCACCTGCGCCATGTCGAGAGGTGCGGTGGCTGCTTCGCGTACCCGTTCCCACAGCTCAATACGCAGTGACACTCCAACGATCCTGCCGCGACGTGAGATCAACAGCGGCGCCTCATCCAGTCCCTCCAGCGGCTTCTCCTTCAAATACCGGTATAGGAGCTGATTGACCTCACCCATTGAAATCATGCGAGCGCTCATGCGATGGCACCTTCCTTTTCGACAGCACCAAGAACCTGCCCATCCAACCCAGTCTGAGCGCGCGAATGCAACGCAGAATCCGTGTTGGCCAGCTCCAGCTCAAGCTCTGAGCCTATGGCCTTCAAAACGATGGGCGGCCGCGACCCTATCAAAAGCAGCGCGCAGCCCTGCGGCAGCTTCATGATCGTCTCCACCAGGGCTGGATGCAGCCCAAACAGACGCTGGCACTGTTCAGCATCATCTCGCCTGGCCTGCTTAAACAGCAGTACCGTACCGGCCTCCTTGATTGTCGCGATCGCTGGAGAGTCACTGGGAACATCCGAGATGTGTTGGTATGCCGTAGCCGTCCCAAAAGCCAGGCCACGGCTCTTTTTCGTGTTCTGCTGGGAGATCTTAGCAAAGTTGCCCGTGACCAGGTGCCAGCCCTCCTCCACGCAAAAGAGAGTAGGCACGATCTTCTTCTGCTGCACGATCACGTTACGTACCCACGTATTGATGATCGCCATAACTACCGGCACCGCCGGCCCGTTATCAGGCAGCGCGGAAATGTCGAACACTGTCAAACCAGAGTTCAACCGGATCTCCGAGCTAGTCGGTCCGTCGATCAACCCTTTCAGATCGCCGTCGATGCACTCCTCCAGCGCGAACCCGATATCAGTGCCCCACTCCAAATAGTCCGACGTTGTGAAACTCCCTCGTTGCTGCGCTACGACCTTGGGATCAGGTGATAGCAGAAAATGCACCACGTCGTTAATCACCGGCTCGCGCTGCTCACGCTCGCTACGCTCCAGCGCCGCAGCGTGAGCAACCCGTAAGGCTTTACTCTCACGAGCGTTCAACGGCCGCTGAATGATCTCCGCCAAAATCGCCTTCAAGAGTTCCGTCTGGCCTGCTGCCAATGTCCCCGAGCTTGTGATCGACGGATCCAGCGGATTAACCTTCAATCCGCCCACCTGACCAGTGAAACGGATCGGCTCGATTCCAAGCGTCCGGGCCAGCTTCGCGTACTCTCCCTCGTGATCACGATCTTCTTGATCAGTGGCCTGCATCTTCTTGTCGATCACGACTACGCGCCGCCCCAACGCAAGATGGCGCATAACGCCCCACGTCTTCATAAAGTGGCTCTTGCCGACACCAAGATCACCGATAATCACCACGTTTGGGGAGGAGATCGTCTTGATCCGGTAGCCAGTAACCTCGTCGTGGAAAACCGGCCAGCCCGTAGTCGCATCCTGCCCACAGAAAATGCCGCGTGCGCTGGTCGGTGCCTCCGCGATCGCCAGATGCAAACCGCCCGTCTGCGCCGTGGTCGAACGCAACATAGTCGCCTGTGTCCCGTAGTAGCCAGCGGACTCCAAAAAATCAGAGCGCGCGAAACTCTCCAGAGGATCCTTCACCGCCTGCGCAGCAACTGGCTTAGGCTTTTCTGTAACTGCCTGCCGGCGGCCCTTCTTCTTCGAGGAAAAACTAAGCCCGGGCATCACTTCGTCATCTTTCTACGTGCAACCCCAGCCGATATCGGCAACGTCATCGGGAACGTCAAATGATGGCAGTAGTCCTGCCAGTCCAGAATCGAGATCGAGGCATCTGCCGCCGCCTCCTCAACCAGATTTACCGCGCTATCCAGCTCATCCAACGACGGTGCCTGAATCGTCAAAGCGATCGCCCAGTCAGCTCCGTGGTGCCCGGAACCTGGAGTTAGATCCTCACGCCGTTGTTGTGCTGCCGACAGCTGAACTATGTCTGAACCATCCGTCGTCACATGCTGGTTGCCCGCGACCGTAGCCTTATCAGTAGTAACGTCCCGACTCGCCTCAGCCCGAGCAATAGAAGCCGGCACCAGCGTAATGTGCGTGCTGATGGTGCGGATAACCGAAGCGTTAATCCCCATCACCAGTGGCATCAGGAAGTTGATTGGAAGTTCCCCCGCCGCGATCGCATCGCGCTTTACTACCGCAGTGCGTGCATACCAATTCTGCTTGCTGCCAGTGATGCGCAGATACTCCGGGGACTCACTGCCATCCCACGGCAACCACATCCGTACCTGGTCAGCATCCTGGAGATCATCCAGCAACTCATCAGGATCCTGAAGCGCACGTATCACCGCCGCATACCGACGCTCATCTAGCGGCCGCAGCTTCATGCCGGCCTGATTAGCCCGCTGCACCACGCGAGAGAGTTCATCCGAGACTACACGCTCCAGCGCACGCTGGTACTTCCCATCGGCATCCCCCTCAACGTCCGCGGCCACTACGCGATCCACCGCAGCCTTAAACATTTTCGTGCGCGGCATCCCAACCACCAGCCAGGTGCGGTTTTGCTCAGTCTCTGTCTCGATCCGATCCAGCAACTCCGCATAGGATGCGGCCAGCATCTCGTGCGGCGAATCTGGCAGCGTTTCCAATAAAAAGTTGATGTGATCAGCAGGATCGTAAGGAACATTCCGGCTGACCTGTTGTAGATAGCGAACCAGCGATCCCGGTCGTGCCAAACTCTCCTGGAACCTACTCCAGTTCCAGTGCTTCGATAGAGCCTCATCGCCACCCAACGCCGTCGGCCGGCCAGAACGAACCTCGAACACGGCGCTCATAACCGTCACCTTGTGGTCACGGCTGGCCTGTACCAATATCTTCTCCCCGACCCCGAGGCGACTAGGCAGCTCCACTTCGAAGTAACGCAGCTGCCCAATCCCGCAAGGAAGCTGCACACACGGCCGATCATCCTCATCCAAAACCGCGCCCTCAAACGATGTCAGTTCCCGGTAGCGATGCCAGCGGTAACGCAGCTTGCCCCCCACCATCGCTACCGGAGAGACATACCGAGACAGCGGAGTCGGCGTCCAGACGAAAATTGTCAGGCCGCCAAGCAACACCACGATCGCCGTCGCGATCAGCGAGGACTTAAAAATCAGCTCAACGACGCATAGCACCGCCAAGCAGGAAAGCATCCCCACCCACTCGACCTTGTTGCGAGTGCCGCCCACGATTGAGCGGCCGCTCAGCTCACCGCCAAGCTGGATAGTCCGTGGCTGTTGCATCCCTATCCCTCATTAAGCCGACGATAGTTGTTGATATCGACCCCGCCCTCCGGGGCAGCTTCAGCAGGGGTAGCAGCATGGCCCACAGAATCAGCCATCTTCTTCCCCGTATCGGCAGCTCCCTTAGCAGCAGCCAACGCTGCAGCGAGGAACAAAGCGCCAGCACCGCCACCGCCAGCAGCTTTGCCGCCGGCACTGCCAGCACTGCCAGCGCCGCGACTAGGGGCAGGAACGGTCGCCTTCGAGCCGGTACTCAAACCTCCGCCGCTGCCTCCGCCTCCGCCGGCGCTTCCACCGCCGCCTCCGCCGCTACCAGTCGAGCGACTGGAATAGGAGTGGCTAGGGCTATGACCAGAGCCTGCCCCGAGACGGCCAGCAGCAATCCTCGCGCCCATTAGGCCAGCCGCAGCACCCGCAGTAGCCGAAGCCGGGTTGGTATCAGTCGGCAGTATTTCCGAACCAGTTGGCAATACCTTGAACACGCTCAGCAAAATCATCGGTGACAGACCCAGCAGAAGGACTCCCAACGCGACCATCAACGTGTTCGTAAGTAGCTTCATCGGATCCGAGAGATCGTGGAACGGGTTGTAGTGGGTGATCATCTTCGTTATGCACATGACCCCAAACAGCAGGACTGGTTTGGTGAAGATCAATCCGATGGTGATCAGCGGGAACGCGATGGACTTATGTCGCCAGCGCGGGTGTGTGTGGAAGCCAAACCCGATCGCCATCGCGATCGTGGATAGATACACCGCCATCCCCTGAATTATGAACGCGCATAGCAGTAAGAGGCTCCCGATCAGCAGCATCAGCATCAGGAACAGGCCCACGATCCAGCCACCAACCAGCATTCCAGCCGGACTGTTGAAGATCGCGATGCCAATCAAGACATCCAGAGCATCAGCCCCGCCCCACTCGACGATCCCCTGACTCATCCCGTTAGAAACGTTCAGCAGAACCCAAGCCACTGGCGGTGCGAAGGTGATCATCACCAGCGTCATCCCGTAGTTTTTGAGGCCATCCACAAACTGTGCAGGACTGATTTTTCTGGAGGATGCTGCCATGCACAAAAACAGCAGCAAGACCGTCGCCAAAAGGAACCCAATACCAGCGGCGGCTCCATAAGAATCTTGCCACCACTCGGTTTCAAGATCGGGATCGCCAATCTGGATGACCTGCTTTAGGAACTCTGTGTAAGCGTCGGCCGCAGATTTATGCAGAGCATTAACTATCTTTTCTAACTCTGTCGAGGGGTTGGGAATAAACGATAGGGCCCACGATTTGACAATGCTTGCAGCGAGTTCGACGCCCTTTAAAGCGATGCGAATTTCTGGAGTGTTAGAGGCGACGTAGGTTTGACAGCCTGCCTGGGCAATAAACCCAACTATAGGAAGCGTTGCGATAGGCGTGCAGAGAAGCGCAGTCAGTCCTGCGGCGGCTGCAGGTGTTTGCTGCCCCCAACTCTTTTTCTCCTTAATTTCTTTCGCTACATTTTCTCGACAGGCTTTTTGGTCGTCTTCAGGTATCTCCTCACCCTTTTTCGCAGTTTCCTCCGCCACCCCTTTGCAGATCTTTTCAGCGGTATTTGCTATAGCTGCAGTGAGGTTGCCGCTGACCTTTTCGCCATCCTCTTTAGGGGGCGCCGCGATAGCTACGGTAGAAAGGATGAGGGAGAGGCATATCGCCAGAGCCAAGCTGGTTAGCGCAAGGCCGAGTAGGTTATTTTGCCGGATCTTGGTAGTGAGTCCAACCATCATTCTGTACCACCTCCTGATAAACCCTCTCGTCTTTTTCCTTTACACCATTAGGCTCATTCGTTATTTCAAACCCGGACACGGAATCTACTCCCGATAGCCTCCAGTCGCCATTTTCCCAAACCAAGTGTCGAATTAATGGGAAATAGTAAAATATCCCTTTTGCATCTTCACCCTTTGCAAAATATATGGCAATAGACGCACTCTTTCCGGGGATGCAACTATTTACCTTAAACCCACCCCACTCCGGGTGATATATCACCAAAGCGGTACCGTTAGGAAACATTGCTTTAAAGCGAGGAAGTTTTTCTGCAAATTCGAGAATTTTGCCTCGGGTGCGCTCCTCGTACAGCTTCTGGAACTGCTCCAAAGAAACACGCCCCGAAGTCATCCGACTTGGATCCAGGTCCGACAAGTAGTTCGTGGCGGCTTCCACCGCCCCCTTACAAGTCGGCTGATACCCCACCTGAGTAACCCCGTCAAACTCCGAGACACGGCTGCCGCCCTGCCCTGGAGTCACCTTCAATGCAGAAAGGTCCTCTGCCCCGGCAGCACTCGACGGCGCAACCGAACCAGAGGACTCAGGTGCCTGCTGGGAAGACCCCGCAGACAACATCAACACAAGCACCGCTAACAACCCGACAATGGCCGCTAGCAGCACACTGATCACCAAAAGCTGCGGGTTTTTCCCGCCTTCAGCCTTCATTACTGTGACGCCTCAACCACAGCGATGATCGCCCGAACGATGATCGGTGCCGCGACGATCACAGCGAACGCGGCCAGCGAAATCTTCAGAGAGCCAGCGGCCTCAGTCAAATCATCCGTACGTGCCTGCTTACGTGCAGTTGCCCACTTCAGGCCGTTCAAGATGATGTAGCAGGCAGCCACCGCAAGCGCGATACCCCATACGCCAGATAGCAGCGTGTTTGCCAGACCGCTAAAGCCCTTCCCGAACACCCCGATGTTCGGACTGATGCCATCAAGCGGATTCTTAACCTCGGACGGAAGCCAAATATGGAACATGAGTAAGTACCTTTCAGGTAAATTAAGGGGGGAAGGGCTACAAAGAGGTAGAGGTTGCGTCGATACGCAAAAGCGCACGCGAAACCTCCGCCGCCACCGCCAGATAAGCACGCTGAGTACCCGGCTGCAGCAAATCGAAACGCATTGCACTGCCAGCAGCGATATGCGCGTCGTAGGGGATCTCGAATACGCCGGCCGTGGATTCCTCAAACCACCCGCGCCAGCGCGGAGCGTTCTGAGCATCGACGAACTCATCGCGCGAATGAGAGATCACCGTGATTGCTGACGACACCAGTTCCTCCCGGCCTGATGCCGCCAGCTGCTCAAACATGCGCGCGGCTGAGATGACGTGATCTTGCGACCAGCGCACCGGCACTACCAGCACGTCAGCCACATCAGCTGCAGCCGCCCAGTTCGGTGCCAGCAGAGCATTGCCTGTATCCACCACGATCACCTGGTAGAAGGTGCTTAGCACGTTATGGATCCGGTGGAACTCGTCTGAGCCGATCGCGGTCATTTTGCGCGAGTCTTCAGCCGAAGCCAGTACGTCAAAACTGCCGGCTTGTTGATGGCGCACATACCGTCCCAGATCACCTAGACGCCCGCGACCTTCCTCGAACTCTGCCAGGTTCTCTAGCAGATCGAGAGTCGTCGTGTTGAAGCGGCCCTGTTCTGTGCGCAGCCCCAGCGTGCCCTGGTTCTCGTTGTTATCCCAGGCGACCACGCCGCCACCGCGCATCTTGCCAAGAATCGCCGCAAGGTTCGCAGAGGTTGGAGTCTTTCCGACGCCTCCCTTAGTGTTGGCAACCATCACCGTAACCGGCCGGGAAAGCTGCACCCCGGCATCTCGCTCATCGTTGAGCCTGGAAATCTCTTCTGCACTAGCGGCCAGAGAGATCTTCCCAAAGGAGTTGCGATTAACTGCTCCACGCCAGCCCTCTTTGGCTGGTATGCGAGGCGAAATCTCGGTCATCTCTAGCAAGCTCGCGCTGCTGGGAGCCGACTTACGCTCCATCACTTCAACCAGATCCGAGACCCCAGAACGCTGCGCCTTAGCCGGCATCGACTTAACAGGCTCCGACTGCACCGCGTCACTCTCGTTTGCATCAGCGGCAGGAACTTCGACAGCAGCATTACTTCCCTTGCGACGGCGGGGCAGCTCACGCTTTTTCACCTCACCACCCGCACGTTTAACGATCGCGCTTTTACCCTCATGATCGCCGTCATAGCTTTCGCCCAGCCAGTCACTCATAAAACCTCCCGTTGTTAGATAGCCCTATCCTAGCGGAGCAAACCTCTGTAGCATATAGACATGATTAAAATGAAAAAATCAATATACGATCGTGCGATGTCGCGCTCCTGGCCACGCCTGATGACGCTTGATGACCTTGCGGACTTCACCGGCTGGACCAACCAGGGGTTGGCAGCCTGGCATCGTGAAGGGCGTTTAAAGCACCTCCGCAAGACTCCAGGAGGAGCCAAAAATTCCCTGTTCATTCCCAGAGAACTAGCTTTCGCGCAGTTCAACCCAAACGAAGAAGGCGATGACGAGTAGGTATTGAGCTTGCTCGACCTACAGCATCCCACCCGCGGCTGACAGCGTAAGGGCCGCAAGATAAGAAGGGCTCACATGAAACGCGGATGTTCTCTGATCGTTATCGCGGTGGTGATCTTAATCCTGATCCCACTCATCCTTATCCCAGCCGTTCTAGCTCCGGGAGGCGGCAGCGGAGATGCCGCCACTCCCTACTGCGGTGTAGGCGAAGCTGCCAACGTCCCCGAAGGTGAAACGGTTGCTGGATATAGCGGCCCAGAACTCTCCCACGCTGCCGCGATCATCCAGGTGGGCAAACGCCTCAACGTGAGCGAGCGCGGCATCATGATTGCGCTCATGACCGCGATCCAGGAAAGCGACCTCGGACGAGACGAAAAGACCCGCAAACCCAACTCAGACCACGACGCTGGCATCTTCCAGCAGCGCATTCTCCCTGGCTGGTACGGCACACTGGAAGAGGTAAATGACCCGGTAAGAAGCGCCGAGCTTTTCTTCCAGGGTAAGACTGTTGAGGAAACAGTTGCCGGAGGGGCGGGCCCCAAGGGCTACCACATTCCAGGACTGCTAGACATCCCCGGCTGGGAAACTATGGTATCTACGCTGGCCGCTAACGAGGTGCAGGGTTCTACCTTCCCCCACCACTACGCCAAACACCAGGGTGTAGCCATGAAGCTAATTGAGGAACTGCGCGATACCACTCCGAATCTGCAAAACGGTGATGTTGGCTGCGACTCCGTAACCGCTGGTGCCCCGGCCCCCGCCGGCGTGACCCCCACCCAAGCTGAACTAGCGATGCCCTCCGCCGCACTCGGCTGCCCCGAGGGCAGCACCGACCTCGGCGTGCAAAAAGCAGCCGTGGAGGGCAAGAAGATAGACATCCGAATCTGCTCGATCGCTAACACGATCTGCACTGGCACTGACTGCGCCAAAGGCTCCCTGGGGGGCCTAGCCAGAGGCGAAGTCATCGTAAATGCCCGCGTAGCACCACTATTCATGGACTGGCTTAAAGACGTCCGCGCGCAAGGCTACAACCCGACCTTCATCTCCAGCTTTAGGAGTTGGAGGACCCAGGCAAATATCTGGCGCGGTGGTGCGAACACCAATGCGGCCCGTCCTGGCTGGTCAAATCACCAATCGGGCATGGCCGTAGATGTCGCTGGACTCCCCGGCACCTACAATCGCAACAACTGCACCGGCCACAAACCAGACGGCTCCTGCATGGGATCCGGGAAGCTCTGGCAAGCTCTCTACACCACCGGCGTCAAATACGGAGCACTCCCCCACAACGGAGAGTTCTGGCACTTCGAGTGGGTCATCAGCAACCGCAGCAAACGACACATCCCCTGGCTGAAATGAAAGCAGCACCTATGAACGAAAAAACCTATCCCCGCATCATCCTCGCGCTCACCAGCGCAGTCATCATCCTGCTGGCAGCAGTCGGCGCTCTCTACCTCACCCGAAACGCCAGCAACGACGTCAAACCCGAAACGAGCGCGCCCCCTCAAACCACGCCCGCTGCCCCCAAAACATCGCCGACGGCCGCGACCGGAGCCGACCCTCACGCAGAAAAAGAAAGCGAACGCCTACCAGGGCCGATTGCCATCGAAGCAACCAGCGATGACTACGCCAAAGTAGCTCAAGCCTTTATGCGTGCCTACACCACACCTGCCCCCCGTAAGCAATGGTTAGATGCGCTCAAGCCCTACTCCGGCCCAGCCTTCTACGCTTCCCTCGCCGACAGCGACATCGAACTCAGCAAAGGGCTTGGCACCGAGATCATCCACGCCGAACCCGGCACGGTCATCGTCGGTAAAAACGGGCAAGCCCAAGCAGTCCTCACTATGCATGCGATCAGCGACGAAGGCGAACTCCTCCCACCCGTAGTTGAAGCCATCGACTACGGACAAGAGCCAGACCGAAACGCCCAGCCCCCGCTATCAAGCAAAAGCAGAGACAGCGTGAAGGAAAACCTCCAGCTCTCAATGGCCTATCTGATCGGTCAGGAAGCAACTCTCACCGACCAGGAGCGTAACGAACGCCTACAGTTAGCCTTCGTTACCCCCAAACACGTCCTGGAAATACCCCGAGTCGCACCAGCTGGCACCCCTGTCCAAATCGGGAACATCACGGACCTGCAATTCCTGGCCACCCCGGACAACCAGCTCACCGCACTCATCGCCGTACCTTGGCGAGCCGAAGGCCAAAAAACCCAATGGGTCACCCACACCGTTCTACTAGCCCGCGCAGGACAACACTCCTGGCAAGCAGCCGACATCATCCCCGACACGCCAGAACCCGAAGACGACCACGGTGACCATGACCATCATGGGCATTAGCCACAAGCACGCCCCGCCCTTCGCCCGCGAATGGGCGAAAATCGGCGCCCACATCGCCAGCTAACGCGCTGGCCAGCTCGCCGCAGATATTCGATGGCAAGGGTGCAACGCACTCGCGGCAACTGAAAAGGGTGGCCCGGAGCATGAAGCTCCGGGCCACCCTTTCGTCTTACGGGTTTATTTCCCGTCAGGAATTAACTAACACCTCAACGCGCTGGAACTCCTTGAGGTCCAGGTAGCCGGTGGTGGCCATCGCGTGCCGCAGAGCGCCCACCAGGTTGGTTGTGCCGTCGGCCGCCATGCCGGGGCCGAACAAGACCTGTTCGAGCGGGGCCACAGTGCCGACCTGGACGCGGTGGCCGCGCGGTAGCGACGGGTGGTGTGCTTCGCTGCCCCAGTGGAAGCCGCGCCCGGGGGCCTCGGCCGCGCGGGCCAGGGCCGCGCCGATCATCAGGCCGTCCGCACCGCAAGCGATCGCCTTCACGAGGTCACCGGAGGTGCCGAGGCCGCCGTCGGCGATCACGTGCACGTAGCGGCCACCGGATTCGTCCATGTAGTCGCGGCGGGCGGCGGCCACGTCCGCGATGGCGGTGGCGAGCGGCACCTTCACGCCGAGGGTCTTCCAGGTAGTGAGGGACGCGCCGCCGCCGAAACCGACCAGCACGCCCGCCGCGCCGGTGCGCATCAGGTGCAGGGCGGCGGTGTAGGTGGCGCAGCCGCCCACGATCACGGGCACGTCCAGTTCGTAGATGAAACGCTTCAGGTTAAGCGGCTCGCGGTTGCCCGAAACGTGCTCGGCGGAAACGGTGGTGCCGCGGATGAAGAACAGGTCCACGCCCGCATCCACAACGGTCTTCCAGTGTTCCTGGGTGCGCTGGGGCGAAAGCGAACCGGCGGCGGTCACGCCCGCCTCGCGCAGTTCGCTGATGCGCTGGGTGATCAGTTCGGGCTTGATCGGCTCCGCGTAGATTTCGCGCAGGCGCGCCGTGGCCTGCGAATCTGCCAGGCGGGTGATTTCTTCCAGCAGCGGGGTCGGATCCTCGTAGCGGGTCCACAGCCCCTCCAGATCCAGCACGCCCAGGCCACCCATGCGGCCCAGCTGGATAGCCGTCTGCGGGGAAACGACGGAATCCATCGGCGCACCGAAGATGGGAATGTCGAAATGGTAGGCGTCCACCTGCCAGGACGTCGAGACGTCCTCGGGGTCGCGGGTGCGGCGGGAGGGCACCACTGCTACATCATCGAAAGCGTAGGCGCGCCGGGCGCGTTTGTTTCGGCCGATCTCAATTTCACTTGCCACTCTGGAAGTCTACCCGAGCGGCGCTTGGATAAACCACCGGGTTTTACAGCGGCCAGAGCGTATTCACGTCGGCGGGCTTGCCCTTCTTCGCCAGGAACTCGTTGAAGTTCTCCGCCCAGGCGCGGTGCATACCTATCTGCTGGGCATGCAGTTCGGGCAGCGGGGTCTGCGCGATCTGGGTGTGCTTCGCGGCCTGCGCCCGCAGCACGTCCAGGGTGGCCGACACGTCGACGTCGGCCGTGTGCATCGCACCGTCCTGCACCACGCCGTACAGCTCGCACAGGGTGGTCAGGGTGCGCTTGCCCTTACGGAAACGATCAAAGTTACGATCCAGCACCAGCGGGTCTGCCACCGGCGCAATGTCGTGCCCCAGGCGCTGTGCCAGGGTCGGCAGGCCGTTACGCGCCAGCTCTGCCTCCAGGATCATCAGGTCGAAGGAGGCGTTGAAAGCGACCACGGGAATGTTCTGCCCCAGCGCGTCGGCCAGCATGTCGGCGATCTCGTTCAGCGCCTGCGCGGGCTGCATGCCGTGGGTGCGGGCGTGTTCGGTGGTGATCTTGTGGACGGCCTGCGCCTGTTCGGGGATCGGAATGCCCGGGTCGATCAACCAGGTGGAGACCACCTCGCGTTCCCGCCCCGGCCCGGTGGATAGCACCAGCGCGGCGGTGACGATGCGGTCCTCGGCCACGTTCGTGCCCGTCGTTTCGGTGTCAAAGCCGAGCAGCGGGCGGGACAACCAGTTATCGCTCATGCGCACAAGCCTACGCTGTGGCGGGGACGGCGAAAGCTCACAGGGAGTAGCGCGCGAAAACTTCCGCGATGCGGTTCGCGTCCGCGCCATCCCCGATCAGGGCACTGAGCAGCAGCCGGGCCTTGTGCGGCGGCAGGGTGCCCGCCATGACCGCGCCGTTCGCGATCAGGTCAACCTCACTACCGGGGTAGTCGTAGTGGCGCGAACTGGTGCCGCCCTGCGGCACGCGAGTAGCCACCACCACGGGCACTCCCGCATCCGTCAGCCGCCGTATGCGCGCCACCGCCGGGGCCGCCACGTGCCCCATGCCGGAGCCGATAATCACCAGGCCATCCAAAGTCTGCGGGGAAAGCGCATCCAGCACCTCGCCGTCGTCGAACAGTCCGAGCGCCACCTGAAACACGGTGTGTTCTAGGCCTATCTCACCCGCGCTGGGGTGCCACGGCGCGGTGGGCGGTTCGTAGAGGAACTTGATCCCCTCGTGCGCCACCAAACCGACCGGGCCGGAAGGCTCCGAAACGAAGGCGTCTACGCTGCGGGAATGGTTTTTCGTGACCCTGTCGGCCAGGTGCAGCGCACCGTCGAAGCAAACCATCACTCCCAGCCCGCGCGCGTCGTCGCTGGCGGCCGCGAAGACCGCGTCGCGCAGGTTCGCCGGACCGTCGGCACCGGCCGCGTTCGCGGGGCGCATCGCGCCGGTGACGATCAGCGGCTCCTCCCGCCGCCAGTAGCGGTTGAGCAGGAATGCGGTTTCTTCCAGCGTGTCGGTTCCGTGCGTGAGCACAACGCCTTTCGCACCGCCCGCGAGGGCTTCCTCGGCGGTGGCCAGGGCGTCGCGCAGCATGGCGCGGCGGATGGACGGGGAGCCGACGTTGGCGATGGCGCGGTGTTCCACCGCGACCCCCTCCACCAGGCTGGTGCCGACCAGGTCGGCGCGCTGGGAGGGGGCGGCCTTCTCCCCCGCGACGTGCTCCATGAAGATGGTGCCGCCGAGGGAAAGGACGCTGACGCGGGCTGCGGGTGTTTCCAGTTGTAGGCGAAGCATTACCAGGTCAGCGGGCCGTGTAGTTCGGGGCCTCGGCGATTCCCACCACGTCGTGCGGGTGGGATTCCTTCAGCCCAGCCGGGGTGATCCGCACGAAGCGGCCGCGTTCTTTCAGCTCCGGCACGGTGCGTGCGCCGACGTAAAACATCGACTGGTGCAGGCCGCCCACCAGCTGGCGCGAAACCTGTGACAGCGTGCCACGGTAGGCCACCCGGCCCTCGATACCCTCGGGAATGATGTCGTCGTCGCTCGTGATGTCGGCCTGGAAGTAGCGATCTTTCGAGAACGACTTCTTGCCGCGCGAAGCCATCGCGCCGACGGAACCCATGCCACGGTAGGCCTTGAACTGCTTTCCGTTGATCAGCACGAGCTGGCCGGGCGATTCCTCGCAGCCCGCGAACAGGGAACCGATCATGACGGTGGATGCGCCCGCTACCAGGGCTTTTGCGATGTCTCCCGAGTACTGCAGGCCGCCGTCACCGATCACCGGCACGTCGTAGCTTTCCACCGCGCGGGCGGCCTCGTAGATCGCGCTAACCTGCGGCACGCCGACGCCCGCGATGACGCGGGTGGTGCAGATGGAGCCGGGGCCGACGCCGACCTTGACGGCGTCCACGCCCGCATCGGCGAGCGCCTTCGCGCCATCGAACGTGGCGACGTTGCCGCCGACGATGTCGATACCGGCGAAGCCGCTGTCTGCCTTGAGGCGCTTGATCATCTCGATCATGACGCGGGAATGCCCGTGCGCCGTGTCCACCACCAGAACGTCCACGCCGGCTTCGGCCAGGCGCTGGGCGCGCTCGTAGGCGTCGCCGAAGAAACCGATTGCGGCGCCTACCAGGAGGCGTCCCTGCGCGTCCTTGCTGGCGTGCGGGAACTGTTCGGACTTCACGAAGTCCTTCACGGTGATGAGGCCCTTGAGGTAGCCCTCTGCGTCCACCAGCGGCAGGCGTTCGCGCTTGTTCTTGCGCAGCAGCGCGGTGGCTTCTTCGCTGCTGACGTTCTCGGGTGCCGTGAACAGCGGCTGCGGCGTCATGATGTCGCGCACCCTGGTGCTGGCCCACTGCGCAACGGGGGTGAAGCGCAGGTCGCGGTTCGTGCAGATGCCGAGCAGTTTGCCCGCCTCGTCCACCACGGGCAGGCCCGAGACGCGGAACTGACCGCAGACCCGGTCGAGCTCTTCCAGGGTGGCGTCGGGCCCGATGGTGACCGGGTTGCTGATCCGGCCCGTCTGGGTGCGCTTTACGAGGTCTACCTGGTGGGCCTGGTCCTCGATGGAAAGGTTGCGGTGCAAAATGCCGATCCCGCCGTGGCGGGCCATGGCGATGGCCATGCGGGATTCCGTGACCGTGTCCATCGCGGCGGATGCGAACGGCAGGCGCAGGCTGATGTTTTTGGTGAAGCGCGAGGTGGTGTCTACCTCGCTGGGGATTACGTCGGATTCGCCGGGGAGTAGGAGGACATCGTCATAGGTGAGGCCGGTATAGCCGAAGGGATCGCGCATGTCTAGATGTTACTCCTCCAATGGTTTGCTGTCCTGACCTATCAGTTTGCGCCGGGAGGTAAATTCCCGCCGCGCGCCGCTGAAGGGGTCTGTGAACGCCAGGCTGCGGGAGAGCAGTTGCAGGGGCGGCGCCCCCTCTTGCGGCGCCGGGCCGTAAAGGGGGTCCGACGATATCGGGGTGCCGAGCGCGGCGAGCTGCACACGCAGCTGGTGGGTGCGCCCGGTGACGGGGTTGAGCCGCCAGAGCGCGCCGTCGGCGTCGGCGTTTAACAGGGTGGCGCGGGTGTGGGCGAGCGCCTCTCCCGGCAGCGCCTCACCGTCGGCGCTGCGGGCGATGACGCGCAGGCTGCCGGGCGGTTTACTGAGGTAGTGGCGCAGCTCCCGGCTTTCTCCAAGCGCGGGCACGCCGGGGGCGTTGGCGGCGGGCGGTAGGGTGCGGGCCAGGTAGGTCTTCGTGACCAGGCGCGCCGCGAACAGTTCCTGGTAGGCGGAGCGTTCGGCGGGGACGCGGCTGAAGACGAGCACGCCCGCGGTGTCTTTATCCAGGCGGTGCACGGGCGTTAGCTCGGGGCCGTAGATTTCACGCAACCTGACCAGGGCGCTGGCGCGCACGTGTGCGCCGCGCGGCATGGTGGCGGTGCCGTGCGGCTTGTCGATCACCAGCAGGGAGGCGTCGCTAAACAGCACGGGCAGCGGCGTGTCCGGCACGGTTTCGGGAGCTAGTTCGCGATAGAAAAACACCTCGTCCCCCGCGCTGACGGGGTCCGTGGCCGTGTAGGGACTGCCGTCTCGCCGCACGAAGTCACCGGCGGCGATTCGCTGCGCCAGCGGGGTCGCCGCCGGTGACAGCAGCGCCGGGTAGCGCAGCGTGAGCCATTCCTGTAGCGGCACCGCCCGCACACCGGGCGCGGGAACCGCCCGTACGGCCGACAGCCCGCCCCGGGGAGGCAGCGGGCCGGGTGTGCGGCGCAGTTTGCCCCTGCTCACCTAGGGTGCACCACTTTGCGCCAGACCGGGGACGAGGCGAGGTGCGCGATGGCCAGGCCGAGCGCGGCCGCCACCACGACCTGCACCGCGTCGAAAGCGAGCACGCTGGAGCGCGCCACCTCTCCCGCGTTGAACTGGGCGTAGGCCGAATAGAGGGTGAAGCCGGGGATCATGATGACCACGGCGGGAACCGAGATCGCGGGCCGGGGCACGTGGTAGGCGCGGGCCACCAGGTAGGCGGTGAGGCCGATCAACACGGTGGCCACGAAGGTGGCGAGCTGGATAGGCATGCCGGATTCGGAAAGCGCAAAGCGCAGCGAGTTAGCCAGTAGCGAGATGGCCGCCGCCACCAGCGCGATCCGCCAGGGCGAATTGAAGATGATCGAGAAGCCGAACACCCCGACGAAGGTGGCCAGCGCGCGCAGGGCCAGCACGGTGAGGAACGGCAGGTCGTATCCGGGGGCGTGGGTAATGGGAGCACCGGAGGCGAGCGCCACCACCCAGACGGAGGCCGCCGCGCCGGTGATGATGAGCGCCGAATAGGCGAGCCGGGCCATGCCGGCGGAAAAATCGGAACGCACCAGGTCGAGGATCCCGGTGATGAGCGGGAAGCCGGGCACCAGGAACAGCACGGCGGCGAAGTACCCCGCCTGGTAGCCGGAAGCGATCAACCCGAGCACGAACAGGCCATCGACTAGCAGCAGGTAGCAGGCGGAGGTAACCACGCCCGCGATCAGGGTGACGAGCAGGTGGTTCCAGTGCCTGAGCTGGCAGGTGCGGCGCACCGCCTGCCCGATCAGGGCGGCGAAGAAAACGCACAGCATCTCTACCGGGCCGCCCAGGTTCAGGAAAGAGAACGCGGCGCAGGCGAAACCTGCGGCCAGGGCGTTGGTGAGGCGGCTGTAGCGCGGGCCGCGCGCCTTAATTTTTTCCAGGCGTTCGTAGACCTCCGCCGCGCTCACTCCGTCGGGCAGCGTCTCCACCATGCGCTGGGTGCGGTAGAGGTGATCCACGTTCACGCCGGAATGGTCGGGCTGGGTGACCCTGGTGCGGTAGCGCCCGCCCAGGGTGGCGGTGGCGGTGATGTCGGTGAAGGTCACGATGGAAACGAAAGAGTCCAGGCCGAGCGCTCGCGCGGTGCGGGCCATTGCCCACTTGACCCGATAGGAGGCCATCCCGCTCGCGAGCAGCAGGCTGCCGACGGCGGCTGCGGCTTCCGATCTGACGGTCAGGGAATCCACCAGCCCCATTGGGGAGGTGTGCGTTCCTACGTAGTCGTCTTCGCTTTCCGGATAGTCATCGACGGGTGATCCGTCGGCGCTCATACCGTTCCTCCAGGTGGCTGCGTTGCGCGGGCGCTGTGGCCCGACGGGGAGGGGGGCTAGATCCCCCAGATTTTGAAAGTGATCGCGTGATGGGCCAGCAATATGACGAACATGAGCAGCACCATCAGGCCGGGGTGCCTATCGCACAGGCGCAGCGAACCGGGGATACGGCTGGCCAGTTCGGCGGGAGTGATCTCGTCTATAAAACGTACCCGGACGCCCTGGCGCTTGGCTTCTTCCAGGAGGGCGCGCTGGGCCTTGCCGCTAAAGAAGCGACCGCTGAGGGAGCCTATGCGTCGGCCACTGAGCGACATAAAGATGACGTCGTCGAACGCAGCGCCCTTGCCGTTGGGGTCCAGGAAGTCCCCGCTCGCCGCGTTACGGCGAATGTCGCGGATGAAATAGATGCTGGCAATCTCTCCCCAGTCGGCAGAAAAGGACGATAGCAGGGTGCGCGCGCGCACCCCGGCGGAGTTCATCACGAGGCTGCCAAGCGTGGTGCGCACAATCACGAGCACCCCCAGCAGCACTATCAGCAACCAGAGGGTGAACGGCAGGGTGAACCACCAGTCATGGAAAAGCAGCGGGTTATGCCAGATGCGCCTTCCCAGGAAAGAGACGATGACCAGGAACTCAAGCATCACAGAGAACACAACCAGCCCGGCGACCGCGACCATGCGGGCGCCTCGTGAGGCACGAAAACGGGTCTCCGCCCGTCCTGCCATCTGATCGCTGGGAATATCCATCACGGATCCAATACTACGTCTCGGATGCGTGACAACTAACCGCGTGGACTACTTTTAGTTTTATGAAACCCCAACTGGTTTTCTCGCCACGGCATCCGTTAATCATCTGCCCCGTCACCGGGGGCACCGCAGACGAGGTATTTGCGCAGGCGGAACGGGTTTCTGACGTCGGCGGCGAGGTTATCGAATGGCGGCTCGATCATTATCTGCCGCTGCGTAAGGCCCTGTCTCGCCTCGGCGAGTCCGACCTCTCCCCCGCTGCGCTGCAAGGCGCGGTGCGGGAGATAGCGCGGGTCTGCGCCGAGCTGGCCGAGGTCGATCTGCCCGTGCTGCTCACCCTGCGCAGCGCGGCCGAGGGCGGGGCGTTAGAGATCTCCCCCGTCGCCTATTCCCGGCTGCTTTCGGCGCTCGCGGGGCAGGTTGCCTGCGCCGGGTTCGACGTGGAGGCGCTGCGCTGCCATGCCGCCCCCGCACTGGTCGAGACGCTGCGTTCGGCAGGCCACACGGTGCTTGCCTCCCACCACGATTTCGTGCGCACGCCGGGCGAAGAAGAAATCGTATCCCTGCTGTGCGCGCTAGCGGCGAGCGGTGCCGACGCGGCCAAGCTGGCACTCACCCCGCAGGGGCCGCACGATTTGCTGGCCCTCTGCGCGGCCACCTTGCGCGCCAGCCAGGGGGCCTGCCCGGTTCCCGTGGTGACGGTAGGCATGGGGCAGGCGGGAGCACTAACTCGCCTCGGCGGGCACCTCTTCGGTTCCTGCGCGAGCTTCGCGGTGGCCAGCGCCGCGTCGGCCCCCGGTCAGTTGCCCGTGGCGGAGGTACGGCGAGCATTCGCTCTGCTGCCTCCGGCGCGCTAAAGGAGGCGGCGCGCAAAAAGGAAGGGCGGGCGGACACTCACACGGAGTGCCCGCCCGCCCTTACGAGACGGTGAAGTTACCGCCCGGCCGCTTAGCGACCCGGCCGGTTACTTACCCTCTTCTTCCTCTTCGACCTTTTCGACGACCAGGGTCTCGGTGGTGAGAACCAGGGCCGCGATGGAGGCTGCGTTACGCAGAGCGGAACGGGTGACCTTAACGGGGTCGATGATGCCGGAGGCGACGAGGTCCACGTACTCGCCGGTAGCGGCGTTGAGGCCGTGTCCGGGCTGTGCGTTCTTGACCTTTTCGACCACGACGTAGCCTTCGAGGCCGGCGTTCTCGGAGATCCAGCGCAGCGGCTCCACGAGGGCCTTGGCTACGGCGCGCACGCCGACAGCCTCGTCACCGGTCAGGCCGAGGTCGCCCTCGAGCACGGTGACGGCCTGCACGAGCGCGCTGCCGCCGCCGGAAACGATGCCCTCTTCGATCGCGGCGCGGGTGGCTGCCACCGCGTCCTCGATGCGCATCTTCTTTTCCTTCAGCTCAACTTCGGTGTGGGCACCGACCTTGATGACGGAAACGCCACCGGCGAGCTTCGCGAGGCGCTCCTGGAGCTTCGTGCGGTCCCACTCGGAGTCGGTGCGCTCGATCTCGCTGCGGATCTGCGCCACGCGGTCGGCAACCAGCTCGTCGTCGCCCGCGCCGCCCACGATGGTGGTATTGTCCTTGGTGACAACGACGCGGCGAGCGGTGCCGAGCACCTCCAGGCCGACGGTCTTGAGATCAAGGCCGACGTCCGGGGTAACTACCTGCGCGCCGGTGAGGATCGCGATGTCCTGCATCATGGCCTTGCGGCGGTCACCGAAGGCGGGAGCCTTCACGGCCGCTCCCTTGAAGGTGCCGCGGATGCGGTTCACGACCAGGGTGGAGAGGGCTTCGCCCTCGATGTCCTCGGCGATGATGAAGAGCTGCTTACCGGACTCGATTACCTTCTCCAGCAGCGGCAGGAGGTCCTGCACGTTGGAGATCTTGCCCTGGTTGATCAGGACGTAGGCGTCCTCCAGGACGGCTTCCTGACGGTCCGCGTCGGTAACGAAGTAGGGCGAGACGTAGCCCTTATCGAACTGCATACCCTCGGTGAAGTCCAGCTCCATTGCGGTGGTGGAGGACTCCTCGACGGTGATCACGCCGTCCTTGCCGACCTTCTCGAACGCCTCTGCCAGCATCTCGCCGATGCCGGTGTCCTGGCTGGAGATGGCGGCGACGTTAGCGATCTGGGACTTGCCGTCGACCTCGGTGGCCAGCTCCCCGAGCTTCTCGGAGACCGCGGCCACGGCCGCCTCCATGCCGCGCTTAACGGCGGAGGGGGCAGCGCCGGAGGCAACGTTGCGCATGCCTTCGTGCACCAGGGCCTGCGCCAGCACGGTGGCGGTGGTGGTGCCGTCGCCGGCGACGTCATTGGTCTTGGTGGCTACCTCTTTGGCGAGCTGCGCACCCAGGTTTTCGAACGGGTCCTCCAGCTCGACCTCGCGAGCGATGGTGACGCCGTCGTTGGTGATGGTGGGGGCGCCCCACTTCTTGTCGAGGACGACGTTACGCCCCTTGGGGCCGAGGGTTACCTTGACGGTGTTGGCGAGCTTGTCTACGCCACGTTCGAGGGCGCGGCGCGCTTCCTCGTCGTAAATGATCTCTTTGGGCATGGGGATCAGCCCTCGACGATCGCGAGGATGTCGCGCGCGCCCAGAATGAGCAGCTCTTCGCCCGCGTACTTAACCTCGGTGCCGCCGTACTTGGAGAAGATCACCTTGTCGCCGACCTTCACGTCCATCGGCAGGCGCTGGCCCTTGTCATCGAAACGACCCGCGCCTACGGCGATAACCTCGCCCTCCTGCGGCTTTTCCTTCGCGGTGTCCGGGATTACCAGGCCGGAAGCGGTGGTCTGCTCCGCCTCAAGCGGGCGAACAACAACGCGGTCCTCAAGGGGCTTAATCGAGACCGACATACGACCTCTCCTTCGTCTCAGCATAGAAAAATTCGTGGCTGGCGGCTGCTGCCACCAGGATGGCCCTTCCGATCGCCGTCGCGGTGCCGACCGGTCAAACCTGCGGTTAGCACTCTGCCTAAGAGACTGCCAACGCTCATTAATCTAGGCCCCCTTTGGCACTCTTGCAACACGAGTGCCAAACGTTTCGCCGTCGGCTAAGCGGAGAGCGCTCACCGAAGCCGGGCGCAGCAAAGAAATACTTTGCCCTCAAACCTTTTCTGACCAGGACGTTTGTCCTAAAAACGGGGGCGCGAAAAAAGATTTTGCCCAGGCTCTGCCCAGGCTTTCGCAAACCCCTGCGCGGGGTACAAAAAGGTGGTTAGTGTGGACGGTGAGAGGTCGGGACTCCCCCTCCCAAATGGCACCCAATCCGAGTCCACAAGGAAGTGAGCGAAAGATGATGCGCCGCCAGTCGGACAGCCCAAAAACTAACCGACTACTGGATCTCTTCCGTCGCGCGGACAATGACGACCGCAGCGAATCACGCGGCAAAAAGCGTGAGGGAGAAACCTACGCCCGGTTCCTCAATGCCCGCACCCAAACGGGCATGGGAACCTCCGGATTGCCCCGGTAATCCGACTTTCAGATAACCCCGCGCGCCGTCGGCCCTAAGCCACGGCGCGCGTCTGTTTCGCTTTCTCTTCCCGCGCCCGGTAGCGGATCCCCACGATCTGTGCGGCCACCCCCGCGAAGACAATGACCACCGCCCCCACGGCCTGCAGGGCCGTGAACTGTTCGCCCTTCACCAGCAGCCCGAGCAGGGAGGCGGTGAGCGGGTTAAGCACACTCAGCAGGGAGACACTCACGGCATCCAACAGCGCGATCCCCCTGAACCAAAGCCCATAGGCCACGAGCGCTCCCATCACCGTGAGGTAGCCGTACCCGGCCAGGTTAAGCAGCGTAAGGTGGGAGGGCAGCCCCTCCCACAGCAGCAGCGGGGACAGGAAAAGCCCGCCGAACAGTAGCTGCCAGCCGGTGACCGCGAGTTGCGGCACCCCCTCCGGGGTTCCCCAGCGTTTCGCGAGCACCATGCCGGTCCCGGCCAGCAGGGTGGCGATCAGGCCCGACACCACTCCCGTCGGGTTCAGGCTCACGCCGGGAGAAAGCACCAGCGCCGCCACCCCGGCGAGCGCGAGCAGCCCGGTAAATACCTGCATCGGGTAGACGCGCACACCCAGCAGGGGGCGGCTGAGCACCATCACCACGAGTGGCACCGAGTTGGTTAGCACCGAGGCGATGCCGCCGGGAAGCAGGTAGGCGGTAAGGAACAGGAAAGCGAAGAACGCCCCGATGTTCACTATGCCCAGCACTATCGCTTTCAGCCACCAGCTTCCCCTGGGCAGCTTGCGATACCAGAGCAGTAGCAGCAGCCCGGCGGGTAGCGCGCGCATGACGCCCGCGAGGATGGGGCGGTCGGGCGGGAGAACGTCGGTAACGATTAGATAGCTCGTGCCCCAAATGATCGGTGTGAGGGCCGTTAGCAACAGGTTCACGTGGTAAGCGCCGACCTTAATTTAGTAGCCGTTGTTTTTAGTAGCTGTCGTTGATCCTGCGCGAGGCCAGGCGACCGGGGTGGCGCGGCTTTTCGTCCGCGTAACCGACCGCCAGCACCAGCGCGATCAGGCGATCCGTGCGGCCTCCCAAGCCAATGGCCCGTTTCACCGCTTCCTCGTCCCAGCCGCTGGTGGGGCTGGTGGCCAGCCCCTCCCCCGCCGCCGCCAGCATGGCAAAGCCCGCCAGCAGCATGGCGTCGCGCAGCGCTGCCTCGCGCAGCTGCGCGGGGTTCTTCGCGGAATTAAAGGCCTCCACGATGGCGATGCGTTCCGGGGGCAGGATCTCGTGTGCGTCCTCCGGCAGCACCTCGGCGCGCCCCACGGCGATCAGGAGCGCGGGGGCGTCCAGGAACTGTTTTTGCCCGGAGGCCGCGTACAGCGCCTGCTTCACGTTCTCGTCCCGCACCACAACCAGATCGCGCGCCTGCGCGTTGAACGCGCTGGGGGCTTCTAGAGCCTGGGCGATCACGCGTTCCAGGATCTCGCCGGGGATCTCCCGGTTTTGGAAGGCGCGTACCGCGCGGCGGGCCGCGATGGCTTCTGCGACGCTGAGCGGGAGATTATCGGGCATGAAACACCTTTCTGGAAGGGCCGCGCGCGGCGCGGCCCGTTTGCCTCTGGCGGGCTTAAAGCCCCACGCTTTCGTACCCTACTCCTCGCGGCACGACATGTGCGCTAGTCGAGTGCGTTAACCCATTCGCTCGAACCGTCGGTGAATCCCTGTTCTTTCCAGATGGGCAGGCGTTTCTTCACGGTGTCCACCAGGTCATCGCAGGCCACGAACGCGGCCTTGCGGTGCGGTGCCGAAACGGCGGCAGCGAGCGCGGTTTTCCCGATGGTGAGGGGGCCGACGCGATGCACGGCGGCGATGATGACGTCGGGGTGACGCTTAGCCACCTCGGCAACTACGTCGGCCATGACCGACGGCGCGCTCGGGTGCATCGAATAGACGAGCCGCAGCACTCCCTTACCGCCATCGTGATCGCGCACCACGCCGTCAAAGGTGACGAGCGCGCCGCAGCGGGGATCCGCAACCAGGCTGGCCATGCGGGTGGTGGAGATTTCGTTTTCCGTGACGTCGGCGTAGCGGCAGCGCTCGGCCACCTGCCCCATCTGCGGATCGCCGCTTTCGCGTAGCTGGCTCACTCGTGGTTCCTTCCGCGTAGCTGGTGATGTACGTGCTCCAGAATAGGCGTGAGCACGGCGATGCCGTCGCGCACACCGCCGGGAGAGCCGGGTAGAGCCACCAGCAGGGTGTCACCGTTCAGCCCGGCAACCGCCCTGGTCAAAAGCGAATACGGGGTCTTTCCCTGGCCGACGGCACGGATTTTTTCCGCGATCCCCGGCAGGGGCGTTTCGATGAGGGGGGCAAGCTGTTGCGGGGTCGCGTCGCTCGGGGAGATGCCGGTCCCGCCGGAGCTGATCAACACGTCGATGCCGGTGGCCAGCAGTTCGCGGGCGGCCTTGCCCACCTCGGGGCCGTCGGCCACCACGGTCGGTTCCGGGGTTTCGTATCCCTGCTGACGCAGCCAGGCCACTAGCTCGGGGCCGGTGAGGTCCGCGTATTCGCCGCGCGCGGCCCTGGTGGATGCGATCAACACGGCCGCGCACTTTTCGCCGTGCCTTTCCGTGGCGGCGCTTTCTAGCGCGGGCCGGGCCGGTTCGACATCGGGCGTAACCTGCCAGTCGCCGCTTTTACCGCCGGATTTCGCGAGCACCTGGATGCCGTCGATGCGGGCGTGCTTATCCACCGCTTTAATCATGTCGTAGACGGTGAGCGCGCCGACGCTGGCGGCGGTGAGGGCTTCCATCTCCACGCCGGTGCGGGAGGTGGTGCGCACGGTGGCGGTAACGGTCACGCTGCTGTCTCCGCTTACGAAGTCCACGGTGACGGCGGAGATCGGCAGCGGGTGGCAGAGCGGGATCAGATCGTGGGTGCGTTTCGCGGCCATGATCGCGGCGACCCGCGCGACGGGCAGGGCCTCCCCCTTGGGTAGGGAGCCGTCCGCGATTTTTGCGATCACATCGGGGCGGGTGTGCAGCACGGCGCGGGCGGTGGCCTCGCGCTTGGTTACGTTCTTGTCGCTGACGTCGACCATGTGGGAGGAGCCGTCGCCGCGCACGTGGGAGAGTTCGTTTTGATTCACCGCACTATCCTGACACGCACCGCGTCGCCGTCGCGCAGCCGCGTGGTTTCCGCCGGTATCTCCACCAGACAGTTAGCGCGGGCCATGGCGGCGAGCAGGTGCGAGGAGGGACCGCCCTCCAGCGTCACCGTGCCGTCGTCGGCCAGTATGCCGCGCCGCCACTGCAGCTTTCCCTCCGGGGAAGCTTCCTCCCCCTCCAGGCTGAGCCGGACCGTGACGTGCAAACGCTGCCCGTCAGCCGCCCCCAGCAGCGCCGGGCGCAGGAAAACTTCCATGCTGATCAGCGCGGATACCGGGTTACCGGGGAACGCCACCCAGGGCACACGGCTGCCGCCCAGGGTGAGCGTGCCGCAGCCCTGCGGCCCGCCCGGCTGCATGGCCACCCGCGTCATCTGCAGGTTTACGCCGGGGCGGGTGGCGGCGTGGCGCACCACCTCGAACGCCCCCCGGCTGACTCCGCCGGTGGTCACCACAAGATCGATCATGCCGGTGTAGGTCTCCAGCAGCGCGAGCAGGGAGTCCGCGCTGTCTGGCACCCGTTCGCAGGCCACCACGTCGGCACCTGCCAGGCTGAGCGCGGCGGCCAGGCCCGCCGAATTCGCATCAAACGCCATACCCGCACCGCGCTGCGCGCCGGGGGAAACCACCTCGCTGCCGGTGGAGACGACCAGCACGCGCAGCCGCTCGGCCACGGCTACCTCGCGCACGCCGCAGGAGGCCAGGTGCGCTATCCGGGCCGGGGTGAGCAGATCCCCCGCCTCGCCTATAACCGTGCCGCTGGCCACGTCGGAGCCGCGTTCGCGAATGAAGCGGCCACGCGCGCCGAGCACGTCGGCGGGAAGCGTCAGCTCCACGGTTTCCGCGCCCGGCTGGAAGGCTCCGTGCAGGGAATCCTCCACGGGCACCACGATGTCGGCCCCCTCCGGCACGGGCGCTCCGGTCATGATCGCGGCGGCGCTGTAAGGGGGCAGCGTGCCGGGGGCATCGCCCGCCGCGATGGTGGCCGACAGCGGCGCCTGCACCCGCAGCGCGGTTTCCGCCGTGTTGGGCACCACGCAGAAGGGGGCGGCGGCTTCTCCCCGCAGCGCGCTGGCGACGTCCGCGGCGCAAAGCACGTACCCGTCCATCGCGGAATTATCGGCCCCCGGCACGTCCACCGAACTGGTCACGGTTTCCGCAAGTGTGGCTCCGGCGGCGAGGGAAAGCGGCAAACGCGTTACTTTTCGTTCTGCGCGTAATAGCTGCGCAACCGTTTCCCGGTATTGCTGCACGCTGGCCAGCCGGTCTTTTTCCTGTTCGCTCATCTGCATGCCCTCCCCTAATTGCCGCCCGGCTTTTTCTCAGTATCTCGTAAACGGCCAGAAAAAAGTTCTCTTCTCGTTACACTTGATAGTCCTAGCAGGAATTGTCTACAGCCTCTCTGAGCGCGCAAAGGAGTGCCATGTCGTCCGGTCGCACTGTCCTCGGGATGCCGCGCATCCCCCGGTCGGTTGACCCCGAAACTGGGCTCCCCGACACCACCGGCAGGCCCGACGATCCGGGGCTGGTGGATCGGTTTGGCCGCCACGCGATAGACCTGCGCATTTCCCTGACCGACTTCTGCAACCTGCGCTGCACCTACTGCATGCCCGCCGAGGGGTTGGACTTCCTGCGCGGCGATAAGTTGATGAGCGTCGAGGAAATCACCCGGCTGGTACGCATCGCCGTGCACGATTTCGGGGTGGAACAGGTGCGTTTCACGGGCGGCGAGCCGCTGACCCGCAAGGACCTGCCGGAAATCCTGCGCAGCGTTTCGCAGATTTCCCCCAAGCCGGACATCTCCGTGACCACGAACGCGATCGGGCTGGAGGTGCGGGCCGCCGAGCTGAAAGAGGCCGGGCTGGACCGCATCAACGTCTCGCTAGATTCGGTGGTTTCGGAAACGTTCGAGACGATCACCCGCCGCCCCCTGCTGCACCGCGTGATCGAGGGCGTGGACGGCGCTGCCGCCGCCGGGCTGAACCCGGTGAAGATCAACGCCGTGCTGATGCCGGGCGTGAATGACCACGAGGCCGCCGATCTTTTGACCTGGTGCCTGGATCGCGGCTACCAGCTGCGTTTCATCGAGCAGATGCCGCTGGACGCGGGCCATTCGTGGAACCGTTCCAGCATGCTGACCGCGGCCGACATCATGGGGCTGCTCAGCGAACGCTACACGCTGCGCCCCGACGAACAGCCGCGCAACGGCGCACCGGCGGAACTGTTTAGGGTGTATCCGCGCGGCAGCGCCGAATGTCTGGGCAAGGTGGGCATCATCGCCTCCGTGACCAGGCCGTTCTGCGCCGACTGCACCCGCACCCGGCTGACCGCCGAGGGGCGCGTGCGCACCTGCCTGTTCTCGCGCGACGAAACCGATCTGCTCACCCCCATGCGCAGCGGGGCGAGCGACGCGGAGGTGGCCGACATTTGGCGCGCCGCCCAGTGGGGCAAGCAGGCCGGGCACGGCATGGATCGTCCCGATTTCGTGCAGCCCGACCGCCCCATGAGCGCTATCGGCGGCTGACAAAACCTAGGCGAATAGGAGTTATTTCCATGAGCGAAAACAACGCCGCCCCCGTCGGCGCACAGGCTCCCCGCGTCCACCTGCGTTTCTTTGCCGCCGCAGCGGCGGCGGTCGGCCGCAACGAACTGGATGTTTCAGCCGGCACCGTGGCCGCAGCGCTGGAGGCGGCCACCGCCCAGGCGCAGGGCCCCGACGCGGCCCGCGTGCTCGCGAACTGCTCCGTGCTGCTCAACGAGGTGAGCTGCGAGGACCTGCAGCACACCCTGACCACCGGGGACCGCCTGGATCTGCTGCCCCCGTTCGCCGGCGGCTGAGCCGGCGCGAAGGGCATTTACACAGATTATCGCCCCACGCTGCGCGCGGCGTGCGCGTAGCCGCCGTTCAGGCTGCCGACCCGCCAGCCCGCCTCCGCCAGCGCCGCCTGCGCCTTGGCGCTGCGAATCCCACCCTGGCAGTACAGCACCGCGTCGGCCAGACCCGGCGCTCCCGCTGCGCGCAGGGCGTTATCCGCCGCCCGCGGGTCTGCCAGCAGCTCCCCCATACGGATGTGATGCGCACCCGCCAGCATGCCCCCCGCAACCTCGGCGTCTTCGCGGATATCCACCAGGGCGCGTCCCGCGGCTAGCAGTTCGGGAAGGTCGGCCACGGCCACTCCCCCGGCCCGGCGCGGCACCCCGCACAGGTCCTGATAGTCCACCAGTTCCCGCACCGGCGCACGCTCCGGGTTGCGGCGCACCGGCACTTCCTGCCAGCGCGCTTCCAGCGCGTCGTAAAGCGCGATCCGGCCCAGCAGGGGTCGCCCGATGCCGGTAATCAGCTTCACCGCTTCGTTGGCCATCGCAGTGCCGATCTGGCCGCACAGCATGCCGAGCACACCCGCTTCCGCGCAGTTTTGCACGCTTCCGGGAGCGGGCGGATTCGGGTGGATGTCACGGTAGGTGACGCCCCGCCCCGCGTCGGCCCAAAACACGCTGAGCTGGCCGTTAAAGGCCAGGATCGATCCCCACACCAGCGGCAGGTTAAGGATTTCGCAGGCGTCGGACACCAGGTAGCGGGTGGGGAAATTATCCGTGCCGTCCAACACCACGTCGTGACCGGCCAAGATCTCCAGCGCGTTCGCCGCCTCCAGCGCCTCGGTTACGCATGTCACCCGTACGTGCGGGTTTATTTCCGCGATGCTGAGCCGGGCCGATTCCGCCTTCGGTTCCCCCCGGCGCGACTGGCCGTGGATCACCTGGCGTTGCAGGTTGCTCTCGTCCACCCTGTCCGGGTCTATCACCGTGAGGTGGCCGACGCCTGCCGCCGCCAGGTACATGAGAACGGGAGAGCCGAGCCCTCCCGCACCGACCACGGCGACCCGCGCGTTCTTTAGCCGCAGCTGGGTGTCCTCCCCGAATCCGGGCAGGGTCAGGTGGCGGGCATAGCGTGCCTTCTCCGGGCCGGACAGTTCCTTCGCCGTTTCGCGCGTCATACCGTTTTAGACCTCCCCGTTTACGTGACCTATACATGGTAGCGGCGGGGGCGGCCCCGGTGTGGGCCTCCCCCGCCGCTATCCGTTACGGGTGGCTGATCGGTTAGGACTTAGCCTTCTCCGACCCCTTCACGTAGCCGACGTTAGTCCAGTCTGGCGTCTGGAAGCCGAACGCGCCGTAGTTAGCCAGATCGGGGTGCTGCACCTGGAAGGTGTAGCGCTGCCACAGCGGCAGCACGCTGGCGTATTCCCACAGGTGCTTATCGATCTGGTTGGCCAGCTCCAGCCGTTTCGTTTGGTCGGCCTCCTGCGAGGACGCGTCGATCAGCTTGTCCACCTCCGGCGTACCCGCACGCGAGATGTTGTAGCCGCCGTCGCTGCGCCAGACCGCGTCGCTGCTCGACAGGTAGGGGGCACCCACCCAGGTGAACATGGTGACGTCGTAACGGCCGGGGATAACGTACTTGGAGAACAGATCGTTCGAGGGAACCTTCTGGATCTTCAGCGTGATGCCGGCCTTGGCCAGGGATTCCTGGATGATCGGCAGCAGCGATTCGTCCTCCGAGTCGCCCTCGTTGTAGACGTAGGTGATCTCGACCGGCTTGCCGCCCTTGACCGCGCGCCCCTCACCGTCGAAGGTGTAGCCACCGTCGGTCAGGATCTTCTTCGCGGCCTCGACGTCGTACTTGGCCCAGTCTCCCGAGTTGTCCTGATAGCCCGTCTGTCCCGGCATGATGATGTGGTTGCCGAGCGGCTTGTGTCCCTCCGGGTAGGGCATGACGGCGTTCGCGGTGGCGAACACTTCCTCGCGGGGAACCGCCCGGAAGAACGCCTGCCGCAGCGCCTTATCCGCCAGCGGCCTGCCCTCTTCCGCGTTCAGCGTGAAGTGGGTCCAGGACGAACCGGAGGCGCGCCGCATCACCGAGGTTTTACCGACGGTATCCTTCACCGTGGTGTAGGCGACCGGGCGGGAAACCTCAAGGCTGTCCAGCTGGCCCGCCTTGAACGCCGGTACCGTGGCCGCCTCGTCGGTGATTACCGTCCACAGCAAGCGCTGCAGTTTCGGCTTGGGGCCGTGCCAGTTTTCGTCCGGCACCAGCGTCACGCTCTGGTTGGCCCTATCGATCGAGCCGATCTTGAACGGACCGCAGGTGGCCTTGGGCTGCTCCACCCAGTCGTCGTTGAACGCCGCGGGGGTTGCCGCCATCGAATCGGGCATGGCCACGAGCAGCTGCTGCCAGTCGGCGTAAGGCTGGGAGAACGTGACCCGCGCGGTACGGTCGTTGCCGCCCTGCTCGACTTTGCTCACCTTGTCATAGCCGTCGGAAGAACCGATCTGGTATTCCTTGCTCTTCCCCGAAAGCACCCGGAAGGTGTTTTCCAAAGACTTGTAATCGAGCGGGGTACCGTCGGACCACTTCATGCCCTCGTTCAGTTCCACTTCGATGACGAACGGGTTTTCGGATACCTGTTCCATCCGCTTGAGGTAGTGCGGGTTGGGAGACTTATTGCCCTCCGCGTCGATGTTTACCAGGAACGGGAAGATGGGACGCATTACGTCCTCTGTGTTCTTCAGGTTGCCGTTCTGGTGGTAAAGGTTCCACTGGGGAATGAAGGAGTTAATGGTGAGGCGCACCGTGCCACCGTCCGCAAGCGCGTCTCGCTCCTGCGGGTTGATGTCCGAGTTGCCGTTAACCAGCTCCTTCTTTTCGTCGGCGTTCTGGCCACCGGCCTTGCCGCCGTTCTTCGTGCACCCTGCGGCTGCCAGCCCGATGACCGACGCCGCGGTGGCACCGATCAGTGTGCGTCGCGTGAACCGCATGCTTCCTCCCAAGTAGTTTCTTTTCGCAAGCCGAAATGGCTTGCAGAAACACTAACCGCCCAGAAACGAAGAAAACGCGCTTTTTCGGAAAATTAACGAATAAAAATTATAACGATTTGGAAACCTATAACAGGCCGATTACGAAATTATCTCTTTTTCATATATTTAGGTAAGAAAAGGCCCCGTACCGCTCCCGGTACGGGGCCTTTCTAGGCTATTCTCAGGCGGCCGCCTTCGGCGAGCCCTTCTTGTAACCAACCTTCGTCCAGTCCACGCTCTCGAAACCGAACGCGCCATAGTTCGCGAGGTCTGGGTGCTGCACCTGGAAGGTGTAGGTCTGCCACAGCGGCAGCACGGTGG
Source organism: Dermabacteraceae bacterium TAE3-ERU27 (assembly GCA_019218415.1). Classification (GTDB taxonomy): domain Bacteria; phylum Actinomycetota; class Actinomycetes; order Actinomycetales; family Dermabacteraceae; genus TAE3-ERU5. The sequence continues at coordinate 360,287 of JAHUUL010000001.1, read as the reverse complement.
CCAGATCCCACAGCTGCGCGTCGGTCTGGTTCAGCAGCTCCAAGCGCTTCTGGCGATCCGTCTCCACCGACGACTGATCGATCAGCTTGTCAATCTCGGGAGCACCCGTGCGGCTCAGGTTGAGCCCGCCGTTAGAGCGCCAGATCGCGTTGCCCGAGGACAGGTACGGGGTACCGGTCCAACGGAACATCGATACGTCGTAGTTGCCGGGGATGATGTACTTCGAGAACAGGTCGCTCGGCGGCACCTTCTGCACCTTGAGCGTGATTCCCGCCTTCTTCAGGGAGTCCTGAATGACCGGCAGAACCGCCTCGTTGGCCTTCGAGCCGTCGTTGTAGACGTAGGTAACCTCTACCGGCTTGCCGTCCTTGAGCGCACGTCCCTGACCATCGAAGGTGTAGCCACCGTCGGCCAGGATCTTCTTCGCGGCCTCGACGTCGTATTCGCCGCGACCCGCGGAGTTGTCCTTGTACCCCTCCTGGTTGGTCATGAGCAGGTGGTTATTGAGCTGCTCGATGTCCTTCGGGTAGGGCATGACGGCGTTCACGGTCAGGAACACCTCTTCGCGCGGCACGGCCCGGAAGAACGCCTGGCGCAGCACCTTGTCGCCGAAGGGGCGTTCCTTCTCGCCGTTCAAGGTGAGGTGGCTCCAGTTCGGGCCTGCCGCCTTGCGCAGCACCGCGGTGTTGCCGATGTCGCCCTTCAGCACGGTGTACTGGGCGGGCACGCTGGCCTCGAGCGAATCGAGCTGCCCGGCCTTGAAAGCGGTGACGGCTGCGGAGGAATCCTCGATCGAGGTCCAGAGCACCCGCTGCAGGGCGGGCTTTTCGCCGAACCAGTTCTCGTCGCGCTCCAGGGTGACGGTCTTGTTGGCCTTATCGATCGAACCGATCTTGAACGGACCGGCGGTAACCTTAGGCCCGTCGAGCCAACCACTGTTGAACTCCTCGGGGCTGGCCGCGAGTGCGTCGGGCATAACACCGAGCAGGCCCGTCCAATCGGGGTAGACCTCGGCAAAGGTGATGCGAGCGGTGCGATCGTTCGCGCCCTGCTCGATCTTGGTGACCTTGTCGTAGCCCTCGGAGGTGAGGATCTGGTACCCCTCCTGTTTGCCCGAGGAGATCCGGAATACGTTCTCGATCGACTTGTAGTCGATCGGGGTGCCGTCGGACCACTTCATGCCCTCGTTCAGCTCCGCCTCAACCGTGAACGGGTTTTCGGAAACCATCTCCATGCGCTTGAGGTAGCTCGGGTTCGGGCTGAGCTCGCCCTTCGCGTTGCTCTGTACCAGCGAGGGATAGAGCGCGGCGACGATGCTGTTCGTGTTGGTCTCGTTGCCATCCTGGTGGAAGACGTTCCAGTTGGGGACGAACGAGTTCACCACCAGGCGCAGAGTGCCGCCGTCCGCGAGCTCCTCGCGGGGCAGCGGGTTGATGTCGTTCACGTTGGCGGCGATGGCCTTACCTTCTCCGGCCGCACCTGCATTAGCACCGCCGGAACCGACCTTGGTGCAACCAGCCACTGCCAGGCCGACCGCCGTTGCGGCGGTAGCCCCGATCAGGGTGCGTCGTGTGAGCTGCATGTTATCTCCTGTGAGTCTGCGTGTCGGCGTTTGCCGATCCTGAGTTGCTTAGCGCAACCCACGCATGAGCCTAAACCTGCACGTGAGAGCCATGTAGACATTTAGAAGTTATATGAACAAAACTGCGCCCCAGATGAACAAATCATCTGGGGCGCAGTTGCTTAGCTCACAAAAGAGCAGGTCACTTGGCCTTCGGCGAGCCCTTCTTGTAACCGACCTTGGTCCAGTCGATGCTCTCGAAGCCGAAAGCACCGTAGTTGGCGAGGTCGGGGTCCTGCACCTGGAAGGTGTAGGACTGCCACAGCGGCAGGGTACCCGCGACGTCCCACAGGATCGAGTCGGTCTCGTTCATCAGCTTGAGACGCTTGGCCATGTCGACCTCGCTCGCAGCCTCGTTGATGAGCTTGTCCGCCTCCGGGGAGCCAACGTGGCTGAAGTTCTGGCCACCCTTGGTCTTCCAGATCGCGTCGCCCGAGGACAGGTAGGGGGTGCCCACCCAGCCGAACAGGGTCACGTCGTAGTTGCCGGGGATGACGTACTTGGAGAAGAGGTCTGTCGGCGGAACCTTCTGCACCTTCATGGTGATGCCGGCCTTCTTCAGCGACTCCTGCACAACCGGAACCACGGCTTCGTTGGTCTTGGAACCATCGTTGTAGACGTAGGTGATCTCGACCGGCTTGCCGTCCTTGACCGCGCGGCCCTGGCCATCGAAGGTGTAGCCAGCGTCGGTCAGGATCTTCTTGGCGGCCTCGATGTCGTAGTCGCCACGGCCCTTCGAGGTGTCCTCGTAGCCTTCCTGGTTGGTCATGAGCAGACGGTTGTTGAGCTGCACCATGTCCTTCGGGTAGGGCATGACGGCGTTAACCGAGAGGAATACTTCCTTGCGGTCAACGGCGCGGAAGAACGCCTGACGCACGGCCTGGTCCGCAAGCGGACGACCCTCGGCACCGTTAAGGGTGAGGTGGGTCCAGTTCGGGCCGGCAGCCTTACGCAGCACGGCGCCGTGGCCGATCATGTCCTTGACCACGGTGTACATGGCCGGAACGGTGGTCTCGATGGAGTCGAGCTGCCCGTTCTTGAAGGAGGTAACGGCTGCCGACGGATCCTCAATGGTGGTCCAGAGGATCTGCTTCAGAGCCGGCTTCTCGCCAAACCAGTTCTCGTCACGCTCGAGGGTGACGGTCTTGTTCGCGGTGTCGATAGCGTTGATCTTGAACGGACCAGCGGTCACCTTCGGGCCATCGACCCAGCCAGTGTTGAAGGCTTCGGGGGTTGCCGCGAGCGAATCGGGCATTACGCCGAGGATGCCCGGCCAGTCGGGGTAGACCGAGGCGAAGGTCATGCGCGCGGTGCGATCGTTCGCGCCCTGCTCGATCTTGGTGACCTTGTCGTAGCCCTCGGTAAAAACTACCTGGTACTTGTCGTCCTTACCGGACATAACGCGGATGACGTTCTCAATCGACTTGTAGTCGATCGGGGTGCCGTCGGACCACTTCATGCCCTCGTTCAGCTCGACCTCGACCGTGAACGGCTCCTTGGAGACAACCTCCATGCGCTTGAGGTAGCTCGGGTTCGGGCTGAGCTCGCCCTTCGCGTTGCTCTGCACCAGCGACGGGTAAACGGCGTTCATAACGTCGGTCGTGTTACGGGTGTTGCCGTCGGTGTGGAAGGTGTTCCAGTTCGAGACGAACGAGTTCATGGTGAGGCGGATGGTGCCGCCGTCGCCAAGCTCATCGCGCTTAAGCGGGTTGATGTCGTTCGAATCGGCCTTAATAGCCTCGGCCTTGGTGCCGGAGTCGGCGCCGTTGGCGGAGCCGCCCTTCTTGCTGCAGCCAGCGGCTGCCAGGCCAACCACGGAGGCGGCGGTAGCACCGATAACGGTGCGTCGAGTGAGCTGCATTTATTGCTCCTAAGAATCCGATTTACTGCCGCGCTTCTTTTAAGTTCACGACACTTCAAGACTCGCGGCGCGATCCACAAAGTGGCACGCTGCCGCGTGGTCTGCACCCATACCCGCCAAAGCCGGCAGCTCTCCCGAGCAACGGCGCTGTTCCGTCGGGCCAAGAATGTCCCGATAAACGGGGCAACGGCCCGCAAAACGGCATCCCGTGGGGATCTTGTCCGGAGAGGGCAGATCGCCCGTCAGAACAAGCCGCTTACGCGTGCGTTCCCGTGCCGGATCTGGCACCGGAACTGCGGAGAGCAGAGCCTTGGTGTAAGGGTGCTGCGGATCGTTGAATACGGAGTTTGTATCCCCGATTTCCACGATCTTTCCTAGGTACATTACCGCAATGCGATCGGAAATATGACTGACAACCGAGAGATCGTGGGACACAAATAGATAACTAATTCCCAGGCGATTCTTCAAATCATCTAACAGATTTATAACGCCCGCCTGAATTGACACATCCAGCGCAGAAACCGGCTCGTCCAACACGATTAGTTTCGGATCGCAGGCCAGGGCGCGCGCAATACCCACGCGCTGGCGCTGGCCGCCCGAGAACTCGGTCGGGTAACGCGAAGCCTGTTCCGGGATCAGGCCAACCGTCTCCATCAGCCAGGCGACGCGCTCGCGCATCTTTTCCTCGCTGTAGCCCTGCACCTTAATCGGCTCACGCAGAATATCGCCGATCGGAATACGCGGGTCGAGCGATGACATCGGGTCCTGGAACACGATGGAAACGTCGGCGCGCATGCGCGACTTTTCCTTGCGCGTGAGGGTGGAGGTGTCCTTACCCGTGATGCGAATGGTGCCCTTCTGCGGCGAACGCAGCTGCATGATCTCCATCAGCGTGGTGGACTTACCACAGCCGGATTCGCCCACCAGCGCCAGGGCTTCACCCTCGCGGATGTCGAGGTCGATCTCGTCTACCGCCTTGACTTCGCCCAGACGGCGCTTGACCAGCGCGCCCTTGGTGACGGGGAAGACGCGCTGCAGGCCGGAGATCTCCAGCACCGGCTCGCGCTCTTCGCGCGGGGTACGGATGGAGGGCTCCGCGATCTTCGGGCGCGGGAAGATGTCCCGGTTCTCCGCCAGGTAGCTGCTGCGGTGGCAGGCCGCCAGGTGGCTTTCGTCCAGGCGATCACCCATCGTGACGGGGATCAGCTGCGGTTCGTCACCGCCGCACTTGTCTTCCGCAATCGGGCAGCGCGCAGCGAACGGGCAGCCCGCGGGGACGTTTACCAGCGAGGGCGGGTTGCCCTTAATCGGGATCAGCGGCTCCTTGGAGGAGTTCGCATCCACGCGGGGCACCGACGCCATCAGACCTACGGTGTAGGGCATACGGGGGCTGTCGAAGACCTCCTTGATGGGGCCGTACTCGACCGCCTTGCCCGCGTACATAACCAGCACGCGATCGGCGAAGCCCGCCACGACGCCGAGGTCGTGGGTGATCAGGATGGTTGCCGCGCCGGTCATTTCCTGCGCGGTCTTCATCAGCTCCATCACCTGCGCCTGGATGGTTACGTCCAGCGCGGTGGTGGGTTCGTCGGCGATGATCAGGCGCGGCTCGTTGGCGATCGCCATTGCAATCATGGCGCGCTGGCGCATACCGCCCGAGTATTCGTGCGGGTAGGCGTTGGCGCGGCGCGACGGGTTCGGGATGCCCACCGCGTCGAGCATCTCGACGGCGCGCTTACGCGCCTCGGACTTGCTCACCTTGCGGTGAATCATGATGACTTCCGCGATCTGATCGCCCACCGTATAGACGGGGGTCAGCGCCGACAGCGGGTCCTGGAACACCATCGAGAAGGCCGAGCCGCGCAGCTTGGAAAGCTGCTGGTCGTTCATGCTCAGCATGTCCTGGCCATCGAAGGTGATGGAGCCGTTTACCTTGGCGCTTCCGGGCAGCAGGCCCATAATCGCGAGGGAGCTAACCGACTTACCGGATCCGGATTCGCCCACGATGGCCAGGGCTTCGCCCGGCTTCACATCGTAGGAAAGACCGCGTACCGCGTGAACCGTGCCGGCTTCGGAGAAGAAGTCGACCGTCAGGTTCTCTACGGACAGTATGGGTTCGTTATTCATGCTCAAATACCTCAGATCCGGGATGAGCCGCTGGTGGGATCGAGCGCGTCACGCAGAGCCTCGCCCATCAGGTTGATCGAAATAACCAGGGCAGCCAGTACCGCCGCGGCAGGTACCCAGGTGTAGGGGGCAGCCATGTTGTAGTCCTGCAGCACGGTGCCGAGGGACACCATCGGGTACTGAATACCGAAGCCGATGAAGGAAAGGCCGGTTTCGCCGAGGATCGCGCCGCCCACGCCCAGCGTGGTATCGATAATGATCCAGCTGGCCACGTTAGGAATGATGTGGCGAAGCACGTTTACCACCGGGTTCACGCCCATGAACTTGGCCGCTTCCACATAGTCGGTACGCACGAGCTGCTGGGTCAGGGAGCGCAGCACACGGGCGGTCAACATCCAGCCGAACATGGCGAGCAGCGGAATCAGCCACAGCCAGCTGGCGCTCTGCAGCGCAGGGCTGAACAGCATCAGCAGCAGCAGGCCCGGCACAACCAGGAACAGGTTGATCAGGTTAACGATGAAGGTATCGACCATCGCGCCAACCTTGCCGCGGTGGCTCACGAAGCCGGCGATGGTGCCGACGAGAACCGCGATGAACGAGGTCAGCAGCGCGGTGCCCGCACCGATGATGAGCGAAACGCGCAGACCGGCAACGGTGCGCGAGAAGATGTCCAGACCGTTGGAGTTGACCCCGAACCAGTGCTCCGCGCTCGGCGGGGTGAACGAGTTCGCGAGGTCGCGCTCGAACGGCTTCCAGGGGTAGAACATGGGGCCAAAAATGGCGGCGGCAATCAGCACGCCGAGCACGCTCATGCCGATCCAGGCGCTGGGGTTGCGCAGGAAGCGGCGGCGCAGCAGCTGGCCGCGCGTCATGGGCTTGGAGTTGGGAGCTACGGGAGCCGCCTCCGGTGCGTCCGGGGCAAGCTGATCCAGCTCCTCCACCTCTGCCACGGTGGGGGTAGTCGGGTTCGTCATTTTTACCGGATCCTCGGGTCGAGCAGGCCTTGCAGGAAGTCTGCGAACGTCGCGGAAAGCAGGGTCAGGACCGCGGAATAGAGCACGATCGCGGCGGTGCCGTTAACGTCGGCGATCGAGATCGACTGCACCGCGTAGGCACCGATACCCTGCCAGTTGAACATGCGCTCAACGAACAGCGAGCCGCTGAATGCAGCGCCCACCGCGAAGGCAAAGTACTGTCCCATCGGGATCAGCGCCATGCGCAGGCCGTGCTTGCGCATGGCCTGGGAGCGCGTAAGCCCCTTGGCGCGAGCGGTACGCAGGTAGTCCGAGCCCAGCACGTCCAGGGTCGTCACCTTCATGTAACGCGAGTAGGAGGCCAGGCCGAAGATGGCCAGCACGATGGTCGGCATGACCAGCGCCTGCACCTGGTAAATGAAGTATTCCCAAGGCTGGTTTTCGAGCAGCGGGTTCACCGGGTTGATGGCGGGCAGGCCGTAACCGGTGTAGTCCATGATGAACTGGTTTATCTGCTGCACGATAAGGATCACCACAACGGTGGGCAGAGACAGCACGATGAAAGAGAAGAGCGTGGCCACGCGGTCCCCCACACCGTTGCGTTTTACGGCGGTGACCGCACCCACGGTAACGCCGAGGATAACGCCGATTGTGGTGCCGATTATCACCAGGCGCAGCGAAATCGGAATGCGCTCAGCCATCACGTCCAGGACGGGGCGCAGTTCCTTGTTAGTACCGGTTGTCATACCGAGGTCGCCGCGCACGAGGCCACCCACCCAGGTGGCGTAGCGCTCCATAACGGGCGTATCGGGGTTGACGTTACGCACGTTTAGGTATGCCTGTGCGGTCGCGGCAGGAACCGGCTTGGTGGCGGCCGGCGGGTAAAGCACCTCTTCGGGGTGCAGGAATGTCGCCGCGAGAACATAGGCGATGCTGGTTGCGACGAACGCGAGAATGACGTAGGTCACGAATCGGGTTGCAATGAATCTAGCCACGGTACCTCCGGCCCATCATGCACACTCCTTATCCTCGGGTTAGCTACGTCCAGCGCTCCCCCTTGTAGGAGCGCAATACTGCGAGCCTACGCGGAGTTGAGCGGCGGCGATGGCCGTTTTCCAAAAAACGTTCGCCGCAAACCGAGGCAGCCTTCCTTACTTACTGTCTTATTTACGCGGTGGGTTACCGCACGGAAGTCCCACACAGATTACCCCTTTAGGGCAAGTAGTTCACAATCAAGACGTCACAGTACGATAGCGAAATGAGCCTGTGGCAAGCACTTCTACTCGCGTCCGGCATCGTGGCGGCAATAGCCGGCCACGACCTACTAAGGCACCGTGACCTGCCACAATGGCCGCTACCAACCGTAGTCCTGCTGCTTATTCCGCTCTCCGGCTACCTTTACAGTGCGAATCTGCTTTCATTTACACTCGGCGCGTCGATCGGCACCTGCAGCGTCACACTGACGCTCTGGGGGCGGGACTTCGCCCGAAATCGTCGGCGCCTAGAGAAAATCAAGAAACAGCAGGACGAAAGACGCCGCAAGCAACTAGATATTGATTCTCTTTAGCCTTTAAGGCCTATTTCTCTTCTTCCTTTGCCGGTAGATGGCGACGCATAGCCTGCGCTGCGAGGTCCGCGGCTTCCTCCAAGGAATCTGCGCGGCCCGTCCCGTACAGGTAACCGGCGAAAAGGGCGACGAACGGGGCTGCGGGGCGAACCACCTCTACGGCGGCAGCGCCGGTCAGGGCCAGGTACATGTCTACCGAGTCCTCGTGAAAGACCTGCTCCATCTCCAGATCCTGAGAGACGGCGGTAGCCCATTCGTTGAGGGTAGCGATTACGCGGGGATCATCTTTACGTGCCATACCCCCAGCATAGAACCGGGCGGCCGCTAAAACAGCAAGATATCGACCATGTGACCGGCCGGTACCTGTTTCATCCCGGCGCTCTGCCCGTAGCCGAGCAGCGCCACGCCGTGAGCGGTAGCGAACGGGGAAAGCCGTTTGCCGGTCATCACGTGCGCGCCGTCGGCCCCGACCCGCACCGGGCGCGCGAACACTCCCGGCTTGCGCAGGAGTTCCTCGCCCGAAGCCAGCGGCATCACGCAGCGCAGCGCGGGCTGCCCCAGCGCCTCGCGCGCGAACAGATGGAACGCCAGCAGCGCCCCCACGGGGGTGCCGGGGAAATGCAACAGCGGCACCCGGCGGCCGTCGGCCCCGAGCAGCTCCCCCATTCCCTGCGGCCCGCCGGGGCGCAGCGCGAGGTGAGCGAAGCGCGAGCACCCCTGTTCGGTGAGCGCCAGCTTCACCACGTCGAACGCGCCGACCCCCACGCCGCCGGTGGTAAGCACCAGGTCGCTACGGGCGGCGAGCGCGCTCAGGCAGGCGAAAAAGTCGTCGGGGTCGTCCCCACTGCGCACCGTTTCGGCGCTGTGGCCGAGGGCGGTGACGGCGGCGGCCAGCATGCCCGTGTTGGATTCGCGCACGGAACCGTCGGCGCAAGATTCGTCTACCAGTTCGTCCCCGGTAGCGATGATGCCGACTCGCACGGGTTTACGCACCGTGCAGGTGTCTATGCCGGCGGCGCGGGCTAGCCCGACCAGTCCGGGGCCGACCCGTTCTCCGGCGGCGGCTATCACCGCGCCCTGCGCGAGTTCTTCGCCCACAGCGCGGATGTGCCTGCCGTCGCGCATATCTGCGGGCTGCGCGGCAAGGGTCACCGTTTGCGGCAGGGGGCCGAACGGGTCAGCGTCCGTGAGCTCGACGGGGACCACGATCCCGGCCCCGGCGGGCAGGGGCGCGCCCGTCATGATGCGGGCCGCCGCTCCTTCGGGGAGGGGCGCGGGCAGGCCGACTCCCGCGGGGATGTCGGCCACCACCGGCAGCGTGGCGGCGGGGTCCGTTCCCGCAGCCACCGCGTAGCCGTCCATCGCGGAGCAGGGCACGTGCGGCAGCGGATGCGGCGCGGTGACCGGCTTGGTTAGCGGCATTCCGAGCGCGGCTTCCAGGGGCAGCTTCGCGATCTGCGCGGGAACGTTCAGGGCGGCTGCGGCGCTGCGCCACACTTCCAACGACGGCTCATCATGCATGACCTCTATTGTGCCAGGCACTACGATGGCCGAGTGACCCAGGACGCCTTTCTCGAAAACCTGCAATACGTTCTCCAGCCGGAGGGCTGGCGGCTGCTCAACTCCCTGCCGCCCTATAGCGAGGACGGGGCGCTGGCGCTGAACGAAAAGCTGCGTCGCGAGGGGCACCCGGCGGGGGCGGTGGCCGCGCTGCTCACGCAGTCGCGCCTACGCGCCCGCGCCGCCGATAAGTTCGGGGAGTTCGCGCAGCGAATGCTCTTCACCCCGGACGGCCTAGAGCAGGCCACGCGGCTCAGCGTGGCGGCGCATCACGCGCAGCGTTACGCCGCGCTTTCCCCGCAGCGTGTGGTGGATCTGGGTTGCGGCCTGGGCGGGGATTCCCTGGCTTTCGCGGGGATGGGGCTAAACGTGCTCGCGATTGACCGCGATCCGGTCACCGCGTCCCTGGCCAGCATTAACCTCATGCCCTTCCCCTCCGCCCGCGCGGAGGCGGGAGATTTTCACGCGTATGTGCCGACAGCCGGGGATGCCCTCTGGCTGGATCCGGCCCGGCGCGAAAACGGCCGGCGGCTCTACGACCCGGAGGAGTGTTCCCCGCCGCTCAGCCAGGTGTTGGAACTGGCCCGCGAGCTAGGCAGCGACGGCGCATACGGCCCCGTCGGGGTGAAGCTCGGCCCCGGTATCGACCACGCGGCGCTGCCGGATAATTGCGAAACCCAGTGGGTGAGCGTGCGCGGCAGCGTGGTAGAGGCGGCCCTCTGGTGCGGCCCCCTGGCGCGGCCGGGGGTGCGCCGCAGCGCGCTCCTGCTCGGCCCCGGCGGGACGCACAGGCTGGACGGAACTGGAGAGGACAGCGAAGTGCCGGTCGGCGAGGTCGGCCCTTACCTGTACGAACCGGACGGCGCGGTGATTCGCTCCGGCTTGCTCGGCACCCTGGCCGCTGCGCTCGATCTGCACGTGATTGATCAGAGCATCGCCTACCTGAGCGGCGCTGACGCGCAGGAAAGCCCGTTCCTGACCGGTTACCGCGTGCGGGACGTGCTGCCGTTCGGGGTGAAGGCGCTGAAGGCATATCTGCGTAAGGAAGGTATCGGGAACCTCGTCATTAAGAAGCGCGGGGCGGCGCTGGAGCCAGAGCAGCTGCGGCGCATGCTGCGCCCCACCCAGAACGGCGACGGCCAGGCCACCATCTTCCTCACCAGGGTGGCCGGGAAACATAGCGTGATAGTGGCGGAGCCGCTTGAAAAAATGCCTGCGGCGGAGCCACTTAAAAAAACACCCATGGCGGAGCCGCTGTGAAGACCGGGCGCGGCAGCCTGCTGATGCCGCTGGGGGTTTTCTTGCTGGGGGCCGCCGCAGTGGTATCGGCCCGTTCTGCGCGCCCCGCACCGAGCCACACGATTCCCGGCAGGGAACTGCGCCTTTCCCCTCCCCCGCCCCGCACCGTTTCTCCCGAGGCACCACCGCCCCCACCGCAGCAGCCGGTGGTTGATCCAGCCCGCGCTTACGAAACTCAGGCATGGCTGGGGATAGTTATTACGCTCGCGGTGGTGGCGGCGGTCATCTGCGCCGCCTGGCTTGTCCTGCGTATCGTTCAAGCTTTGCGCACGCACCGCGCCCCGCTGCGGGAGCCGGTCGGCGCTGAGGCACCTTCCGTTTCTGCGCCCCGGGAGCTGGGGGCGGTGGCCGACGCGTTTGCCGCGGCGCGCGAGGAACTGGATACCGGGCCGCCCGAGGGCGCAGTTTGCCGCGCCTGGAGAAAGTTGGAGGCCGTAGCCGCAACGGGTGGCGTTCCCAGGCGCTCCCACGAAACCGCCGATCAGTTCACCAGCCGGGCGCTGGCGGCGCTTCCCCTGGACGCCGCCGCGCTACGGCGCCTAGAGTCCCTTTACCAGCAGGAACGTTATTCCGGCAGGGCGCTCAGCCCGGCGCTGGTGGCGGATGCCGAGAAGGCTTTGCACCACCTCCAAGAAAGCCTGCGCGAAGGGGCAGCACAGGCCGGGGGTGAGGGAGCATGAAGCGCTTTTCGCTCGCTCTGCTTGGCGGCGCAGCGGTGACCGTGCTCGCCGCTGCCGCGCTTTTCTTCATGGGAGTGGCGCTCTCCCCCTACCTGTTGGTTTGCGCCGCCTTCCTCGGCGCGGGCGGATACCTGCTGCTAAAAACCGGGCCGCTTGCCGCGGGCAGCGTGCCCTGGCCCGCGCCCACCGCCGCCGAAACGAGGGATTTCGGTACCGACACCAGCCAGATCACGCAAACCGAGGACGCCGTGCGCGCCGTCCTTACCGGGCATGACTCCCGCACCCTGCAGCGTCGGCTCGCAGCCTGCGCCAGCGCGCGCGGCCAGCGCCTGCACGGGAAAGACCCGCTGCTCACCGACGGCGTACTCACCCCGGAACTCACCCTGCTGCTGCGCGATACAGAGCAGCAAATGGACGGCCGTATGCTTTCCGCCTACCTAGGAGAAATCGAGTCACTGTGAACACGCAAAGCCTCAGCCATGCAGAAGCCCACCGGCTCAGCCAGGAGATCCTGACGGAGGTGGCACACGCCGTGGTAGGTGCCGAGAAACCGCTGCGGATGCTGCTCGCCTCCCTCATCGCGCGCGGTCACGTGCTCATAGAGGACTATCCGGGGCTGGGCAAGACGGTCACGGCCCGCGCTTTCGCGCAGGTGTTGGGCCTGCCCTTCACCCGCGCCCAGTTCACCCCCGATCTGCTCCCCTCCGATCTCACCGGCAGCTACGTTTACGATCCCGCCGAGGGCCGTTTCAACTTCCGCCCCGGCCCGGTTTTCACTGGGCTGCTGCTGGCCGACGAAATCAACCGCACTCCCCCTAAGACCCAGGCCGCGCTGCTCGAAGCCATGCAGGAGGGACAGGCGACGGTGGAGGGCACCACCCACCCCTTGCCGCGCCCGTTCCACGTCATCGCCACCGCCAACCCGGTCGAGCACGAGGGCACCTATCCCCTGCCGGAGGCGCAGCTGGACCGATTCCTGCTCCGCCTCAGCTTCGGCTACCCCAGCCTGGACGACGAATGTCGGGTGCTTACCTCCCGCATGACGCGCGGCGGCGAAGAAACTGCGCTGCGCACCGTGGCCAGCCCCGAAACGCTGCTGGCCCTGCAGGAATGTGCCGAGAGCGTCTATGTCCACCCGGATATCGTGCGTTACCTGGTGCAGCTTTGCGCAGCCAGCCGGGAACACCGCCAGGTGCTTCTCGGCGCATCGCCGCGCGGGTCCCTGGCCCTGCTGACCACGGCGCGTGCCTGGGCGCTCATGCAGGGCCGTGACTTTGTGCTGCCAAGCGATGTGCAGGAGCTAGCCCCGGCGGCACTCGCGCACCGTATCGCGATCAAGCCGGAGCTGTGGCTGCAGGAGGTGCAGCCCGGCGACGTCGTGTCGGATCTGCTGCGCAGCGTGCCCGTGCCCGACATCGATCCGGCGGCGCGTTAATGCCAGCCGCCGCTAGCGGTCGTACCGCAGCGTACGTCCGGGCGCTACTCACCTGCACGCTCGCGGCCCTGCTGGCTATCTTGACCGGCAGGGCGGAGGTTTTGCTGCTGGTTTCCCCTCTCGCTGTCTGGTTGGCGCTCGCAGGAGCTTCTCCTAGACCGCAGCCCGCAACCGCCCGCCTTTCCGCTTCCCGCACGCGCGAGGGCGAGGCATGTGAGCTGATAGCCGAGGCGGCCGGTCCGGTAACGCTCGCCGTTCCGCTACGCGAACACACGCGCTACACACCCGCTTGGGGAGCGGTGATGGGCAGTGAGGCTGCCGGAGCCAAAATCTCACTCTCGTTTTCGCGCTGGGGAATGTACGAGGTCGGGCCTGTAACGCTCGTAGCGCACGACCCGCTGTTCAGCCGACGCTGCCTCTCCCCCTGCGAGCTATCGCCCGTCAGGGTCACCCCACGGGCCGACACGAGCAGCGCGCGTTCCTCCCTTGCCCACCCGATTGGCGTCACCGGCGCCCACACCTCTCCCCGGCGCGGGGACGGCTCGGCCCTTGCGGACGTCCGCCCCTTCCTACCGGGGGATAAGCTGCGGCGCATCAACTGGCGCGTCACTTCCCGCGTCGGCGAACTGCACACGAATGCCACGCTTACCGATCGCGATACCGACGTCATCATCGCCGTCGATACCCTGACGGAAGTCCGCGGCAATGGCGCTTCTAGCCTGGACGCCAGCGTTTCTGCCCTGAACGTCCTCGCCCGCTACTACCTAGACACCGGGGACCGGGTCGGCCTGCACGATTTCGGTACCGTGCTCGGTTCGCTGCGCCCGCGTTCCGGGCGCGGCCAGTACCGGCTCCTCACGGACCTGGTGGCGGGTGCGGAACGCGGCACGGCGCGCAACAATCGCCCCCGCCCCCTCCATCGGCTACGCGGCGGCAGCCTGGTCTTCGTCTGTTCCCCGCTGCTGCGGGCCGACGTCACCGAAGAGGTGCTTTCTTTGATTGCCCGCGGCGCGCAGGTGGTCTTGGTCGATACCCTGCCCGGCAACCTGGCGGACGAAGCGGACGAAACACGCAGGCTGGCCTGGCGGCTGCGACTCTTGGAGCGCGCGGAAACCGTGGCGCGAATAGAGGAATGCGGCACCCCGGTAATCCCCTGGCAGGGTCGCGAATCGCTTTCTCCCGTGCTGGCATCACTATCGCGGCAGGGAGCACGGAGACGCAGATGACTAACCGGCTAATCGAACGCATATTGGAATGGCGCGACGCGCTTTCCCTGACCAGCCCGGAGCAATACGCAGTGCGCACGCTGGCCCTGCTCTGCACACTGCTGGCCCTATTCTGGCTGGGCTACCCCGCCCATAACGTCTGGGCCTGGGGAGGTTGTCTGGCCTTGCTCACGGGGGCTTTTTGGGCGTCGCTGCGTCCGGATTCGTATGCGGGCCTGGCCTGCACGGTGGGTGCCGTACTCATGTACGCCGCCAACCCGGCGCTCGGTTGGGAAATCGCTTTCTTGGTCGGCCTTTTGCTATGCGTCTCCCACCAGGCTTGGGCGCTTGCCGCTGCCGCCCCGGCGCACGCCAGGTTCGCGGTTACTCTCTGGGCCGGTTTCCTTCGTGCGCTGCTGCTGTGCTGCACGCTTGGCACCGCATGCGCCGCCCTGCTGATGTTTCTGCCGGGGTTTGTTTCCCCCGCAACCGGGGGGACATTTATCGCCGCTACGGTGGCCAGCCTCGCGCTTTACACCGTCTGGCTGGCCAGTAAGCGGTAAAGGAAACAGCTGTCGGGCGGGGTGAGCGCCCGGGCACAAAAGGAGGGCCCCGCCGTGCGGCGGGGCCCTCGCTCTTTAAGAAAGTTAGCTAAGCCTTAGGCTCAGATCTCCTTGTTGCACTTGCCAACGTTCTCGAGGGAACGGGCAGCGGCTTCGCGGCCACCGAGGCCGTAGGCCAGGGCTGCAGCGGCGGCAACACCGATCACTGCGGCACCGAAGGCCAGGTTAACGATGGAGTCCGCGATGCCCATGAACTTAAGGCCCATGGCGGAGAACAGAACGATGACGCCCCAGTACAGGACCGGCTTAACCGGGCCGGAAACAAGGGTGGTCAGGAACTTGGCAACCACAACGCCGAGGGCGATGATAACGGCACCGAAGAGGACCTGGCCGGTGAGGCTCAGAACGTCGTTCAGGATTGCGCTAACCTGCGGCAGGTTGAGAACGTCGAACGCCATGATCGCGAACAGCACGACCAGCACAGCGTGGATAACGATTGCAACGAGCTTGGACAGGTTGGTGCCCTGCGGGAGCAGGCCGAGGCTGTTTACCTTGCCGTCAACGCCGGTGGCGGCGATAGCGCTCTCAGCGAAGTTGCCGAGGAAGCCACCGAGCAGCGCGCCAGCGGTGAACAGAACGGCAGCGGTAACGATCGCGGGGATCATGTCAAAGACGGTGGTCAGCATCGCGGTCAGCGGGACGGAGATCGCTTCGATCTCGAGGGTCTCAACAGCTGCGATAGCGACAACCAGAACGATCATCACGAAGACGAAGGAAGCAACCAGGTTGGTCAGCGGGAACGGCTTGGCGTCAGTGCCCTTCTTGCCCGACATGACGGTAGCGAGACGCTGGTCTACGCTAGCTGCACCCATAGCGGTTTCGATGAGGGTACGCACGATCTTGGCGACCATGACACCCACGAACAGGATGATGCCAGCGCCGATGAGGCGGGGCAGGTAGCCGAGGAAGCTCTCGAGCATGGCGCGGATCGGAGCCAGCGCGTTGTGCTGACCGAACAGATCCATAAGGGCCATCAGGCCGAACAGCCAGACCACCAGCGAAGCAATGGTGCCAAGAGTGGTACCGAGGGCCTGTCCGTTGCCATCAGTGCGGTTCAGGAACGCGACACGCTCCGACAGCTTCACGATTGCGCTCTTCAGCACGGTGGCAATAATCCAGGTCACCAGCAGAATAAGCACTGCGAAGATGGCGGTCTTAGCTACCTCAGGCAGCTGGAGACCGGCGAGAAAATCATTCATTGTTAGCTCTCTCAGTCGGGGTTGGGAAACGAGAATGTTGCGTCACCGCGTGATACACGAGACGAAAACCCTCTCCTTAAAGCATGCCTGACAAACCGGATTAGCACCAGATTTGCGCGGTGATGAAATATAACTCACGCGCGTACACGAAGGGCATAAGCAGCGTAAAGCGCTATTGCGGCGCATAATATGCCGGCCGCCAGACAGGCGGTAGCGCTGCCCGCCGCGAAAGCGTAATTCGCCTCGGTTACCAGCTGGTAAGCGGGTTCCCCGGCCTCGGCCACGCGGTGCGCCCCGCCCAGCGTTTGCAGGGCCGAAGCAGGCAGTTCCGGAAGCGCCGCAGCGAGCTTTGCCGCATAAACTCCCATGCCAAGGCTGCCAAGCAGGGCCGTCCCCAATGCTCCCCCCAGTTCGTATCCGGTCTCGGAAATGGCCGATGCGGCCCCCGCCCTGTCCTCCGGGGCAGCCTCCAGAATCACGTCGTTGGTTAAGGTTTCCGCAAACCCCGATCCCAGGCCTAACAAAACGGTTCCCGCACAAACCGCAATAAGCGTGCCTTCAGAGAGTATTAATGCAGCGCACAGCGTTAACCCGGCAGAAGCGAGAAGAAGCCCGCCGCTAATAATCGTGCGCGTGGCGAAGAATCTCAGCAGAAAAGGAGAAAGCACCGCTCCGACCACTGTGGAAATAGCGAGCGGTAAGAGGTACAAGCCGACCTCGAAGGGACTCATTTCCCATACCAAAAGGAAATACTGGGGCAGGAAGAACATCACGCCCACCACGCTAAAAATCATCACCGTGTTTGTCGCCAGGGCGCCGCGAAAGCGCGGCAGCATAAACAGGGATAGCTCTAGCATCGGATGCGCGAGGCCGCGCTGACGGCGAACAAAAGCGATTAATAACGCCACCGCGATCAGAGCAACGGGCGCTATAACGAGGCGCGGCTGGTGCACGGCCTCTTTGATGCTCCAGACAGCTCCCAACATCCCAGTCAGCACCAGGAAAACTGAGGTCAGGTCTATCTTCGCCCCCGCCCCCGGCCGCGATTCGGGTACCAGTAGCAGGGCCGACGGCAGCAACACCAGCATGACCGGCACGTTGATTAAGAAAACCGCGCCCCAGTGAAAGCTGCCGAGCAGCAGCCCGCCCAGGAGCGGTCCTGCCGCCGCCCCCACGGAAAAAGCAGCTGCCCAAACCGCGATCGCCACCCTGCGCTTATCGGGGTCGGGAAAGATTGTCCGTATCAAGGCCAGCGTGGCAGGCATCAGGGTAGCGCCACCAACACCGAGCACGAGCCGCGCTGCTATCAGCATTGCCGGGCTGGCAGCGAAAGCCGCACCTAAAGAAGCCAGGCCAAATACGGAGGCCCCCAAGAGCAACAGTCGGCGTCTGCCGATGGTGTCCCCCAAATACCCCATCGGGACGAGCAGCCCGGCAAGGAGTAGCGAATAAATGTCCACTATCCAAAGCAACTGGGTGGTGGAGGGCTGCAGATCCTCGCTGATGGCCGGGATGGCGATGCTAAGCACCGACATATCAATGCTGATGAGCAGGACCGGTATCACCAGCACGGCGAGCGCGAGCCAGGGACGCCGGGTTGGTGATGGCATCATCTTCTCCCCTGGGCATGCGCGCGGCGGTTGCGGCGGCGCGCCCCCGGGTCTTGCGCGCGCCGTACCTTGGCTCGCTGTATGCGCCAGCGCAGGGGGCTAAGGCTCTCGGCCGCAAGCCCAAGCTGCACCGAACCGTTTAGTACCTGCCCGCTGGCGGTGCGCGGCAGGGCCAGCAATTCGTTTTCTCTTACCGTTAGTTCCGCGGCGGCTCCGCGTATCGTCCACTGGGTTGCTATCGCTGCTGCCCCGGCGCGGGAGTCCAAGATGCTGAACCCGGTTTCGGGTACGCGGATTAGCTGTGCGTGCGGGATTCTGCGGGAAACTTCCGCGGCCAGCTCGGGAGGGCAGGTGATGTCCCAGGCTCCCGACAGCACGGTTGTCGGGACGCTGATTTGCGAGAGTTTTTCCCAGTGTCCGTTCGGGGAAACGGGTGGTTTAGCCGCGGATGCGGGAACAGGCATGAGCGGGCTGGCGGTGTCCAGCGGCAGCCCATCGGCATAGCTGCCTCGCCCAAACTCGTTGACCGCTAGTTCGTGCAGGAGATCGTTTTCCTGCACGTAGGGGGCGTGGCTAAAGAAGTGTTGCTTCATGGCCGCCACGATCAGTGTCCAGGTGAGGCCGGAGCCCGCCTCCCCCAACAGGGTAATTAGTTTCTCCAGTGCCGCCGGGCCACCGATCTCGTGCACAGCCCGTAGGCCGTGACCCGCCTCCAGCGGGTCTAGCGTGCCATCGGCGATCAGGTCCCGTACCCGCGCCGCGAGCTGGTTTTCGCCGGGGCGTGACCAGAGCTTTTCGCGCAGTACCCGGCGCGCCCAGATTTGGTCGCTGGCCGCTACCAGCGGCGAATCAAGCACGAGGGAGTCGGTGCGTTCCGGGTAACGCAACGCAAACGCCAGGCAGAGGTAGGCGCCGTATCCGGTGCCGTAGAGGCAGGCGCGCGGGATACGTGCGTGATCGAGAACCGCCCGCATGTCTGCCACCACCGCGTCGGTGGTGATAGCGGAGGGGGGAATCTGCCTGCCGCGCGCGTCTAGGCGGGAAAGGCCGACCCCGCGATGTTCCATCATCACGGTGTCTATGCCGCGCCCCGCGAAGAGTTTCCTGGCCTGGTCAAAGGGCAGCACGGAGGCGGTACCGGGACCGCCGGGGACCACCAGGGTGGGGACTCGTTCGCTTCCCGGCCGGGTACGCGCATAGCGCAGGGGGAACAGCGGGCTGGCTCCCTCGGTAACCGGCCGATAGACCGTGAAGATATCGTTACGGATCAGCAGCAGTTCGTCCTGGCGAAGCCGGTCGTTTCTGATCTGCCTCACTCTGGCGCACTTCCGGGCGCACCGGCACCCACTTGCTGCCACAGGAACGCCATCATCAGGGCGGTCATGCGGGCGCGCTGCGCGTTATCGGCAGCTCCGCCGTGCCCACCCTCAACGTTCTCCCAGAGGCGCACGTTCTTGCCGATGCTTTCCAAGGCCGCCACCAGTTTGCGAGCGTGGCCGGGATGTACCCGGTCGTCTCGCGTGGAGGTGGTTACCAGGGTAGGCGGGTAGTCGGTAGCCGCATCGAGCAGATGATAGGGGCTGTAACCGCGCAGGTAGCCCCAGTCCTCTCCCTCCGGGTCGCCGTATTCCGCCATCCAGGAGTAGCCTGCGAGCAGTTTCGTGTAACGCTTCATGTCGATAAGCGGTACTTGGATCACGATGGCACCGAACAGTTCCGGGTAGCTGGCCAGCATGTTGCCGGTGAGCAATCCCCCGTTGCTACCGCCCTGACAGGCCAAACGCGAGGGCTGCGTTACGCCGCGTGCGATGAGGTCCTTGGCGACAGCCGCAAAATCTTCGTAGGCGCGGGGGCGTTTTTCCCGCAGGGCGGCCTGATGCCAGCGCGGCCCGTATTCGCCGCCGCCGCGAATATTGGCGAGCACAAAGGTGCCACCGCGTTCGCACCAGGTTTTTCCGATGCTGGCGTAGTAGGCGGGCTGGAGCGAAACCTCAAAACCGCCGTAACCGTAGAGCAGGGTCGGCGCCTCAGGGTGCGGGTCTTTCGGACCAACCTGGTAGTAGGGAATCCGGGTGCCGTCATCGCTAAGCGCGAAGTGCTGCTCAACCTGTAAACCGTCTGCCGAAAAGTGGCTCGGCTCGCTCCGCAAAAGCCGCTGGCTGCTGCCTTCGCCGGAAGAGACGCTACTCAGGTCTCCCAGGTAGAGGGAGGCAGGGGAAAGGAATCCGGCGGCGGTCAGCCAGACCTCGTCGCTTACCTCTCGATCCACGGCGCGGGCACTCACGGTTCCCGTCAATTCGGTGAACACGGGGCTTTCCGCCCATTTTTCGCCATCGCGCCAGAGGGCGTGGAGGCGGGTGTTTACATGCTCGGAAAGGGTGAGCAGCAGGTAATTTGCGGTTACGCACAGGTCCTGCAGCACGCGGGCGTCATCGGGGGTAAAGAGGGGCTGCACATCGCGCTCCCCTGCCAGATAGGCGGGGAGAGAGGTGGCGAGCAGGCTGCCCGCCAGATAGGTGGTGCCGTTCAGTTCCCAGTCCTTACGCGGCAGGATCAGCAGGGTGTCGCGGAAAGCGGACACCTGCGCGTGGTCGGGCACATCTATGCGCTGCGGCACGCCATCTCGCAACAGGTACGTGGTGGAGGTGTAGAAGGTGTGGCTGATATTTACCCAGGTGCGTTCGTAACCGGGGGTTTGTTCGTGCCAGATAGCGAGCGCGTTGTCGTCCTCTCCGGCCTGCGCCACCATTTCCGCTTCCGCTAGCGCCTGGCCGCGCCGCCAGATCCTCCCCTGGCGCGCGTATCCCGAAAGCGTTAGCGAATCGGGCCCAAAATCGGTGTAGACGGTGACGCTGTCGCGGTCTATCCAGGAAAGCTCGCCCTTCGCGGCGGGCCGGAAGAAGCCGCCCTCGCTTTCGGGAATAAAGCGGCGCGTCGCGAGGTCGAACTCCCGCGTCACGTCGGCGTCGCTACCGCCGTGGGACAGGGAGATGAGAGCGCGCGGGTAGGTACCGTCTTCGCGCAGCAGCGAGGCTCCGTGCCAAACCCAGTCCTCTCCCTCCTCGCGGTTCAGGGCATCGACATCAAGCAGCACGTCCCAGGTCGGGTTTCCCGCGGCGTATTCACTGAACGGGGTGCGCCGCCAAACACCCTTGGGGTGGGTATCGTCCTGCCAGAAGTTGTAGGCGTACTCTCCGCGCTTCACGACGTGCGCGATGCGTTCGCTGGAATCCAGGATCTCTTTCACCTGCGCGGCAAAGACAGCGCTCAGGCCATCGGTGTCTATTTCCTGTTCGGAACCGTGGTTGTGTTCGCGCACCCAGTCCAGCGCCCGCGGCGATTCGATCTCCTCCAGCCATAGCCAGGGGTCGCTGCTTCCGTCGCTGGCGGGTAGGGCGGGCCGCAGGTTCTCGCGCATATCGTCAGTTTCCTCCTATAGCTGCCACTGTTCGCAGTCCATCGCCGAAAGCCAAAACAGCTCTTCGTAGCGGGTAGCGTCCAGAAAAACAGTCTTAATCTTGCCACGTAGCGTTTCGCTGAGGCCCGCGCAGGCAGCTTCTACCTCGTTTATCGCGCGCTGGGCGATCTCACGAAACTCCGGATCGTCGTATGCGCTTACCCAGGCGGCATAGGGGTGGTCGGTGGCTGTCTTGGCTCGTTCCGCTAGGGCCGCCCCCACTTCCGCATACACCCAGTAGCAGGGCAAAACCGCGGCCGCAGCCACCGGGTAAGGCTCGAAGGCACAGGCGGCGAGCAGGAAGTTCGCGTAGGCGCGGGTTGTCGGGGAGGCTACGTCTGGGCGGGTAAGTCCGCTCAGGTGCGGATCGTTAAAGAGATCATCATGTAAGACCCGTTCGGCAGTTACCGCCTCACTGGCGCTGCGCGCCCAAAATTCTGCCGATTCCGAGCCGTAGGAACGCGTCGCCAACATCGCCAACGCACGTGCGTAGGACGCCAGATAAAACTCGTCCTGCTGCAGGTAATTCACGAATACGCGCGGAGAAAGGGTACCGTCGGCAAGCTGCTTCAGGAACGGTAAATCGGCGATACGGGAACGAATCTGAGCGGCCTCCTGCCACAGTTCTGCGGTGACCGGCCCGGCGGGAGTCAGTTCACGCATCTTTCCCTCACGCTCCTATCGTGACCAGGTGATTTACCGGGCCGTGGCCGCTCTCCGGGTGCTTGGAGAGCCGCCAGTCAATAGCGTTCTCGATAGCGCTAGCCAGGTATTCCCGTGCTTCGCAAATGGCCGCCACGTCATCCGCCACAGGCGTCGTTTCGCCCTTTTCACGGTTGATTTGCTCCAACCGCGCGAACTGCGCGGCGATGGCGGAGGACAGGGTGCAGCCGGTGCCGTGCGTGTTCTGCGTGGTGAACATGGTGCCACGCAGCAGCTCCGTGCGTTCGGCATCACGGTAGACATCCACGACCTCCTTCCCCCGTAGGTGACCGCCTTTCAGCACCACCCCCCGCGCCCCCAGCGCCAGCAGTTCGTCGGCCTGTTCCCGCATCTCGTCTACGTCGGTCGCTAGGTTAGCCCCCAAAAGGTAGGCCGCCTCGTGCAGGTTGGGCGTGATTACGTCGGCCAGCGGAATGATGCGCTGGGTAAGCACGCTGATAGCGGCCTCATCCAACAGCCGATCCCCGCTGGTGGCGATCATTACCGGATCCAGCACGAGCCTGCCCAGGTCGGTGCGCCGCTGCGTAAACACATCCGCCACCACGCTCGCGATCTCCGCGTTGGCGAGCATTCCCACCTTGGTTGCCTGCACCGGCAGATCATCAAGCACGGAGGTAAGCTGCGCGGCCACGAAGTCTCCGGAAACGCTCTGCACGCCCTGCACACCTTGCGTGTTCTGCGCCGTGAGGGAAGTGATAACCGCGCAACCGTAGACTCCGAGCGCGGTAAATGTCTTTAGATCCGCCTGGATCCCCGCACCACCGCTGGGATCGGAACCGGCAACACTGAGGGCTATGGGCGGGCGCATCGCAACACTCCTAAACTATGAGCCTGTGTCAGCATTGACGCTACCCCACATCAGGGCGCATCGCCCAGGTTGATGTGTAAAAATTACGGCAGAAGCAGAGAGGGGAAAAGCGCGTGCAGCCACCGCAGGAAAACCCCGGTCAGCAAATATCGCTACCGGACCATAACGCGGCAAATGCCGCCGTCACCCCCGCTCCCCAGCGGCACGATGGCACTCACCGCACCGTGCTCGCCATTCTCGTCGGCGGCTCCGTGTTGGTTTTGGCTCTGCTGCTGATTCTGTGGCTCACCTTCTTCCGGGGGCAGGACACCGACGTTTCCGCGCTGCGCGGGCAGCCCCTCAACACCGAACCCGTGCACAGCGGGCAGGAATATACCCCTCCCCCGGATAACCCTGACGAAACTCCCCCGCCGCCCATTTTCACCACCGCCCCCACGAAGCCCTGCTATATCCCCGATGACCAGGAATCCCTCGGGGCACGCGAAGGCACCGTACAGGTGGGAAGGCTGCGGGCCACGTTCCCGCGTTTCTTCGATACCGGGTGGAGCCAGAGCGTCGGCTACATGCAGAGATCGTTTAGCAGCGCCGCGCTGATCGAAGGGAACTGGTACAGCGCGGTCACCGTAGGCACCGTGGCCTGGGAACCGGGGGAACAGTTCCCCGGCGATAAGGCCGCGGCCGAGGCAATCTTCCAGTGCTATGCCACATCGGCCGGGGTGTACGAAGAGTTCGGCGATGATTCTCTGGTAACCGACTATTCTTCAAAAGCGATAACGGTGGATGGCCACCCGGCTTGGCAGGTGCAGGCGGTCTACAACTTTAATTCTGCACGCCTCACAACGACCTCCAGCTCGGTCGTGACGGCAATAGTGATAGACACCGGAGACGGGCAGCACGCCGCCCTTGCCTCCGACGTCGCCGCTGACGTGCCGGGGCACCGCGAAGCGCTCAACGAGGTAATAGCCAGACTAAAGGTGGTTTAGACGATCGCGGAGGCGAGCCTGCAAAGGTTATCTAGGTAGCGAGAGAGCGCGGGCCGCGCTTCCCACTCCTCCCGGGTGAGTTCGCGGCTCGCCGTACGGTAGCGGTCCTCCACCTCGTGCAGCTTTTGCAGGAAGTCGCGCCCACCCACCATCAGGGAGGATTCCATATCCAGCAGGAACGAACGCATGTCCATGTTGGAACTGCCGATCACGGCCACCGATTCGTCCACGCTCAGGTGCTTTGCGTGCAGGATGTAGGGCGCCTTGTACATCAGGATTTTCACGCCGGCGTTCAGCAGAGTCTCGTAGTAGGAGCGCTGGGCGTGGAATACCAGGAACTGATCGCCGATCTCGGACACGATCAACTCCACCTCCACCCCGCGCCGGGCCGCCGTCACGAGGGCGGCCAGCATCGACTCGTCGGGAACGAAGTAGGGGCTGACGGCACAGATCTTTTTCTGCGCCCCGTAGATCAGCTGGTTAAACAGCGCCAGGTTATTTTCTTGCACGAAGCCGGGGCCCGACGGCACTAGTTGGGCCTCGTAGCTGCCTGAGGAATCACCCGTACCGGGAAGCAGGATGTCCCCCGGCAGGATCTCGCCCGATTCATAGAACCAGTCGGTGGCGAACAGCAGGTTCATTTCCTCTACCACCGGGCCCCGGAAACGACCCATGGTTTCCTGCCATTTCAGTCCGCGGCGTATGTTTTTCCGGCTGTTGTAATCGCGCGAGATCAGGTTTTGGCTGCCCATCCATCCGATCTCACCGTCAACCACAAAGATCTTGCGATGATTGCGCAGGTCAGGCCGCTGGAATGCGCCGTCGCTGAAAGGCTTAAGGGGCATCATCGGATAATGTTCCGCACCGATCTCGTCCAGGAAGCGCAGCATTTTGCGGTAGCCCTGCCAGTGCGTGAACGATCCGAGGTGGTCGTAGAGGAAGCGCACCGCGACGCCCCTCTCGCGTACCTCGGCGAGCGCGCGGAAGAAATCTTCCGTCACCTCGTCGTAGCAGGCGGTGTAGAACTCCACGTGCACGAAGCGCTGGGCCGTGCGCACGTCGTTAGCCATGCGCTGGATGGTGTCGTTGTAGTCGGTAAAAAGGTCGGCGGAATTGTTCCCCGTGAGGCTGAACGCCCCGAGGGAACGGTTCAACTGCACAGCCGACTGGAGCCAGGAGGGGGAATCCGTATCCAGCTCGGCGTCTTTAATGTTTTGCGAACGCTCCCGCATGAGCTGGTTTACCGCCTGCTGTTTGACCCGCCGTTTCTTGGGTAATTCGGTACGCCCGAGCAGCAGGTAGAGGGGGAACCCCACGAACGGCAGCAGAAAGATAGCGAACAGCCAGGCCATCGCAGAGCCGGGCCGCCGGTTGCGGGGCACCACTATCAGGGCGGCTATGCGCAAAGAAATGTCGAGCGCGAAAAGGAAGCCCGTGAAGATCACTCCGGTGTGTTCCATCATCCAGGCGAAAAAGAACTCTATCCAGACCAGCAAGGCGCTATCTCCTATTACTTAGTTTGCTAGCAATAAGAGTAGTGCGGCGTCCCCCTAACGGGAACGCCGCACTAATCGTTTCGTTTTACCGGGAGTTACCCCGTGCGTTAGTCGTTGCTACGCAAGATAGCGAAGAGGCGCAGGAACTCGACGTACATCCAGACGATGGTGACGGCGAGGCTGAATGCGCACAGCCAGGCGGTGTTGCGGGGAACGCCGTTGTTTACGCCGTTCTTGATGTCCTCGAAGTCCATCACGAGCGAGTAGGAGGCCATCAGTACCGCGATCGCGCCGATAACCAGACCGAACACGCCGGAGCGCAGGCCGAATTCTCCGCCCACCACACCGGTCAGCATGAGTACCAGGTTTACCAGGCTAAACAGCAGGTAGCCGAGCATCGCCACGAAGAAGATCTTGTTCATGAGGGGGCTGGTACGCACCTTGCCGGAACGGAACAGCAGCAGCACGGCGCCGGAGGTCGCCAGGGTGGCGATGACCGCCTGCAGCACGATACCGGGGTAGCTGGCCTCAAAGAACATGCTGATACCGCCGAGGAACATGCCCTCGAACACCGAGTAGGTGAGCACCAGCCCTGGGCCGCTCACGCGCTTGAAGGCGGCGATCAGACCAATTACGAGGGCACCGATCATGCCCACGAAGGTGGCAATAGAAGCAAGCCCGTACCCTACTTGCTGCCCCATCCCCAGGATGCCGGTGATGAAAGGCAGCGAAGCGGTGGCGAGGGCGAGCAGCGTGATTACGCCGAAGACGATGCTCGACTTAGAGAGGACGTCATCGTAAGACATCCTGTCCGTGTCGTAGCTGTTTGCCGCCGGGCGGGCGTACATCATGTTCAGCTCTTCTGCGGAAGGCTGCTGCGGGGCAGCCTGGCCGTACTGGGGGGCCGACTGCTGCGGGTACTGGTACTGAGGTGCCGCGTCGCGCCGCTGCGCGGAAAAATCTGCGTAAGGGTTCGGCTGGAATCGCTTGTCGTTGCCGAGGACAGTGTTGTGACGTGCCACGGGGCCTCCATATAAGTGGTTGGAATGACGCCTAAGACGCCGACGCCATTGACGTTCGATATTACCCGTTGACAGGGCGGTTAGCTACGTTTTACGCCCCGGGCTGAGCCGTGCGAGGGCCAAACACGGCAGAGCCGACCCGCACCAGACTCGCCCCCTCCGCTATGGCTAGTTCGAGGTCGCCGCTCATCCCCATAGATAGCTCCCGCACTTCGGGCAGCGCCAGCTCGTCGCGCAGCTGCCGCAGCAGCGCCAGGGAGGCGCGCACGCGGCCGAGGTCGGCACTACGCGCGCCAATGGTCATCAGTCCGCGCAGCGGCACGCCCGCCTCAAGCAGGCGCCCGGCTGCGTCGGCCAGCAGTTCATGCTCCGGCGCGAAGCCGCCTTTGCTGGCCTCACCCGATGTATTCACTTGGAGCAGCACGCTAGGGGTGGCAGCGGGCTCTTCCCCGTGCCTTCTGAGCACCGCCGTGAGCAGGCTTTCCCTGTCCAGGCTGTGGATCATGCTGCAACTGCGCATGGCATGGGAGAGCTTATTGCGCTGCAGATGCCCGATCATGTGCAGTTCGTAGGGGATGTCTGCGAGGTCGGAGTGCTTCGCGAGCTCCTGCACCCGGTTCTCTCCCGTCACGGGGCTTATTCCCAGCCCGGATAGGTATTCGAGAGCCGTCCGTATTTCCTGCGGGGAGCGGGTTTTGCTGGCGAGCACCAGCCGCACCGTTCCCGGGTCGCGCCCGGCATCTTGCGCTGCCCCAGCTATGCGTGCCAGCACGGCGTCGATCCGAGCGGTTAGGCACTGTGCTCCCGGCGTGTTGGTCACCTGTGCCACACCATCCCTCGCGTTCTGACACTGCGCTCACGGAGCACATCGCTCCGCAGAAAACCCCGCATAACCAGCGTTTTCTCTGGTAAATGGTACCCCTCCCGGGATTCGAACCCGGAACACAAGGATTTTAAGTCCTCTGCCTCTACCGTTGGGCTAGAGGGGCAAACGCCGCGTTGCTGAACAACCGCCGCGCTTTAGATTTTATACCGCCCCGAAATGCCTGCGCGAACCCCGTGCGGCCACCGTTCATAGGCGGCCGCACGGATTCGCGCTGGCGCGCGGGGTGCGGGTTACTCCTGCACCTCGCTGCGGTCGCCGCTCCACAGGGTGTGGAAGGTTCCCTCGCGGTCGATGCGCTGGTAGGTGTGCGCACCGAAGAAGTCGCGCTGCGCCTGGATCAGGGCTGCGGGGAGACGCTCGGAGCGAATCGCGTCGTAGTAGGACAGGGTGGAGGCGAACACCGGCACCGGGAAGCCCGCGCGCGCAGCGAAGGAAACCACGCGACGCCAGGCCGGAACCACATCGGAAATTTCCTTGGTGAAGTATTCGTCGGCCAGCAGCAGGGGCAGCTGCGGGTTACGCTCGTAGGCCTCCGTAATGCGATCCAGGAAGCGGGCGCGGATGATGCAGCCACCGCGCCAGATACGCGCCATGGCGCCACGGTCGATAGCCCAGCCGTATTCCTCGGCGGCAGCGTTGATCTCGTCGAAGCCCTGCGAGTAGGCGACCAGCTTGGAGGCGTAGAGGGACTTGCGCAGATCCTCGATGAAGGCGGCGCGGTCCTCGATCGCAACATCCTCGGCGAGCGCGGGCAGGGCCGACAGGGCCGCGGTGCGCTGCGGCACGGAACCGGAGACCGCGCGGGCAAAGGTTGCCTCGGCGATACCGGTGACCGGAACCCCGAGGTCGAGGGCGGTCTGCACGGTCCAGGCGCCGGTCCCCTTCTGTCCCGCACGGTCGGCCACGATGTCAACGAAGGCCTGCTTCGTCTTGGGGTCTACGTGCGCGAGCACCTCGGCGGTGATCTCCACCAGGTAGGACTCGAGCGGTCCCTGGTTCCAGGCGGCGAACACCTCGGCGATTTCGGCGGCGCTCATTCCGAGGGCGCGCGACATGATGTCGTAAGCCTCGGAGATAACCTGCATGTCGGCGTATTCGATGCCGTTGTGCACCATCTTCACGAAGTGTCCGGCACCGTCGGCACCCACGTGGGTGCAGCAGGGTTCGCCGTTTACCTGCGCGGAAATCTTCTCGAACATCGGGCCGAGGCGGTCGTAGGACTCTACGGTGCCGCCGGGCATGATCGAGGGGCCGTTAAGCGCGCCCTCCTCGCCGCCGGAAACTCCGGCGCCGACGAAGTGCAGGCCGCGCTCGCGCAGGGCGGCCTCGCGGCGGCGGGTGTCGCTGAAGAGGGAGTTACCGCAGTCCACGATGATGTCGCCCTCTTCCATCCGAGAGGCGAGTTCCTCAATCACGGCGTCGGTGGCGGGGCCGGCCTTCACCATGATCAGGGCGACGCGGGGCTTCTGCAGGGAATTAACGAAGTCGTCCATGGTTTCGGCCGGGAAGAACTGGCCCTCATCCCCGTGCGCGTCCATGACAGCCTTGGTCTTTCCGGTGCTGCGGTTGTGGATCGCCACCTTGAAGCCGTTGCGGGCCAGGTTGCGGGCCAGGTTGGACCCCATCACCGCCATGCCGGTAACGCCGATGTCTGCACTGCTAGCGGGGGAAGGACTGAACTCAACCATGTTGGCTCCTAAACGAAAGACGATTGGTCATATTTATTCTAGGCGCACGTTGCCCAGCCGCTACAGGGGGCGGCTAAAGTGGAGGCAAATCAGTTTTCTTATTTCCCATTTCCCAAGGACGCCAAATGACCTCCCCCCAGCTGCCCGACGAAACCCCCACCGTCTCTCACGAGACCGCGCCCGCTGCCGCCAAAGCACCGGCGGCGGCCGAATCGCAGGCAGCTAAGCCCGCGCACAAGCCGGAACTAGAGCTTCCCGCGGCCCCTTCGGGCGGCCGTACGGCGGCCACCTGGGCAGCCCTGATCGTCGGCGCAATTGTGATGATTCTGCTGCTCATCTTCATCGTGCAGAACAACACCCCGGCCACGTTCACCTATTTCAACTACGGCTTTGAGCTTCCCCTCGGCGTAGCCATGCTGCTGGCAGCAATCGCGGGCGCGCTGGTAATGGCGCTGGTCGGCTCGGTGCGCATGTTCCAGATGCGCCGACAGCTGCGCAAGATTCGCAAGTACCAAGAGAAATTGCTCAAAGCTGCGAATTGATACACGACTCATACAGTCTTCTCACAGGTTAATTTCATTTACCGATACGAAACTGTAGAGATGACCACCGAGCAAGCTCACGAAGCACGACTCCTCGTCGTTGATGACGAGCCCAACATCCGCGAACTTTTGGCAACTTCGCTACGTTTTGCCGGGTTCGAGGTTTTCACTGCCGGGGGCGGCAACGACGCCCTGCGCATGGCAGCGGACCTAAGCCCGGATCTCATCGTGCTCGACGTCATGCTTCCCGACATGGACGGCTTCACGATTACTCGGCGTCTGCGCGAACGCGGCGAGCACTACCCCGTGCTCTTTTTGACGGCGCGCGACGAAACCAAGGACAAGGTAGCGGGGCTCACGATCGGCGGGGACGACTACGTAACCAAGCCATTCAGCCTCGAAGAGGTGGTGGCGCGGATTCGCGCCATCCTGCGCCGCACGGCGTCGCCGCTAGATACCACGGAGGGTAGCGGCCTGACCGTCGGGGACCTCCGCCTCGACGAAGACAGCCACGACGTTACCCGCGCCGGGACCCCGATCGATCTTTCTCCGACCGAGTTCAAGCTCCTGCGTTATCTGATGCTGAACTCCGGCAGGGTGGTGTCGAAGGCGCAGATTCTGGACCATGTCTGGGATTACGACTGGTCGGGCGAAGTCGGTATTGTGGAGTCCTACATTTCGTATTTGCGCCGCAAGATCGATGTGATTGGAGAGCCGATGATCCACACCAAGCGTGGTGTCGGCTACGTGCTGCGCCCGGTAAACCCAGATTCCCAATAAATGGTGCTGCGCCCGTCTCTATATGCCTCTAACCTGACAGACTCCACTCATCCGGTATCCCTTTGGACCCGGATAGTCAGCCTGATAGTGCTACTGCTGGTAGCGGGCACCTTGATCACGGGCCTCACCTCACTGTTCCTGCTCCAACGCACCCTGCTGGGAACGATAGACAACGATCTCGCCAGAGGGATAGACGTCATCGTCGATATCGCGCATAAGAGCGAGCGACCGATGGTGGCCGTCAATAAATACACCACCGAGTCCAGCTATTCTCCGGTCGACTTCATAGTCGAGTTTCACCGGGAAAACGGGAATCTTGAACAGCGCATTCACCGCAAGGAGGCGGGGGCACCCCCGCCCACCATCGAGCTGCCAGACCTCTCCCTAGAAGAAGTAAAAGCGCTGGAAAAACACCCTTTCACGGTTTCTGACAAGAATGACCAGCGCTGGCGGGTGATCGCTACCGAACTACCTAACGCGCCGCACCCCAGCTCGGTGTACCTGGCGATACCGCTTAGAAGCCTGGATGCAAACATGCGCACCATGGGCATGGCGGTGCTCGTAACCGGTTCGCTGGTGGTACTGGTCGGCGTGGGCATCGGCGGTTTCGTGACGCACCGTTCGCTTTCTCCTCTGCAGGACATGGAGATCGCAGCCGGTCACATCGCCCGCGGCGATCTAGGAAAGCGCGTTCCCGTAACCACCTCTTCCTACGAGGTGCACCATCTGTCAGTCTCCCTCAACGAGATGCTGGTACAGATCGAAAAGGCCTTTTCCTCGCAGGCCGAGTCGGAGGCACGGGCTACCCGTTCAGAGGCCAAAATGCGGCAGTTCGTGGCCGACGCTTCCCACGAGCTACGCACTCCCCTGGCCGTGATTCGCGGTTTCGGGGAGCTTTACCGCATGGGCGCGCTAAACACGGACACCGAGGTAGAGTCGGCCATCAAACGGATAGAGGACGAGGCCAGGCGGATGGGGAGCCTGGTGGAGGATCTTCTCCGTTTGGCACGCCTGGAGGATAATCCTCACCTGGAACTGAAACCCCTGGACGTAATGAAGACTGTCACGGACAGCGCGCAAGACCTGCGCGCGCTCGATCCCAGCAGGCAGGTGACGATATGCAACCTGTCCGGCCTGCCCGTATCGGGGGATGCCGAACCGGTGATAGTGCTCGCAAACGAGGCTTCTCTGCGCCAGGTATTCTCAAACTTGGTGGGAAACACCTTCCGGCACACGCCAAGTGGCACCCCGGTAGAGCTGACGGTAGGCATACAGCGCGATGGCATGGTCGCGATAGAGGTTCGTGACCACGGCCCAGGCATTTCCCGTGAAGAACGCACCCGCATTTTCGAACGCTTCTACCGCACCGACTCCTCGCGGCAACGCCCCGTTGGCCAGGGCGGCGGATCTGGCCTTGGCCTATCTATCGCAGCGAAGATTGTGGAGCAGCACGGAGGCCGCATAAGCGTGCACGAAACCGCCGGTGGCGGAGCAATATTTCGAGTGGTTTTGCACCCCGCCCCTAACAGTGACGAGGCAAAGCGGACCACGGTCAAAAACTAGCTGGCTAGAGAGCGCTCCAGTGCAGGTGCGCCAACCGCAGCGGCGTGCCCTCGCTGTTTTCCCTGACCCAGGTTGCGCTCAAAGCCGCGACCTCGGTTTCCGCCGTCACAAGCACCATGCCGGGAGCTAGCTCGGTAGCGTGCCAGGTGACGTATCCGGAGATTTCTGGGTGCTCCCCGGTGGCCGGGAAGATCATCTCGCCGTAGCGGGCGGGGTTTAGCAGCAGCTCTTTAGTCTCCTCTAGCGCTTCCTGCTCAGGGGTTACCTGCATGCCCGTCACGCAGCCCACCGTGCTGAAAGCGAAGAGATCGTCCTGGGCATAGGCCGGCGCGGAGGCCTCCGGTGCAGCTTTATCCTCGCACTCTCCGGGAACGCTCTGCCGCGCAGCCCCGCCCTGCTCCTTCTGGGCGGCTCCCGCCGGGTAGCCGGGGCCGCGCTTTACCTCGCTACCGCTCTGGTACGCGGTGGCGGCTGCGCGCGCAAGATCATCCGCACGCTCGTTTAGATCGTGTCCAGCGTGGCCCTTTACCCATTCGAAGCGCACCTGTCGACCCACCAGCAGGGCGTCTATGCGCTGCAAAATATCGACGTTGAGAACGGGCTTTTTATCCTTTTTGCGCCAGCCGTTACGTTTCCAGCCGGGCATCCACTTGGTGACGCTGTTGATGACGTACTGGCTATCGCAGAGGATCAGCAGCGGCTCGGTAGTGGCCGAGGTCTGCTCCAGCAGGTTAGCCACCGCTTCCAGCTCACCCATGTTGTTGGTGCCACGTTCCCAGCCTCCCGCAGCCCAGGTCTGTTCGTCGATAAACCAGGCCCAGCCAGCCGGGCCGGGGTTGCCTAGGGATGAGCCGTCAGCCGCCGCAATAATCGTCATGCCCCCATCGTATTAGGGGGTGGCGTCAGTCCAGTAAAGGCTCCGGGGCACACGGTGCTTCCGGGACGATAATCACCGGGAGCGGACCCCTCCCTCGCGCCACAGCAGGTAGAGGAAGAACGCACCGCCAACGGCGATGGTTACCGCCCCCACGGGGATCGGGACCGGGAAGGCGTACAGCGCGACCAGATCGCAGACGGCAAGCAGCAGCCCGCCGCACAGCGCCGACGCAACCGGGCTGGCCCGCCCCGCGAGGCGCTGCGCGATGTGCGGGGCCGCCAACGCCACAAAACTAATCGCCCCGGCAGAGACGATGGCGACCGCCACCGCGAGGATGCCCGCCAGGATCAACAGCGCACGGCTAAGGCGCACGTTGGCCCCCAGAGAGACGGCACTTTCTTCTCCCAGTTCGCCCAGCAGCATGTCCTTTCGGCAATAACCGACCAGCAGGAACGATGCTAGAAGCCCCCAGAACGCGAGGGGCAGTTCCTGCCAGCCGCGCCCCTGCAGGGAGCCCAGCAACCACATCTGCGCGGTGGAGGCGTTACCTATATAGACCTGCGTCATCAGGTAGGAAACGACCGCCGAAGAAAGCGCGCCGAGGGCGATGCCGAAGATGACGAAGCGCGACCCGGTAAGCCCCGTGCGGGACGCCAACAAAAGCATCAGCACGGCGGTTGTGGCTGCACCGGCGAGCGCCCCCAACGATGCCTGCGCGAAGGAACCCCCGAGCAGCAGGAGCACGATGGCCGCGCCTGCGGAGGCGCCGTTGGTCACGCCGATTACGTCGGGACTGGCCAGCGGGTTACGGGTGACCGCCTGGAATAGGTTTCCCGAGAGGCCGAGGCAGGCACCGACGGTGACGGCGAGCAACGCGCGCGGCAGCCTGCGCTGCAACACGAAGAAGTCGGTCAGCCGCGAGACGCTCTCGCCCTTTAATACGTTCCAGGCGTCCGCAGCGCTGACCGTGTAACCGCCGCTGACCAGGGATAGCGCCACTACGCAAAACAGGCTGAGCGCCATCAACGAGGCAACCAAAACGCTACGTCGATGCACCCGCACGGAAAGGCCCGCACGGCTAAACACGCGGTACTGGGGTAACAGGCTCATCCGAGCTTCCCCTTCCCACCGAAGATAACCATTAGTGCCAGCAGCGGGGCGCCGATCAGCGCGGTAACCACTCCCACGGGCACTTCCCCGTAGCCACCGATTAGCCTGCCGACCACGTCGGCCGCCAGTAGCAGGGCGGGCGCGATGAGAATCGAGAGCGGCACCACCAGGGTGTGGCGGGGACCGACTACGCGACGCACCAGGTGAGGGACGGCCAAGCCCACGAAGGTGATCGGCCCGACCAGGGCGGTGGCGGTGCCGGCCAGGATGGTTACGGCGAGGAGGCCGATCAGTCTGGTCCTCGCCGGGTTCACCCCGAGCGCGAGGGCGCTGTCGTCACCGAGCGCGATCGTGTCCAGGGTGCGGGATAGGTACAGGGTGAGCAGCAGGCCGACGAGTATCGCGGGCAGGAACCAGGCGATGTCCCGCAGCCCGTGCGCAAGTAGGGAACCCACCCGCCAGAAACGGAACTCGTCCAGCACCCGTTCGTTGGTGGCCACGAGCGCGTGGGTAAAGCCCGCCAGAATCGCCGCTATCGCCACCCCGCTCAGGGTGAGACGCACGGGAGAGTTTGCGGTGTTGCTCGCCCCGGCAAACACGAAAACCACACCGGCGGCCAGGCCCGCGCCGACGAAGGCGGCAAGGATGGTGGCCGGTTGGGAAAGCGTGCCGAAGACGGCAATCGCCAGGGCCACGCCGAAGGCCGCTCCGGCGTTTACCCCGAGGAGGCCGGGGTCCGCGATCGGGTTACGGGTGAGGGACTGCATGAGCACTCCGGCTGCTCCCAGTGCGCTCCCGGCGAGCAGCCCCAGCAGCGTCCTTCCCAGGCGCAGATCAGTGACTGTCACCACAACGTCGTTCGAGCCCGCACCTTGCAGGGCGGCCCAGACCTCCGGCAGGGGAATCGCGCGGGCCCCCAGGGCAAAACTGGCGCATACGGCTGCGAACAGCAGAAGTAGCCCCGCCAGCAGGCTGAGCGGGGCCCTTTTCCCCGCGCGCAAGGGCCGGGCATCTGTAGCAACCATTTGCTGCAACCCTAACTGAATCTTGTTAGCCTGGCCTAATGTTTATTCCTCTTTCCCTAACCCGACACACTCGTATACGCGCGTTCGCGTTTGCGGCGCTGCTGCTCAGCCTGGCACTGCTGCTGGCCTCTTGCGGTAAGCCCGCCGGCCCGCCCGCAAAACCCAAGGGCGAGGCCGTCAAGATTGAGCATGCGATGGGCACTTCGGAGATCCCGAAGAATCCCCAGCGCGTGGTCGTGCTCGACACCCCGATGCTCGACGCCGCCGTCGCGGTGGGCGTGATCCCCGTAGGCGCTACCACCACGAAGGCCGCGGGCAACGGTTTCCCCACCTACCTGGCCGACAAGCTGAAGGACACCACCCCCGTCGGCCTGCTTACCGAGCCTGACGTGGACGCCATCGCGAAGCTGAACCCGGACCTGATCATCGGCTCGAAGCTGCGCCACGAGAAGATTTACGACGAGCTGGCCGCTATCGCACCCACCGTTTTCACCGAGACCTCCGGCACTGACTGGGAAAACCAGGCGAACCTGACCGCTCAGGCCCTCGGCAAGAAAGCCGAAATGGACGCTCTGATCAAGCAGGTCAACGAGCGTGCGGTCCAGGTGGGAGAGAAGATCCAGGCCAAGGGCAAGACCGTCAATATGGTGCGCTTCCGCAAGGATCACCTGCGTCTCTACGGTCCCAACAGCTTCTCTGGCAGCCTGCTCGAAAAGGTCGGTTTCACCATCCCGAAGCGCGACTGGAACCAGTACTCGATCGAAAAGCTGAGCGTTGAAAACTACGCGGAGATGAATGCCGATTACATCTTCTTCACCGCGCACGGCGGCAAGGCAAACGAGAATGCCGCAGGCGAGGTCGCCAAGGTGTGGGGCCAGCTTCCCGCGGTTAAGGCGGGCCACGTCTACCAGGTAGACGAGTCCACCTGGATGACCGGCATCGGCGTTATCGGCTCCAACGCGGTGCTGGATGACATCGAAAAGGCGTTCAACAAGTAGTGGCTAACAGCCCACAGCACGACGGGCGTGCAGCTTCGGCAAACGAGCCGGGGCTGCACGCCCGCGAGGTGCGCGTCTCCTACGACCGCCGCGAGGTATTGCACGAGGTAGATCTGGGGATAACGCCCGGCACCTTTACCGCCATCATCGGCCCGAACGCCTGCGGTAAATCCACCCTGCTGCGCAGCATGGCGCGCGTGCTCCCCCTCGCGGGAGGCATGATCACGCTGGACGGCGACGAGATACACCGTCTCCCCTCGCGCAAGCTCGCGCTGCGCCTTGGCCTGCTGCCCCAAACCGCAACCGCCCCCGATGGCATTACGGTGGCCGATCTGGTTCCGCGCGGGCGCAGCCCGCACACCGGCCCTTTGCGCCAGTGGAGTAACGATGACGAAGCGGCCGTGAGCGCGGCGCTGCGCGCCACCGGGGTTACCGAACTGGCTCAGGCGCGGGTGGACGAGCTTTCGGGTGGGCAGCGGCAGCGGGTCTGGATCGCCCTGCTGCTGGCGCAGCAAACCGAATACATGCTGCTCGACGAGCCGACCACCTACCTTGATGTGTCCCATCAGTTCGAGGTGCTTCGCCTGCTACAGGGCTTCAAGCGCGATGGCAAGACCGTGGTGACGGTGCTGCACGATCTAAACCAGGCGGCGCGCTTTGCGGATCGCCTGGTTGCGATGAAGGACGGCCGGGTGGTTTCCCAGGGCACACCCGCAGAGGTGCTTACCGCCGATCTGGTGCAGGACGTGTTCGGCATGTCCTGCCTAGTGGTGCCCGATCCCGTCACCGGCACCCCGATGATGGTGGCCCGCTGACTCACCGGCCATAGCGGCTGCGTCGTCACGGTAGATGAAACAGATGTTCACACCACTACCCCCTCCCCTGACGGGTCACTAAGATTGGCACGTGAGTAAAACAAGCCCCCTGGTGCTGCAGTCTGACTTCGGCTACGACGACGGCGCGGTAAGCGCCATGTACGGCGTGGCCGCCTGCGTCAGCGACGAACTACGCATCCACGACGTCACGCACAATATCCCGCCGTACGACATCTGGGAGGGCTCGTACCGCCTCGCACAGACCGTCAACTACTGGCCGCAGGGAAGCGTGTTCGTTTCCGTGGTCGATCCCGGCGTCGGTTCCGATCGCCTCTCCGTGGTCGCGCGCACGAACAGCGGCCATTACGTTGTCACTCCCAACAACGGCACCCTGACGCACCTGCACAGGCTGTTCGGGGTGGCGGAGCTGCGGGAGATCGACGAAAGCGTGAACCGGCTTCCCGGTTCCGGCGAGTCCTACACCTTCCACGGCCGCGACATTTACGCCTACACCGGGGCCCGCTTGGCAGCCGGGGTAATCGACTATTGCGAGGTCGGCCCCCTGTTACCGCTGGAAACCCTGGAACAGCTCCCCGTGGTGGAGCCGCACATTGCTGACGGCGCCGTGCACGGCACCGTGGACGCGCTAGACATTCGTTACGGCTCCCTCTGGACCTCTATCCCGCGCGAAACGTTCCTGCAGCTCGGCTGCAAGCATGGCGACAGGGTGCGGGTGGCGATCACACACCAGTCCCGCATCACGCACGTCAGCCAGCTCGTCTACGCCACAAGTTTCGCCGCCGTAGAGGTGGGCGAGTCCCTGCTGTACGTGAACAGCCTGGACAGGATGGCGCTTGCCATCAACCGCGGCAGTTACGCCCGCGCTTTCAATATTTCCACCGGCACCGACTGGTGCATTACCCTCACCCCGCTACTATCCGAAAGGACCCCGTCATGACCTTCTGGAGCAAGGGCGCATCGCCCGCTACCCAGGTGGTAGCGATCGGTATCGGTGCCGCGATTTTCTTCGTGCTCGGCCGTTTCGTCGCCATCCCCTCGCCCATTCCCAACACCTCGATCAGCCTGCAGTACGCAGCGCTCGCGCTGCTCGCGCTCGTCTACGGCCCCCTCGTCGCAGCAATCGCCGGATTCATCGGCCACCTGCTGATAGATACCACCGGCTACGGCCTGTGGATCTCGTGGGAGATATCGACCCTGGCTTTCGGCCTTATCGTCGGCATCCTGCTGCTGCGCGTAAACGTACGCGACGGTGTTTTCAGCAGCAAAGACATTTTTGCCTTTAACGGAGCAATCATCGTCGCTAACGCGGTGGCCTGGCCGCTCATCGCGCCGACCCTAGATGTGCTGATCTACGCCGAGCCCGCGGGCAAGGTTTACACGCAGGGCATCTTCGCGTTCGCTTCCAACTCGGTGGTTACCTGCCTAGTCGGCACCCTGCTCGCGGCGGTTTACGTCAAGACACAGACCCGCACCGGCAGCCTCAAGCTCGAGGACTAGCCCCTCCCCGAACGCAAAGGTTTTTCGTGCCCAGACAGCACTCGCCGCAGCCCCACCAAACAGGTGGGGCTGCGCCTGTTATCTCCCTGCACGGAGTTTCTTTCCAGTACAGGGAGCAGTCTTCACCCACCCTGCACGACATCAACCTGACGGTGCGGCGCGGAGAGAAAATCGCCATTATAGGGCAGTCCGGGTGTGGCAAATCAACGCTGGTACACATCCTTAACGGCATGATTCCCCACCGTTACCGGGGAGAGCTGAGCGGAGAGATAGACATCCTGGGGCTTGACCCGCGCAAGGTTCACGTGGCTGAGCTAGGCACGCGGGTGGGCACCGTACTGCAGGATTCCGACGGCCAGTTCGTGGGGTTGAGCGTCGCGGAAGACATCGCGTTCTCGCTCGAAAATCAGGCGGTGCCGGTAAATCAGATGCGCGAATACGTGGTTCGCGCCGCGCAAGCCGTGGGGATAGCCGACAGGCTGGAGCACACCCCACAGAACCTTTCCGGAGGCCAAAAGCAGCGGGTCGCCATCGCCGGGGTCCTGGTGGACGACGTGGACGTGCTGCTGTGCGACGAGCCGCTGGCGAGCCTGGACCCGGCCAGCGGTAAATCCACGATTGCGCTGCTGGACAAGCTAAACCGGACGGAAGGTAAGACGGTAATCATCGTCGAACACCGGCTGGAAGATGTGCTGGATCACGGCGTGGACAGGATCGTGGTGATGGCCGAGGGCCGGATCATCGCCGACGCTCCCCCGGCACAGATATTGGCGAGCGACCTATTGCCGCGCCACGGCATCCGCATGCCGCTGTACCTGAGCGCTTTACGCCTGGCCGGGCAGCAAATTACCGCCGCGGACCGCCCGGAGCACGTAGCCACCGTGCGTTTCGACGCCCCTGCCCTGCGCGCCTGGTATGCACAGCAGGCTCCCTCCCCCGCTACGCCGGAGGAAGCGTCGGCCCAAGTCCCCGCCCTGCGGGTAAGCGACCTGCGCTGCACCCTGGGCACCACCCCGGTGTTGAAAGGCGTATCTTTCACCGTGCGCCGCGGCGAGATGCTGGCGCTGCTAGGAAACAACGGGGCAGGTAAATCCACCCTCGCGCGCACCATTTGCGGTTTCGCTCCCTATGCGGGAAGCATCGAATTGGCCGGGGAGGACGCCGCGTCGCTGACCATAGCGGAGCGCGGGCGCAGGGTTGGCTTCGTGCTGCAAAACCCAAACCATATGATCTCGCAGCCCACCGTCGCGGCGGAGGTCGCGCTTTCCCTGACCGGCGGCAAGGGCGGCGAACTAAACGAAGCACAGCGCGCGCGGATGCGGGAAACCCTAGAAGTATGCGGCCTGTGGCCGATGCGCAACTGGCCCATCGGCGCGCTTAGCTACGGCCAGAAGAAACGCCTTACCGTAGCGGCGATACTGGTTTCCTCCCCCGACCTGTTGATCCTGGACGAACCCACGGCGGGGCAGGATTGGGCGCACTACACCGAGATCATGGAGTTCCTACGCCGCCTCAACGAACAGGGGCACACCATCTTGCTGATAACCCACGACATGCATCTGGCGCTCGAATACACGCCGCGTGTGCTCGTGCTGAGCGAGGGCGGCCTACTTGCCGATGCGCCCTGTTCCCAGGTGCTTAGCGATCCTTCCCTGACGCAGCGGGCCTCCCTGGTCACGACCAGTCTGTACGAGCTGGCGCGACGGGCCGACATCGCTGACGAGGCGGGCTTTGCGGAGGCCTTCATCGGTGCGGAACGCAGGGCCAACGTAGGGGGGAAGCAATGAGTGACGCTCCTTTGCTCGGCTACGCCGCCCGGTCCTCGTTCCTGCATTCCCTGACGGGAACCTCTAAGCTCCTGCTAACGATCTGCTTGCTGGCAGGGTCGATCATTAGCTTCGATACCCGTTTCCTGGCGCTGGAGCTTTGCGTATCCCTGCTGATGTTCTTCTTTAGCGGGATGCGCCTACGCGATTTTTCGCTGATTCTGTGGCTGCTGGCCGTCTTGATGCTGCTCAATAACCTGCTGATATTCCTGTTCGCCCCCGGTTACGGCAGCGAACTGTACGGTACCCGGCACCTGCTGCTGACCGGCCCCGGAGGCTGGGACATCACTTCGGAGCAGCTCTTTTATCAACTAAACGTGACCCTCAAATACTTCGCCGTGATGCCCCCGGTGGTGCTGTTCATTGCCACCACGCAGCCGAGCGAGTTAGCGGCCTCCCTCAATCGCCTCGGCCTGCCCTACCGCATCTCTTACGCCGTAGCGCTCACCCTGCGCTATATCCCCGACGTGCAGCGCGATTTTCACACCATCTCCCAGGCCCAGCAGGCGCGCGGCCTAGACATCTCCCGTAAGGCACCCTTGCGGGCGCGCCTGCGCAACGGGGCCGGGATCCTGTTCCCTCTCCTGCTAGGCAGTTTCGACCGAATAGAGGTCGCGTCTACCGCCATGGAGCTGCGCGGCTTCGGGCGGGGCAAACGCCGCACCTGGTATTCCGTACGCCCCCTGCGGCTGGCCGACTGGCTGGTGATCGCCGCGGGCGTGGGAATGGTGCTGCTGGCCCTCTGGCTGCTGCACGTCAACGGGTCGCGCTTCTACAACCCGTTTCTGTAATCGTTCTCATCCTCAAAAATCATCCCTAGGTATGTACGGGAATAAACTAAAGGTTGTTAGCGCACGGAACGGATTTAACGCAAGATAGGTAACGTGCAGCCTGACTGCACGCAAAGCCTTTTGTTTTTCACGCCCCGGAGGTCGTAGAAGTGCCCGTTCCCCCTGCAAACGAGGTCGCGCCGCAGGACGCACGCGATCTGCCTCAGGAGGGGCACGAGCTGCCCGACATGGACCGCAAGATGAAGTTTGCGCGCTGGAGTACCATCTGCTTGCTCGTCGTCTCTGCGCTGCTGTGCGGCTACGGCTACTACTCCGGCGCGTTCCGTTCCGTCGAGGAACTGCGCACGGTGGTCGAGGGGTTCGGCGTTTTCGGCCCCATCATCTTTATCGCGCTACAGGCCGTGCAGGTGGTATTCCCCGTGCTTCCGGCCGGCATCGGCCTGGTCGCGGGGCCGATCCTGTTCGGGCCGGTGCTGGGCACTCTCTACAACTACCTGGGTATCTGCATCGGTTCCGTGTATGTATTCCACCTGGCCCGCATGTACGGCACCCCGCTGCTAAAGCGAATGTTTTCCGAAAAGATGTTCGCTCGCTACGAAAAATGGGCCAACCACCCAAAGGCCGCGTTCTGGTTCGCTATCGCGATTTTGCTGCCGGTAGCCCCGGATGATTACCTCTGCTACCTCGCGGGTACCACCTCGATGAAGGCCCGCACATACTGGCTGATAATTTGGCTACTCAAGCCCTGGGCACTGATTGTTTACACGTTCGGGCTAATCTGGATCCTCAACCTGATCCCAGGAGTGAACCTGTCGTGAACCCCAAAGGCACCCCCACGCACACAGCACTTTCGGGTGCCCGAGTCTGCCACTACACGGGGCTGCTGCGCCTGGTGGCGAAAAGCGGCCTGGGCGTCGCCGTGCAGCACCAAAAGAAGATGTATCGCCTGCTCGGAATGCGCGAGTCCAGCGTTTTCAGGGCCGACGTCGCCCACCTGAACTCGGTGTTCCCGGATACCGCGGTGGTGGCGCTGCTGGCGCGGTACCTGCGCATACCGGTGGTGATGCACGCGCATTCCACCGAGGAGGACTTCCGCTCCTCCTTCCGGGGCGCCGACACCCTGGCGCCGCTATTTCGCCGTTGGATAACCTGGCTCTATTCCCTCGGGGACGTCATCATCACCCCCACCGACTATTCACGCTCCCTGGTTACCGCCTACGGGGTGAAGCGACCTATCGTCGCGCTCAGCAACGGGATAGATACCGAGACATTCCGGCCCGATACAGCGGCCGGGCGGCGTTTCCGTGATCGCTACGGGCTCTCCCCCGAACAGCCTGCCGTGGTGAGCGTCGGCCACCTGTTCACCCGTAAGGGGATCGACGATTTCGTGGCCCTCGCGCATTCGCTGCCGGAAGTTCGTTTCATTTGGTTCGGCGACACCCCGGCAAGCGTGCTAACCCCGGTGGTGAAAGCCGCCATCGCATCGGCCCCCGAGAACCTGACCTTCGCGGGCTTCGTGCCCCCGGACGAGGTGCGGGACGCCTACTGCGGCGCGGACGTCTTCTGCTTCCTCAGCCGGGAGGAAACCGAGGGAATCGTGGTGCTGGAGGCCCTGGCCTGCGGCGTCCCCACGATAGTGCGCAACATCGGCGTGTTTCACCCCTGGCTGGTGGACGGGGAGAGCGCGCACGTGCTCGCGGCCGATCCAGCGGATAGCGAGGCCGTGGTGACCGCCGCAAGGGAGCGGATAACGGCGATACTGGCGGGGTCGGCCCCGGATACCGTGCCGGGAGGAATGGCTGTAGCGAACGCACGGGGTATCCCCGCCGTGACCGAAAAGCTGGGAGAGGTGCTCTACTCCCAGGGCGTCCGTGGGAAAATGGCCGGAACATTTCCGGCGACTAAGGGGTAGGTAGGGACATGGTGGATAGGCCGTTGCGCATCGCGATGTTTACCGAGGTGTTCCTGCCGAAAATCGACGGTGTGGTCACCACGGTCATCAAGACCATCGAATATCTGCGCCGCGAGGGGCACGAGATCCTGGTGATCGCCCCCGGTAACCCCCAAAAGGAGTATCTGGGGGCACGGGTCGAGGGGATCGCGTCTTTCCCGTTCAAACCCTATTACCCGGAGATTTCCGTGGGCCTGCCCATGCCTAAGATCGGCCACCTGCTGCGCGAGTTTCAGCCTGACGTGGTGCATGCGGTCAGCCCGCTGGTGCTGGGCGGATGGGGCATTTTGCACGCCTACCAGCAGCGCCTCCCCATCGTCGCCTCCTATCACACCGATATTCCGCAGTACACGGAGGCGCTGGGGCTGGGGGCGCTGCGCAACGTGGCCCGTAATTGGCTGCTTACGATCCATAACCGGGCCGACGTAAACCTATGCCCGTCCGTGCCACTCACGGATATCGCTCGCCGCGACGGCATGCGCAGGGTCCGCCTGTGGCCGGGCGCGGTGGACACCGAGCTTTTCCGGCCTGACCAGGCAAGCGCGAAGATGCGCGAGCGGCTTTCCGGTGGAGAACCGGAACGTCCCCTGGTGCTTTCCGTGGGGCGGCTATCGAAAGAAAAGTGCCTAGATCAGCTGATCCCCGTGATGGAGCGGCTGCCCGAGGCCCGCATCGCTTTCGTCGGCACCGGCCCCTTCGAGGACGAGCTGAAACGCAAGTTTTCGCACCTGCCCGCAACCTTCCCCGGCGTGATGCGCGGGGAGGAACTGGCGCAGGCTTTCGCCAGTTCAGACGTTTTCGCGTTCCCCTCCACTACCGACACGCTGGGTCTAGTCAGCCTGGAATCGCTGGCATCCGGCGTTCCGGTAGTGGGCGCGAACGCCGGCGGTATCCCCGACACCATCCACCACGGCAAGACCGGCTTCCTGGTGCAGCCGGGAGACCGCGACGGTTTCGCCCGCTGCCTGCGTAGCGTCTATCAGAACCCGGACGCCCGCGCACGCATGGGCGAGGCGGCGCGGGAGGATGCGCTGAAACGTTCCTGGACGGCCTCTACCGAGATCATCGAACAGGCCTACGCCGCCGCGATGGCGCGCCTGCACGTGCGCAGCGTGGACGATGCCCTCACGGTGCTTCCCCGGCTCTGAAAATCGAGCCGCCACCGCTTATCCCCTGACGTTTGGGTGCACTTTTGGCTGTTTTAGCCCATGCCTAACGTTTGGGTGCACTAAGCGCTGCGAAAACGGGGTTTAACCTGCCAAAAGTACACCTGAATGTTACAGGCGCAAGCAGATGAATTTATGAAAGCTTAAATGCTCACTTCCAGCGCTTATTTTCTTTCACAAATTCAATCTTGCGAACAACCTTCTTCTTAAGGAGATTCGCTTTCACCACTGCCGAACGTTTCGCAATTTCGGCATCAGACATAACCTGACGCTTGCGCACTGACCACTTATCAAGTAGCTCAGTGGGAACCAATTCCTGCCCTAGGCCAAAGCGCTTACCGAATACTGCAGTCCTGAGAACCTTGTCTCCAGGACCGCAAAAATGCACCGCAAAACCGTCGTGTAGAGAATCTTTGTAGAGGTAATCACGATAGTTCAATCGAGCATAGTCAACTATGTGCACTCCCGCAAGCAACTTCTCGTCAGATTTGATGACGTGCCAGACCGTATCCTGGTCGCCGTTGGTGAAGAGGCCATCCTTTTCAAAGGTCCATCCCTCTTTTACCACGTCAAGCGAAATTTCACGCGCCTCACGAAGAACCCTGACAGACCTAGGGTCATTCTTAAATAGAATCACACCCGTATTAATGTTGGTCCAAAGAGGGTCAACGTCATTAACTGGACTGTTCGCAATAACCATGAAGGCATCTTTTTCTTCAGCCTCTTGAATTAGGTTCTCTACATCCAAACCATCTTGCTTAGTTAACTTGGTTATATATACGTCATCATCGACCCACATAGTCCAGTCATATCGGGTTAGAACTTCTTCAATAACCCCAAATTTATACCAGTAAGGGGACGTCACTTCCTGCAATAGCCCAATCCCAATGTGGTAAGAGAACCCGTGCTCACGTGCGTAGACACTGTGATTGATATATGACCGGTAACGAACTTCATCTCCACCGGTAACTACACACACATCTGGGGTTTCCACATTTTCTCCTAAACGAGTCCCAACTGAGCACATCAAGCTATGCCACA
The DNA here is from genome assembly GCA_019218415.1 of Dermabacteraceae bacterium TAE3-ERU27. Classification (GTDB taxonomy): domain Bacteria; phylum Actinomycetota; class Actinomycetes; order Actinomycetales; family Dermabacteraceae; genus TAE3-ERU5. The sequence continues at coordinate 315,460 of JAHUUL010000001.1, read as the reverse complement.
CTTATGAGTGTACCCGTAGTAGCAATTCTAGGTGTCCTGGGGCGTCCTGACCTTCGACGGAGCACACGAAATAGAGGTCCCTTTAGCGAAGCGGCGACTCCTCCTCTACCATTTAGCCCTTCCCATTTTCCGTTCCGGGCCGTTCTCCTCGACACTCAGGTGCACTAAGCGCTGCGAAAACGGGGCTTAACCCACCCAAAGTGCACCTGAACGTAACGCGCAGCAGAAAGTGCACCCAAACGTAACTAAAACCGCTCAGCGGCTAGGGGGACGGGACGCCAACACCAAGACAGCGAGAGGCCCCGCCCGGAAAATCCGTGCGGGGCCTCATCGGCGCTAAGGCGGGTGTTACATCATGCCGCCCATGCCACCCATGCCGTCCATGTCGCCGCCAGCGGGAGCCTTGACCGGCTCCGGCTTATCGGCCACAACGGCCTCGGTGGTGAGGAACAGGCCCGCGATGGAGGCCGCGTTCTGCAGCGCAGAGCGGGTCACCTTAACCGGGTCGATGATGCCTGCCTTGAGCAGGTTCTCGTACTCGCCGGTGGCCGCGTTGAGGCCCTCGCCCACGGAAAGGTTCTTGACCTTCTCCGCTACGACGCCGCCCTCGAGGCCGGCGTTCACGGCGATCTGCTTCAGCGGTGCCTCGATGGCGACCTTGACGATGTTGCCGCCGGTCGCCTCGTCGCCCTCCAGCGAAAGGGTCTCGAAGGCTTCCTTACCGGCCTGCAGCAGGGCCACGCCGCCACCGGCGACGATGCCCTCTTCGACGGCGGCCTTGGCGTTACGTACCGCGTCTTCGATGCGGTGCTTGCGCTCCTTCAGCTCAACCTCGGTAGCGGCACCGGCCTTGATGACGGCCACGCCACCGGCGAGCTTCGCCAGGCGCTCCTGCAGCTTCTCGCGGTCGTAATCCGAATCGGAGTTTTCGATCTCCTTGCGGATCTGGGTAACGCGGCCAGCGATCTGGTCCGCATCGCCCGCGCCCTCGACGATGGTGGTCTCGTCCTTGGTGACGACGACCTTGCGGGCCTGGCCCAGCAGTTCGAGTCCGGCGGTCTCCAGCTTGAGGCCGACCTCCTCGGAGATGACCTGGCCACCGGTGAGGATAGCCATGTCCTGCAGCATCGCCTTGCGGCGGTCGCCGAAGCCGGGGGCCTTGACGGCTACCGACTTGAAGGAGCCGCGCAGCTTGTTTACGACCAGAACCGCGAGGGCTTCGCCCTCGATGTCCTCGGCAATAATCGCCAGCGGCTTGTTGGCCTGAATGACCTTCTCCAGCAGCGGCAGCAGGTCCTTAACGTTGGAGATCTTGGAGTTGACCAGCAGGATGTAGGGATCCTCCAGGACGGTCTCCTGGCGCTCCGCGTCGGTGACGAAGTAGGGCGAGATGAAGCCCTTGTCGAAACGCATGCCCTCGGTCAGCTCCAGCTCGAGGCCCATGGTGTTGGACTCTTCGACGGTGATGACGCCTTCCTTGCCGACCTTGTCGAGGGCCTCGGCGATCAGTTCGCCGATGGCCGGGTCAGCCGCGGAGATGGCTGCGGTGTTGGCGATCTGCTCCTTGGTCTCGACCTCTACGGCCTGCTCCAGCAGCTTGTCGGAAACGGCGGCCACGGCCTTGTCGATGCCGCGCTTGAGCGCGATCGGGTTGGTGCCAGCGGCCACGTTGCGCAGGCCCTCGCGCACGAGCGCCTGGGCGAGCACGGTGGCGGTGGTGGTGCCGTCACCCGCGATGTCGTCGGTCTTCTTCGCTACTTCCTTAACGAGCTCCGCGCCGATCTTCTCGTACGGATCTTCGAGCTCGATTTCCTTAGCGATGGAAACACCGTCGTTGGTGATGGTGGGGGCGCCCCACTGCTTCTCCAGAACGACGTTGCGGCCCTTGGGGCCGAGGGTTACCTTGACCGCGTCGGCGAGCGCGTTCATGCCGCGCTCGAGACCGCGGCGGGCCTCTTCATTGAAAGAGATGATCTTGGCCATTGTGGATGGATCTCCCGTTGGTTGCGTATGTGCCCGGTGTGGTGCCCGCGACGGACGGGGCGCGGCCAGCCGTTCACGTCACGGCCTGCCAGCTACCCCTCACCGCTACCGGTGGTTGGCGGTTGACGTATCCGCCAACCCGCACCCGCGCCCGGTTATCACCCGTGCACGGAGAGTGCTAATTCATCATAAGCACTCTGGGCCTCCGAGTGCTAACGGTTTGCGAGTTTGTTCGCTGCGGGCGTGCGCGCCAGCAGTTCGCTTACGGTCAGCATTTCCCAGCCGTCCCGCTGGAGTTTGCCGACGAGCCTGCCGAGGCTGTCCATCAGTTCCCGGTTCGGGTCGCCGCGCCCGTCGTGCAGCAGCACGATCTCTCCCCCGTTCGCGCTGGCAAGCAGCCTTTCGCGCATCCATTCCGGATCGGCACCGGTGATGTGGTGCGACCAGAGAATTAGCTGCAGGCCACGGTCCGCGGCGACTTTCACCACCGTCGCGCTGAGCGCCCCATAGGGGGGCCGCCACAGCCGGGGCTCCTTCCCGCTGGCCTCTTGGCTCGCTCTGGAGGTCACCTCCACCTGCCGCGTCACCTCGGCGTAGCTGAGCGTGGCCAGGTTTTCGTGGGTGTCGGCGTGGATCGCCAGTTCGTGCCCGTCTCCCGCCAGGGCCGACGCGAGCGCCAGCCCCTCGGGGGTCTGCAGGGCGTTACCCATCTGGAAAAACGTGGCGCGGGCACCGTGCCGGTTCAGGGTGTCTCGCACGGTGGGGGTCCAGCGCGGGTCCGGCCCATCATCAAAGGTGAGGGCGATTAGTTTTTTCCCGCCCGCGCGGCGGAAGATCACCTGCGCGCTGAGCGCGCGGGGGTCGTCTTCACTGCGCGGGGGCGCGTCTTGGAGGTTACGCGCATGACCGCGCCAGGCGGCGTATCCGCCGATTCCTCCGAGTGCGCCTACGGCGACGCCGCCCGCTCCGGCCAGCAGGGTGCGGCGGGAGGGGGCGGCGTGCGCGGCGTCGTTAGTTGGCCCTGGTGACGACAATGAGCGTGATCGGGGCCGGGTACTTGTTGGACTGGGTGGCGCCGCTCAGGCCCGCAGCCTTGGCGAGGGCTTCTGCGGTGGCGCGATCCTTTTCGTCGCGGTAGAAGACGACGTTCTCCTTGCTAGCGCCCTGCGCGTTGGAGGCTTCGACGTTCTTCCACCCCTCGCCGGAGAACTTGTCACGCCACTTGGCGGCGCGACCGTTCACGGTGGTCGCGTTCAGGACGGCTACCTTGAGGTTCTTATCAACCCCGCCGTTGGCGGCCTGGTTGCTGTCCTGCTTAGCCTTTTCTTCGGCTTTGGCCTTGGCTTCCTTCTCCTGCTCGCTTCCCTTGGGAGCCGGGGTGTCGCCCTCCTCCTCGTCGGAGTTGCTCGCCTTGGTCTTCTTGGCGTCATCGGCGTTAGCGTTCGACTTCGCGCCGTCTTGCTTCGCGTCGGCTCCGGCCTTGGCGGGTGCCGACTGCCCGGCCTTCTCCTTCGGAGCGGCTTTCCCCTCGCCGCCGCACAGGGACAGCGAGTAGGCGAACAGGAGAGCAATGATCACAAACGCGACCGCCGCGATGATGAGCGCGAGCAGGTTGCGGCGCCAGAACGGTTCTTCTTCGCGATGCGCTCCGAAATGGGTGGAGTGCTGCGCTTCTTCGTCGAACCTGTCCGGCGGGTAGGGGTAGTCGTTATCTGCCACGCCCCCTATTAAACAACGTTCCGGCACCGCGCGGATACTGCCGCGCCGACACTACCGCCGCTGAGATTCCCGTACGCGCCGCAGCCGAGCCACGGTTTGGGGTGCATAGGCTAGGGCGCGCGGGTCATCTAGCAGCCGGTTTAGTTGCAGCAGGTACTCGGTCAGGGAGATGCCGAAACGCTGACCGATCCGGCTTTGCTTGGCTCCCTGGTGGCGGTACAGCTCTCCCTCGAAGTCGAGGATCGCCTTTTCCGTCGGGCCCAGTTCGCTAGCTGCCATAGAGAGAACTTTAGCCCTGTCACAATGGTGTGCATGAGTGAGTTTTCCCCCGCGCCGCTGAACACGTTGATGGCTCCGGACTGGGCGCAGGCCCTCGCCCCGGCGGAACCGACGATCCGCAAGATGGGCGAGTTTCTGCGCCAGGAACAGGCTGCGGGTAGGCCTTTCGGCCCGCCCGCGGCGAACGTTTTTCGGGCTTTCCAGGAGCCCCTCGCGGACGTGCGGGTGCTGATAGTCGGGCAGGATCCGTACCCCACACCCGGGCACGCGATGGGGTTGAGCTTCAGCGCGCACCGGGACGTGCGTCCGCTGCCGCGTTCGCTGGCAAATATCTATCTTGAGCTGCGTGACGATCTTGGGATCGCGCCCGCTCCGCACGGGGATTTGAGCGCCTGGTCGCGGCAGGGGGTAATGCTGCTCAACACGGTGCTCACCTGCCGTCTGGGGGAGCCAGGTTCGCACCGCGGGCTGGGCTGGGAAGAGGTCACCAGGTGCGCGATCGGTGCGCTCGCGGAACGCGGCGGGCCGCTGGTGGCCGTCCTGTGGGGCAGGGATGCGCAATCGCTGCGGCCCCTGCTGGGAGGGGTGCCGACGGTCGCCTCGCCGCACCCCAGCCCGCTCTCCGCACGCAGGGGATTCTTCGGCTCCCGCCCCTTCTCTAAGGTGAATGAGCTGCTCCAGCAGCAGGGGGCAGAGCCGATCGATTGGCGTATCGCGTAGCGGTCTAGGATTTCTTCGCGAACTCCGCCAGGTGGTCCACGCCGCCCGCGACGATCAGTACGTCGCCCGGCTGGATCTCCGTCTGCGGGGTGATGTAAACCCAGGGCTGACCGGGGCTGCGGCGCGCCACCACCTTGACGTCGAAGCGTTCCGGTAGCCGGGCCTCCGCCACGTTGTGGTGAATCATGAACTCGGGCGCCTCGATCTTCGCCATCCCGAATCCCCCGCCGTAATCGACCCAGTCCTGGAGTCGGCCGCCCACGATGTGCGCCGTGCGTCGGCCCATGTCTTGCTGGGGGCTAACCACGTGTTCCACGCCCAGCTGGCGCAGGATCTCCGCGTGTGCCTCGCTCGTGGCCATGGCCCACAGTTCCGGCACGCCCAGTTTACGCAGCAGGGAGGTGGTGAGGATGTTTGCCGTGAGATCGGCGCCGATGGCCACCACCACACGGTCGAAATCAGTTACGCCTAGCTGTTCCAGCACCTCGGCGCGGGAGACGTCGGCCTGCACCGCGTGGGTCAGGTACTCCCCCATCTCCTGCACCACGTCCTCGTCGGTATCCACCCCGAGAACTTCGATGCCCAGGCTCATCAGTTCCAGCGACATCGCCACGCCGAAGCGCCCCAGGCCGAGCACGGCCACGGACTCCACCTTGGAGGCACCCCGGGAGGATTCCATGAGGGGGCCGGCCGGCACGCCTTCGGCGATGGGATGCTTGCCGCGACCGCTGCGCGGGGAAAACGGTGACCTAACCAATGATCGGCCTTTCCTTAGAGGGGGTGTAAAGAACGGGACGATGCCTAATCGCGAGGGCCGTACCGAGGGTGATCGGGCCGACTCGACCGACGAACATCAGCATCACCAGGACGAGTTTGGAGACGTCGTGCAGGCTGGCCGTGATTCCCGTAGATAGTCCGGTGGTAGAGATGGCCGACACCACCTCGAACAGCACCCTATCCAGCGGCTGCCCTTCCAGGTCGAGCAGGATCACGCTGGCGATGATCACAAGCATGATCATCAGGAACATGACCGTGATCGCCTGGCGATGCACGGAACGCGAGAGCCGCTTGCCGAAGATCAGCACCGCCCTGTCGGCGCGCAGTTCGCTGCGCATGATGAAGAAGATTACGAGCAGGGTGGTGACTTTGAGGCCGCCGCCGGTACCTGCGGGGCTGGCTCCGATGAACATCAAAATGTCGGTACCGAGCCAGCTACCCGGCTCCATAAGACCGGTGTCCATCGCGTTGAAGCCCGCCGTGCGGGAGGTGACGGACTGGAAGAAGCCTCCCAGAATCTTTTGCCAGGTCGGCATGGGACCGAGGGTGTCCGGGTTATTCCATTCGAGCAGCAGGCAGTAGAGCCAGCCGATGACTAGCAGCGCGGCCGTCCCGGAAAGCACGAGCTTGGTGTGCATCGACCAGAAGTGGGGCATGCGGTAGCGCTTGAGCAGTTCGAAGATCACCGGGAAACCGATGCCGCCGACTATCACCGCGAAGGAGATGGTGAGCAGGATTATCGGGTCACCCGCGAAGCTCATCAGGCTGTCACTAAACAGCGCGAATCCCGCGTTGTTGAAGGCGCTGACCGAATGGAATATCCCGTTCCAGGCCGCCTCCCCCGGACTCATCTCGTAGCCGTAGCGGAAACGCAGCCCGAGCACCACGGCGACCGTGGTTTCCACGATGATCGTGATGATGAGAATGCCGCGCACTGCGGAAGCGGCCTGCCCCATCCGTTCGGACTTGGTTTCGTTGGCGGCGTTCACGCGCGCCTGCAAGCCGATCTTGCGGGCGGTGGCCAGGGAAAGCAGGGTGGCCAGAGCCATCACCCCGAAGCCACCCACCTGGATTAGACAGAGGATGACCACCTGCCCGAAAGGCGTCCAGAAGGTGGGGGTGTCCTGCGTGATCAGCCCCGTCACGGAGAGCGCGGAGGCGGCCGTGAAGAGGGAGTCTATGAAGCGGGGGCGCGCCTGCGGATAGGAAGCGATCGGCAACGACAGCGCGACGGTACCAGCTATCAGCACCGCGAGCATGGCAAGGGCGATACGCTGCGGCGGTTTTAACCTGCTGCGCAGGTTTCCCGAATAAGGCACGGGGATCAATCTAGCACCGGTGACGGGGACGGCAGAGGGCCGTGAGCGTGATGTTCCTGCCACGCCCACGGCCCTCGTTCAGCGCCCGTTCAGGAAAACAGTTTTTGCCCCACGAACGTATCCGCAGTTCCCATGCCCGGCGGGATGGCGAACAGCGCGCTCGCGTGGTGCTGGATGTATTCGGTGAGGGCGTCCTCGTTGGTCATGCGGCGCAGCACAGGGAAGAAGTCTTTGCGCGGGTCGCGCACGAAGGCGATGAAGAACAGGCCCGCATTGATCCTGCCCAGGGAGTCGTTGCCGTTGGTGTAGTTGTAACCGCGGCGCAGCATGGTGGAGCCGTTGTTGGCCGACGGGGAAACGAGCCTGACGTGGGCGTCCATCGGGATTACCGGGGAGCCTTCCTCGTCCATCTCTTCCAGCCCGACGGGGTGGAACTCGTCCTTGCTGTGCGGGGAGGGAACGTTGAGCGGGGCGCCGTGGCGCTTGTCTCGCCCGATTACCTCCTCCTGCTCAACCAGACGCAGGCGGTCCCAGATTTCCAGCAGCATGCGGATCTTGCGGGCCGCATAGTAGGTGCCACCGGCCAGCCAGTCGGCCGCCGGATCGTCACCCTCGGCTACCCAGAGGTGTTTGTTGAGCGTTTCGTCTCCCGCCTCCACCTTCAGGTTGTTGGTGCCGTCCTTGAAGCCGAACAGGTTGCGCGGCGTCTCCTGCTGCACCGTGGTGGAGGAAGTACGACCATAGCCCATCTGGCTCCAGCGCAGGCGGGCGGTGCCGAAGGCGATACGGGTCATGTTGCGCACCGCGTGCATCGCCACCTGGGCATCGTTGCTGCAAGCCTGGATTAGCAGGTCGCCGTCGCATTCCTCGGGGCGTAGCGCCTCGTTAGCGAAGCGAGGGGTGCCGTCTTTGAGTACCTGCGGCATCTTGTCGGCAATCCCGAACCTGTCCTGGCCGTCCGTGGTCTGGAAGAGGGTACCGCCGAAACCGAAGGTGATGGTGAGGCCGCTGGGCGGGTAGCCCCAGGCCTCGCCGGTATCCACGGGAGGGGCCTGGCGGTTGGCGAGAGGCTCGCCGCCCACCAGGTCACCTGCCATCATCTGCTCGGCCGCTACGCTCCAGCGGCCGAGCAGATCGATGAGCTGTTCCCGAGAGGTGGTGCGCAGATCGTAGGCTGCCGTGAACATGTAATCCTGGGCCGGGGTAAGAATCCCCGACTGGCGCTGTCCGCGATAGTCGTACCTGAGGGTCACCGGGTCCTGCACGTCAGGGCCGCCGCTGCGCCCGAGGGCGTAGCCCCCGATTCCCGCCGCCGCTATCCCGGCTCCGGCCGCCCCTAGGAGTGCCCGCCTACCCAGACCGCCGGAGTGGTTTTCCTCCGTCTCCTGGGGCGTGGCGGGAGCCACCGGCCCCGGCTGCTGCGGGACCTCATACTGCTTGGCGTTATCGCGTTCATCCATGGTGTTGCCTACCTACAATCTGTGCCGTTTACTGCCTGAATCAGTGCAGGACGATTCCCTGTACCTTGGCCAGGTTTTCGGCCAGGCCGTTTACCGCGTCGGAGAACTTGCGCTGTTCGGCGGTGTAGTCAGCATCGCCGGGGGCCACGCCCGCGTCCTTCTGGACGGCGGCGATGGTCGAGTAATCGACGAACGTCGGCACGCCGTCGACCTCACCGTTGCGGTGGCTATCGAGCATGCCCTGGATCTCCTTGAAGCCCGCGTCGATCTTCTCGGCCAGCTTCGGATCCTTGGCCTCTACCAGCGGCTTCACGTTACCGTAGGCCACGCGTGCGCCGTCCAGGTTGGCCTGGAAGTCGGAGAGGTCGGTGTGGGAGAAGGTCTCTTCCTCGCCGACGATCTTGCCGAGGGCGACCTCTTCGAGCAGGCCGCTAGCACCCGTGGTGACGTCCTCGAGGCTAACGGTGAACTTCTTGCCGTTCGGGCCGTTTACCTTGTCGTAAACCAGGTCGTACAGCGCCTGGGTGTTCTTGACCAGCATGTCGGCCTCGGCCTTACGGGCGGCCTCGTCCTGGAACTTAAACGCCGGGTCCTGCGCGAACAGGTCGGCTTCGATGCGGTGCCAGCCGGTCCACTGCTTGAGCAGCTCGGGGTCGGTTACCTGCTTGTGCTCGTCGTTAGCGAGGTCCTGGATACGCAGGTCGAGAGCGACGTCGAGGTCGCCCGGCTCCTTGACGCCGAAAGCCTCTGCGGTCGGCTCGATGCGCTCGTAGAACACGCGCGCCACGGGGTAAAGCTTGCGGGCGGTGTCCATGTCGCCGGACTTGTAGGCCTGCGCGAACTGCTTGGTCTTTTCCAGCAGGGTGCCGGTCTGGTCCTTGACGTACGCGGTGTAGTTGGCAACAGCGGCGTCTTCGACCTTCTTCTGGTCGGCCGAAATCTTGACCTCTTCCCCCTTGGTAACGGTGAACTTGGCTTCGCCAACCAGGGCGCCGACCATGTTCGGCTTGCAGGCGGTGAAGTATTCGCCCTCGCCCAGGGCGGTGGTCAGCTCGACGCTGGTACCGGGGCCGATGTTTTCCTTCTCGCTCATGATCTGCAGCTTGTCCGCGGCCAGGATCTCGAACTCGTTGGGAACGGTGCCTTCGTTGGTCACCTTGAAAACGACCTTGCCGGAGGGAGCGGTGTTGCCCGAAACCTTGCATTCGGTGTCGGTGATGGTGACGCTCAGGGGGCCTTCTGCCTGCTTGGCCGAGGAGCCGTTGTCCACGCAGCCGGAGAATCCGAGGGCCAGAAGCAGCACGGAGGCTGTCATGAGGGGTTTACGCATGGGGGAAATGCCTTTCATATTTTGGTTATGCCCTGGTGGACACGGTTTTGGTGGTGGGTATTTTGGTTGCGCGCGCAAACAGCACCGTTACCGGAAGCGCGTAGATAAGCCAGGCCACGACCTGCAGTACGGTCGGTTGCAGGTGGAACTGGAACATCGCGTTCAGCGCGATGTAGGCAAAGTGGGCGAGCGATCCCTGCGCTGGGTAGTGCGCGCTGAGGTCCCAGGCGTAGTTGTTCAGCCCGGGCAGGAGGCCCGCTTCCTGGAGGTCGTGTACCCCGTAGGAAAGAATCCCGGCAGCCACCAGGATCAGGAAGTAGCCGGTGAAAACGAAGAACAGGCGCAGGTTGAGGTGGAGCGCGCCACGGTAGATCAGGTATCCGAGCACGATCGCTACCGCGAACCCGCTGAGCAGCCCGACCGTGGTAGCGGCGACGCTGTTATCCACGGAAGATTTAACGGTGGCCCAGACCATGAGCGCCGTCTCCAGGCCTTCGCGCCCAACGGCTATGACGGCGATGCTGACAAGAGCCCAGTCGCTGCCGCCTGCCAACGCATCCTCAATTTTTCCCTCTAATTCGCGTTTTTGGTGGCGCGCTTGTTTGCCCATCCAAAAAAGCATTCCGGTAATCATTGCAGCCGCAACTACGGACAACACGCCACCGATTGTTTCCTGCGCCGTAAATGAAAGTCCCTTAGGGCCGTAAGTTAAAATTGCGCCAAGGCTTAATGGGAGTAGCGCAGCCAGGGCCACACCGAGCCACATTTTAGGCAGCGCGCGCCGCCTATCGGTCTTTATCAGGTATGCGGCGATTATGCCTACTACCAGCACCATCTCCAGCCCTTCACGCAGGGCGATGATGAAATTAGCCAGGAAATTTGGGGAAAACACGAGACCCTTTCAAAAAAGGTATGCACCGTTTATGCACCGAATTGCGATCCTACCCAGGAAAGCCAAGGCGAACCTTAGTGAGATAAGCCATTTTTAACTTATTTAGGCTTTAGTTAATTTCTCTCGTGAAGTTTTTCGGCAGGTGGGGACCCGAAACTTAGAACGCTCTGCCGAGACAAAGAAAAATCGCCGTGGGTGATGTTCCCCACGGCGATAAGAGAGCTGGAGATGGGACTCGAACCCACAACCGCCCGATTACAAGTCGGGTGCGCTACCAATTGCGCCACTCCAGCGCGCCCTAGCAGTGTACCAGGGCCGGCCCCGAAGGACCGCTTGCAGTTACTGCTTAGGAGCCCCCGCAGCTTTAATCGCAGCATTCAGGGCTACCACGTCGCCCAGGTTGCCATCCCAGATCTGGCCGTTAATCTTTACGGTCGGGGTGCCCTGCGTGGTCTCCAGCGCCTCCGGCTCCACGTTCGCACTGATCCAGGGGACGTACTTCTTGCTGTCGATGCACTTGCCTACTTCATCGCTAGCGCCCGCCTGTTTGGCCAGCTCCTTCAGCCTGGCGTCATCCAGCCCGGCGCCGCCTTCCCGCGGCTGGTTCTCGAACAGCAGTTTCTCCATGGCGAAGAACTTGTTGCTGTCCTCGTTGTAGACGCAGATCGCGGCGTTGGCGCTGCGCTGCGAGTAGCCGGCGGGAGTGCTGAAGGAGTCCAGCATCATGCGCGGGTGCATGCGCAGGGTGATGTCGCCATTCTCGGCCATCTTCTGCAGGTTCTCAGACTGAGCCTCTCCAAACAGTTTGCAGTAGGGGCAGAGGAAGTCGAGGTAGACGTCCACCACCGGCTTGTCGGCCTTAGCGCCGAACTGCAGGTAGCTCTGCCCCTCCGCTACGGTGCCGGGGTTTTTCACCGCGCCCACCGAATTTCCGCCGCGCTTACTGAGCGCGTATCCGACCCCGACCACGATCACCAGCGCGAGCACCACCACGGCAGCGATGATGGCAACCTTGGTGCGCTGCTTCTTGGCTACCTCGGCCTCGCGCTGCTTGCGCAGTTCTTCGCGCGCTTGCAGGCGCCGCTCCTTCTTGCTTTCGGGAACGCTACGGTTCTCCTGTGTCATAGGTATTCCTCCACCTTGTTGCGCAAAAACATTAATACAGCCTAGCGGGAACTTATCGCCCCTCACCGGGAACCGGGAAGGGACCGCCAGGGCAAGTCCGACATGCCGTAACTAGTGACCAGCGGGGCAAGATCAACGGCGCCCGACCGCGCGAGGAACGCGGTGACAGCGGCCCCGCCAAAGAGCAGCAGCAGTCCGCCGACAGCCACCCCCCAGAGGGCGTTCGGGGCCGCCGCGTCGGCCAGCACATGCGCGCCGTCCCGCGTGGTGCGGCCGCCGATACCGAGCCACATGCTGACCAACATCACGAAGAAAGCGAGCGCACTTACCGCTCCCTCAGGCAGCGTGTAGGTACCGGTGATGATGAGTAGCGCATCCAGCGAACCCGCCAGGCCGATCCCCAGCACGGCGGGGATGATCGCTATCAGCAGGGTCTCCACCACGGCCCAGGCAAACCGCAGCGGGAGCGCCAGCCCCACCACCCAGGAGGTACCCACCCGCCCCTTGCCCATGCCGGTGCGCAGCACCATGTGTCGCCGGGTGCGGGCGATGGTGCGAACCAACGCCGTCATCAGCAGCAAGACGGCAACCGCCACCAGGGGGACTACCGCTGCCACGGCGGTCAGCGACAGGTGTGCCACCCAAACCAGCAGGTGGTGCCTGCGCGGCGGCGGCACATAACCGGGAGGAAGCGGGGCGTCGGAGGTATCGGTTGCCACCCCCGGCTCTGCCACGGGAACGGGGAAAGCGCTCGGCTGCGCATAGGGATCGGCACTAGCGTCCCAGCTCCGCAAGGGAGCGGCGTTCGCCGCTGGGGCTGCTTCCGGCTCAGGCACCGAACGCACGAGCGGTAGCGGCCGGGTGGCGTCCAGGGGCGCTACCGCCGGCAGCACCTCTGTACGGTCTACTGGCAACGTCTCGGTTTTATCCACGGGCAATGCCTCGGCACGAGACACGGGAAGCGCCCGCGTGCGAGCAGCCCCCTCCTGCCAGTCTTCGTTTACTACGGGAAGAACCTGCGTCCGCTCGGCCTCCTGCACCGGCAGGGCTTCCTCATCAGACACGGCGGGCAACATCTCGGTCCTGTCGGCCTGCCCTCCCGCAGCGGTCGATCCCTGTTCCGGCGAATTAGTTTCCAGGGCAGCGAGCACAGCGGTGGCCTGCTCTTCGCGCGCCTCTCGCGCGATCTCTTCCTCGCGCATCCTCAGCGCCTCTGCCGGCTCGCTCGCGCCGCCCAACGGCGTACGCAGCACCCTCGTGCTGTCGGGGTCCAGTTCCAGACGTTCCAGCGCGTAAAGCAATTCGTCGGGGCTGGGGCGCTCGGATACGTCGGGCGAAAGCGCCAAGCGCAGGAACGAGGCGAGCTGTTCGGGGATGCCCGCCAGATCCACCTCCCCCTGACTCGCGCGCAGGAATACGTGATCCGCCCTGCCTGCGCCGAAGGGCTCCCTGCCGGTTGCCGCGTAGGCCAGCACCGCTGCCCAGGCCCACCAGTCGGCGCTCGGCTGAATGCTGTTGCTGCGCGCCACGTGCGGATCCAGGAACGAAGCGGTTCCCATCAGCATTCCGGTGGACGTCAGGCGGGAATCGTCGGCCACCTGCGCGATGCCGAAATCAATGATCACGGGATCCACCCCGGCGCCCCGGGGATCGTAGTTAGTGAGGTCCTCATCGCGCGCCTCGCGCAGCATGATGTTGGAGGGCTTGAGATCGCGGTGTATCAGCCCGGCGGCATGAATATCGCGCAGGGTTTCGCCCAGGATAAGGCCGATCTCGCGCACCACCTCCGGGTGCAGGCCGCCAAGCCGCTGCACGGCATTTTCCAGCGTCGGACCGGCGATGTATTCGGTAACTACAAAGGCGAGCTGCTCTTCCAGTTCCGCGTCTAGCACGCGGGCGATGTTGTCACTCTTAACGCGCTTGAGCGCATCGACTTCCCTGGCCAACCTGCTGCGGGCACTGGGGTCGTGGCCAACTCCCGGACGCAGCACTTTCAGCGCGACGGTGCGGGAGTCGGCGTCTACCGCCTCGTAGACGATGCCCATGCCGCCGCTGCCGATGGTGCGGCCGATCCGGTATCCGGAGTCCTCTAATAGGGGGAGCTGAGCGCTTACCCAGGAGGCCACGGGGGTGTTTTCGGATGAACTCATGTGGCCATGGTAGCCAGTACACCTTGCCAGGCATACCCCCCAGGGGTATTCTAAAAGCGCTTAATCACCCCGGAAGGAAAACTCGTGGAAACCAATTACCTGGTCACCGGCCTCACCTGCCAGCACTGCGTCAACGCGGTCACCTCCGAACTGAGCGATGTCCCCGGCGTGGAATCCGTGAGCATCGACCTGGTTGCGGGCGGCGCGTCTCGCGTCACCGTAACCGCAGCGCAGCCCCTCGATTTCGCAGCCGTGCAGGCAGCGGTAGCCGAAGCTTCCGATAACTACACCGTCACCGAGGCGTAATACCCATGCCCGCCACCCCCGCAGAGAATTCGCAGATCGCTTTCCCCACTCGCACGGTAACGCTCAACGTCACCGGCATGACCTGCGCCTCCTGCGTGGGCCGGGTGGAGAAAAAACTGGAAAAGCTGCCGGGGGTACAGGCCAGCGTGAACCTCGCGCTGGCTCGCGCTCGCGTCGAGGCGCCTAGCGAGGTAAGCGACGAAGATCTGGTAGCCGCCGTGGAAAAGGCGGGCTACGAAGCCTCGCTACGCGCACCCGGCCAGCCAGAAAGGGGCGAAAGCGAATCCGTGCAGAGCGCGGATCCGCTGCTGCCCCGCCTGATAACAGCGGCCGCCTGCACCGCGCTGGTGATGCCGGTATCCATGATTCCGGCGCTGCACTTCCCGCACTGGCAGCCCGTGGTCGCGCTTCTGACCACCCTGGTGGCCACCTACTGCGCCTGGCCCTTCCACACCAAGGCGCTGACCAACCTGCGCCACGGGACCAGCACGATGGATACGCTGGTCAGCCTCGGTGTCAGCGCCGCCTACGGGCTTTCGCTGTGGGCGCTCTGGCGCGGCGCGGGCGATCACCTTTATTTCGAGTCCGCGGCGGTGATTACCACCCTGGTGTTAGCCGGACGCTACGCGCAGGACCGCGCGCTCTCCAGCGCGGCGGACGGCGTGCGCGCGCTCTCCCTAGCGGGGGCAAAGCAGGCGCGCCTCCTGGAACCGGGAAGCGACGGCCAAACGTCGGAACGCCTGATTTCGGCATCAGAACTGGTGGTGGGGGACACTTTCGCGGTCTTGCCGGGAGAAAAAATCGCGACCGACGGCACGGTCGTCGAAGGCTCCAGCGCGATTGACCGCTCCCTGCTTACCGGAGAATCCCTACCCGAAAACGTCTCCGTGGGGGACGCCGTCGAGGGAGCCACCGTTAACACCGTGGGCCGTTTGGTGGTGCGCGCGACCAAGGTTGGCGAGGACACTCAGCTCGCGCAGATCGCCCGCCTGGTGGAGGAGGCGCAGACCTCAAAGGCTCCGATTCAGCACCTGGTGGATCGCATTTCCGCCGTTTTTGTGCCGACGGTGATCGCGCTGAGCTTGTTTACCGGGGTTGGCTGGTTCCTCTCCGGGGCGGGCTGGGAAGAGGCGTTCACCACCGCCGTTTCGGTGTTAGTCATCGCCTGCCCCTGCGCCCTCGGCCTGGCCACCCCCACCGCGATCATGGTCGGCACCGGTCGCGGCGCCAAGCTCGGCATCCTGGTACGTTCCGCGCACGCGCTGGAGGAATCGCGCACGGTGGATACCGTTGTCTTCGACAAGACCGGCACCCTGACTCGCGGCGAGATGAAGCTGACCCGAGTAACGGTGCGCACGGGCTGGCAAGAGGACGAGGCTCTGCGCTTGGCGGCCGCCGTGGAGGCCCACAGCAGCCACCCGATCGCCCTTGCCATTACGTCGGCCTGGCAGGGGGAGGTCCCCGCCGCGCAGGATGCCCAGGCACAGGCGGGTGACGGAGTCAGCGCCGTCGTTTCAGGCAAGAAGGTGCGACTGCGCAGCCTGCAGCGGACAGAAAAACTACCAAGCGAATTGGCGGCACACGCTACCGAGGCGGAGCGGACCGGGGAAACACTCAGCCTGCTTGAGGTGGACGGCGAGATCTGCGCCCTGTTTAGCTGCGGTGACACCCTGCGCGAAAACTCTGCGGAGATAGTCTCCTCGCTGCGCAAGCAGGGCGTTACCCCGGTCCTCGCCACCGGGGACAACCTGGCCGCCGCAAACAAAGTGGCCGCCGCTACCGGCATCTCCCAGGTACACGCGAAGCTGACTCCGGCGGATAAGTTACGTCTGGTGGACGAGCTGCGCAGCCAGGGCAGGCACGTAGCGATGCTGGGAGACGGCATTAACGACACCGCCGCCCTAGCAGCGGCCGATCTGGGGGTAGCGCTAGGCAGCGGCACCGACGCGGCCATTGCCAACGGGGACATCGTGCTGTCGGGTGGGGATATTGCGCTATTACCCAAGGCATTCGGGTTGTCGCGGGCCACGGTGAATACGATCCGCTGGAACCTGGTCTGGGCGTTCGTCTACAACCTGGTGGCCATTCCGCTGGCCGTGGCGGGCTTGCTGAATCCGATGATCGCGGGCGCGGCCATGGCCTGTTCAAGCCTGTTCGTGGTTGCAAATTCCCTGCGCCTTCGCAACTGGGACCTGTAAGTCTCGCCCCTCCAAAGCTAGGCTGTGCACAAGCTAAGCCCGGCCGCAGGAGGAAACATGCGCAGCAATTTGTTTGCCGCAGACCATCAGGAAAACCAGTCCGAGGAGCGCTGGCTACTGCAATCTCCGCGCATGCTTCGCTGCGCCTTGAACGCGGGCCACTCCGAACTCATCGCGACCCAGGGGGCGATGGTTGCCTACCAGGGGCAGATCGATTTCTCCTACCAGGGAGCGGGAGGCGGCATGCGCCTGCTGAAGAAGATGGTGACGGGCGAGGGCCACAACCTGATGCGCGTTTCCGGAAACGGCGAAGTGTTTTTCGCCCGCAACGCGGCGAACATTTTCCTGATCCAGCTAGAAGGCGATGCTTTAACGCTTAATACCCGCAATGTGCTGGCATTTGACTCCTCGCTCGACTGGGACATTCGCGGCATGGGCGGAGCCGGAATAATGGCCGGTGGGCTATTTAATTTTGAGCTAAAGGGACACGGCATGGTTGCCGTTACCAGCGACGGCAACCCGCTGCTGCTCGACTGCTCGCAGCAGCCGACCTTCGTCGACCCCAACGCGGCCGTGTGCTGGTCAGCAAACCTTTCTCCGACGCTAAAGAGCACGTTTAAGGCCGGAGCGCTGATTGGCCGCGGTTCCGGAGAGGCTTTCCAGCTAGCCTTCCACGGCCCGGGATTCGTGGTAGTTCAGCCGAGCGAAGGCCCGCAACATACAATTTCTAGTTAGGCAAGGCTTAGCTAATTCTCTATTTAGGTTGCGTTTTAATATCGCTTTTTGCCGTTTTGGCCGAACGCGCTTAAAACGGCGGGTAGGGTAATACCGTCTCTTTGACCCCTGCACCGGTTTGGGCGCGCTGTCGCACCCAAACAAGTGCCCGGACAGTGCCCGAAGCGGGCAGCAACCTAAAGGAGTATTTATGGAAGACCTGGCAACGAAAGTTACGGCGCCGGCTCCGCCCGCGATGGCGAAGACGATGGAAGACGGCCTCTACGCAAAGGCCACCAAGCCCTTCCTGGACATGTTCCTGCTCGCCCTTACCGGCGGCGGTTTCATCGCCCTCGGCTTCATCTACTACGTCACCTCCCAGCAGGGCATGACCGGCGTTCCGACCGGTTTCGCCAAGGTGCTCGGCGGTCTGACCTTCTCGGTCGGCCTGGTGCTCGTCATTATTTCCGGCTCGGACCTGTTCACCGGCACCACCCTGACCGTGATGCCGCGCCTCTCCGGACGCATCACCACCGCCCAGATGCTTAAGCACTGGGCCGTTTCCTACTTCGGCAACCTGGTCGGCTCCCTGATCGTGGCCGTGCTGATCCTGCTGGCGGGCGTCTACAAGTCCAACAAGGGCGCGTGGGGCCTGGTCGTGATGAACGTTTCCAACGCGAAGATTCACCACGGCTGGCTCGAATGCATCTTCCTCGGCCTCCTGGCAAACTTCGTGGTCTGCCTCGCCGTCTGGATGGCCGTCTCCGGCCGCAACACGATGGACAAGGTCATCGCGATCATGCTGCCCATCTCGCTGTTCGTCGGCACCGGCTTCGAGCACTCGATCGCCAACATGTTCATGCTGCCGATGGGCCTCATGATCAAGGCCTTTGGCGGCGACGCCTTCTGGACCTCTGATGCTGTCAAGGCTGCTGGCAAGACCGTTGCCGACTACGACGGCCTCACCATCGGCTCCGCGATCTGGAACAACATCATCCCGGTCACCATCGGCAACATCATCGGTGGCGCCGTCTTCGTCGGCGTGTACTTCTGGGTTGTCTACCGCCGCAACAACTACAAGAACGCATAAGTAAGGTTCACCTGCCTAACGGTGGGGTGGGACACGCGAACGCGACCCACGACCATCGGCAGCTATAAAGTGGAGGGGCTGCGCGCTACGGCGCGCGGGCCCTCCACTGTTTTTGTCCCCCGGCTTTGATAATGAGGACCGATGTTTTCTTCTGCTCCGCTCCGCATGGCCGTCATCGGCGCTGGCCCCGCAGGCATTTACGCCGCGGAAACCCTCACCAAGACCGAGCAGGTCAAGTCCGGTGAACTGCCGGTCGCGATCGATCTGTTCGACCGTCTGCCCGCCCCGTTCGGCCTGATCCGTTACGGCGTGGCACCCGATCACCCCCGTATTAAGGGCATCATGACCGCCCTGCGCCGCATCCTCGGCCGGGGCGATATTCGCTTCTTCGGTAACGTCGAATTCGGCACCGATCTGACGCTGGAGGAGCTGCGCGAGCACTACGACGTGGTCGTCTTCGCAACCGGCGCGATCAAGGATGCCGCGCTGCACATCCCCGGCATCGACCTCGACGGCAGCTACGGCGCGGCCGACTTCGTAGCCTGGTACGACGGCAACCCGGACTACCCCCTCACCTGGCCCCTCAAGCACGAGAAGGTCGCCGTTCTCGGTAACGGCAACGTCGCCCTCGACGTCGCTCGCGTGCTCGCTAAGAGCGCCGACGAGCTGCTCAAGACCGAGATCCCCGCGAACGTCTACGAGGGAATGAAGGCCTCCCCCGTCACCGACGTACACGTTTTCGGTCGGCGCGGCCCGACCCAGGTCAAGTTCACCCCGCTGGAGACTCGCGAACTAGCGCACCCGCAGGGCGTGCAGATGGTGCTCGACCAGCGCGATTTCGACCAGGTGAGCGACGCCGAATGGGAAGCGATCGCCAAGGACAACCGCCAGAAGCAGGTTGTCGACACCTTCGTGGGCTGGCTAAACGAGCAGAACGAACGCGAAGCGAACGGCAGCGAGCCGACCGACCACCACGGCAATCCTGTGCAGCGCCGTCTGCACCTGCACTTCTGGCACCGCCCCGTGGAGGTGCTGGGCGAGGACGGCGTCATGACCGGCATGCGTTTCGAGCGCACCCGCCTGGACGAGGACGGCAACCTGGTGGGCACCGGCGAGATGGTCGATTACGAGCTGGGGGCCGTGTACCGCGCCATCGGCTACTTCGGTAGTGAACTGGCGGGCGTTCCGTTCGATGCCGACCGCGGCGTGGTCAAGAACGAACTCGGTCGTGTGCTCGACGAAAACGGCAAGCACATCGAGGGCCTCTACGCGAACGGCTGGATCAAGCGCGGCCCCGTCGGCCTGATCGGTGCTACCAAGTCCGACGCCCTCGAAACCGTCACCTGCATGCTGGAGGATCTGCCGACCCTGACCCCGGCGAAGGATCGCGACCCCGAATCGACCCTGCGCCTGCTGGAAAGCAAGGGCGTGCAGTACACCACCTGGGAGGGCTGGCTGAAGCTGGAGGAGCACGAGCAGGCTCTCGGCGCCGCCGCCCAGGACGCGGACGGCAACCCGCGCGAGCGCGTGAAGGTTGTTTCTCGCGAAGAGATGGTGCGGATCAGCAACTCCTGATCGCCCGCAAACGCAAAGAAGGGGTGGCCCCGGCAAATACTGCCGGGGCCACCCCTTTTTGTTTTTCTGCTGGTTCAGCGGCGCACGCTATCGAGGAACTCTCCCATCCGCGTTAGCGCCTGGCCGAGGGTGTCCGTATCGGGCAGGGTAACCACGCGGAAATGGTCCGGTTCCGGCCAGTTAAAGCCGGTGCCATGCACCACCAAGATTTTCTTCTCGCGCAGCAGATCGAGGGCGAACTGTTCGTCGGAATCGATGCGGAACTTTTCCCGGTCGATGCGCGGGAAAAGGTAAAGGGCACCGGCTGCCTGTTCGCAGGAGATGCCGTTGATCTCGTTCAGCATCCTGTGGGCCAGGTTGCGCTGTTCCAGCAGGCGTCCGCCGGGCAGCAGCAGGCTGTCCAGGTCGCTGCT
This sequence comes from Dermabacteraceae bacterium TAE3-ERU27, assembly GCA_019218415.1. Taxonomy (GTDB): domain Bacteria; phylum Actinomycetota; class Actinomycetes; order Actinomycetales; family Dermabacteraceae; genus TAE3-ERU5. The sequence goes on along the minus strand of JAHUUL010000001.1, from coordinate 295,410 downwards.
GGAGAGTGCGGCGGCGACAGCGTGCTGGGCGGGCACGTTGGCGCACAGGCGCATGTTGGCAAGAATGTTCAGGCCCTCGATAAAGTTTTCTGCGTGCTCGCGCGGCCCGCTCAGCAGCATCCAGCCGCTGCGGAAGCCCGCCAGCCGGTAGGCCTTAGAAAGGCCGTTAAAGGTGATGCAGAAAAGGTCAGGAGCCAGGGTGGCCGTGGGAGTGTGCACCGCGCCGTCGTAAAGGATCTGATCGTAGATTTCATCCGACAGCAGCAGCAGGCCGTGTTTGCGTGCCAGGCCGATCATTCCCTCCAGCACGTGCGTCGGGTAGACGGCCCCGGTGGGATTGTTCGGGTTGATGATGACCAGCGCCTTGGTGCGCTCGCTAATCTTCGCCTCGATATCGGCGAGGTCGGGCCACCAGTGGTTTTCTTCGTCGCAGCGGTAGTGCACCGCGCGGCCGCCCGCGAGGGAGACGCAGGCCGTCCAAAGCGGGTAGTCGGGGGCGGGCACCAGCACCTCGTCCCCTGTGTCCACGAGCGCCTGCATGACGAGCTGGATTAGTTCGCTGACGCCGTTACCCAGGTAGACGTCGTCCGGGTGCGCGTCGGTAATACCGTTTTCGCGTGCGCGCTGCGCCACGGCTTCGCGCGCCTCCAGGATGCCGCGCGAATCGGAGTAGCCCTCCGCGCCGGGTAGCCTACGCACCATTTCCGCCACGATCTCGGCGGGTGCCTGAAAACCGAACGGCGCGGGGTTGCCGATGTTCAGTTTCAGGATTTTCTCGCCGGCGGCCTCCATCCGGGCTGCCTCAGCCGGTACCGGTCCCCTGATCTCGTAGCAAACGTTACGCAGCTTAGATGACTGCTCGAAAATCATGGGGATGCTCCTTTGGAAACTGCAACTGACTCGGTAAGCGTACTCCCCCTGGCCCTGTCATCGCCGCGTAGAGTGGTGCCATGGCCCAGTTTCGTAGACCCGCTTCGCTTTCCCTGGCACGTCAAGAGAAGATTCCGGGCGAGCCCGATCCCGCGGGCAACACGGAGCTAGCGCACGCGTCTGCTACCGCCCTGCTATCCCGCGTACGCCGCGATTCTGCGGATCCGGAGCTGGTGGAGCGCGTGGTCGGGCTTGTGCAGAGCGAAGGCATAGACGACATAGCCGCCCTTTGGTCGCACTCCCCCGCCGGGACCCTACCCGGCATGATGTGGCGGCTATACGCGATACATGCCTGGGTGCACAGCGATCCGGCGGAGGTGGCACGGCGCTACCAGGCGGGCATAGTCTCCGCCCCCGGCCTGCGTTTCCTGGCCGGGGTCGAAGAGCCTCCGGGGGTAGATCAGATCCGCGCCACGCTGGACGACATCATGCGCGGGGTTTTCACCGGCGATCTTTCGCTGGCCCTGGAGCGCGCCAGCGCGGTTATCACCCTGGTCGCTTACGGCACGGCCCATCTGGCCGACGATGACGGCGATCCGCAGCGGCTCACCCTTTCCGCAGACCGCCTGCTGGCGACGGCTGAGGAGCTCGCCGAGGGCGCGGAGCTGGAACGCCGCAACCTGCTCAGCTAGAGCACGCCCGAACAAACCCCGGGCGGTTTGCGGATTTTTGCACTGAACAGGGCGGACTGGCATACACTGGGAGTGCGTCGGGTCGCGGCAGCCCCGGGCTCCAACATTTGCCGCTACGAGCGGCCTTCGCGCCGACAGGCGCTCCCGGCCCGGCGCACCTTAACTTTTTAGCGCTAGGGGACGTCTTGAAGTTTTTCTCCGCGCAGCGGGAACGCTCCGTACACGACCTGTTGGGAGATACCGCCCACCTGGTCGCGGAGTCTAGCCAGACCCTCGCCCGCTGCCTGGGCAGCGCGGACGAAGAACGTCCCGTACTGGCGCGCAGGCTAGATTCTTCCCGGCGCGAGGCCGCCGATCTGAGCCGTCGTATCAGTAACCGGCTGGCGAGCGCGCTCATCACCCCGTTCGAGGCGGACGTGCTGCTCGGCATGGCCCACTGCCTATCAGACGCGGTGAACCGGCTGGAGCGGGTTTCTTCCCTCGTGGTTACCTTTCGGATGGGTTCGCTGCCCAGCCGGGTGCTGGACGTGGTCGAGGATCTAATTCGTCTCGCCAACAGCACGGCGGATGTGCTTTGGAAACTATCCGACATGTCGGCCATAGATGCTTTCTGCGTGGACATGCCCCGCCAGCTGGGGAACACGGAGGGGCTTTGCCGACAAGCGTTGCACGAGATCTACGCGGAAAAGACCGACCCCGTTTCGCTGTTGCAGCTGCGTGATGTGGTGGAGGGAATGCGCGAGGTGGCGCTGTGCCACGAGAGGTTTGTGCGTTTGGCGGATCGTCTCCGGGTCAAGGACTCCTGAGTGCTCGTACTCGGTATCTTTTTGGCGCTGGCGTTCACGGTCTGCAACGGTTTCCACGATGCCTCGAACGCCGTCGCAACCTCTATCGTGACGAAAGCGTTGCGTGAACGCACCGCCCTGGTGATGGCCGCGGTGCTTAATTTCCTCGGCACCTGTTTGGCGTTCGGGATTGTCTTGGCAAGCGGCAGCAGCCTGCTGCATTTTGCTTCTTTCACTGTGCCGGGCGGGGCCGACTCGACCGGGCTGTTGCTTGTCTGCTGCGCTATCACCGCCGCGATTTGTTGGAACCTACTCACCTGGTGGTGGGGAATGCCGAGTTCTTCCTCGCATGCCCTGCTGGCCGCGTTATGGGGCGCCTGCCTGGTTTCCGATAGGAACCTGCTGGAACCTATCGCGCCCCTCACGCTAGTGATACCGCTGCTGGTACTGCCCCTGCTCGCGGCGGCGATGGCGCTGGGTGGCCTGCACCTGTTCGCACGCTTCGCGGAGGCGCTTTCCCTTACGCCCCGGCACCTGCGACTGCTGCAAACCATGTCCGCGGGTGCTGTGGCTGCGGGCCACGGGCTGCAGGATGGGCTGCGATGCACTGCTCTGCTTGCGGCTGTGGTGTTGCTGGGCGGGATTGATGCCGACGTCAGCGCCCCCGCCGCCCTGGCCGCCGCGCTCGCGATAGGCGGCGGCACGCTGCTCGGCGGCCGTCGCATTATTCGCACCATCGGCCGCCGCCTCAGCGATCTGTCCACGCCGCAGGGGCTGGCGGCCGAGTCCGCGACGGCTGTTCTGCTTTACGGCACCAGCATCCTGCCGGGGTTTCCGGCCTCCACCACCCACGTGCTGACGGCCAGTGTTACGGGCGCGGGGCTGGTGGCCGGGCCAGGATCTCTGCGTTGGCACTTGCTCGGCAAAATTGTGCTCACCTGGCTAGTTACCCCGCTCTTTTGTGCGGGTCTGGCTGCCGGATTAGCACTGGCTTTCACCCGGTAACCAGCAGACTCTTCGGAAAAGTTTTATACCTTCGTAGCTATTTTCGGTTTTTCCTTCTGGCGTAGGCTTGCGGCAAGTATCCGTTTTCCTTAATGAGGAGCTCTACATGTCCGACGAGACCAACGCGAAGCGTCCCGAATACGGCCTGCCGGGCAACCCGCCCCAGCAGCCCGAACCCGCTGCGGAAGGTGAGGCTACGCCGCTTGGTACGCCCGCTTCGCCGATGCCTTCCTCCCCGTTCGGCACCGCGCCCCAGCAGAACGACTACCCCTACGGGCAGTCCACCAGCCAGGCCGGGCAGTCTTCTCCCTTCGGCCAGGAGGCGCAGTTCTCCCCGCAGACCGGATACACCGCTCCCGGCAATCAGGGCGGACCGAACTACCCGCAGTCGGCGGGCACCCCGGCGAGCGCTCCCGCCTACGGCGCTTCGCCGTCGGCAGCGCAGCCTGTGACGGGTTCTCCGGTGCCTCCCTATCAGGGCGGCGCGCAGCAGCCCGGCCAGTGGCAGCAGGGTTCCCAGCCCAATCAGCCGAAGAAGCGTAAGGGAATTAAGACCCTGATCGCGGGCGTCATCTGCCTGGTCCTTGCGGGTCTATCGCTGGTGGGGGCTTTCGCCGCCACGGCATCTCTCACCGCCAGTTTTACTTCCCACGAGGGCCAGCTGGTGCAGGTTCCCGGTACGCTTCCGGTGAAGACCGGCAAGCTGTACACGATTTCCCTGCCGGTTTCTGAGGCTCAGTCCGGTGGCTCCTGCACCGTTAAGGGCAGGGACATCGAGGTGAACCGCGACGATACTCTGACCAACGAGGCACTGGCTTTCACTCCCGAGGGCAGCAGCGAAGAGTATGTTCCGGTCGTTAGTTTCACCGCTGCCGGTGACAGCGAGGCGCGCATCGAATGCGGCCAGAACCAGCAGGCATTCCTGCACGACCCGGTAAACGTACTGGGTGGCGGCGCGGCCCTGATCGGTGGCGCGCTGGGCCTGATCGTGTTTGGTCTGATCGGCCTAATCCTGGTGATCGTCGGCATCGTGCGTTTCGTGCGTAGCGGCCGCTAATGCTTAGTTCTTAAGGGCATTAGCCCTATACAACGTGGGCGTCGGCACTAAAAATAGGGTCGGCGCCCACTGTCTTATCCGCGGTAAAGCTTTATTTTCACTCGTTTAGGGAGCACCACATGTCCGAAGAAAAGAATGTTCCGCAGCCTGCATCTACCTCCCCCACGGAAGCCCCCGCAGCGGCCACCGGCCCGCAACCGGTAAAGAAGAAGCGAAAGGGTATTAAGACCCTGGTCGCGGGCGTCGTCTGCCTAGTTCTCGCCGGGGTTTCCCTAGCGGTGAGCATCGCCGGAGGCACCTCTCTCGCTTCGAACGTAACCAGCAACAAGGGACAGCTCGTTACCGTGCCCGGCAAATTGCAGGTGACTCCCGGCGATCTCTACGTTGTCTCGCTACCGTCCGATCAGGCTAATTCGGGCGCTACCTGCACCGCCACCGGTGATGGGGTTGAGACCTCCAGCGTGGCGCACCAGGGAAATCTGGAATCTGACAGGTCGGGTGTCTTCACGCCCGAGGGCACCGATCAGAAGTACTCCCCCGTACTTACCTTGACCGGGGTAAGCCCGCAGGCTGACGGCGTAAAACTCGACTGCGGCAGCGCTACCCAGGTGTTCGTTAGCGATCCGATCAATGCCGCTGCGGGCGGCGGGATGATCATCGCCGGTTTCGCCGGTATGTTCTTCTTCGGCCTGGCCGGCTTCATCCTGGTGGTCGTTGGCTTGGTGCGCCTGGTACGCAGCAATAAGCGCGCTTAGCACGCAGCAGCGCAAGCTCACTACCCAAGGGACTCGGACTGCAAATAGTCCGGGTCCCTTGTATTTAGTAATAGTCTGAACAGCGGCTAGCGAGTATAGAAATTTGGGAAACGAAAATGACTACCTCCTCTTCTTGCAACCGTCCTATACGCAAAGCACGGATTAGCACTGCCCGTAGCGCTCTCCCAGAAAAATAACTCTTTTCTTTCCTGCCGAACAGACGGCAAAAACATAGCCATCACTTTAGGCCCTCCCGAGCAGAGAGAACCTTTCACCCACCCCGGCCTTGAGGGAGAGTACTCCCTGATCTCTTATCTACGCAGCAGAACCGACCAGGAAGTCACCCTGATCTGCAACAATGCACAGCAAGTATTCCTACAAGACCCTATTGATGACATCTCAATTCGCAACGCCGGTCTCACCTCTCTGGCGTGCATGCTGCTATTTGGGCTTGCCGGATGCGTACTGATCCTGTTTGCAGGCATCCGCGCCTTGCGCGAGCGCAGGAAATAGTCCTTGCAAAGGAATCCCAAAGGCGCACGACCCCTGCTAGCAGAATCTATATTTTGCTGCTTGCCGCCGACGACCTGGACAGGTCACTTGCCGCACGCTATCACGCAAAGGATCCGATCACCTTCCGCTGTCTGAAAACGGCCGAACGACCATTCTTTGCCTCTGTCATTTCCCCATGGGACAGATGTCCTTTACGAGAGAGGGTCTGTAGAGCGGGCACACCCCGGACTGCGGCTCGCCTCAGGTAGCCGCCTTGAGCGAACCGGCAGACTAGTAACCATACGGTTGGGTCGTTTTAGGCGCCGAGGTCGGCTCCATCCTCTTCGGTCCGCTATTCCCGGCCTGCATCACCGCGAGCATCGCCTTTTACAGGAGATACAACCCCGGCACCGGGGACGGGTCCCGTGCACGCACGCCCCAACTGGGGTAGAAAGTTAGTAGCCGATAAAAACAGTGACATCACAGGAGGTCACCCATGCACCCTCGCGCCGGGCAGAAAGCCCTAGCGGAAGATCTGATCGACGTTGAGGAGTTGCTGGCCGCGTATCGCGACCTGCACCCAAACCCTGATGTACCCGAACAGGCCGTAACATTCGGCACCTCCGGGCACCGGGGTAGCGCACTCGATACCGCTTTCAACGACGATCACATTGCCGCAATCACGCAGGCAATCGTGGAGTACCGCGCCTCCCAGGGCATCGCGGGGCCGCTCTTCATTGGCCGCGACACGCACGCGCTTTCCCTCCCCGCGTTCCACACCGCGCTTGAGGTGCTGGCCGCGAACGGGGTCGAGGTGATGATCGATGCGCGCGACGGCTACACCCCCACCCCCGCCGTTTCGCACGCGATCCTGCGTTTCAACCGCGATCTGCCCGGTGATGCAGCGGGACGGGCCGACGGCATCGTCGTCACCCCCAGCCACAACCCGCCCCGCGACGGCGGTTTCAAGTACAACCCACCCCACGGCGGCCCTGCCGACACGGACGCGACGGGCTGGATAGCCGACCGCGCCAATGAACTGTTGCGCGCGGGCCTGGCGGGGGTGCGCCGCACCGATCTGGAAAGCGCCCTCGCGGCGGCGAAGCGCTACGACTACGCACACGAATACGTTTCCGATCTGCCGAACGTGATCGATCTGGACGCTATCCGCGAGGCGGGCGTTGTGATCGGGGCCGATCCGCTCGGCGGCGCGGCGGTAGATTACTGGCGTCTGATCGCGGAAATGCACGGCCTGAACCTGACGGTGGTTAACCCGGAGGTGGACCCGCGCTTCGGCTTCATGACCCTGGACTGGGACGGCAAGATTCGCATGGACTGCTCCAGCCCGTCGGCCATGGCCTCCCTGGTTTCGGCCCGCGAGCACTATGACATCGCCACGGGGAACGACGCGGATTCGGACCGTCACGGCATCGTCACCCCCGATGCAGGGTTGATGAACCCGAACCACTTCCTGGCGGTCGCTATCGACTACCTGTTCACGCACCGCCCGGAGTGGCCCGCCAGCGCAAAGGTGGGTAAGACCGTGGTTTCTTCCAGCCTGATCGACCGCGTCTGCGCGGGCCTGGGCAGGGAGCTGTATGAGGTGCCGGTCGGTTTCAAGTGGTTCGTGCCCGGGCTGATCGACGCGAGCGTTGCTTTCGGCGGAGAGGAAAGCGCGGGGGCCTCGTTCCTGCGCAAGGACGGCACCGTCTGGACCACCGACAAGGACGGCATCATCCTGGCACTGCTGGCCAGCGAGATCCTGGCCGTGACCGGCAAGTCCCCGAGCGTGCGCCACGCCGAGCTGGTGGCAGAGTACGGGGCCTCCGCCTACGCCCGCATAGACGCGCCCGCGAGCCGCGAGGAAAAGGCGAAGCTGAAGACGCTTTCTCCCGCGCAGGTGAGCGCGAGCGAGCTGGCCGGGGAGGCCATCGTCTCGAAGCAGACGGAGGCTTCGAACGGTGCTGCCATCGGCGGTCTGAAGGTTACGACCGAGAACGCCTGGTTCGCGGCCCGGCCGTCGGGCACCGAGGACGTCTACAAGATCTACGCCGAGTCGTTCCTGGGCGAAGAGCACCTGCGCCAGGTGCAGGAGGCCGCCAAGCAGGTGGTGGCCGACGCCCTGGCCTGATTCCCTAATCGACACCTCCATATAGATAAAGCGCTGGCCCCTTCCGGTATCCCGGATTGGGCCAGCGCTATTTTCACGGGGTTTACCCCTATATCTCCAGGGTTCTTTCACCCATCACTTCCGGGGTGCAGGCTCCCCTGGTGATGTCCGCGATTAGCCTGCGGGTAGCGTCGGCATCGGCGACCATGAGGTCCAGGTTCACGCGGTTTGCGTAGCCGACGTCGGCCACGTGCACCCCGGCTGCGCGCAGTTCCGATTCGACCCGGCCCGCGTCGGCGTGATTGAGGTTTAGCCGCCAGATCTCGCGGCGCACGCGTTCCTTGGTGGGGATACCCTCTAACACCTGGGAGGTCGCCTCCGAATAGGCGTGCACCAGTCCCCCGGCGCCGAGCAGGATGCCTCCGAAATAGCGGATCACGATAACGCCAACGTCCACGAGCCCGCTGCCCTGAACTACATCCAGCATGGGCCTACCCGCTGTACCGGAGGGTTCCCCATCGTCGCTAGAGCGGGTTATCACCTGATCGCCGTCCAGGTAGAGAGCGGCGGAACAAACGTGCCGGGAGGCGTGATGATCGCGCCTCCCGCGATCAATGAACGCCTTGTATTCGTCCTCGTTACTGATGCGGGCGGCGCGGGCGATGAAGCGGGATCTTTTGATGACCAGTTCGGTTTCCCGATATTCGCTCTTCAGAGCCACCACGTTTCCGATCTTCACCCAATTAGCGTATCCCGGTGCGCCTTGCTCATGACAATTTCCTGAGTGCATAGACCGCGCTAATCGACTATTCTCGAAAGACATGGCTTCCGAAAGGAGACACAGGTGAACGGCCCCTGGTATCCCCCGAAGCGTCTACGCGCCACACTGCTGGCCTCGGGCGCGCTTGTTTTGCTGCCCGCGACCGCGGCCTACGCAGCGGAAGAAGCCCCCATAGGGGAATCGCTAAGCCATGATCCGCATGCCTCGCTCGAAGTCTCCGTGAGCAACCCGGAGACTACCGAAATATCCCTGGATACCCAGACTGTCGGCACCGATTCATCCCAGGAAGAACCGGCCGAGGTTACCCGTGTGGTGGTGGGGAGCGCGAAGCGTGTCTCCCACGAAACCGCGGCCCGCGAGGGTCACGAACCGCGAACCGGGTCGGCATTCTTCAAGCCCGTGAAGCTGGAACTTCCCGGCGTCAGTATCTCTTTCAAGGGGGCGCACAGCGAAGGCGCTGCCGAAGAAAGTCAGCCTGCCGCCCCTGCCGAGGAAGATGCCGCACCGCAGAACTCTCCCGTAGAGAAGCAGACCGCGCCGAAGCAGACGCCGCAGGAGATCCCTGGGCCGGGAAGCACCGTCGCCGGGGAAGCGCCGCAGGGGACCGACGAACGGCCGGGCGCGAACGCGAACGCCGAACAGGGTGTCCCCGCCGCGCCGGGGGCTAAAGATGCCGACTCAGAGACTTCGGAAGATACGAAGGTTTCGGAAACGTCCCCCGCGAAGGAAAACAAAGAAGATCCCGAAGCGGCCACCTCTCACGGCGAGTCCCCCGTTTCTAAGTTTCCCGGTGCCTCCGAACTGCTTGATGTGCCCCCGGTAATTTCTTTGCCAGGTTCCGGTGGCGAAAACTCTGCCACCCCCACGGCAATTAATCCGGACGAGAAAAAGACCGATGCGGGGCGCTCCAAGCGCGAGGCCGATTCCCCTCAGAGCACCGGCGGCAAACGTAAAAAGAGCGATACTCCGCTGGCCGAGGCCCCGGTAGCGGTACCGGCCGTTCCGCTCACCCCCGCCCATACCGACGAAGCTAAGGAATCCCCGGAGGCCGCCCCTAGCGCGGACTCCAGCCACCCGGTGTCCACGAGCGACGACCTGGACTCGGCAAAGCATGCCGAGGAGCAAACCGAAGCTACGAAAGCTGAGAAAGACGCAAACCCCTCGGAGGCGAACGTATCCGAGGGAGGCGCACAGACTTCCGCAAGCACAGAAGACCCCGCAGCTACCGCCGATAAGCGCGAGGAAAAGAGCAACAGCCTGCACATCCTGGCGAGCAACGGCGAGCTTTCCCTGCCGTCCGCCCGTGGCACCTCAGTTCCGATCAGCGCCCCGGCGCAGGGGCGCCGTGCGCGCGGCACCGTAAGCATCGCACCGGATAGTCTCACCGCTGCGATTTCCGCTACCGATGCCGCGGCGACCGATTCGCCCGTGCCAGCATCTGTCACCGCGCAGAGCGCAAGCGCCGACCCTGCCGCCACGCAACCCGTAGCTTCCACCCCCGAAACGTCCCAGAGTGCCGAAGCCGCTCAAGTACGAGAGGCAGCCGCTACCGGCGCTGACGCCGCGCATGCCGAACAGACGTCGCAGGAGCAAAACCCCCTGGCCATCGCAGGCAACGGAAACTCGGACGACTCCGGCACTTCCGCCGGGGAACAGGTGCTTAACGTCGCCGGAGCCTCTTCCAGCACCGATAGCTACGTTTCCCTGCAGGGGCTCCAGGCCGCCCTGGGGATAGCCCTGGTGGCAGCTTTCGCCGTGGCGGGAACAGTCACCGCAGGCACCCTGCGTAGTCGCGGCGCTATCTCTGCAACCGCTGCGGCCGCAGCCGGTAGCGCTGCCGCGGTCGCAGCAAAGCGCACGCCCACGCACCGTCGTTCCCGCTAAATACCGCGACCGCACAAAACTCCCGCCCGTTTAGCGGGGCGGGAGAGGTGCGTTTGCCGTGGTTTAGCTGTTCCAAAGCGGTTTAAGGGGCTACCCCCTAGCTCGCCTTTGCAGCATCAGGTTTATGTAAAGAATGATCGACGGCACCGCGCGATTTAACGTCTTTGCGGTGCGCCGGAAAGCGCGCGGCCCCGAATACCAGGGGTCAGGTACGTCGAGTTCTTCGTCGCGCGCGTTGACGGGCGCGGAGGGATCGAAATACCGCCACATGAAAAGATCGGGCTTTGGGCTATCCTCCGGCAGCGCAGCCATTTTTCTTCGCACTGTTTCCAGGTGGTTAGCGGTCATTGCGAGGATCAGATCCCATTCCGCTACCTCGGATTGCCGCATGGCTCGGGCGGAATGTTCGGGTAGGGGGCAGCCCATTTCTTCCAGGGCGTCCGCCGTGCGGGGGTCTATGGCTTCGCCTTCGGCTTCCCAACTGGTGCCGCAGGATTCCACCACTACCCGATCTTCGAGCTGGGTTCCGGCGAGCGCGGAACGCAGCAGCGCCGCCCCCATCGGGGAGCGGCAGACGTTCCCGGTACAGACCGTAAGGACGCGGTAAACACTCACCGGACTATTCTCTAGGTGCGCTCTGGGATTCTCTATGCGACGTGGGACTGTTCACGGCCCCTAAGCCGTATCCGCTCAGGGTACCTATCAACTACCCTGTTAATTAGTTGCAGCAAATACGACGGGGGTACGGATGGATCCGACTTGCGCCGGTTTCGGGAAAGGGCCCAAGCCCCCCGAGGCGCCGGATCGCCCCCACTGGGCTGCCCGTGTAGAAAACCGCGTCAATCTGGCGGTAGGTGGCCTCCTGCGTGCCTGCGGTTTTCAGGTGCGTATCCAGCCGTTTCACGGTTACGGCACTCCGGGCAAGATTCGCGTATTAGCGAAGCTGCTGTACGCCCCTCCCGGCTCCCCCGCCAATTTTTACGCGCGCCCCCTGCATGACATGCGCGGCCTGGCGCTGCGCGGCTTTCGCTCTTTTACCTCGTCCGTCGCCATTCACCACAGTGCCACGGTGACGGCGGGAGGTCAGCGTTTCACCGTCAATGCCGACAGAACCGGCATTATCGACGCGGTACTGCCCGCCGATCTGCCGCCGGGCGAATGCACGGTGGAGATTTCCCTGGGTGATGGCAGCGCCGTGTCGGCACCCGTCACCGTTTTTGACCCCGCGCAACCGATCGGCATAGTTAGCGACGTGGACGACACGGTGGTGGTTACCATGCTGCCCCGCCCGCTGCTCGCCTTCTGGAACGCCTTTATCGTGCACCAGTCCTCGCGCCGCGTGGTGCCGGGCATGCCCGCCCTCTACGAGACGCTGCGCCGTACCTATCCGGGTGCGCCGTTCCTTTACCTGTCTACCGGCGCCTGGAACACGTATCCCGTGCTGCGGCGCTTCCTGCACCGCAACGGCTATCCGACCGGGCCTATGATCATGACCGACTGGGGGCCGACGGATACCGGTTTCTTCCGTTCCGGCCGGGCGCATAAGCGCGATTCTCTGCGGCATTTGGCGCGCGATTTTCCGCAGATACGCTGGCTGCTGATCGGGGACGACGGCCAGCACGACCCGGAGATTTACGGCGAGTTCGCGGCCGAGCTGCCGGATTCTGTAGCGGGGGTGGCGATTCGCCAGCTCTCGCCCCAGCAGCAGGTGCTTTCCCACTTCGGCGTTTCCCCGCTGCCGTTTAAGGCTTCCCGGAGCGAGCACCATCCGGTGAGCGCACCGGACGGTTTCGGGCTGATCAACGGGCTGCGCAGGCTGGGGCTGCTCAGGGGCAGCGCAGAGAACGATTAAACGGTAGCGATTACCCACACAGAGTCAGCGGCTGCGAGAAGTTTCTTTTCCCGTGAAGCGCTTTTCTTCGCTACCGTGTAAGGCGTGAGCCGTCGTATCCAAAAAGTCGTCGTCCTGCTGATCGCCCTGGCACTGATCCTGCCGGTGGGCGCGGCGGGGATTTTCCAGCTGTTTTCGCCCTCCGCCGCCACTCCCGCGCAGCAGGCGGAGAACCGCGTGCAGGAGCGTGTCGATCCGGCCAGCCAGCCCAAGCCCTCCCCCACCACGCCTCCCGCGGCCCCCGAAAAGCTGGGCGAGGATAGCGAGGCGGGCGCGGAGCAGACGGCGCGTTACCTGCTTGCCAGCTACCCGTATATGAATGCGACCGGGGATATCGCCCCCTGGCAGGCGCACACGGCGGACGACTGCCAGCCCTGTCAGGCGCTGATCGGTAACACCGTACTGCTGCATAAGCAGGGTGGCTACCAGGTGGACGGCAAGTTCAACGTCAACGATGCCGCCGCGACCCGCAAGAAGGACGGCACGGTGCTGGTCACCCTCGCCTACACGAGCGATCCCGCCGTGATCGTAGAGGAACCGACCCTGCCCGCGCGCCGCGAGGAGGGCACCACCGGCAGTGTGGATATCACCCTGCGCTGGGATGGCAAGGCGTGGCGCGCCATCGCGATGTCGCTCGGCGAATAGCGTTTACTTTCCCCGCTAAAGCGGATAAATAACTAGCTTTGACGTAACGCTAACGGCGGTACAGCAGCAGGTCGCTGCGGTAGGGCAGCGCGATTTCGCTATCCGACGCGTGCCCCAGGTGCTCGTACAGATACCAGTCCAGGTTTGCCGCCACCCGGCGGCGGGTCTTTTCGTCGCTGCGCTGCCAGTAGCTGCGGGTAGCGGCCAGGCGGGTTACGTCGGCCGTGCTCATCCGCTGTTCCCAGCGCACCTCGCGCCGTTCGCTGAGGCAAAACGGGGCGTTCATCGGGGGCACGAAGCCGTCCTTCAGGATGTCCCCCGCATGCATGATGCGGCTGAGCCGGTGCACCCACGGCACCGTAACGTCGAGGGTGTTCCACAGCAGCGCCAGGGTGCCGCCGTCGGCCAACACCCGATCCGCCTCGCGGCAGGCGGCGACGGTATCGAACCAGTGCCAGGCCTGCGCCGCCGTGTAGAGGCTGACGCTGCGCCCCGGTAACGGCAGCGCCTCCGCGCCGCCGGTAAGCGCGGTAATCCCGGCCGGTACTTGCGCAAGCATTTTTTCGCTCGGGTCCACCGCCGTCACGGCTACGCCGCGCGCCGACAGGGCGGCCGCCAGTTTGCCCGTTCCCGCGCCCACGTCCACCGCACCCAGGGGGCCAGAAATGCGCGCCAGTTCGGTGACGAACTCGGCCGGGTAACCGGGACGCAGCCTGTCGTACTCCGGCCCCTGCCCCGAGTACGCGGCAGCAAGGAGCACCCGGCGCTCGCTGCTGAGCGCCGGGTGCTCCCGGTTAGATACCGGCGGGATCGGAGGGTGCAACACCCTTATTCGACACCCCGCATGGCGCGATGGATCGGCTTCACGCCAACCAGCATAAGCACACCGGCAAACACGGCCATGGTGCCGAGCACGCCGAAGTAGGCGACCTCATTATTGGTGCTGTAGTAACCGGCCAGCACGCCCGAAAGCGCGGTGCCGAGCGCCCACGACATGTAGAACAGGGACACCATCAGCACCGGGTAGGCCTTCGGCGCCAGTTTCGTGGAGAGGGACAGGCCAACGGGTGAAACCAGCAGTTCGGCCATCGTGGCGGCCAGCAGGATCAGGCAGATCCAGTAGAACGGCACCTTAGCCACGTGCGCCATCGGGATGAACAGCAGGAACGCGGTACCGATCAGGAACAGGCCGAACGCGAACTTCACCGGCGTGACCGGCTGACGACTACCCATCTTGGTCCACAGCGCCACCAGCAGCGGGGTAAGCAAAATGATGTAGACCGGGTTGATGGACTGCACCCAGGAGACGGGGATTTCGTAGCCGAACAGCACGCGATCCAGGCGCTGATCGGAGTACAGGGTGATGACGGTGAATTCCTGCTGGAACAGGGCGGTAAACACGGAAATGCCCATGAAGAGCGGAATGAATGCGTAAACGCGCGGGCGTTCCTCGGAGGTGACCTTCTTCGAGGTCAGCAGGATGCCAAACATGACGATTGCGGCCACGATAGCGACGTACATGATCGCGTCCGAGTAGTGGTCGGGGGTGATAAAGCCGCCTAGGAGCAGGAACGCTACCAGCGCGGAGACGGCGATTGCGCCGAGCAGCACCGGCAGGCGGTGCGCCGCCGGCAGCGGGTTCGGGACCTCGTGCACGCTTGCGGGTAGGTTGCGGCGAGCCAGGCTGTACTGCACCAGGCCGATGAACATGCCCGCGGCGGCGATACCGAACCCGACGTGGAAGCCGTATTCCTTCTGGGCGTAGCCGGTCAGCAGGGGGCCGACCAGTGCGCCCAGGTTGAGGCCCATGTAGAAGATGGAGAAACCGGAGTCGCGGCGCGGGTCACCGACCTTGTAGAGGGAGCTGACCAGGTTCACGATGCTGGCTTTCAGCCCGCCGGAACCGGAGGCTACCAGCAGCAGGCCGATGGCGAGGCCGGTGAACCCTGACAGCAGAGCCAGCGAGATATGGCCCGCCATGATCAAAATGCCGCTGTAGAACATGGTGCGTTCGGGGCCGAGCAGCCTGTCGGACACGAAGGCGCCCACGATGGTGAACAGGAAGACGCTACCGCCGTAGGCACCGACGATACTGGTGGCGACGGCTTCGGAAAGCCCGAGCCCGCCCTTGGTGGCGTCCCAGTAGATGTAGAGGACCAGGATTCCCTGCAGGCCGTAGAACGAGAACCGCTCCCACATTTCGACGTTGAACAGCCGCGCCAACATGGGCGGATGCCCAAAGAAGGACTTTTCGCGGACCGAGTTTTGCTGGGTCATGCCTACCTTTTCTTTCGTTTCTCGCTCCCCGCCAAAGCGCGGCGGGGAGGTTTTTAGCCGAGCCAGAAGTGCAACACCACCAGGCTCCATACTGTAAGCGCCGACAGCGCGGCTGCCAGCTCAAGCAGGATTCCGAGCCCCACGGATTTAAGTACCGCGAGCGCGGATTCCCAGGCGGGATAGGCGGCTTTCAAGCGCAGGTATTCCGCCCCAAACAGTCCGAGCGAAAACCCGATGAATAGCCCCAGGAACGGGATCGCGAAAATGCCGACTATCGCTCCGACCACCGCTATCAGCAGGGAACGCTGCGGCACCTGCCTTTCCCGCACGGTTTTCCCCGCGAGCAGGAAACTTGCGAGCGCCCCCGCCACGACCAGCGGGCCGGCCACCGCTAGGGGCAGCCAGCCGTGCCAACCGGGGATGAAAAACGCCCAGATTCCGAGGCCCGCCAACACGAGCAGGGAGCCGGGCAGCACCGGGAAAATAATCCCCAGCGTGCCGAGCACCAGTACGAGCAGCGTGCCAATCCCAACTAGGGTTTCGGCCTGTACTGGTCCCATTCCCGGCCCTTTCTTTGCGGTGCGTAATTCATGCTGCCACGCACGCCCTGGCTAGGCCACGGTTAGCGAGTAAGGGCTAAAACATATTTACTTTGCGGCTATGACGGGCTAGTAACCGTGTTTCAAGCAACAACTTCGAGGGTGGAGGCGCCGTCTCTGCCCCGGCGGACCCGGATCCGGTCGGGAATGCTGCGCTTGAGTTCCTCGACGTGACTGACCAGGCCGACGGTGCGGCCGTGGCTGCTCAGGCTCAGCAGATCCGCCATCACGGTGTCTAGCCGTTCGCCGTCGAGCGAGCCGAAACCCTCGTCGATAAACAGGGTGCCCAGTTCGATCCCGCCCGCTTCTGCGGTCACCACGTCGGCCAGGCCGAGCGCGAGGGAGAGCGAGACGTAGAACGTTTCGCCACCGGAGAGGGTATCGGCAGGGCGGGCGCGGCCCGTCAGGGCATCGATCACTTCTACGTCGAGGCCGGTCTTGCCCCGGCTGCCGCCCGCGCTTCGCGCGATCTCGAACTGCCCCCGCGACATCTTGCTGAGGTGGCTGTTGGCCGCGCCGAGTACATCGTCGAAGCGACGCATGAGCACGAACGTGGAGAGCCGTACCGCGCCCGCCGTTTTGTCGTTGCCGGTGGCAAGCTGCGCCACCCGGTAGATCAGGTCTGCGCGTTCACGCACCGCAGCGCCCTCCCGCAGGGCGTCCTCCAGGCGTTGCCGCGCCGTTTCCGCGCGCGCCAGGGTGTCTTGTGCCAGCGCGGCGGCGGAACGGGCAGCCCCCGCGAAAGCGTTCGCTTCCTCCAACGCCGCGCTTTTCTCGGCGAGAACTTCACCGAGGCGCCGCAGGCTCTCCGCGCTGCCGTCGGCCTCCGCCACGCCCGGCGCTTCCAGGCCGACGGCGAGACGCTGCGCGTCGGAATCGTAGCACGCAACCTTTTCCCGGTAGGTGTCTCGCTGCTGCGCCGACAGCTGCGCCTGCCGCGCCGCCTGCGCGTTTACGAAACCGTTTTCTGCGAGCGTGGCGGCCAGCGTTTCCCGCCGCCGCGCAAGCTGCTTTTCTGCGCCGTCCAGCCCTCGCACTAGGCCCGACAGTTCCCGGCAGTGGTTTTCCTGCACGCGCAGGGTATCCACCCGCGCTTTTACGCTGGCGTATTCCGCTTTGCCCTCCGCGCAGGTCTTCTGGTCTGCCGCCAGGGCGGTCTTCTTTTCTGCGAGCGCGCTCTTAGCGGCAGCCAGTTTTACGCGCCCCTCCTGCAGCGCCCTATCCAGGCGCAGGGTTTCTTCGGCGTACTCGGCCAGCGTTTTCTCTAGACCCAGTTTCTCCTCGGCCGCTTTCTTCGCCTGGGCGAGCCGGGTTTTTCTTTCCGCCACCTCCGCGGCCGCCTGCTGCGGGGTCAGCTGCTGGCTCTTTTCCCGCAGGCCGCGCAGCCGTTCCGCGTCCCCGGCCAGGGCCGTACGGGCGTTATTGAAGTCCGTTTCCGCGGTGGCGCGCGCTTCCTCGGCCTCTGCCACGTCTGCGTCGCTCGGTTTGGGACCGTCGCTTTGCGCGGGCTGCGGGTGCTCGGCGCTGCCGCACACCGGACAGGGTTCCCCGTAGTTCAGGTTTTCCGCCAGGTCAAACGCCACCGCCGCGATCCGGGCCCGGCGCAGCCGGGCTTCTTCCGTCACCGCCGCGGTGGCCTTTTTAGCCAGTTCTTCCAGGGCCGACTCCGCCTTCTGCACCTGTTTGGCAAGTCGCCGAGCCTCTTCCGCAGCCGTTTTTACCAGTTCCGCGGCGGCCAGCCGTTCGCGCGCCTCGTTTTCGCCGCGCGCCAGGTTTTCCTGCACGACGAGTCGCCCTCGCAGGCTCTCTTCTTCCTCGGGCCGCTGCCTCAGCGTGGCCGCGTCCTTTTCCAGGGATTCCCGCTGTTCTTCTAGCCGAGTTTCCTCCGCTGCGATGGCTTTTTCGCGCTCATCCAGCCCCGCTTCAAGCCGCAAGGCAGCATCCAGCGCACCGGCCGCGCGCGACGCGGCGTCGGCTTCGCTTTCCAGCCGGGTAGCCAAAGCGTCATCGGCGTGCGTCGGCGCTTCGTCGTCCCGCTCGGCCCGCTCCCAGGCCGTGCGCAGGTCTTCTTGTGCCCCGCGCAGTGCTTCCCCCGCCTGCGTTTCTTCCCGCAGGGCCGGGGCGGCAGCGTTGGCGCGTTCGTCCGTGGCCAGCAGTTCCCGTAGCCGCGCATTTTCCTCTCGCCCTTCGGCGAGGCGCTTTTCCAGACCATCCAGCTGCGCTTTCTGCTGCGCCAGAGCGCTGGCCTGCCTGGCGGCGTCACGGGCTTTTTCGCTGGTCGCGCGGCGCTCATCGGCGGCCTGAAGCTGCTCGGCGGCGGTGTCGCGTTTTTCGGTGAGGTCGGTCAGTACCTGCGCGCACAGTTCCCGCGTCGCCTCGTCGCTGCCCAGGCTTTCATCCAGCGCCGCCGTTTTTTCTTCGTCCAGGCGCGCCGCATCGCACAGGCTGCCCAGGGCCGCGCGCAGTTTCGTGAGCGCCGCTTCGCGTTCGCGCTCCACTCCCCTGCGTTCCTGCGCGAGCTGATCCTCGATCCGCTCGTAGATCTCCGTGGCAAAGATTTTCTGTAGCACGGCGCGGCGTTCGTCCGTTTTGGCTCGCAGGAAGCGCGCGAACTCACCCTGCGGCAGCACCACGGTCTGGCTGAACTGTTCCCGGTTCAGGCCGACGGCGGCGGTGATCTCCCGCCCCACCTCGTCTATCCGGGTGGCCACGGGTTCGATTCCGCCGAGCGCCTGCGGATCGTCGGCCATCACCGCGGCGATTGCGTCCGGGCTGGTGATACGCCAGAGCTTGGCCTTCGCCTGTTCCTTGGTGAAGCCCTCGCCGCGCTGCTTGGGGCGCTGGTACTCCGGGCTGCGCCATACCCGGTAGATACCGCTGCCCGTCTCGAACACCAGATCAACCGAGCTGGGTTCGCTAGGGCGCGAATACTGCGAACGTATCCGTCCCTTGCCACGGGCCTCCCCCGCTACGTCCCCGTAGAGAGCAAACACGATCGCATCCAGCACCGTGGATTTGCCCGAGCCGGTCGGCCCCTCCAGCAGGAACAGTCCCGACGCTCCCAGGCGGGAGAAGTCGATCTCGAACTCTTCCCGGAACGGCCCGATGCCGCACAATTTGAGCCGGTGTAGCCTCATGCGCTGCGTTCCTCTCCCCGCGCCCGTTCGTAGGCCGCCGCCAGCACCTCGCGCGCCTTTTCGTCGGGGTCGGCCCCCAGGAAGTAGCGATAGAACTCGTCCATCACCTCGCGCGGATCCCTGGCGGAACTGACCCGCTTCACGCCGTGCCGGTGCTCCCCGCCCTGCGGGCGGTACTCCAGCAGCAGCAGGTGCGGGAAGGCCGCGCGCAGCCGCTCCTGCATCTGCGCGGGCCGCTGCGGATCGGTCACCACCGCGTGCAGCCAATCGTCACCGTACGTTTCCGCAAGCGCCAGGATTTCCTCCAGGCTGCCGCGCACCTCGCTCAACCTGCGGGGCACGGGAGCCGCCACCTTCTCCACCTCTATCTGCGCCCGCGTGCCGTCGGCCCCGGGAGCGCCCAGTTCCACCAACAAAACACCCTTGCGGTGGTTCTTTTCGGAGAAGGAATAGGCCAGCGGAGAACCGGAATAGTAGAGCAGCGGGTTCTTGCCGGGGCCGTCCTGCGCGGGCACGCACTGCTGACCGTGCAGGTGGCCAAGCGCCACGTAATCCACCCCGTGGAACGCGGCCGCACCCACGCTATCTACGCCGCCTACGCGCAGATCGCGTTCCGAATCGCAGCCGCTACCGCCGGTTACGAAGGTGTGCGCCAACACCACCGCGCGCGACTGTATCCCGTGGGTCAGCGAATACTCTTCCAGCCTGCCCCGCACCCGTGCCATGGCCGCGCGAGTTACCGCCTCGTGGCTGCGGGCCAGCAGTTCGCCGTCCTCCCCGGCCAGCTCGTAGCGCGCCATGTCCGGTTCCAGGTAGGGCAGGCCGAAGAACAGCACGGGGCCGTGTTCGTCGGCCATTTCCACCGGGTGCGCGATCCCCGCCGTGTCTGTCAGCAAATGGATACCGGAACGCATTAGCTCCCGGCCGAATCCCAACCGGGTGGCCGAATCGTGGTTCCCGGGGGTCAAGATCACCGTGGTTTCCTTGGCGAGCGCCGCCAGCGTCTCGTTCAGCAGCCGCACCGCGTCCAGGGGCGGCACAGCACGGTCATACACGTCCCCCGGAATGACCACCGCATCCACCTTGCGTTCCCGCACCAGATCCAGCAAAAATTTCTGAAATGCGCGTTGGTATTCGCTGAGATCAACCCCGTGCAGGGTGCGTCCCAGATGCCAGTCGGAGGTGTGCAAGATCAGCATGGTGCAAGCCTACTTTTACCCACCGACGCCGTAAGGCACGGCGCGCTGCGAATAGCCCACGGCATAAATGGGGATATAGGGTTAGCCGGAAGACTTCTCCCTAGGTGAAACGTAGCCATGTTTATAAAAGACCTGTTTAAGAGCTTTTCCCCGCGCCCCAAAGCCCCCGGCAAAGCCGGCGCCTGGCCGCATGTGGTGGTGCTGGGCGGCGGCTTCGCGGGAGTCGGCACGGTACGCGCCCTGCGTAAGGAACGCGTGCAGGTGACCCTGGTAGACAGGAACGTTTACAAGACTTTTCAGCCTCTCCTGTTCCAGGTGGCAACCGCGGGGCTAAACCCCGGAGACGTCACCATGAGCCTGCGCAGCTTCTCGCTACGCTCCCCGAACCTGCGGTTTTGGCAGGGCAACGTGGTCGGAATCGACCATGAGGCGCGGGAGGTCCTGATGGCCGACGGCGCCCACATGCCCTACGACCACCTGGTGATCGCCAGCGGCGCCACCACGAACTTTTTCGGTACCCCCGGAGCGGCGGAAAACGCCATGCCGATGTACACCCGCGTGCAGGCCGTGGCGATCAGGGACCGCATCTTCCAGGAGCTGGAGCGCGCCGCCCGGCGCAGCGACGGCCGCAGGCTGCGCGTCTCTATCGTCGGCGGCGGACCAACCGGGGTGGAGATCGCGGGCGCGCTAGCCGACTTCCGCGCCCAGGAACTGGACATCCTCTACCCGGAGATTGATCCCGGCACGCTAGAGATAACGCTGCTGCAGCGCGGCAAGGAACTACTCAAGCCCTACCGCGCCGGTTCCCGCCGCTACGCCGCGAAAGAGCTGGAAAAGCGCGGTGTCACCCTGCGGCTGGGCCTGGGAGTGGAGGAGGTCGGAGAGCGTTCCATCAAGCTGGCCGACGGCAGCAGCGTACCCTCCGATATCACCATCTGGGCGGCCGGCGTCGGGGTTGACGAGGCGGTGGCCAACTGGGGCCTGCCCCAGGGCAAGGGCGGCCGGGTAGAGACCGACGAATACCTGAGGGTCAAGGGCCTCAAGAACACCTATGCCGCCGGGGATATCGCCCTCACCCCCGAGCCGCTACCGCAGCTGGCTCAGCCCGCGCTGCAACAGGGGGCGTGCGTCGGTGAAAATATCGCCCGCGAGCTGCGCGGCGAACCCGCCCTGCCCTTCACCTACAAGAACCTGGGCATCATGGCCACCATCGGTCGCCGGGCGGCGCTAGCCGAAATGCCGGGCCTGCCTACCCTTTCCGGGTCGGTTGGCTGGTTGACCTGGATTCTGGTGCACGTGAAAGCGATGCTGGGCCACCGCAACCGCAAGGCCGTGATGAGCAACCTGCTCTCGCTTTACGGCGGTACCCGTTCCTCGCACCAGCCGAACCCGATCCTGGGCGACATCCGCTCGCAGGGCAAGCCGCAGCGCTAGGCACGGCACAGCCCGCCTTCTTCCCGCTCCATGCCTAGCTGGACTTTCGGGTTTCAGGCGGGCGCTTGGCAAGTTCACCGCTTAGCGCGGGTTGATCTCAGCTAGCCGGGCGCCCCTGCGGCCGGGTGATGCCCACTCTCACCACCCGGCCCAGACTTCCTCCGCGCCTTGACGTCAGGCCCGGTGTCTATTGTTTCCCGGTTACGTTTGGGTGCAGTTAGCGCTGTTAATTCCCACCCCTTAACATTTGGGTGCACTAACCGCTGTGAAAAGCCGGTTTAACCCACACAAAGTGCACCCAAACGTAACCACGCCCCGGCGCAAAAACCGCAAAGTCAAGCCGCAGCGCTAGCAATGAGCAGGCCCCGGAGGTGCATACGCACCGCCGGGGCCATTGCCTGTTCTCTACCGCTTTAGCGTTAAAGCGCGGCCACGTATTCGCGCAGCGCCTCGGCGCCGTCGCGCGGCTCAAAGCCGGTAGCGCGGATCTTGGCCAGGTCGAGCGCGGAGTTGAGCGGGCGGGGGGAAATCGGCCCGTCGTTGCCCGCGTAGTACGCCTCGGTGGTAACCGGGGTGACGCTTGCGCGCTCGTGCCCGGTCAGCTCGTAAACGTCGGCGGCGATGTCGGCCCAGCTCACTACCTCTCCCGCGCAGGAAAGGTTGTAGGTGCCGTATTCCGCGCCGGAAGTGAGCAGGTGATCGATGCCCGCCGCCAGATCGCGCGTGAACGTGAGGCGTCCTCGCTGATCGGAGACCACGGACGGCGCGATGCCCCGCTCGGCCAGGGAGGCCATGGTGCGCACGAAGTTCTTGCCGTCGCCTACAACCCAGGAGGTGCGAACCAGGTAGCAGCGGCGGTAGCCGCCGGCCACCGCATCGCCCGCCGCCTTGGTCTGCCCGTACACGCCGAGGGGGCTGAACGGCTCGTCCTCGCCGTGTTCCTCGGCGGTGCCGTCGAAAACGTAGTCGCTAGAGACATGCACGAGGCGCGCGTTGTGCTCCCGTGCGGCGGCGGTCAGGAAGCCGACGCCGTCCACGTTCACGGCCCACGCGTCGCGGCGTCCCTCCGGGGTTTCCGCCAGATCGACCGCGGTGTAGGCGGCGGCATTCACGATGGTGTCGTAGGGGGAGAAATCGAAAGCGCCGCGCGTCTCGGCGTTGCCGATGTCCAGGGAATCGCGATCCACGAAATCGACGTCGTCGCGTTCCGCCCAGAGCTGCTGCAGCGCCCGGCCAAGCTGGCCTCCCGCGCCGACCACCAGGGTGCGCTTGCCGCGCATCGGGGTGACGTCGGCCAGGCGCGGGTGCTGGCGGTCCTTGTCGGAAAGCTCGGCCTCCGCCAGCGGAATCGGCCAGTCGATGGCAACAGTTTCATCGGCCAGGTTCAGGAAGGTGTACTTCGCCTGGGCGTCCACCGACCAGTGGTCGTTGACCAGGTAGGTGTAGGCGGTGGGTGCCTCGAGGGTCTGGAACGAGTTACCGACTCCGCTCGGCACGAAGACCGCCACCGACGGATCGATCTCACAGGTGAAAACGGTGCCGAAAGTATCGCCCTCGCGCAGATCAACCCAGGCCCCGAAAACGCGGCCGGTCGCTACCGAGATGTACTTATCCCACGGTTCCGCGTGGATGCCACGAGTTACGCCGACGGCCTGGTTGAACGAAATGTTGTTCTGCACCGGACCGAAATCGGGCAGCCCCAGCGCGAGCATCTTTTCGCGCTGCCAGTTTTCCTTGAACCAGCCCCGGTTATCTCCGTGCACCGGCAGGTCGATGACCAGCAGACCGGGTATCGGAGTCTCGCGGACGCTGAGCTGCTTCGCGTCGCTCACTGGCCGCTCCTGGCGTACTTGGCCTCGGTCTCGGCTTTCTGCGGCCGCCACCAGGCCTCGTTCTCGCGGTACCAGGCGATGGTGTCCTTGAGCCCCGACTCGAAATCGGAGAAGCGGGGTGCCCAACCGAGCTCCTCGCGCAGCTTGGTGGAGTCAATCGCGTAGCGCAGGTCGTGGCCGGGGCGATCGTTGACGTGTTCGTAGGAGTCGGGAGCCTCACCCATCAGGGTCAGAATCAGTTCGACTACCTCTTTGTTGTTCTTTTCGCCGTCGGCGCCGATCAGGTAGGTCTCACCGATACGGCCCTTCTCCAGGATGGTCAGCACGGCCGACGAGTGATCGTCGGCGTGGATCCAGTCGCGCACGTTCAGGCCCGCGCCGTACAGCTTCGGGTGCACGCCGTCGATCAGGTTGGTGATCTGACGGGGAATGAACTTCTCTACGTGCTGGCGGGGACCGTAGTTGTTGGAGCAGTTAGAGATCGTTGCCTCCACCCCGAAGCTGCGCACCCAGGCCCGCACCAGCAGGTCGCTACCGGCCTTGGTGGAGGAATAGGGGCTGGAGGGGTTGTAGGGGGTGTGCTCGGTGAAGCGGTTCGGATCGTCCAGTTCCAGATCGCCGTAGACCTCATCCGTGGAGATGTGGTGGATGCGCTTACCGTGACGGCGGGCCGCCTCCAGCAGGGTGAAGGTGCCGATCACGTTGGTGGTGACGAACGGCGAGGGATCGTTCAGCGAATTATCGTTGTGGCTTTCCGCCGCGTAATGCACGATCGCATCGACCTCGGGCATGAGGGAATCGACCAGCGCCGCGTCGGCGATATCGCCCTCCACCAGGCGCACGCGCGACTCGGGCAGGCCATCCAGGGAGGCCCGGTTGCCCGCGTAGGTGAGCTTGTCGAGCACGATCACGTCGTAGTCGGTGTTTGCTACGACGTAGTGCACGAAGTTAGAACCGATGAAACCGGCACCGCCGGTAACAAGCAGGGTAGACAAATGAGGCTCCTTATTAGGCTTCGTCGGTGCGGATCAGCAGGTTGAGCAGGTATTCGCCGTAGCCGCTCTTAACCAGGGGCTCGGCGCGCTCGCGTAGTTCGTCATCGCTGAGGTATCCCATGCGCCAGGCGATTTCCTCCGGCGAACCGATGCTGAGGCCCTGACGCTTCTGCACGGTGCGGATAAAGTCGCTCGCCTCGGCCAGCGAATCGAAGGTGCCGGTATCGAGCCAGGCGGTGCCGCGCGTTAATACCTCAACGTGCAGATTGCCCTCTTCCAGGTAACGGCGGTTTAGGTCGGTAATTTCCAGTTCGCCGCGCGGGGAGGGCTTAAGTTCCTTCGCGTATTGCACGACCTTGTTGTCATAGAAATACAGGCCGGGTACGGCGTAGTTACTGCGCGGCTTTTCCGGCTTTTCCTCTAGGGAAACAGCCATTCCCGCATCATTCATTTCCACCACGCCATAGGCCGACGGATCCGAAACCCAGTAACCAAACACCGCGGCGCCGTCTACGTCTGCGTAACGGCGCAACTGAGAGCCCATTCCCTGCCCATAGAACAGGTTATCGCCCAGTACGAGCGTCACCTTGTCATCCCCGATGTGTTCCTCACCGAGTACGAATGCCTGCGCCAGGCCGTCGGGGCTGGGCTGGGTAGTGTAGGAAAGGGAAACGCCGAACTGCGAGCCGTCACCCAGCACGCGCTGGAACGCCTCGGAATCGGTCGGGGTGGTGATAATCAGAATGTCCCTGATCCCTGCCAGCATCAGCGTCGATAGCGGGTAGTAGATCATGGGTTTGTCATATACCGGCATGAGCTGCTTAGAGACGCCGATAGTTAGCGGGTGCAGACGCGAACCGGTTCCCCCGGCCAAAATAATGCCCTTCATACACCCAGTATCGGACATATTTGTGCCCCTCGGCATACCTGGCGCGTATCAGTGAGCACTATCGCGCAAAGCGCCCCCGGAAATAACCGTATTCCGGGGGCACAAAAGCGAAATCGGAAAAACTAACCCGCTATCAGTAGCTCAGCGATCTGCACGGCATTCAATGCCGCACCCTTACGCAGGTTATCGCCCACCACGAAAAGCACCAGTCCGCGTTTGCCTTCCGCCGCCTGGTCCTGGCGAATACGGCCGACGAGGACCTCGTCCCGGCCCGCGCCATCGAGCGGGGTGGGGACGTCCATCAGGCGTACGCCGGGAGCTTTCGCCAGCAGTTCCCGCGCTCGTTCCGGGGTGATCTCACGGTCAAACTCTGCGTGAATGCTGAGGGCATGACCGGAAAACACCGGCACGCGCACGCAGGTGCCGGAAACGCGTAGCTCGGGCAGGTGCAGGATGCGGCGCGATTCGTGGCGCAGCTTCTGTTCCTCGTCCGTTTCTTCCGAGCCGTCAGCGACGATGCTGCCCGCCATCGGCAGGGCGTTAAACGCGATGGTCTTTACGTATTTTTCGGGGGACGGGAACTCCACCGCGCTACCGTCGAGCGCCAGCTGCTCCATGTCGTCCGCGACCGCGCGCACCTGGCTGGCGAGCTCTCGCACGCCGCCCACGCCAGAACCGGAAACGGCCTGGTAGGAGGAAACGGTGAGGCGGTTCAGCCCGGCCTCGTCGTGCAGTACCTTCAGCACCGGCATGGCCGCCATCGTGGTGCAGTTCGGGTTCGCGATGATGCCCTTGGCGGGGGCAAGGGCGTCCGCGCCGTTCACCTCGGAAACCACCAGCGGCACATCCGGGTCACGGCGCCAGGCCGACGAATTATCGACCACCACCGCGCCCGCAGCCGCGAAACGGGGGGCGAGCCTGCGCGAGGTATCGCCACCGGCGGAGAAGATAGCGATGTCTACCGGCCTGCTAGTCAGATCTGCGGTGTCGGCGTCCTCCACCGTGTATTCCCGCTCCCCCACCTTGAGCGTGCTGCCCGCGGAGCGCGCGGAGGCGAAAAGGCGCAGGTCGGAAAACTCAATGCCGCGCTCCACCAGCAGGCGCAGCATGACGCGCCCCACCTGTCCGGTGGCGCCGACGACGCCGATGACGGGCTTAGCCATGCTCATTTTTAGCGCCCCGTTCCCGCGTAGACCACGGCCTCGCCGCCGGTGGAGTCCAGGCCGAAAGCGGTGTGGATGACCCGTACGGCCTCTTCCAGCAGTTCCTGGTCGGTGACCACGGAGATGCGGATTTCGGAGGTGGAGATCATGTGAATGTTGATCCCGGCCTGACCGAGCGCGTGGAAAAGATCGGCGGAAACGCCGGGCGAGGACTTCATGCCCGCGCCGATCAGCGAAACCTTGCCCACCTGGTCGGTGTAGCGCACTTCCTGGAACCCGATGGTTTCCTGCGCCGCCCGCAGCGCGGCGAGCGCCGCCGGGGCGTCGGCCTCGGGCAGGGTGAAGGAGATCGCCGTCGTGTTATCCACGGTGGAAACGTTCTGCACGATCATGTCGATGTTCGCGCCGGTGCCCGCTACCGTTTCAAAGATCGCGGCGGCCTTGCCCGGCGTATCGGGCACCTCCACCACGGTAATTTTGCCTTCGCTGCGGTCATGGGCAACGCCGGAAATAATCGGCTGTTCCACGCTGGTCTCCTCGTCAGTGGCGGTGGGTTGTCCGGGCAGGGTATCTAGCTCGTCGCTCATGCGGTGTGGATCGATCGGGAACAGCCCGTGCGGTTCCTCCGCGATGATGGTGCCGACCTTGCCGGAGAAAGTCGAACGAACGTGCAGGGGGACGCCGTAGCGGCGGGCGTATTCGACGCAGCGCAGCATGAGCACCTTCGCGCCGCAGGCCGCCATCTCCAGCATTTCCTCGGAAGAAATCTTCGGGATGCGCCTAGCGGCCGGGGCGATGCGCGGATCGGCGGTGAAAACGCCGTCCACGTCCGTGTAGATCTCGCAGACATCAGCGTCCAGCGCCGCGGCAAGCGCCACCGCGGTCGTGTCGGAACCGCCCCTGCCCAGGGTGGTGATGTTCTTGGTGGTGCAGGAGACGCCCTGGAACCCGGCGACGATGGCGACGTTCCCGGCATCCAGCGAGGAACGCAGCCGGATCGGGGTCACGTCTAGGATGTGGGCCTTGCCGTGGATCTCGTCGGTGATCACGCCTGCCTGGGAGCCGGTGAAAGACTGCGCTTTCACGCCCAGGTTGTTGAGTGCCATCGAGAGCACGGCCATCGAGATGCGTTCACCCGCGGTGAGCAGCATGTCGAGTTCGCGGGCGGGCGGCTTCTCGCAGACCTCGTGAGCCAGGTCCAGCAGATCGTCGGTCGTATCGCCCATGGCGGAGACGACCACGACGACGCTGTGTCCGGCGCGCGCGTAGGTGGCGACTCGCTCGGCCACGCGGCACACGCTGGCGGCGTCCGAGACGGAGGATCCGCCGTACTTTTGTACGACAAGGCTCATACGTTTACCCGCAATTCTTTTCTGCTGCCTGTAGCTGCGACGCCGCCATTCTACGCGCCCGCCTTCCCGCGCCCCTAGCCGGGGAGGCGAGTTGGCGGGCGGGTAGTGCGCCACCCCACCTAGTCGCGGGGTACATCCCTCTCGAGCACGTCCAGCCAGGCACGCGCGGTGGCATCGGAGGGCATCCGCCAGTCGCCGCGCGGCGAAAGCGATCCGCCCGCCATGACCTTCGGCCCGTTCGGAATGGCGGAGCGCTTGAACTGGTTACCGAAGAAGCGGCGGATGAACACCTCCAGCCAGTGCCGGATCTCCCCCGCCGTATAAGCGGTGCGGTCTGCCTCCGGGTAGCCGGTCGGCCAGTCTCCCTGCGCGGCGTCGCCCCAGGCCCGACGCGCCAGGTAAGCGATCTTGCCGGGGCCGTAACCGCGCCGCAGCAGGTGATAGAGGGTGAAGTCGTGCAGCGCGTAGGGGCCGATGGAGTCCTCCGTGGACTGCGGCTTCGCGCCGTCGGCCACCGGAATCAGTTCGGGGCTGATCTCGGTTTCCAGGATCGCGGTGAGCACCCGCGAGGTGTCGGCATCGAACTGCTGCGAATTGACCACCCAGCGGATCAGGTGCTGCATCAGGGTCTTGGGGACGCCACTGTTCACCGTGTAATGGGACATGTGGTCCCCCACCCCGTAGGTGCACCAGCCGAGCGCCAGTTCCGAAAGGTCGCCGGTGCCGACAACTATGCCGCGCCGCTGGTTTGCGATCCTAAACAGGTAGTCGTAGCGCAGGCCCGCCTGCACGTTCTCGAACGTGACGTCGTAGACGGGCTCGCCATCGCCCGCCGGATGCCCCATCGCTTTCAGCATGCTGGTGGCGGCGGGGCGAATGTCTAGCTCCTCGAACGTGCAGCCGAGGCGGGTGGAGAGCTCCTCCGCATTGGAACGGGTCTCTTTGCTGGTGGCGAAGCCCGGCATGGTGATGGCCAGGATGTCGCTGCGGGAGCGCCCCAGCAGATCCATCGCGCGGGCGCACACGATCAGCGCCTGCGTGGAGTCCAGGCCGCCGGAAACCCCGATCACGGGGCGGATGCCGCCCGGCTTGTCTCCGCCGATGGAACGCAGCCGCTGCACCAGGGCAGACACCTGAATGTTGTAGGCCTCGTAGCAGTCCAGCGCCAGCTTGTCGGTGTCGTTCGGCACGAACGGGAAACGGTCCACCTCGCGGCGCAGTTCGCCCGCGTCGGGCTGCGCCGCGGCCCCGAAGGTGAACTCGTGCACCAGGTAGTCGCCGTCCGGGTGTGCCCGCCGGTTATCGTCGAAGCTGCCCTGCCGATAGCGCTCCCCGGTGAGCCGGTCGAGGTCCACGTCGGCGATCGCGGCACGCGCGCCCTGCGGGAAACGCTCCGTTTCGGCGAGCAGATCGCCTGCCTCGTAGATGAATGTCTGGCCGTCCCAGGTGACGTCGGTGCTGGATTCGCCCTCCCCGGCGGCGGCAAAAACGTAGGCGGCGGCGCAGCGGGAGGAGGCCGACGCGGCGAGCAGCTTCCTGTCACGGGCCTTACCGACGGTGATGGGGCTGCCCGACAGGTTGGTCAGGATGGTGGCCCCGGCGAGCGCGGCGCGCGCGCTCGGCGGCACCGGCACCCACATGTCCTCGCAAACCTCTACGTGCACGGTGAAGCCCGGCAGGTCGGTCGCGGTAAAGAGCTGGCGCACGCCGAACGGCACCTCGCGGCCTGCGATGCGCAGCGTTTCGCCGGCGATGTCGTCCCCCGGCGCGAAGTGGCGGCGTTCGTAGAACTCGCGGTAGTTCGGCAGGCTCGCTTTCGGGACGGCCGCGAGAATCTGCCCATCCCGGATCGCTACCGCACAGTTGTAGATGCGGTTGCGCCAGCGCAGGGGCGCGCCAACCAGCAGGAGGGGGCTGAGGCCGCGGCTGCCGTCGGCCACGGTGAGTAGCGCTTCCTCCACCGCGTCGAGCAGCGGCGCCTGCAGAAAAAGATCGTCCAGGGAATAGCCGGAGATCCCCAGTTCGCAAAAAACGGCGAGGCTCACGGCCTGTTCGTGCAGCAGCCGCGCCTGCTCCAAATGACGCTGGGCGTTAGTTGCGGGGTCGGCCAGTGCTACCGGCAGCGTAACCGCCGCTACCCGCGCAAACCCGTGGCCGTATACGCCACTCATACCTGGGGATGATTCTTTGTTCACCCCCTCAAACTAGCAACAACCCGGTGTAAGAATGAACGCAACCGGCGCGGCAACACACGCCAATGTTTTCCCAAGGAGCACAAATGCCAGCAGCAATACCCCCCGCCATAGAGGTGTCGGGAGTGACCCGGCGCTTCGGGAAGCTAGAGGCGGTCAAAGACCTCACGTTCACAGCAGAACAGGGGCGCGTCACCGCGCTCGTCGGGCCGAACGGCTGCGGTAAATCTACTTTGATGCTGATGCTGACTGCGCTACTGGCCCCGAACCAGGGCAACATTCGCGTCTGCGGTTACGACCCGCTCACGCAGTCCGAGGAGGTGCGCCGCCGGATCGGCTGGATGCCCGATCAGTTCGGCACCTGGGACAACCTGACGGTGCGGGAGGTGCTGACCACCGTCGGCGCCACCTATTTCCTGGATCGCGATGATTGCCGACAGCGCGCGGAGATGCTGCTGGAACTGCTCGATCTTTCCTCCCTGGCCGACGAATCCGCGCACGTGCTTTCGCGCGGTCAGAAGCAGCGGCTCGGCCTGGCCCGGGCGCTAATCCACGAACCGGAGGTACTGGTGCTGGACGAACCGGCCAGCGGCCTCGACCCGGCCTCACGCCGCAACCTGCGCCGCCTGGTGCGCCAGTTCGCGGAGCAGGGCGGCAGCGTCCTGATCTCCAGCCACATTCTGTCGGAACTGGAAGAAATGGCCGACGCGGTGGTGATGATGGAGCGCGGCACCTGCGTCGCCCAGCGTCAGGTGCGCGAGCTTGCCGAATCCAGCACCCTGTGGCGTTTTAGCGGCCTGCACGAGGGGATGCTGCGCGAGGCGCTCAGCTCGCTGGGCGCGGAGCCGGAGAAGTTCGTTCCCATCGCGGATTCCATCACGGGAGAGGCCGAGGCCTACGTGACCGTGCGGGACATGCGCCACGCGGCCCTGCTGTTGCAGCGCCTGGCAGAAAAAGACGTACAGCTGGTGGGCAGCGGTCCCGCCCACGGCAGGCTCGAATCTGCGTTCCTGAAGGACTCCGCAGATCGTGAGAAAGGTGCCCTCTGATGTGGAAACTACGCGCACGTCCGCTACTGACGATCATCACGCTGGAACTGAGGCAGCGCGTTCGCTCGCGCGGCTGGCTGATCGGCCTCGGTATTTGGGTGCTGTTCCTGTTCCTGATGACGGCGCTACTCACGGCAGCCATCGGCACCGGCTCCGGCAACCCGGATCCGGGCAACTTCGAAGTGCTTTATTCCGCGATCACGATGCTGGTCATCTTCATGATGCTGGTGGTGATTCCGGCTCAGACGTCGGCCACCATCAACGGCGACCGTAACGCGGGCACCCTGGCGACCCTGCAGGCCACCCTGGTTTCACCGTTCGAGATCGTGGTCGGCAAGACCCTGGCTGGCTGGACCACAGGCATGGTTTTCTTCGGCCTGGCGCTGCCGTTTGTTTTCTACGCCACGCTTTCGGAACAGGTGTACCCGCTCTCGGTTGCGCTGATGGTGATCTCCACCAGCTTCCTGATGCTCTGCATCACCGCGATCGGCGTCGGGCTGTCGGCCTGGACTAAGCGTGCCCTCGGCTCCGTTGTGCTGGCCTACCTGCTGATCGTGGCCACCACTTTCATCAGTCCTATCGCCACCGGCCTGGCCACGGTTGCCTTCGTGAGCTACAGCGAAGAGAAGGTTTACCAGTGGGACTACTCCACGGAAATCCCAACCTGTCAGCAGACGACTAACCGGGTAACTCATCTGCCTAGCCGGTACACCCGCTGGCTGCTGTTTCCGAACCCGTACGTGGTGATCTCGGACTTCAGCTCAATGGGCTTCGATCAGAGCAAGCTTGTCGGCGATGGGGGGCGGCGGATCGATCACTTCAACCCCGAGGCCTACAACATCCTGTCCATGATCAGCGGCGGCGTTCGTTACCTGGGGCATGAAGAAGCCACCAAACAAACCTCCTACTTCGGCAACGAATGCGTACCGGGACAGAAGTACGTCGAGATACTCGATACCGGCTATCAGTCCCCGATTAATGACATCAAACCTAATGAGCTAACCCCGGTATGGCAGTACGGCGCGGCGCTGTGGACCCTGGCCGCCATGTTTTCCCTGTGGGGCGCGACGCGCAGGCTGCGCACCCCGGTGAAACACCTGCCGAAAGGTTTCCGCATCGCCTAACGGTGTGCGGGGAAGGGTAAGGGAAACAGGCCGCCCCGGCCGCGCCGAAACAAGGCGCGGCCGGGGCGGTTTCTTTACGTCCGGTGCTGGCTTGGTTTTTGCGCGCCAACGCGGGCCGCTCACATGGCGCGGCGGCCGGTGAAGGCGCGGCCCAGCGTGATCTCGTCGGCGTAGTCCAGGTCCCCGCCCACGGGCAGGCCGGAGGCGAGCCGGGTCACGCTAACGCCGAGCGGCGCGATCAATCGGGAAAGGTAGGCGGCCGTGGCTTCGCCCTCGATGTTTGGGTCCATCGCCAGGATCACCTCCTGCGTTTCGCCTCCCGCCAGCCGCGCCATCAGCTCCCGAATGCGCAGGTCATTGGGGCCGACACCGCCGATCGGGTCGATCGCGCCCCCCAGCACGTGGTAGAGGCCGCGAAACTCGCGGATGCGTTCGATCGCGACTATGTCTTTGGATTCCTCGACCACGCAAATGATCTCCGCATTGCGCTTTGGGTCCTGGCAGATGCGGCACTTCTGGGACTGGGTGATGTTCCCGCAGACGTCGCAGAAACGCACGGTTTCCTTCACGTTCACCAGTACCTCCGCGAGGCGCTGGATTCGCTGCGGATCGGCGTCCAGCACGTGGAAAGCGATCCTTTGCGCACCCTTGGGGCCGACGCCGGGCAGCCTACCCAGTTCGTCGATCAGATCCTGCACTATGCCTTCGTACACGCTGTTTTGTCCTTATGTAGCGTTTCGGTGAAGAGGGGCGGGCCGCTTTAGCGGTTCCGCACCACCTGCCCGTTCTCGTCCAGCACCTCAATCACACTGCCGCCCAGCACCTGCTCCACCACGGCTATGCCGCTGGACTGCACGTCTAGGTCGGCGTCGTCCCTGGAGGCGCCGCCGGTCTCGTCGTTATAGCCGGGATCGAGGTTTTCCGTTGCGGCCTGCCGTTCCTGCGCGTAGCGGCGCGCCGCCTCCCGGGCCATGGCTGCGCCGGAAAGTTTCGGCGCCGCCGGTTCAGCCTGCGCGGGGACCGACACCTCCTGAGCGGGAACCGGCTGCGAAGCGGCGGCGGGCAGGTTCCGTAGGTGGTCGGCAGCGGCGGTTAACGGATTTCCGCCGTCGCGATAAGCGGTGAGCGCCGCGCGCAGGGCACCCGCACCGTGGGTGCGAGGCTGGCCGTCCGGGAGACCGTCGGGGCCGGGCGAGGGCGGCATCTGCACGCTGCCGTAATCAACTGCCGCAGGCTGCGGTGCGGCTTCGCCTTGCTGCGGAGCCGGTTG
This sequence comes from Dermabacteraceae bacterium TAE3-ERU27, assembly GCA_019218415.1. Lineage (GTDB taxonomy): Bacteria > Actinomycetota > Actinomycetes > Actinomycetales > Dermabacteraceae > TAE3-ERU5. The sequence continues at coordinate 261,931 of JAHUUL010000001.1, read as the reverse complement.
CCCCGTTGTTTCCTGCGTAGCCTGTGATGCCGGGGCGGACCCGCGCAGCGCGGCTGCGTTGCGGGCGGCCCGCTCCGCAGCCGTAGGGCGAGCCTGCGGCTGCAAGGGGCTTTCCTCTACGGGAGGCGCGGCGTAGTAGTCGTCCGGATAGGGGGCGTCGTCTTCCGGCGGCGGCTCCTCATCGAAAGGGGGCGCGGGCGCATCCGCCGCCGGGGACGGTGCGCTTTGCACCGGTGCACTAATGCGTGCTGCGGGGACAGCCGACGCTGGCGCGGCGTCACGCGCCGGGGGCTGCCCGTCATTCTCAGCTTCGCTGACGCTGTCCGCCTGCGGGCGGCGCGCCGGCGCCTGGGACTGTGTTTGAGGCTGAGTCTGCGTTTGGGACTGAGTCTGGAAAGGTTCAGGCTGCTCTCCAACCTGCGCAAACACCTGCACATCCAGGCGCATGATCTTCTTTACCGCGTCGGCCACGTTCTGTGCGTTATTGCCGCGCATAAACGCGTTCACCAGGCCGATGCTGCGGAAACCGAGCACGAGCTTTTGGCCGTCGAAGGAAAGCACGCGCGCGTTCTGCGCCACCAGCGCGTGGCAGGCGCGCCGGATAAGCTGCAGGGCATCCATGATGGCCGACCAGTGCGATTCCAGTTCGGCCATTCCCGCGGCTGGCGGGGCCTGGCGCACGGGTGAGGCCGGGGCGGGTGCGGCAACGGGAGGTTCGGGCGTCACCGCCTGCTCCGCTATTCCCTGGGCGGGCGCGGCATCCTGTTTTCCTGCCGGTGCTGCGGGCTCCCAATCCGCTACCGCAGGAGAAGCAGCTACCGGTTCTTCCTGCGCTTTCTGAGCCTGTGTTTTCTGAACCTGGGCCACTTTCTGCGCGGGCCGTTCCTGCACGTCGCTCGCGGGGGCGGCACTCTCGGCGACGGCGGTGGCAGCCACGGCATCGCTGCGCTTGGCGGGCTGGGCCACCGGCTGCACGGGCTTTTCTGCCGCCGCGTCCTCACGGTTGCGCTTCGCCTGTGCCCTGGTGATGGCACGCACCTGTTCGATGCCGCTGCGCGCGGTTTTCCCGTCGGCGGACTCGGAGTTTTCCCCGCCCACAGGCGAGGAAAGCAGCAGCAGGCGCGCGCACAGCAGCTCCAGGTGCAGCCGAGGAGAGGTGGCGCCGACCATCGAGGTCAGCGAGGCATCTACGACGTCGCCCGCCCGCGAAAGCTCCACCGGGGTAAACAGTTTTACCTGCTCCCCCATGCGCTCAAGCTGATCGGCGGGAACGTCGGGCAAAAGATCCGCCGGGCGATCCGGAACCGCCGCGTAGACGATGAGATCGCGCAGACGCTCAAGCACGTCCTCCACGAAACGGCGAGGCTCCTGCCCGGTAGCCACCACGCGCTCCACCGCACCGTAGACCTCGGCACCGTCCGCGCTCCCGATTCCGGTCACGAAACGGTCCAGCAGGTCAGTGTCCGTGAAGCCGAGCAGGGCGGTTGCCATGGCGTAGCCGACGCCGCGTTCGCCCGCACCGGCGATTAACTGGTCGAGCACGGAAAGCGTGTCGCGCACGGAACCACCACCGGCCCGCACAACCAGGGGCAGCACGCCCCGTTCCACGCGCACCTGCTCCTGTTCGCACATGCCTTCCAGGAACGGAATCAACGTCTGCGGCGGCACCAGGCGGAAGGGGTAGTGATGGGTGCGGGAGCGGATCGTGCCGATTACCTTTTCCGGCTCCGTGGTCGCAAAGACGAATTTGACGTGCTCCGGCGGTTCCTCAACCAGTTTCAGCAGGGCGTTGAAACCGGCTGCGGTCACCATGTGGGCTTCGTCGATGATGAAGATTTTGTAGCGGTCCCGCGCCGGGGCGAAGGTGGCCCTTTCGCGCAGCTCGCGCGCGTCATCCACGCCGCCGTGGCTCGCGGCGTCGATCTCCACCACATCCAGGCTCCCGGAACCTCCCCGCGCCAGGTCGCGGCACGAATCGCAGGTTCCGCAGGGGGTGTCCGTCGGCCCCTCGGCGCAGTTTAGACAGCGCGCCAGAATGCGTGCCGAGGTCGTCTTTCCGCAGCCGCGCGGCCCGGAGAAAAGGTAGGCGTGACCGACCCTGTTGTTGCGCAGCGCGCGCATGAGGGGTTCGGTGACGTGCGCCTGGCCGATGACGTCAGCAAACGATTCGGGGCGATAGCGACGATAGAGAGCGGTAACCACACACCTAGACTACGGGAGGGTGCCGACGAGCGGGGGCCATCCACCCTGACGGTAGCGCCGGGAACGACGTGTGTGCAGACACGCACGCAAGTAAACGAACTCCCCGCACACCTGCCAGAGCCCACCTGCCCTTGCTGCCGTCAAGCCCTGGGGGAGTTCAGTGAGGTGACACCGCACGGGGAGTCCGCTGCCCACTCTAGCAAAGCCGGAGCGAGCGCTGACAACCCGCCGAAATAAGATCGCAACATTTACCGTGACGCCAGCCACAAAAGCGGTATTTTGAGATCGAGAAAGCGCACGCGAGAGGGCAAAAGTTACCCTTCTGACATATTGCGTCTCACATCGTGAAACACGTCTGTCCAACTCGCAAACCGTGTGAATACTGATAGTTGCTTCAATAGCACAAGTTTTCTTCTACCGAAAAGAGTGCACAATGTCGCAGACCGCCGAGAACCAGAGTGTTTCTCGCGCCTCGCGCGGCGCGTTTTCCGGTCGCACGGCCTTCCTAATGGCCGCGATCGGATCCGCCGTCGGGCTCGGAAATATCTGGCGTTTCCCGTATGTTGCTTTCGAAAACGGTGGCGGCGCCTTCATTCTTCCCTACATCATTGCGTTGCTTACGGCCGGCATTCCCATGCTGTTCCTGGACTTCGCGATCGGGCACCGTTACCGCGCCTCCGCTCCCCTGGCCTTCCGCCGCCTACACCGACTAGCGGAACCCATTGGCTGGTGGAACGTCCTCGTCTGCGTCGTCATTTCGGCTTACTACGCGGTCGTGCTCGCCTGGGCCGTTTCCTACTTCTTCTTCTCCTTCACCCAGGCGTGGGGAGACGATCCGGCCGGCTTCTTCATCGGCCAGTACACCCAGTCCATCCCCGGCGATCAGGCCCACCTCGGCTTCGACTTCGTCGGCGGCATCATGATCCCGCTGGTGCTCATCTGGGTACTGCTGATCGGCATCCTCGCCCTCGGCGTGCAGCGCGGCATCGCGGCCTCCAACATGGTCTTCATGCCCGTGCTGCTGGTCATGTTCCTGGTGCTGGTGGTTTACTCGCTGACCCTGCCCGGCGCGACCAAGGGCCTGGAGGCCCTGTTCACCCCGAACTGGTCGGCGCTTAGCGACGGCAGCGTGTGGATCGCGGCTTACGGCCAGATCTTCTTCTCGCTCTCCGTAGCCTTCGGCATCATGGTCACCTACTCTTCCTACCTGAAGAAGAAGTCGGACCTGACCAGCTCCGGCCTCGTGGTTGGCTTCGCCAACTCGTCGTTCGAGATCCTCGCCGGCATCGGCGTGTTCGCCGCCCTGGGCTTCATGGCGCAGGCTGCGGGCAAGGAAGTTTCCGACGTCGCCTCCTCCGGCATCGGCCTGGCGTTCATCGCCTTCCCGACCATCATCAACCAGGCCCCCCTGGGCGTCCTGGTGGGCGTGCTGTTCTTCGGCTCCCTGGTGTTCGCGGCGTTCTCCTCGATGGTTTCGCTGCTTGAGGTAATCATCGCCGCCGTGCAGGACAAGCTGGGCCTCGGCCGCGTTGGCAGCGTGCTCGCCGTGGGCGTGCCCACCGGCCTGCTCTCGGTTCTGCTGTTCCCGACCACCACCGGCCTGAACCTGCTGGACGTGGTGGACAAGTTCATCAACAGCTTCGGCATCGTCGCGGGCGCACTGGTTTGCTGCATCGTTCTGGCCGCCGCCATCGGCGCGCTGCCCACCCTGCGCCTGCACCTGAACTCGGTTAGCTCGGTCAAGGTTGGCCGCGGCTGGCAGCTCCTGGTGGGCGGCATCGTCCCCGTGGTGCTCGGCTACATGCTGATCGACGAGGTCCAGAAGGTTCTGAAGGAGGGCTACGGCGGCATGCCGTCCGGCTTCGTGAACAACTTCGGCTGGGGACTCGTGATCGCGGTCGTCGTGATCGCCCTGGTGATGTCGGCCCTGCCCTGGGCTAAGGGCTCGAACGCAAACACCCTCGACTCCGATGGTGACATGCTGCCCCCGCCGGTCCTCGACCCGATCCTCGACGCCCAGCGCATCGAGCAGGCAGAGTCCGATCCGACCGTGGACACCTCCGCACTAACCAGCGACGTTGCCCACCGCACCGTTGCCCCTAGCAAGTAAGGAGAACCCAAGATGAGCGCTTCAGCTATCGCAATGCTCGTGGGCTCGATCGTGATCATCTGGGGCGGCCTCGCCGCCTCGGTGGTTCACCTCCTGCGCACCCCGGAAGAGACCGACTGAGGTTCTCCCGGATAACGGATTAAGGCCCCGCCCCGCACGCACCGGGGGCGGGGCCTTTCTCTGCCCACGGGCGGCTCAGGCCGGGCAGACAAAGGCGAGCCAACTGTGACCTACCCCGAAGCGATTTCCCTTACCCCTTGACCATCCGGTACTATGTAACTACTCATTATGAGTACTGGAGGATTCGCCTAGCGGCCTATGGCGCACGCCTGGAACGCGTGTTGGGTGCAAGCCCTCGGGGGTTCAAATCCCCCATCCTCCGCAGATGAGGCCCCGTCCGGGAAACCGGGCGGGGCCTTTTGCTATGCCGCCCCGCTCAGGCCCGGCCGACCCACTCACTTACATTTGGGTGCAGTTTTGGCTACTCCTTACGCTCAGGTGCACTTACTGCGGGTTAAACCGGCTTTTCACAACCGTTAGTGCACCCAAACGTTCAGAGGTAGGGATTAACAGCGCTAACTGCACCCAAACGTCAGGGCGCGGCGCAAAGACCCCGCTCGCAGGGGGGCTAGGATTTAGGAAACCTGGGTCTACAACGGGGAGGCAGGACATGAGGAATCTACACAAAGCGGCCGTCGGCTTGGCCTCCCTAGCATTGCTGCTTAGCGGCTGCGGCCTGAGCGGGATCGGCCAGGAAAAATCGGCACCCGCTACGCAAGCCCCCAAGCCGAAGCCCTCCCCCACTGCGAGCGCGCAGCCCCAGCAGGTGGCGGACCCGAAACCTAACCCACCGGTGCCGGGCGCTTTCCCCGGCGCGGGCACCAAACTCGGCCCCGACACCCCGAGCATCACCGCGCTTTACAGCGACGGCAGCGGCGGCCCGGAGTATGCCGTGGTCACGGACGCCACCGGCCGCGTCGGCTGCCTGCTTTCCGCCGACGGCAAGGCGAACTGCGGTTCCCTGGACGCCGCAAAGAATGCGCCGAAGGCGCCCGACGGGGATCGCCTCTGGTGGCTCAAGTTCGATGACACCGGCGACGACCCTACTTCCGGGGTGCTGCTAACAATCAATCCCAGCCAGCCGGAGTTCGCCCCCGGACAACGTACCCCTACCGTGATCAAGCCGGGCGAATCCGGCACCTACCGCGACTTCGCCTGCGGAGCGAGCGACGAGGGTCTATCCTGCTGGGACCAGCGCAGTGGCCTCGGTGTCTTTATGCGCCCTGGCCTGGGCGTGCTTGACGGCGCTTACCGCGCATTCAAGGCCGACAAGCCCATTGCGCTAACTCAACAGGCTGCGCCTAGCCCTGTCGCCCTCCCTGCGGGGGCCTATCCCGGAGCGGGCGGACCGATTCCCGCCGAAGCAAAGCCAATCACCGCGTTTACAGACGCGCAGTCAGAGGGAACGGCAATTCTGGTCACCCCGAGCGGAAATATCGGCTGCGATTTCTACGCGAATGGCGATGCCGGGTGCGGCGTACAGTCGTTCATTACCGACAATCTCTATCCGGCCGGCCCGGAAGATGCTGCCTGGTGGGTCGACTTGAGCGAAGATGGCATTCCGGGAATCTTCCCCAAGGGAGATGCCCCGGCGTTCATCGCAGAAGTTCCCGGTAAGGTAGCGCCCTACGGCAGCGTCTACAGGCACGGCGATTATGCCTGCGCCTCCGAAAAGAACGGCCTAACCTGCTGGAACGCCAAGACCGGGCACGGTGCGTTCATGAACCGCAGCGGTTACTACCCGTTCTAAGCGAGTAACGCGGGCAGGCCTGCCGTGGGAAGTCGTTTCCCGTCGCTTCCCCACATCCCGGAGCATCCCCTCCGGTGAGAACCGAGCAGGTGCGTATCCACCATACCCACGGCTTCCATGAGGGCGAATGCCGTGGTGGGCCCGACGAACTTAAAGCCTTCCCGCCGCAGCGCTTTCGCCAGCGCTACAGATTCCGGGCTGGTGGTCGGCACCTCGTCCGGGGTGCGCGGCAGGGGCGTGCTTTCCGGCAGGTGGGACCAGATGAGGGCGGGCAGGCCCCCTCGTTCACGCAGACCGACGGTGGCACGCGCGTTGTTTAGCGTGGCCGCTATTTTTGCCCGGTTACGGATTATCCGCGTGTCGGCGAGCAGCCGCGCCACGTCTGCGTCGGTAAATGCCGCCACCCTGTCGGGGCTAAAGCCTGCGAACGCTTCCCTGAACGCTTCGCGTTTGCGCAGCACGGTGAGCCAGGAAAGGCCGGACTGAAAGCCTTCCAGGGTGAGCCTCTCGAACAGGCCCGTTTCATCCCAGACCGGCATGCCCCATTCACGGTCGTAATACTCCCGCAGCAGCGGATCGCTAGCGGCCCAGGGGGTGCGCTTCCGGCCGTCCTGGCACAGCACTGCACCGTCTGCCACGGCTTCGTCTTTCGGGGTGCTCATGGGCATAGTCCACCACAGTAGCGGCGCGCCCGGTACGGGTCGGTGCATAACCCTCCACTACTCTCTAGCGCTCCCTATGCGCCGGTTACCGGGTGCGCAAAGGGAGGGGCGGGCCTTTCGGCTCCGCCCCTCCCAGGGTTTGTTTAGCGCTTCCGCGTCGGTTGGCGGCTCGTCACCCCATTACCAGGGCCGCCCCGTGCGCGTTAGCGCGGCGCGCTTACGAGAGCTGCTCGAACTTACGCGCCCAGGCGCTACCGACCGGGTTCGCGTCGGCGATCATGATCGCGAAACGATCGTTGGCGATCTCGACCACCTCGGTGAGGGCCACCACGTGCTCCTGCTCCGGGGAGTTGTCGAGCCTGCGCACGCCGCCCGAGATGATCTGCTGGCGCGAGTCCATGCGGCCCAGGCAGGCCACGAACGGCATCCCGAAACGGTCACGGTAGCGCTGGGCCAGCTCGCTGAGCTGTTCCTGCTCCGCGTCGTCCATCTGGTCGAGAGCCAGCGAACCGGCGTCGCTAGCGATCTCGGCGGCGCGTTCCTCGTCGGCCAGCAGCAGCTCGGCCATGTCCGGGTAATCGCTGATGAGCGCACGCTGCTTGTCGGGCGAAGCGGTGAGCACCGCTCCCTGGATGGCGCTGCGCAGTTCGTGCACGTCGTTAAACGGCGCGCTCTCGTGAGCGATCTCCAGCGGCCAGGTGACGTTGTTGAACAACGGCGCGAAGGTGTCCACGAAGGTGTCGCGGTCCATTGCGTTTACCTGTGCCAGGCCCAGGCGCTTACCTGCGGCGTCGGTCGCAACGTCCATGCCGGACTGGCGGCCGATGTGGAAGAACAGCAGGTTGAGCACGATTGCGGTGAGCGAGCCCATGGTCACGCCGGAGGCGAAGATAACCTGTGCCCAGGCCGGGAATACCCCGGCCACACCCGGTTCGAACGACACCAGCATGGCCAGGCCGAGCGAAATGGTAACGATGACCGCGTTGCGGTTATCGCGCAGATCAACCTTGGTCAGGGTCTGCACGCCAACCAGCGCCACGTTCGCGAACAGGGCCAGGGAAGCCGCGCCCAGGACCGGCGACGGGATGGAGGCGACCACCGCACCCGCCTTGGGCAGCAGGCCGAGGACGATCATGATGACGCCCGCACCGGCAACCACCCAGCGGGAGCGCACACGGGTCAGGCGCACCAGACCCACGTTCTGCGCGAAGCAGGTGTAGGGGAAGGAGTTGAGCACGCCGCCCAGGGTGGTGGAAAGGCCGTCGGCGCGCAGCGCTGCGGAAACGTGCTTCTTGGTGATGCGCTTACCGACGATCTCACCGGCCGCGAAAACGTCGCCGGTGGTTTCCACCATCGTGATCAGCATGACGACGATCATGGAGAGCGCACCGGTCAGGGTGAACTGGGGCAGGCCGAAGTAGAACGGCGTGGTCACGCCTACCCAGTCGGCCGTCACTACCTTGTCGAAGCTGGTGTCACCGAACGCAAACGCGACCCCGGTGCCGATAACGAGGCCGACCAGGATCGAGATGGTGCCGAGGAAGCCGCGGAAGAAGCGCTGCATCAGGATGATGATGGCGAGGGGGAAGCCTGCGTAGAGCAGGTCCTTGCTGGCGGGCACGCCCTCCGCGTAGTTGGTGATGTCGTTAGCCGACACGCCCAGCAGGGTGATGCCCATGGTGGTGAGCACGGTGCCGATTACGACGGGCGGGAAGAACTTCAGGAACTTCGCGAAGTAGGGGGCCGCGAAGAACGTAAAGAGGCCCGCAATAATAATGGAGCCGTAGATCGCTGGCAGCGACTCGACTCCACCCTCGCCGCCGGTAACGGCAAGGCCAATTGCGATGATCGGGGATATAGCGGTGGTGGTTACACCCTGAATGATCGGTAGGCGAACGCCCACCTTCCAGAATCCAACCGACTGGATCAGGGTGGCTATGCCACAGGTGAACAGGTCGGCATTAATTAGATGAATTGTCTGTTCCGGGGTCAGTTTGAGGCCCGCAGAAATTAGGAGGGGAACAACTACGGCACCCGCGTAAAACGCGAGTACGTGCTGGAAGGAGAGGACGGTCAAGCGCCCGGCGGGGGGAACTTGATCCACGGGATGAACGGGGGTCGAGGCGGTCACTGGGCTCGAGGCAGCGGTCATTACGCGGCTTTCTCACGAGAGGGTGGGAGGGGTGACCAGCACAGTTTATACACAGAAACGTCTATCCCGTCACACCCCTGCTCTAAGCTGGCGTTATCTCATTCTTCAGCGGCCGTTAAGGAGGCAGCAGCGTGGAGGTAACGTTCGGTTTTGCCCTGGACGGAGCCGCTTGGCCGGAGGGCACGGGCAAGCTGGCCCTGGGGCCGCGCGGCCTGCTGCGCCTGCTCGCCACCCGGCTCGGGCTTTCCCGCCCAGAGGTTCCGCCCGCGCTGCGCGTCGCTGCGGCACGGGCACGCTTGGCCGACGCGACCCCCGGCTGGTGCGCTACTTCTTTTGCGGTGGATTCCTGGGGAACCGCACGGGAGCTGCTGCGGTTGCGCGACGAGGCCCGCGCGGCGGGCTGGCAGGGGGCCGACGGGGGGAATGACCTGCCCCCTCGGCTTGCTGCCGTGGCTGCTATTTGGGAGGGGCTTCCGGCTGGAGAGGCAGATCTGCTAGCGGAGGTTGCCGCACGGCTGGAAGAACTCACACACGCCCCCGACCAGAACTGGCCGCTAGGGATCTCTCTGATCCTGTGCCGGGAAGACCCGGCCCTCTTGCCTCACCTGTGGCCGCGCATATTTGCGCTCTTGGCGCAGCTAGGGGTGGAAGTTAGCGCATCCTCCCCCGAACCGGCCCAGGGCATTCTGACCGTGGTGGATTGCGAGGACGAATGGGCCGCCGCGACGTCGGCCGCGCGCCTGCTGGCCTCCCGGCAGGCGGCGGGGCTGGCCGCGCAAACCGTGGTGCTGGCGGGAGGCGAGACCGCCCCGCTGGATCGGGAACTCAATCGGCGCGGCCTACCCGCTGTAGGCGCCTGCGAAAAGGCGAGCGGGCGCGGCTATCAGCAGGCCCTGCCTCTGTTGCTACGGCTGCTGTGCTCCCCTACCGACGTTCCGCAGCTGGCCACCCTGCTACAGCTCACCCTCTGTGCAGACGCCGGTTTGCTGCCCGGTTGGGCCACGCATCCCCTGCTGGAGGCGCTGCGGCGCGAGCCGGGCGTCGGCAGCGCGGGAAATGCGGACTCTCTTTGGCAGCAGCGGGTTTCCGAGTTGGCCGACGGTTCGCTGCACGGCCCGTCGGGCAAAGTACTTTCCGCCGACGAAAACGCGCTGCTGGCGCTCATAGCCTCCGTCCCCGCCGTTCCACTTAACAATCCTGAACTGCCGTTGAGCCTGGTCGGCACGGCCATTCGGCTGGTTAGAAAGCGCGCCGCCAAGCTGGCTGTGCTACCCAGCGGGGAACACCTCTTCCCTTACGCGGACTCGCTGCAAACGATGCTCGACGTCTTGGCTCTGCTGGCGGCCGGACGCGAAACGCTGCCCCTCACCGAGGTGCTGCGCCTGGTCGCAGAATGCGATCGGAACGCCGCCACGCCGGATGTGCAGGCGCAGGCGTGCCCGTGGCAAAACGCTGCTTCCCCGGCCCACCTTGGCGCTGCGGGCCCGCTCGTGGTTTGGTGGCAGGCCCTCGCTTCTGCGGTGCCGCGCCAGACACCCTGGGACGAGTCGGAGTCTCGCGCGCTTAAAGCGGGCGGGGCGCACCTACTTTCCGATATGGAATATGCCCGCCTAGACCTTTCCTGCCAGCTAGCACCGCTCGCGGCCGGGCAGAACATAGTGGCTTTCCTGCCGCGTAGCCGGGACGGCCAGCCCGCCGAGCCGAGCCCGCTGCTGACCTATCTGGCAAGCGGCTATGCGCGGCCCGGCGAACAGATTTCGCAGGTCTTGCAGCGGCTCAGCGTAGCCGCACCGTCCCTGTGCACTCCGGCGGATGCCAACTCCCCGGAACGCGCTGCCAGCTGGTCGTTAACCGGGACTTCGCTGCCGCTGCGCGAAAGCACCGCCCGTATGCGTGCGGCCTCCCCCATGCCGCCGCAAACATTCTCTCTCGCGGCCCCCGAAGGAGCGCTGCTGCCCGAGTCGCTATCGGCCACCCAGATCAAGGAACTGCTCGAGTGCCCTCTGGCCTGGGTGTTGCAGAGGCGGCTGCGAGTCAAAGAGGGCAACCTAGCCCAGATAGCCACGGGTCCGCGTATGATCGGCACCCTGCTGCACGCGCTGTTCGAGAAGCTGGTGGCCGACGGGGTAAGCGATATGCCGTCCCCCGATACGATCCGTGCGGCGTTTACCAACCTGCTACCCCGTTACGCGGGCGAACTGCTGTTGCCGGGGCGCGAGCACGAGAAGGAGCGCGCCTGCGCCGACGCGGTGGCTGCGATGACCGAGCTGTTTGCTTACCTGCTAGCCAAGGGGCTGCGGGTAGACGGCTGCGAAGTCGAGTTCGCACATGAGCTAGATATAGCCGGGCACACCGTTACCGTGCGCGGTTCGCGCGACGTCGATGTGACAGACGCGCACGGAAAGCGGGGAGTGATCGACCTCAAGTGGACCCGCCATCCGGGGCAGTACCGCGACCAGGCCGCGGCGGCGCAGGCTCTGCAGCTTGCCGTGTATTACTGGAGCGTAGGCATGGACTCTCCCGGCCAGGCTCCGGAAACATCCTTTTACATGCTCCGCCAGGGCGAGGCGTACACTCCGGAAAGCGATCGGATGGAGCAGTTCTGGCCGCAGCTGCGGGACCTGCTGGCGCAGCGTGTGCGCGAGCTAGAAAAGGGGCAGATCGCACCACCTGCCGTGCTTAGCGGGCGCGTTGCGGAGCAGGAACCGCATCCGCTGCTTGCTTCGCCAATATTCACCGAAGGCAGGCACACCACTAAGCCCGGCGCGGAGGCGTCCTCGTTCGCCTGCCCGTTCTGTGCCCTGTTCGAGATCGCACTTCCCGCAGAAACAGTTTGAGAGGGACCGAGATGACTTTTCACGTGATTACCGCCTCTGCGGGGTCGGGCAAGACTTTCCGCCTAATGAACGTGATCGCGGAGAAGATCCGCACAGAGGGGCTGCGCCCGGACCAGATAATTGCCACCACGTTTTCCCGCAAGGCCGCACAGGAACTGCGCGGCCGCATCAACCGGAAGCTTTTGGACGAGGGGCGGCTAGAAGAAGCCGCTTCGCTCCCCGCCGCGCTGATCGGCACCGTCAATTCCGTTGCGGAACAGCTCCTGCGGGAATACGCGGTCGACGGTGGCCTCTCTCCTGACCTGCGGCTATTGCCGGAGGCCGCGCAGAGCGAGGCGTTCCATACCGCGGTGGACGGCGTCTGCGCGAGCGCCTACCGGCAACACGCGGCCCTGCTGCGGCGCACCGGTCACGATGCGGAATACGCGTCCCCTAACAGCACGGTCGTGGACTGGCGCAAAAGCGTGCAGAGCCTGGTTAATCGCGCTCGCACGAATCTGATCGCTGCGCCAGCGCTGCGTGAACAGGCACGGGAAAGCTGGCGGGAACTGGCAAAACTCTTGCCGCCCGCAGGGGAGGACCTGCGCGCAAAATGGCTCGCAGATTACGACGCCTGCGTGCAGGAGCTGCGCGATCAGCTGCGCCAGGGAGAAGTCCCCAAGCGCAGCGCCGGCAACGTTGCGGGCTCCCTGGTAACCCTGGAGGAGTTTCGCCGCACGCGCCTGACCACTGCTGAGACCACACGCTGGGACGACTGGGCGCGGCTGGCCACATTTTCTTTCCCCGAAAGCAAGCTGCCGGAGGCAAAGAAGCCGGGTAGTTACCCGCAGCAGGTATTCGCGGAACTGTCCGCGGAGATCACAGATAACCTACTGAGCTGCCCCGCCCTGGCAGCCGACCTGGAGGCGCTGATCGGTTTGGTGGCCGACACCGCCGCTAACGCACTGGAACTATATGAGGAACACAAGCGGGCGCTGGGTGCGATCGACTTCGTGGATCAGGAGGTGAAGGCGCTAGAGCTGGTGCGCGGAAATGAGCGGGTGCGTGAAGCTTTGCGCCAGCGTTTCCGTTTCCTGGCGGTAGACGAGTTCCAGGACACCTCTCCCCTGCAGCTAGAGCTATTCCTGGCGCTGCGCGAGCTTATCCCGGACACGGTGTGGGTGGGCGATCCAAAGCAATCGATCTACGGTTTCCGCGATACCGATCCCGCGCTGCTTAACGCGGTAGTGCAGGGGATTCAGGACGGTCTGTTTAGCGGCGCCGAAACGGAAACTCTCGGGTTTTCCTGGCGCTCCAGCCAAGCCGTGGTGCGGTTAAGTAACGAACTTTTCACCCCGGTGTTTTCGCAGATGCGCACGGAAAACGTGCGCTTGCAGATACCTCCGGAGCGCGAGGCTTCCGCAGGTGCAGGTCAGACCGAGGTTTGGCTTACGTCGGGCGGTGGCCGCCGCACGGCCAAGGCTTTTTGCTATTCGCTAGCGCACGGTCTAAAAGACGCGCTTTCGCGCTACGAACTGCAGCCGGAACAGGCTGCGGTTTTGGTGCGCAGCAACGATCGCGCCCGCGAAATCGCGCAGGCGCTGCGCGAGATCGGGCTTCCCGCGAGTTGCGCGCCTCTACCGGTGGCGCAAACCCCGGAGGGAAACCTGGTTTTGCAGGCTTTACGTGCGCTTACGGACCCGACAGACACACTGGCGCTTACCCGCCTAATCTCCTCCCTCCCAGAACACACTGCACAAGAAGATTGGCTTTCTCAGCTGGCAGAACGCGCCGGGGACACCGCGGGACTACTGCGCCTGTACGAACAGTGGTGGGAAGACCCATCTCTGGCAGCCCTCGGTGAACTGCGCAAACGGGCGAACCTGCTTACCCCGCACGAGGCGGTGGAGGCAGCGGTGGCCGCGCTCCGCCTTCCGGAACGCATCGCCACCGATCCGGCCACCACGCGTTCATCGCTGGGCGAGCTGGGCAGGCTAGCGCTCGAATACACGGAAGACAACGAGGGCGGCAACAGACCCGTCACCCTGGCCGGTTTCGCTACCTTCCTCGAAAACCATGACGAGACATCCCGATCCCTTCCCGGCGCAGGACGGGTCTTCGTCGGCACTATCCATCAGGCAAAAGGCCTGGAATGGCCGTTGGTTGTGACCGATATCGGCCGCTCGCGCGAGGACGAATACAGCCACGGGCTGGCACTCACCATTCCCGAGCACATAGACCTGACCCATCCGTTGGCGGGCAGGCGGCTGCGCTACATTCCGAAGCTCCTCGCCAAGTTCCCGCCCTATCTGGAGATGTTCTCGGGAACCGGCCTGGCGGAGCTTTTCACGCAGACGCACCGGCAGGATTCCCGCTGCCTCTACTACGTGGCACTGACTCGCGCAAAAAATGTAAACGTACTGGTAAACGGCTACCCGAACAAACCTAGCGCGCTCGATGTACTGCTCGCAAAGCCGGGGGAAACCGATCCGCAGCCGGTGGTGTACACGGAGGCGGAAATCCGTATCCCCGACGGACCGGTAGTTCCCGCCGTCCTCCACACCTATCCGGGCACCTCCCCTCTACCGGAGGAAGTTCTTCCCCCGGCAGCTTCTACCTGGCGGTTTACCGATCCACTCCCTGCACAGGCGGCCTTTGCCGCGCACGCCCCCGCCCGCTTCACCGCAAGCCAAACGCCCGTCACGGGGATTAACGCCGAGGTCGATGTCTTTGCGCAGCTGGGCGAGCCGCTGGTGGCTAAGGGCGGCCGAAACTGGGATCTGGTGGGCGATGCAGTACACGCCTACTTGGCCACCCCTTACGCGGGGCTGAGCACAGCGCAACGCACGGAACTAGCCGCACAAATCTCACAGCGCTGGGGTGGGCTTGTTTCTCCCGACGTGATCGTGGCTGCGGGCGAACGCTGGTATGCATTCCTCGCCACGCGCTTCCCCGGAGCCAGGCTAGAAACGGAAGTTCCGCTCTCCTGGCGGCGCAGCGACGGCAGCCTGATGGAGGGCTGGATAGATGCTCTGCTCACCCTGCCAGACGGTTCCCTGGTGGTGGTAGATCATAAGAGCTATCCGGGAGAAAACCCGTTACAGCAGGTGAAAGACAAATACCTGGGGCAGCTCGCCTGCTACCGGCAGGCACTCGCGCAAACGCAGGATAAGCCCGTCACGGTGCTGGTACACCTGCCGCTGCGCGGACTGGTGGTTGGTGTAGATCTTCCCTAACGGGGGCTTTTACGGCGTTTTTACGCCTAGCCTTTAGTCGTATTGACCGGCCTAGTGGAGCGGGATAAATATGTTTCAAGCTCCCACCATGGCCGGCTTTCCGCGCCGCCGGAATAGACGAAAGGTAAACGGATGAGCCGAGAAAAGTGGCCTCGAAAAATCACTGCCCTAGACGTATCCGAGTCGTTGCTGAAATCCCTGCTTGTCACGTTTTGTGGGCTGTATGTAATGTTCGCTGATCTCAACATCGGGTTCGCGACCATCTACCAAAACTGGCTACTGGGTGCGGTAACTGTACTGCTCGGCGCCGCAATGCTTGCTTCTGCGGCACGCGATTTCTCTGACTACCGGCGGCGCTGAGGCCCTCGGCATACGGCCCGTCAGTCTGCTGCGCGCGACGCGCTTTCGCGCCAAACGGCGGTAGTCGGGTAGTCGCGGTAGCGAGGCCATTCCTCGGCACCATTTCCCGCATCCGGATTCTGCTGCTGCTCTATGTAATCGATAAGGCCGTTTACTGCCCCCTCGGTTAGCTGCTGCAGCGGCCAGTGCGCGGAAGTAATGCCTTGCGACCCGAACGAGGATTCCGAATAATCCCCGAACCCGATCACCATGATCTCGTCAGGAACGTTCACACCCGCCGCTTGGCAGGCTTCCCGCGCACCGATTGCCAGCATGTCGTCGGCGCACCAGATCACGCGGGGACGCTCCCCCTTGGAGAGCATCTTCCCCACCGCCGTGCGCGCGGTGGCAACGGACCAATCTTCGAGGGACACCTGTCGGCAGTTAATCCCGAAGTATTCGATTACGGGGTTTTGCCGGGAATGTTTTCCACCCGGCCCGGTAAGCAGTAAAACGCTGCTTTCCGCAGATATTCCCAGCCCATCAACCAGCTCTTTTACGCCGCTCTGTTCCTTGATGCGCATGTGTCCGACGCCGGGGTAGCGATCCTGGGTGTCTACCAGAGACATCCACATTACGGGGACATCAATATCGCTCAATAGGGTGCCCACGAACTGCTGCCGGGAGGTTGTCTCGAAAACCAGGCCCGACAGATTGATTTCTGACAGCAGCTTGTGCGTGTAGTTATAGGTGCCGTCGGCCTCCTGCGGCTCCGGCACAGGAACCACGAGGAAGCCTCGTTCCTGCGCTGCTTTCACAGCCGAGATCAGAACCTGGTGTACCACCGGAACGAAGGGATCTCTGGGGAGTTTTCCGAGAACCAGACCGATCACGTTAGAGCGCTGCCTGCGCAGAGCACGGGCCGATGCGTGGGGAATGTACTTCAGCGCCTTCGCGGCCTCGCGCACCTTTTTCTGGGTGGCGACGGATATTTTGATGGCTTCGGACTGCCCGTTTAGAACTACCGAAACAGTAGAGGGAGAGACACCTGCAGCGCGAGCTACATCGGCCCTGGTGGCCCTTGCCATACAGTTCCGCCTTCCAACTTTTCACAGGAACTTTCCACCAAACTCTATACCGCCGGTAACCCCCACGCTAGAAGTAAAAAGGGAATCTCGTCACCCTCTCGAAAACCCGAACACAAAAGCTAAAAGTAGTATCTAACCAGGGGAAAAGCGCTCACTTACCGGCCGTTTTACACGAATAGAAGCCGGGCACTCGCCCCGCCCAAAAAGGGGGTTAGTGCCCGGCTTCTCACTTACCGCGCGGTAATTATTAAAACGATTTATGAGAACTGTTGTGTAGCCTCTTCGTTCCATTCCGGGTGGCCGCTGCCGGGGCCTGTGTAGGGGTAGTCCCCCACCTTTTCCTGCAGCCTGGCTAGCTCCGCACGCATCATGGTGAGTACCTCGGCATACGCCGGGTCATCCACCACGTTGGTCAGCTCTTCCGGATCCTTTTCCAGATCGTAGAGTTCGTATTCGCGCTCGAAGATGCGATCCGACGCCCCCGGCGCCCCCAGTCCGTCACCGTAGTAGTCGATGTACTTGTAGCGCTGGGTGCGCACCCCGTAGTGAGCCGGCACGTGATGGTTCGGATCGTCATGCTCCCAGTAGCGGTAGTAGACGCTCTCCTGCCAGCCCGTCACGTCTTCACCGCGCAGCAGCGGCCGGAAGCTCTCCCCCTGCTGGCTCGGCAGCTCTTTCTTATAGTCGATACCGCACATGTCCAGGAAGGTGGCCGCGAAGTCCACGTTCGTGACCATCGCCCCGCAGCGGGACCCGGCCGCGATTTCTTCGGGCCAGCGGATCAGCATGGGCATCAGCAGGGACTGATCGAACATCAGGCGCTTGTCGTACCAACCGTGATCGCCCAGGAAGAATCCCTGGTC
This sequence comes from Dermabacteraceae bacterium TAE3-ERU27, assembly GCA_019218415.1. Classification (GTDB taxonomy): domain Bacteria; phylum Actinomycetota; class Actinomycetes; order Actinomycetales; family Dermabacteraceae; genus TAE3-ERU5. The sequence goes on along the minus strand of JAHUUL010000001.1, from coordinate 244,653 downwards.
GGAGGTGTAAACCACCACGGTGTTCTCGCTAAGGCCCTGCTCATCTAGGTAGTCGAGCACCCGGCCCACGTTGTCGTCGATCGACTGGATGGTTTGCAGGTAGTCGCGCATGTAACGCTGGTAGTTCCAGCGGGTGCGCTCCACCCGTGCGTCCTCCCCCTTGAGCTCTTCCGGTAGCTCCTCTTTGGTATCGGTCGCGGTGAGGTCGTCCGCGATCGTCATGCGCACGGCCTGCACGGCACGCGACATGGTGGAGTGATCGTCGAACAGGGTATCCGGCTCCGGAATGGTGCCGACGGGGTAAAGGTGCTTGTGCTTTTCGTCGGGAACCCAGGGGCGGTGAGGTGCCTTATGGTGGATCATCAGGCAGAACGGCGCATCGGGCGCTTCTTCCCGCTGCTTATTGAGCCAGTTCAGGGAGAGGTCGGTAACGATGTCCGTCGCGTACCCCTTTTCCTGACTTTCTCCCTCCGCAGAAATCATCGGAGGATCAATGTACACGCCCTGGCCGGGGAAGATCTTCCAGTCATCGAAACCGCGCGGCTGCGCCACTTCGGATTCACCGAGGTGCCACTTACCAAAGATGGCCGTCTTATAGCCGGCGTTCTGGAGCACCTGAGAATAGGTGGGGACCCGGTGGTCGAACTCCGCAAAGATGGTCGCGCAGCCGTTCACGTGACTGTAGGTGCCGGTCAAGATGCTGGCACGCGACGGGGTGCAAACGGAGTTCGTGCAGTAAACGGCGTCCATACGCACGCCATCTTGCGCGATCCTATCCAGGTTGGGAGTCGAATTAACCTTGCTGCCGTAGGCCGATATGGCGTGGGCCGCGTGGTCGTCGGACATGATGAAAACTATGTTGGGGCGCTTGTTCACAGCTGCCTTCTTCCTGAGTAAACGGGCTACGCGGCCCCCGTTTTATGGCGGAGGCCGCGTACTACACCGGTTGCCTTGTAGGGCTTAGGCGTCGATGTATTCCTGCGAAAGGAAGTAGCTCTTGGGATCGGCCTCTTCCTTCAGTTTGCCAGACTTCACGAACTGCGCGTTCAGGTTCTTCAGCCAGGCATCCGCGGTGCCGTCCTTGATCTTCGCGGTCAGTTCGTCCGGGGAAAGGATCTCCACGAACTGCTGCTCCGTCTTGAGGGATTCCTCGGGCTGCTTGAGCGCCTTCGCAAGCTCCTTCACCAGTTCCTCACGGTTAGCTGCGGCCCAGGCCAGGGCCTCCTTCACCACCGCCTGGAAGCGCTTGAGCTTTTCCGGGTCTTCGAGGATATTCGCGCCCGCGACCTCCGCCGCCGGGAAGGCCAGATCGGGGAAGTCGGTAGATTTCACTACCTCTACCAGATCCGGCACCTGCTTCTTCATGGTGGCAACGTGCGGGTACCAAATGGCAGCGCCCTCAATCTGCCCGGAAGAGAACGCGCTGATCACGGTGGGCGGATCCATCGGCACACGCTGGATGTCGTTCACGGTCATACCGTTCTTTTCCAGTGCCATGTTGAGCAGCATGTCGCCGCTGGTGCCTTCCGGAACGCCGACCTTCTTGCCCTTCAGATCCTTGAAGGTGGTGATGCCGGGCTGCGCAACCACTCGGTCGGCGGTGCCGAGGCTGTTAAGGGAGACGATCTTCGCCTTGCCCTGCATCGGCAGCCACATGGCACCCGAACCGATGTAACCGAAATCTAGATCGCCGGTGCCGAGCGCCTGGATCTGCAGCGGGCCGTTGTTAAACGACTTCAGCTGCACCTCAAGGCCGTGTTTCTTCCAGAGGCCGAGCTTTTCCGCAACCGTGGTGATGGTGGCACCGTTGCCGTCCGCAATGTAGCCGACGACGATCGTCTTCAGATCGTCGGTGGTAGCGCCACCGGCAGTCGCGGAGCTCTTCTTTTCGCCACCGCAGGCGGTCAGGGCAACGGTGCCCGCGCCGGTCAGGGCCGCTGCCAGTACGCTGCGACGAGTAAACGCGTTCATGATTTTCTCCTTGGGTTTCAGAGGGGAATACGAGGGTTAGTCCTGGTGGTAAACGGCGTTCCACACTTCGTTGCGCAGGGCCGTGAACTCAGGGGTCATGCGGATGTCTTCGCTGCGCGGGTAGGGCAGATCGACATCGATAATCTTGTGAATTCGTCCCGGCCGGGCAGCCATTACGATCACACGATTGGCTAGGTAGACAGCCTCGTCTACATCGTGGGTAATAAACATGACGGTGCGCTTTTCCTTAGCCCAGGTTTCCAGCAGCTGCACCTGCATGTGCACGCGGGTCAGGGCATCGAGCGCGCCGAAAGGCTCATCCATCAGCAGAATCTTCGGGTTCGCCGCGTAGGCGCGAGCAATCGCGCAGCGCTGCTTCATGCCACCCGAAAGATTCTTGGGCAGTGCGTCGGCAAAGTTGCTGAGGCCGGTCAGCTCCAGTTGTTCGTCAACGATCCGTTTGCGTTCCGCCTTGGAAATCTTCTGCAGTTCCAGCCCGAACTCCACGTTCTGGCGCACCGTCATCCAAGGGAAAAGCGCGTACTGCTGGAAGATCACGCCACGCTCGGGGCCCGGTCCGTGAACAGCCTCCCCGTCTACCAGCACCTGCCCGGACGAGGGCTGCAATAGCCCGGCGGCCATGTTCATAATGGTGGACTTGCCGCAGCCGGAGGGGCCGACGACGGTAACGAACTCGTTGTCGTTGATCTTGAGATCGACGTCTTCCACCGCCACAAACGGCTTTCCGTTTAGCTCAAATTCGGCCCGGACGTGATCGAAGTGAATCTTGGTGGTCATCGTCGCTCCTGCCAGCTAGTCAGTTTCTTGTCGGCGAACAGCAGCAGTCGGTCCATCAGGAGGCCGAACACGCCGATGGTAATTAGGCCGACGAAGATGGTCGGCAGGTCGTAGTAGATCTGCGCGTTCTGCATGCGATAGCCAATGCCCGCATCTGCCGCGATCAGCTCCGCGGCCACCAGGGTCGCCCAGGAGGCACCGAGCGCCTGGCGCAGACCGACCATGATGAACGGGATCGATGCGGGTACCGCGATACGGCGGAAGATCACCCAGTCACTAGCACCCAGCACGCGCCCCGCATTGATCAGCGTTTTATCCACATTCAGCACGCCCTGGAAGGTAGCCACGATGGCGACCAGGAAGCTGGCCAGGGTGATCACGAATACCTTGGGCACCTCACCGATACCCATCAGCACGATCGCCAGCGGAATGATGGCCAGCGGCGGGATGGTGCGGAAGAACTGGGTCCACGGCTCGACAACCGCACGCGCAATCCAGTACCAACCCATTGCGAAGCCGAGGGGGATGGCCAAGCCCGCGCCGAGCACGAACCCGGTTAGCACGCGCCGCAGGGATGCCAGCAGGTCGCTTAGCAGGGTGCCGTCGGAAATCAGCGCCCCAAAGGCTTCCAGCACCGCCAGCGGGCTGGGCAGGGTCGTGGAGTTAAAGATCGAAAGCAGCCACCAGAGGCCTATCCCGCCCAAGACGGAAAGAACGTTAAGGCCCAGGGCAAACCGATCCCGGCGTGCGCGCTGCGCGCTAACCGAACTCGGCGGCGACTTCGCGGCCGTCACTGCAGACATGTAGGTAACCTTCCTTGAGGTTGCACAGATACTCGTCGTTGAAATATCCGGCGCTGAAACGCTCAGCTCTGAGCTGGACAGCGCCGTCCACTCTTCGATCCCCCGCAGCAGGGGTGATCTGGATCATTATGTCATTCGTTCACACCAATAACCACAGGTAAACGGTTTCGGCTTGCCCCGACGGTCCCGCCCGCCCCTTCCAAAGCGGTGCCATAGGGCCTGGCTGCACAGGATAATTAACGGCACGAACGGAGCGTATGCCCCTCGGGAGCCGGCGCAAACGCCCCCGTTCGCCCAAAGCGAACAGCGCCACACCCACTCAAGCGCCACCCCCTCGACCGTGGAGGCACATTCGTAAGCCACGCCGGCACGTCACCCCATGTTCTAGGCACCTTTTTCCACTCAGCCAAAGATTGGACTAAACCAATTTATTTAGGACACCCAATCTCCGGGCTGTTCGGCATAACTTCCTTTCGGGCGTCGCTGCCCGGTGGTAGCTTCATAGCAACAGCAAAAGCCAAGGATTTTAAGGAGTCATGATGAGCAAGTTTCCCTACACCGTAGCCGGCCTCACCACCGAACAGGCCGAGCAGCTTTGCGAGGCCCTGCAGGATCGCCTGCACTCGATGAACGACCTGCACCTGACCCTCAAGCACGCGCACTGGAACGTCATCGGCCGAGACTTCATCGCCGTACACGAGATGCTCGATCCGCAGATCGAACTGGTGCGCGGCTTCGCGGACGAACTCGCTGAGCGCATCGCTACCCTCGGCGGCGTACCGATCGGCGTTCCCGGTCGCCTCGCCCACGACCGCCCCTGGGGCGACTACGCGGTAGACCGCGCCCCGACCCAGGAGCACCTGGCCGCTCTCGACAAGGTCTACGACGGCGTCATCGGTTCGCACCGCGACGCTATCGCCCTGGCGGGCGACATCGACCCGATCACCGAGGACCTCCTGATCGGTGAGGCCCGCGAGCTGGAGCAGTTCCAGTGGTTCCTGCGCGCCCACCTCGAGGATTCCGCCGGCAAGATCGCCTGATTCGGAAAACTTCTCCGGGGTCGCACGTTCACGTGCGGCCCCGGTTTTCTTTTCCCTGGGGGATTCGCGCGGGACGGTAAGTACATAGACTTTCGCTATGTCTTCATGCTGCAGTCCCGGACGCGCCTCATCAGAAAAACCCGCTGCGCAGAGCGCTGGCGCACAGTGCGGCGCCGCCACCTTTTCGCTGCCACCGATAGACGATTTGGTGCAGGTCAGCCACCGTCTGACCCGCGCGGCGTTCATCCCCGGCGGACCGTTCCTAATGGGCGGCACCGACCCCGACGCGAACCCGCTCGATGCGGAGGGCCCCGTCCGCGAGGTCCAGGTGGACGATTTCTACATCGACCGCGCCCCCGTCACCGTGGGCGAGTTCGCCGCTTTCGTGACCGACACCGGCTACGTCAGCGAGGCCGAGGAGTTCGGGTGGAGCTACGTTTTCGCCTCCCTGTGCAGCGCCGAGATACGCAAGTCCTCGCCGCGCCCGCCGCAGACCCCCTGGTGGTGCGCCGTGCAGGGCGCGATGTGGGCGCACCCGGAGGGGCCAGGCAGCACGGTGGACGATCGCCTGGATCACCCGGTCACGCATATTTCCCTACGGGACGCGGAAGCTTTTGCGAGCTGGTGCGGGATGCGTCTGCCCACGGAGGCGGAGTGGGAGAAGGCCGCCCGCGGCGGGCTCGTGCAGGCGCGCTACGCCTGGGGCAACGAGTTCATGCCGGACGGCAAGCACCAGTGCAACATCTGGCAGGGAAACTTCCCGACGCATAACACCCGCGAGGACGGATACGTCGGTACCTCCCCCGTCGCCACTTACCCGGCTAACGGCTACGGCCTATACGACATGGCCGGCAACGTCTGGGAATGGTGCAGCGATGCCTGGAACGCCTCCCCCTCTCCCAGTCTGCAGGGCAAAGTGAACGTGATCCGGGGCGGTTCCTACCTCTGCCACGATTCCTACTGCAACCGCTACCGGGTTGCCGCACGTACCTCATCGGCCATAGAGGACGCCTCCGGAAACAAGGGGTTCCGCCTGGCCGCCGACGCCAGCCCGCGAGCCTAGCCGAGCCCTCCGGGGTTGCCTTCCTCCCGTTCGCTCCCCAGCAGGGGCCGCTCGCTCAGTGCCAGGCGCAGCTCCGCCACACGCGTCGTTTCCAGCACGGTCAGGGTGTTATCGCCCTCGCGTAGCAGCGGTGCGGGCAGGTAAAGCGTGCGCTGCGGTCCTTCGTCCGAATAGCGGCCGAGCAGGTAGCCGTTCACATACAGGAAGCCACGCCCCAGCCCGGAAGTGTCCACGTAGGCGTCGGCCACGTCTTTGCAGTGCAAGGTGGTCGACGCGAGCACCGGCTCTCCGGGCAGCGGGCTTTCCCCATTCTCTGCGCGCATCGCATTCTTTGCCTGGGATTCCAGCTCCTCGCCCATGTCGGGCAGCGGGAACGCGCTCACCCCCACGTTATTGAGGAAACGGTAACCGTTCCAGATCCCGCCCAGCACCCCCTTACGGGAGCCGAGGTAGGGGCCGAAATTAACCCTGCCTTCGCTCTCCACCCAGACCTCCAGCAACACGCTGCGCGGCGCTGGCGCGCCATCCCAGATCCCGGCCAGGGGGACGGTTACGGGGCCGCCCGCGCGGCCGGAGACGTCGGCCACGGGCTTGCCGTCGATCAGCACCAGCGCCCTGTCGGCCAGGCCGTGCAGCACCAGCGGTGCGTACTCCCCCTCGTGCACCACCAGTTCCAGTTCGCGGCGCAGCAGGTAGGCCCCGCGCTCCAAGCCGATGTCCTCAAAGGCCGGTACCTGCGGATACGTTTTTCTCCGTCACGCCAACACGCCAGGGAACTGAGCGGCAGCACGGGGCCCAGCGGCAGCGCCTGCGCGGGCAGGGTCTTCGGATTTTCCGCCAGGCCCAACCGGGTGAGTTCGCTATCCAGCTGCGGTAGCTCACGGTAGCGGGAGATCACCTGCCGGAAAGCGTGAAACTTCGGGGTGAGCGCGCCGTTTTCGGCGATCGGCGCGTCGTAGTCATAGCTGGTGACGGTCGGCTGCAGCGTCCCGTTGTGGTTGGCACCCGCGTAGAGCTGGGTGTTGCTGCCACCGTGAGCCATGTAGAAATTGACGCTCATTCCCGCATCGAGCATGTCGGCCAGTTCGGCAGCCGCAGATTCCGGGCTGCGCGTGGTGTGCTGTTCTCCCCAGTGATCAAACCAGCCGTTCCAAAACTCCATGCACATGAGCGGCTGGCCGGGCAGTTCCGTTTCCGCCATCGTCACGTATTCGCGGGCGCGCGAACCGAAGTTGATCGTGGCGAGCACGCCGTCCACGGTGCCGCCGCTTAACCAGCCGCGCCCCGGCCCGTCGCTCGTCACCAGCATTTCCTCGATGCCCAGGCGCAGCAGCAGGTTGCGCAGGTGTTGCAGGTAGGCGCGGTCGTCCCCGTAGGAGCCGTATTCGTTTTCCACCTGCACCATCACCACGTTGCCGCCCCGGCATGCCTGGCGCTGCGCGATGATCGGGATAAGCCGACCAAACCAGCTATCCACCGCTTTCAGATAGCGCTCGTCCATGCAGCGCAGGCGCATGTTTCTATCGCGAAGTAGCCAGCCGGGAAAGCCCCCGTTCTCCCATTCTGCGCAGATGTACGGGCCGGGGCGCACTATCGCGTCCAGCCCCTCCTGCGCGGCTATATCCAGAAATCTGCCCAGGTCAGCCGGGCCCGAAAAATTAACTCGGCCTTCGCTCGGAGCGTGCCAATTCCAGGCCACGTAGGTTTCTACCGTGTTGCATCCCATCGCCACGAGCCTGCGCAAGCGATCGCGCCACTGCTGCGGCTGCACTCGGAAATAGTGCAGGGCACCAGAGATTATGGTGTGCTCCGCTCCGTTGCGCAGGAACCCTGTTTCTGTGGTGGTTAGCGTTTGCTTCACGGCGCCCTCCCGGAATGAACATCACTGGTCTTAACGTCCATTCTTATACGGACCGCGCCCCGACGGTACCGCTCGGCTCCCGTAGCTGCGGCTAGTTTTTGGCCGCGAAGAGGCTTCGCGCGGTCTCCAGCAATCCCGCGTCGGAGGTTTCCCTTAAAAGCGGCGAGGTATCTCCGCTAAGAATCCCCAGCAAATCTCGCAGGCGCTCGGCCTGTCCTGCTCCGTCACGCACCGCAAGCACCAGCACCAGGCGCGCGGCAAGCGTTATTTCCGGGCTGCCCATTTGCTGAAAAGCGACCGGCTGCGCCAAGGTAGCCAGCGCCAGGCAGTCCCGCTTCACATGCTGCGGATCGGTATGCGCGATAACGCAGGGCACGGGCAGCGGCAGCCCCGTCGGGTACTCCTGTTCCCGCTGCAACAGCGCGGCGGGAAAAGTCTCCGCGACGGCCCCCGCCGCCAGCAGACGCGCTGCAAGCTGCGCCAGCACGTCCCTAGCGTCTTCCGCCCGCAGGCCGGCTACGCAGGCCTCGGGCAGCAGCGGCAGGCTCACTCCGCCAGCGCCGCGTCAAGCTGGGCGAACACCTCTTCCTCACCGTGCCCGATGATCAGGGGTAGCGCCCGCACCACGGGAACGCCCAGTTCTTCGGATAGCGGGGAGGTGGAGACGACGACGTCGGCGGCGGGGTCTGCCGCCACTATGTCACTCACTTTGGCCTGGCTGACCAGGGCTTCCTGCCCAGTGGCCTCCAGGTGGTCCTTGATCTTGCTAGCAACCACAGTCGCGGTAGCCACCCCGGCACCGCAAATAACCAAAATCCGCTTCACTTTTCCTCCTGCGCCCGCGAACGTGTACGCGTGGCGTAAAGTCCACCATAGTGCCCCGCAGCTTATAGCGAGAGGAAAAACCATGCCCGCCATGAGGGAAACCGACATGCTGGTAACGGCCGCTACCCTCTACTACGTGCGCGGCATGAGCCAGTCTGAAGTGGCCCGCGAACTGGGGGTTTCCCGCTCCAACGTGTCGCGCATACTGACGTCGGCACGCGAACGCGGCATCGTAGAAATCACTATCCACGACCCTGACGCGCCGCTTAGCCGGGAGCGAAACCTGGAACAGCAGCTAAAGAAACGCTTCCACCTAACGGAAGCGATCGTGGTGCAGCCGCGCGATCTTGCGCGCCCCCTAGACACGGTGTCACGTGCCGGAGCCGACTTTGTGCGTTCCCGCGCCCCGCGTTGCCGCAGCATCGGGGTGAGCTGGGGGCAAAGCGTGCAGGAGGTCGTCTCCCAGATAGAGCCGGTGGGGCGCAAGCTGCCCCTAAACGTACTGCCCCTGGTCGGCGGCATGGGGGTGCTGGACACTCTGGAATCCGGCGATACCGTCGTAAGCGTGCTGGGCGATCGCCTGGGCGCGCGCACAGAACGCCTCTATGCTCCGGCGGTGGTGAAGTCGGCGGCCGCGCACGCCGCGCTACTCGCCGAAAACAGCATCTCACAGGTGCTGGATGCGGCGTCCAAGGTAGATCTGGCGCTGGTGGGGATCGGCAGCTTCGGCATGCACTCCTCCCCACACCTGCTGCAGGGGATGGACCTCAGCGAGGACGATCTCGCTCGTTTCCTGGCGCAGCGCCCGGTAGGCGACATCTGCGGGCGCTTCGTAAACGCCCAGGGAGAACCGGTCGGCCCACCCACTTCCCGCCGGGTGATCAGCGTCAGCTTTAACGCCCTGCGGCGTATCCCGTGTGTGCTGGGCATCGCCGCGGGCAGCGAAAAAGCGGCGGGCGTGACCGGCGTGCTGCGTTCAGGGGTGATTAACCGGCTGATCGTGGACGCCGACCTCGCGCGTAACGTGCTCGCCCGCGGTAAAGAGCAGGCGCAGGGCTAGCGGGGCACTGCCCGTGGCGGGACCGGCGCTATTTAGGCCCGCGAGAGCAGGCTGACGGTGAAGCCTTCGTCTTCCTCCGCCGGGCGGAAGTCCCAGGTAGCGAAGTGCGCATCGGCTTTCAGCCCGGCGGCCTCGATGTCGGCCAGGAACTGTTCCCGCGAATAGCCCCGCTGGAGACCGAACCCGATGATGACGCGCCCCTTGGGGGCAAGCAGGGAGGCGAACGCGGCGAGCGCCTGCGCCTGGGTTCCCGGTGCCAGGAAGGTGATGACGTTACCGGCGCAAACAATCAGGTCAAAGGGTGCGGTGGGGATGGCATCGGGGCTGAGCGTGCAGATGTCGCCGTGCAAGAAAACGGGTTCGTGCGGGGCCTCGGGAGCGAACACGGGGAGGTCTGCGCGCGCTGCCGCAAGCAATTTTTCGTCGATATCCACCCCCGTCACGCGATGCCCCAGGGCGGCCAGGCGCAGGGCAATGCGGCCGGGGCCGCAGCCCGCGTCCAGAATGCTGGCGCCGCGGTCCACGAGCGCATCCGCCGCGCGTGCCTCCCCCAGCAGGTCCTTACCCATCTCGCGCATGCCCTCGAACCGCTGGATGTACCAGTCGGAATGTCCCGGCTGGGCCTCTACTTTCTGTTCCCAGAAAGAAGCGGGGCGGGTGGGGTCTGCGAGTCGGCGCGAAAGTTCTTCCTGCGCACTGGAGAGGTTTTCCATACCGGAAAGGCTACGCCGCCGCCTCCGGGCAGTCCACGCCGCGTGCCGCGTGTATCAGCGCCAGGCACCCCAAGGAGAGTACCGCGCCGCCCAGGAACATGGTCGGATAGCTGAGGTGCAACTCCAGCAGGCTAAGCACCATCGGGGTGAAGAAACCGAGGTAGGCGATCGAATAGTAGACGCCGGTGAGTCCGGCGAGGTCGTCCGGGGTGGCGATCCTCTGGATCTCCGTCAGGCCTCCCACCAGCACCAGGCCGTAACCGCAGCCGAGCAACGCGGCCGCCAGCATGATGAGCGCGAGGTTGAGGGTCCAGATGGCGAGCGCGCCGAGCGTCAGCCCTGCCGCCACCACCGCCAGCGCGGCGGTCAGGGCGGTCACTCCACCGCGTTTATCGAGCACCTTGCTGAAGGTCTGCACGGCAAAGCCGCAACCGAGCGCGATCATGCACATCAGCCCGGAGAACCCGATCGTGTAATGCCCGATTCGTTCTTCCATCAGGGCTGGCAGCACCGCGTAAGCGGCTGCCGCGCAGCCGAATATCCAGGGAGAGGCAGGGGCCACTACCAGCCAGAAGCGACGCTTCTTCGCCGCGGGGATGCGCAGATCGTCCAGCAGGCTGCCACCGTTCCCTCCCCGCGAGGTTTCGGGCGCGCGCAGCAGGGGAAGCAGCGTGGGCAGGGTGATTGCGATGTTCACGCTGTAGGCAAGGACAGTCGGGTAAGGGAAAAATTGCGCTAGCACGGCCGCCACGGCTGCGCCGAGGCCAAACCCCGCGGTTAGGGAGAGGGAGGCGCGGCGCGCGCCGCTGACCTCCTCCGGCCTCGCTTCGTAGGGGGCCTCGCTGAGTTCTTTCAGCCAGGCGGAGCCGACGGTCATTACCAGCCCGAGCGCTATCCCGGAAAGCACCCGCCCGGCGATCATTTCGGTGAAAGAGCGGGAGCCGACCGCGAGCATGAAGGAGCCGCAGGAGGCCACCACCGGGGCCAGCAACATGAGAGGGCGCCTGCCGTAGCGGTCCGATAGCGGACCGCCCACCAGCATCGCGGGGATGATTCCGAGCACGTAGCTGCCCAGCAAAATGTTTACCGCCACACCGGAAAGTCCACCCTCTGCCCGGTACAGGCCAAGCAGGGGCGTAAATTCGTTACCTCCCCAGGCAACCGCGAACACCGCCGGTGCTACGCGGCGCCAGGGGGCCGGGGCGGTGGTCTCTTGTTCGCCCGTCATTGCCGGTGCGCCGCCGGTCCGGGGCGCGTCACCAGCCAGGTGCTGGCATTCGCGGTGTCCGGGTACTGCCTGCCGTAGGCATCCAGCCATTCCTGCGCGAATTCGTGCGCCCCATCTTCCGGCACCATCGCCCAGACGCTGCCGCCGAAACCGGCCCCGAAAGCGGAGGCTGCTACGGCACCGTTTTCCCTTGCCAGACGCTGGAGCGAGACGGTTTCGGGAACCTGGTTACCGAGATCCTCCGTGGTGAGCCGCTGCGATTCGTCCACCAGGCTGGCGAACGTCGCCAGGTCCCCGCGCGAAAGCGCGTCGGAGGCGGCGGGAATGATCATGTCCGATTCGCTCAGGAACTGGCGCAGTCTGCGCGTCAGGTAGTCGTCTCCCCGCACCAGCTCGCGCAGCCGGGAGGGTGCGCGCGTATCCGAATGGGCGGCCTCCGCCAGCGTGGCATCGGACCTGCCCGTTGCTTGATTCCATCGGCCCAGGATCTCCCTGGTGGAAAGGCTCGCCCGGTTATACAGTTCCATCGCGGCCCCGGTCTTTTCGGCCGCTACCCCGGAAACGCCTACCACCAGGGCATATCCGCGCGGGAACGGAACTTCCCGCTCGAAGGTTACGGGGCAGAAGGAGTACTGCACGAGGGAGCGTTCTTTGCCGCACAGCATCGCGGTGTGGTCTTCGCTGCCGCCAAAAGTGCCGACGCCGCGCCTACCCACCAGGTTTCCATAGCTCTGCCCGTTTTCTACGCAACCCAGGTACTCGCTTAGCGTTTCACGATTTTTTACGACCGAGGTAAAGGCGCTGTGGGCGGTGATTCCGGAATGGTCCAGCAGTGCCATCGCAAGACCCACCACGAGCGCGCTAGAACTAGACATGCCCGCCGCCAGCGGGAGGTCGGACTCGATGGTGACCTCCGCTGGCCGCAACATGCCGGGAAAGTTTTGCTGCAGACGTTCCACTACGGTGGCCACGTATCCCGACCAGTGCCCGCCGCCTCGCCGCGGCACCTCGTCGGCGAACGGAACATCTACCGTTTCTCGCACGATGCTGGAGGTGACCCGCAGCCCGTTACCGTTCCAGGGGCGAACGCGTACGGTATGCCCTCGATCCACCGCGGCGAGCAGGCTGCGGCCGCCCGCGTAGTCAGTGTGCTTGCCAAGAACCTCTATGCGTCCCGGAACAAACCAGGAGATTTCTTCACTCATTACAGGCTAACGTCCACCCCGGCGAGCGCTTCCGCCACGGCGGCGACGTCGGAGCGCGAAGACATATCCAGCACACCCGCAGCGGCAGGTACCACCGTGAAGGGGCAACCGTCGGCGCTGGCGATTCTTACGGAGTCAACGATCTCAAGCTCCCCGCGCACGGAGGGAACTGTCTTATCGCACGCCGCGAAGATGTCCGGGGTGAACAGCCACAGGTTCATACTGACGGGGGCGACGTCCCCGTACTGCGCAAGCTGCTGTTCGCTGGGTTTTTCCACGATATCGCGCAGCGTGCCGTCGTCTGCCACGTCCAGCAGCGCGAAGGCGCGTACGCGTTCAGCGGGGATGTTTGATCCCGCTACCAGCGCGGCGCGATCGAAGCCCACCACCGCCGCGCCGGGGGCCTGCACCAGGGAACGCAGCGCCGACACGGGATAGTAGTTATCGGAGTTGATGACCACGAAGCGGTCATTTCCCGCGAACTCGCGCGCCGCAGCCACCGCGTCGGCGGTGCCGCGCGGTTCTTCCTGGATCGCGGTGCTCACGCGCACACGGCTAGTCTCCAGGCCCGCCACGTAGTCCCGGATCATGTCGTGTTCCGGACCGATAACCAGGCAGACTTCGCTGATGCCGGCATCGGCGAGCGCCGAGAAGAGGAACTCCACGAACGGACGACCGACGTCGATCATGGACTTGACGCCGCTGGCAGCCACCCGGCTCTGTTTTTCATCCAGCACGGCGCCTTCGTCGGCCTTACGCATCCGGGTTCCCAGCCCGCGGGCCAGGATCACCGCCTTGGTTACCGGCGCGGTTGCTGCCATCGTGTTGCTCCTCTAAAGGTTTTCTGGCTGTTTCAGTTCTTCGATGCGGTGGCGCGCTGCCACAGGTTGATGCCGGATTCGACCGCGTGCTCGTCGATGGCGGCAAGTTCCTGGGCGGTGAAATCGAGGTTCTGCGCGGCAGCCAGGGAGTCCTCCAGCTGGGCCACGGAGGAAGCCCCGATCAGCGCGGTGGTGAGGGAGGCGTCTCCCTGACCGCGCAGCACCCACGAGATCGCCATTTGGGCGAGGCTCTGGCCGCGTTCCTCGGCGATCTTCGCGAGGGCGCGGATGTGGGTGAGGGTTTCTTCGCGCAGGAACTCACGGTCCATTTTCCCGCTCGCGACGCGGGACTGCGCGGGCACCCCGTCCAGGTATTTATTGGTCAGCATTCCCTGCGCCAGGGGCGAGAATCCGATCACGCCCATGCCCTCTTCGTGGGCGGTTTTGAGCAGTGAATCTTCCCCCTCTTCGACCCAGCGGTTCAGCAGCGAATAAGAGGGCTGGTGGATCAGCAGCGGGGTGCCGAGATCACGCATGATCGCGGCGGCTTTGCGGGTCAGTTCTGGGCTGTAGGAGGAAACGCCGGCGTAGAGCGCCTTGCCGGAAGTAACCGCCTGGTGCAGCGCCAGCATGGTTTCCTCCAGCGGCGTGTCCGGGTCCGGGCGGTGGTGGTAAAAGATGTCCACGTAATCGGTGCGCATCCGCTGCAGGGACTCTTCCAGGCTGGTCAGCAGGTACTTACGGGAGCCTCCGAAGCCGTGAGGCCCGGGCCACATGTCCCATCCCGCCTTGCTGGAAAGCACCAGTTCGTTTCGGTAGGGGCGCAGATCCTTATCCATCAGCCGCCCGAAGTTTTCTTCCGCCGCTCCGTACGGAGGCCCGTAGTTGTTGGCCAGGTCGATATGGGAGACACCCAGATCGATGGCGCGGCGGATTATGTCGCGCTGGGTCTGGAAGGGCTTGTCGTCCCCGAAGTTGTGCCATAGACCGAGGGCTATCGCGGGGAGCTTTACACCCGAATTGCCGCAGGAACGCAGCGGCATCTTCTCAAACCTGTCGGGCGCGGGAACGTACGGCGGGTGCGGGGCAAAGATCGGATCGCTCATGCCCTCGATAATCCCATACAGCCCCCCTTTACGTCTCGCCTCTGGTATAACAGGCTTGACTTTCTAAAACACTTCACGCACAAAATATTTCCGGCTGCTAAGTTTAGGGAGTAAAAAGTTTGCTGTTTAGACAGGTTGCAGGCTCCGTAGAAGGTTCTCGCTACCTCAAAAGTCAGGAGGACACATTTGGAGACTCCTCTCCGCATCATACTAATCGATGACGGCGGCCCTGGATGGGCACCTATCACGCAAGCTGCAAAAGTATTAGCCACAACCCTAGAAGGAGAGCTTTATCGCTTTCCTCTAAATCATAACTATTCGCGCAAAACAAAGCTTCGATCGACACTCCCCAGGATTCGAGGGAAAAGGTATAACGCGCTTCTAATTTCCCCTGTCCCGTCTGGTCTCTACGCCGCTGCGGAAATGCTCGATAGGCATGCCGCACAAGTCTATGGGTGGGTCATAGATAGTTTTTGGTGGGACCGCATCCCGCGTATTGTCAATCCACCGCTTAAGACCTGGCAGTTTTTCGATCATATCTACGTCTCCGATGGCCAGGATGTCTCCGCCTGGGAATCACGCACAGGGGTAAGCGTATCCTGCCTACCCTGGGGTGCTGACGTAAAGACAGCCCTTTCGGTTACTGAGGAACTGAAGAAGAATACTGACCTCACCCGCATAGGCCGCCAACCTGCAGCATGGGACGATGACCTTGCAACCGGAGAAGCGGCAGCCAAACACTCCCTAGCTTTTTCCGGGCGTCCCCCGTTCGGGAAAGATCATGACGACACCACCGCTCTCTATCAGGCCTACGCCCACACGAAGGCGGTATTAGCGTTCAATAACCTCGTAAGCCCGGCAAACTACACCCACCACGAGAGAAGCTATCTGACCGCTCGCTGGACAGATTCCTGTGCCTACGGTGCTCTTACAGCAGGTATTCCTCCCGAGAGTCCAACGACAAAGAAACTGCTCCCAGACTGGACCCAGGTCAGGCTATCCACCACGGATGTACACGGCTCCCTCTCGGAGCTACACTCGGCCTTGTCCGAATGGACCCCTGAGCTATCCCGCAAGTTGCAGCTACATGCCGCCGAGAACCTCGACTGGCGTCGACATGCAACGCAAGTAGCCAGAGACCTGGGCCTGGACACCACACAGGCAAAGGACTCCCACGAAGCAGTCATCGCCACAGCCCGCCAGAACCTAATAAAAGACTCAACAACTCCTCCACAAGACTGGGACGGTTAAGAAAACTAAGGTAACATTCTGATAACGCATCGCGAACGACACCCGCAGCCTAAGGCGCGGAGGACTCGCGATGAGGGGGAAAAGGGATAACGCCCCGGCCGATGGGAATCGGCCGGGGCACTCTTTTGCCCAAAAGAGGGGAACGTTCACATGTTCGCGCCAACAAAAATCACACCATCTGTACCTATTGCATATAGACACCATAACGGCTAATCTCCTGCCATGGGAGGAAACACAAGCGCTCCGCTACCGCCTATACAGGTAGACCCCGCGCAGCCGCAGCCGCTCTACGAACAGATTTTTTCGCAGCTAAAGGCATTGATAGTGGCGGGTAAACTGCCCGCACACACGCCGCTTCCCTCAATCCGTCTGCTCGCAAAAGAGCTCGGGGTGTCGGTCATAACCACCACTCGCGCCTATTCGGATCTGGCCGCGGCAGGCTTCCTTTATAGCGTGCAGGGCAAGGGCAACTTCGTTAGCTCCCAAGACCCCCAGAAACTGCGCACCCGCGCGATAGCCGACATTCGCGAAACGTTTCGCGAAGTAGCGGAACGCGCAGACGGGGTGGGCCTCGCAGAAACAGAGCTGCACGCCCTACTCGACCAAACCCTGTCCCACTACCGAGAAGGAAGGGCGCGATGAACACCCCGCCACCGGCAGCTCAGCTAACCGAAATCACCATCAAACGCGGCAACACACTCGCCCTCACAAACGTCACCTGCACCATTCCCACCGGATACGTGACGCTGCTGGCAGGAGATAACGGCGCGGGCAAAAGCACCCTGATTCGCTCACTGGTGGGAGATCAGCTGCCATTAACGGGCACGGTCGAGGTCCTGGGCAAGCGCCTCTCCCCCACCCAGGACGTTCCCCCGCCGGGAATAGTCGTGGTGCCGGACGCCCCTTTCTATCCCGCCTCATGGGACACCCTGGCGCTGATGCGCAACATACCTAACTGCGACATAGAGGCGGCGCTGTCGCGCCTAGAGCGCTACCACGTAAAACCGAACAAGGGATTCGCTGAACTCTCGGCAGGCCAGGCCACGCAGGCGATGCTGTCGGTAGCCCTGGCAACCCCCTCCCGCTTCCTGTTGCTAGACGAACCCCTCTCCCGCCTGGACCCGCTAGCCCGAGACACGCTCGTGGACGAGCTACGCGAATACCTACTTAAAGAGGACCGCACGATACTCATTTCTAGCCACGATATTTCCGAGGCGGAAAACTTCGCGGATCACCTAATTCTGCTCTCGCGCGGGCGCGTCGTGCTGACCGGCGATCTCGAATCCTTGGCCGACGATTTCCTGCTCGCTCACGTCCCCGAGGGAGAAGACGCCTCCCTTTTATTCGGAGCCCGCACGCGCGGCGGCTGGCAGGTCGGCCTTTGTGCAGCCGACGACGCCCCCGGCCTCCCACCCGGCAGCAAACTTAGCCGTCCCAGCCGCAGCGAACTAGTAATCCACACCCTGAGGAGCACGCTATGAACGCCCGCAAACTAGATAGGACCACGCAGCGCGACCTCAACCTGGGTACGGCAATTTTCGTCGCACTCCTGCTACTCCTCTCGTGCATCCCCGCAATTGGATGGATAACCAGCGTCTTGGGTATGGGCCTCGGGGTATGGGGAGTGGTGCAAATGCTGCACCAGGACACTTCCCGCACCCCGGATGTCGCGTATTTTTTCCGCGCCCAGGGAATATCCCGCTCCACGCAGGCAAGGATGCGCGCGCTCTCACTGATACGCTTCCTGGGACTGATTGGGGCCTGTTGCATATTGATGCAGGTGGTTTCGGCCATCTCTTACTACATCTTTAACGACCCGTTTAGCGATGCTGCGCAACCAAACCTAGGCCTCGTAGATTTCCTGTTAGGCGGCTACACGGCCTTTGCCCTGATAACCGTTTGCATACTCTGGAGCGTCTGCAACCTGTGTGCGGCCGTAGCATTCTTGGTCACCTACGCCGGCTGGCACAGATTCTTCATCACCGCATTTTGCCTGCTAACCATGTTCGTCCTGCTCTCCCAGGGGCCGGTTATCTACGGGTTCGCGACGATACTTTTTGCTCCCTCCGGGTACGGGCAGGCGGCAGGCGTCCTAGCGATAGCAAGCACGGTGCCACTGTCGGCCCTCGCTATTTATGCGAGTTCCCCGCTCGCGGCCAGGCTGCTGCAACGGCGCTAACCGCAGTCCGAGCCCGGCATGGATCTTTTTCCCAGCACAGCCGTATATGATAATCATTCTTGTTATCTATATGGTCGGTAACCTGCCGCACCAGGCGCTCATTTCCTGCCCGCAGGCCGACCCGCTTGGAAAGGAAAACCATGCTGAAACCGGCACAAAGGCACGCGGAACGTGCCCTCGCGCTGGTCACGGCCCTCGCCGTGGTGCTGGTCGGATTCGCGAGCGCCCCGCTCGCCTACGCCGCAGATACCTTCGAGGGACGCGACCTCCTCTACCGCAGGCACGTCGATGCCGCCCACATTTCCTGGGAGGGAGACGAAAAGGACGGGCACTTCACGGTGAAAGTGGTGGACGGTTCCCGCCCGCGCCCGGCCGACGAGGTGTTCGTTCGCCTCGGCCCCGACGCCGACACGCGAGGCATCGAAACCTCGCGCATAAAGGTGCCCCACCGTAAGGACCTGGCCTTCCTCGGCAAGCCGGGGGACGTCATCTGGGCCTCCCCGCAGGACTACATCTACGGCTGGAGCCCGGTTTGGGCGGGTTTTGGCGCCAGCCACGACATCCCGGAAAAGTTCTTCCCGGAGTCCGTGAAGCTGGAATTGATCGCTTCGGGTGGCCCCGGTGACGTAGAGGTTTACAACACCAACAAGGGAGAGCTGGCCGATCGCCTCTTCTCCTCGAAAGACAAGCAGTTTTCCATCTTCCCGATGGAGCCGGGTGCCCACGCGCACACCAACTGGGCATTCACCAAGCCGGGCCGCTACGACACCAAGTGGCGGGTCCACGCCAAGACCCGCGAGGGCAAGGAAGTTACTTCCGACGTGCAGACCGTAACCTGGCTTGTCGGCACCGACGAAGAACTAGGTATCCCCGCGGGCACCTACAAGGGCGCCAGGATAACCACCCCGGCGGAGCAGTTCGATATCGGCAACCCCCCGGCGGAAGAGGACTCCCCTAATACCCCGCAGCCTTTCGATCCGCTGGCCTTCAACCCGACCAAAGAACTGCCCAAGTGCACCCATGTTTCCGAGGGGCACCTGGACCTGCGCACCAAAATGGGCGACGACGGTTGGCTGGCCGCCTTCATGCGCCAGGACCTCCCCGGCGGTAAGCAGGTCGATCACGGCAGCTCCAGCGTCGTCATCGAGGTGCCCGACAAGGCCAAGGTGAAGGTGGGCAAGGACAAGCGCTTCGCGAAGTTGGCGAGCGCCGTCGGCACAGGCGAGAAGTGGGAGCTTCCCGAGGTGCAAAAGGCGGGCATCCCCTGGCCGGGATTCTCCACCGAAGATCTGGACTACACGAACAACAAGGACACCAAGGTAAAGCTGGAGTCTTTCGAGGGGCCCGCGGGCGCATCCTTCGCCCTCGGCCACTACGACAGCCTCACCGGCACGTACGAGGTGGATCTGCAGTCGCGCGACCAAAACCAGGTGTGGCGCATCAATGAACCGACCCACGTACACCCGTCGCTCGTGTTCTCTCACCCCGGCTTCTACCAGGTCGAATACACGATCTCCTACGAAAAGACCACGGGTGAGCGCAACTACGATTTCTACACCGTGTTCTACGCGGTAGGCAGCAAGGCGATCGCCAACTCCTGCGAGCGGGAAAACGCGGAAACGCCGGTGGCCACTTCTCCCGCCGAGCCGATCCAGCCGAACCCGGCTCCGGCGCCGGAGCCCGCGCCGGTAGAACCGACCCCCGCCACCCCCGTGGAGGAGCCCGCAAAGCCGGTCACGGAACCCGCGAATCCGGAAAATCCGAACGAGGACAGCGCTACGGAAAGGCTGGTGTTCGACCACGGCCACATGGACGCCTTTAACGTCGATGTGCAGGACGGCAAGCTGCGCCTCACCCTCAAGGAGGATGTCACCGGCAGCCACGTGCTGCGCGCCCCGGAAACGGTGGAACTGCACGTGAAATCGGCCGCCAAGATGGACATCCCCACCGGATTCCCCGGCGAGGGCAAGGATCGTTTCTTCCTGCCCCAGACCCAGGATCACAACCTGCTCTGGCCCGGCTGGGACACCCTGAGCACGGGCGGTACGGGATTTGCACCCGGCATCGACATCGAGTTCACCGAGGTTTCCGGACCCGGCCAGATCTTCCTGTTCGGCACCGGCTTCACCGGCATGACCCCTCTCCTCAAGGACGGCGCCACCGAACTCAAGACCGGTGCCGTACGCGAGCAGACCTTCCCGGCCCACACGCACGCAAACTGGGTGTTCACCAAGCCCGGCGTCTACACCGTGAAGGTTCGCGCGGTTGGCGCAAAGGACGGCCAGCGGGAAGTTTCCAACGAGGCCGTTTACACCTGGACCGTGGGCGATGAGTTCCGCGGCAAGGGCTACGTGGCCCCGGCCAAGCCGGAGGAGGAAACTCCCGCCCCGGCGGATCCGGTTACGGAACCGACCACTCCTGCGGAGCCGACGGCCCCCGCAGAACCGGAAACCTCGGCGGAACCGGCCACTCCGGCGGAACCCACCACTCCTGCGGAACCGGAAACCCCTGCAGAACCGGTAGAGGAGCCCACCCAGCCCGGTGAACCGGCAGAGGAACCGGCCACTCACGCGGAGCCGACCGCTCCCGCAAAGCCCGCAGAGGATCCCACCAAACCTGCAGAGCCTGCTGATGGCGCACCAGTCATACCGGTGAAGCCGTCTCAGCCTGCCACCCCGGAAGGTGCAGCGCAGCCGGAGACTCCCGCCACGCCCGAAAAGGAAGAGGCTCCGGCACCGGAAAAGTCGCCGGTTTCCGCCTCCCCCACAAAGGAGGGCAAGCAGGTTAAAGCGCAGGAAGTGGACAAGGCCAAGAAAGCGCCGCGCGCCGATACCTCCGCACCGGAAAAGTCGCCGAGCCTTTCCCAGGGGGGCGACTCCTCCGATGCGGCCCGCACCAAGCTTCCCCGCACGGGCAGCGACGCGGCGGTGCCCCTGGGTGTGGCCCTGATGCTACTGGCCGGCGGTAGCGGGGCGCTCCTGCTCCGTCGCCGGTTCCAGCAGCAGGATTCCCAGCGAGATAACTCCTGATGGATCCCGTAAGGGTTAGCAACTAACAAGGGGGGCTTGCGCAAAGCGTGAGCCCCCCTTCCTTTTTCTTTTACCGAGAGAAAACGGTGTGCTGACAAGAGAAGATGTGTATGATAACCGTTGTCATTATCTGCACGCCCGTCCGGGTGTTCCCCCCTAGGCACACACGGTGCCTTGCTCACCTGCCGGGCTGCTTGGAAAGGGAAATCCATGCTGAAACCGGCACGCAGGCACGCGGAACGTGCCCTCGCGCTGGTCACGACCCTCGCCGTGGTGCTAGCCGGATTCGCGAGCGCCCCGCTCGCCTACGCCGCAGATACCTTCGAGGGACGCGACCTCCTCTACCGCAAGCATGTTGACGCCGCCCATATCGATTGGGAGGGCGACGCCGACAACGGACACTTCGTCTTCAAGGTCATCGATGGCTCCACCCCCCGCCCGGCCGACGAGGTATTTGTTCGCCTCGGCCCCGACGCGGACACCCGGGGCATCGAAACCTCCCGCACTAAGGTTCCCTACGACCCGGACATGGCCTTCCTCGGTAAGCCGGGCGACGTCGTCTGGAGCTCCCCGCAGCAGTACCTGCAGGGCTGGTCTCCCGTCTGGGCAGGTTTCGGCGCTAGCCACAACATCCCCGAGAAGTTCTACCCCGAGTCGATCGAGCTTGAGTTGGTGGAGTCCGGCGGCCCCGGCGACGTTGAGGTGTTCACCCTCAACAATGGCAAGAACCCGACCCGCCTGTTCTCCTCCAAGGACAAGGAACACTCACGCTTCCCGATGCCTCCCGGCGCTCACACCCACACCAACTGGGCATTCACTAAGCCGGGCCGCTACGACACCAAGTGGCGTGCGCACGGCAAGACCAGCGACGGCAAAGAGGTAGTTTCCGACATCAACACCATCACCTGGCTGGTGGGCGAGGATAAGGATCTGGGTATCCCGGAGGGCACCTACAAGGGTGCCAACATCCTGCTTTCCGCAGATAACTTCGACATCGGCGAACCGCCCGCCGAAACCCCCAAGGACAACACCCCGGAAAAGGTGGATCCGCTCGCCTACAACCCGACCAAGAACCTGCCCAAGTGCACCCACGTCTCCGAGGGGCACCTGGATCTGCGTGCCAAGATCGGGTCCGACGGTTGGCTGGCGGCCTTCATGCGCCAGGACCTGCCGAACGGTAAGCAGGTGGAGCACGGCAGCTCCAGCGTCGTCATCGAGGTGCCGAACGCAGCCAAGGTGAACGTCGGCAGCGACAAGCGTTTTGCCGATCTCGCCAAGATCGTCGGCACCGGCGACAGGTGGGAGCTTCCCGAGGTGCAAAAGGCCGGGGTTCCCTGGCCCGGTTTCTCCACCGAGGACCTCGACTACACCGATAACAAGGAAACCTCGATCATCATCGAATCCTTCACCGGCCCCAAGGGTTCCTCCATGGCCCTCGGCCACTACGACAGCCTGGTGAACAAGTACGAGGTAGACCTGAACTCGAAGCGCACCAACCAGGTGTGGCGAGTAAACGAGCCGACTCACGTACACCCGTCGATCGTGTTCTCCGATCCCGGTTTCTACCGCGTCGAATACACGATCTCTTACGCCAAGACCACCGGCAAGCGCGGCTACGACTTCTACACCGTGTTCTACGCCGTGGGTGATGACGCGATCGCTAACGCTTGCGAGCGCGAAGGCAAGGCTGCTCCCGCCCCGGAGGAACCGGCAGATCCGATCCAGCCGAACCCGGCACCGACCGAGCCGAGCGAGCCCGCTCCCGCTGATCCCGTAGAGGAACCGGCGCAGCCCACCGACCCGAGCGAACCCGCTCCGACCGAACCCGCTAAGCCGGGCGATGAACAGCCCGCTCCGGCACAGCCGAGCAAGCCCAGCGAGCCGGCTACCCCCGCGCCCGCTAAGCCGGTGAAGCCGAAGGCCGATCATCTGGTGCTAGAAAAGGGCCACCTGGACGCATTTAACGTGACGGTCAAGGACGGCAAGCTGCACCTGGTGCTGAAGGAGGATGTCACCGGACATCACGTGCTGCGCGCTCCGGAAACCGTGGAGCTGCACGTTAAGTCGGCTGCCAAGGTTGATGTCCCCGCCGGATTCCCCGGCGCTGGCAAGGATCGTTTCTTCCTGCCCCAGACCCAGGATCAGCGACTGCTCTGGCCCGGTTGGGACACCATGAGCACGGCTAACTCCGGTTTCGCCCCCGGCATCAACCTTGAGTTCACCGAGGTTTCCGGACCCGGCCAGATCTTCCTGTTCGGCACCGGTTTCTCCGGCACCACTCCCCTGCTGAAGGGCGGCGCAACCGAGCTCAAGAGCGGTGCCGTACGCGAGCAGGCATTCCCGGCCCACACCCACGCTAACTGGGTGTTCACCAAGCCGGGTGTCTACAAGGTGAAGGTACGCGCGGTCGGGAAGAAGGACGGCAAGCAGTCCGTCTCAAACGAGGCCGTCTACACCTGGACCGTAGGCGATGAGTTCAAGGGCAAGGGCTACGCGGCAGCAGCCACGCAGCCGGCTCCGGCCAAGCCCGGCACTGACGCCCCCAAGGGTGACCAGCCGCAGGGCAAGGCCCCGCAGTCCGGCACCCCGTCCAGCCCGGCTCCGCAGGGAGACTCCGCTGACAAGCAGGGCTCCCCCAAGGGTAAGAAGCAGTCCGGCACCTACGCCGGTTCCCGCGACATCACCGGCCTGATCGCTGGACGCGGCGGTAACGGCAAGGGCAGCGCTCCCGCGGAGAAGTCGCCGATGTGTACCCCGGCCGAGGTTGTCCGCGAGGCAACTAAGGAAGAGGTCGCACGGGCTTCGCGCGGCGAGGCTCCGGCAGCGCCCGCGGCTAACAGCAGCGTGGTGCGTATCGCCGGATCGCACACCATTCCGGCAAACAGCCACGTGCACCCGAACTGGGTATTCACCAAGCCGGGTAACTACACGGTGGGTATCCGCCAGAGCGCTACCACCAGCTCGGGCCAGCGTGTCACCGCGAACGCAACCCTGCGCTTCTCGGTCGGCCCGAACGCCCAGGGCGTAACCGACGGTCACTTCGACCTCGGCTCTCAGTTCCAGGGTGGCGTGCTGCAGGCGGCGCTGAAGGATGACCGCTCGGCCCCGGCCAAGTGGGTTTCGCCCTCCAGCCTCACCTTCGCCCTGAACGACCGTGCGAAGGCGACCGCCCCGGCAGGCATCGAGTTCATCGCTCAGCCGGGAGAGACCATCTACATGGTGCCGTCTTCGCAGATCCCCGGTGTGCCGTGGCTGGGCGCGAACACCATGCACGAGTCGCTGCTGTCCGGCACGACCGGCCCCGTCACCTGGACCCTGACCTCGGTTGCGGGCCCCGGCAACGTGGCCGTGTTCGAGTCCGGTAACTTCGGCAAGGTAGTTGGTCAGCGCTGGTTCGGCTCCAGCAGCGGCAGCGCCGCGAAACCTGCCGCCGCACCGAAGGCAAACACTGTGGCTGACTTCAAGAAGCGCAGCCAGGCCGACGCCAAGGTAGGCGAGCTGTTCATGAAGGACGGCAAGGTGATGGTCAAGGAGATGCAGGGACGCACCCCCGAGGGCAAGCCCTGCGTGCTGACCTCCGCCGACCGTGCGAAGCTGCCCCGTACGGGTGGTGAACCGCTGGCTCCCCTCGGCGTGGCTCTTGGCCTGCTGGTTGCGGGCGCGGGCGCACTGGCACTGCGTCGTCGGTTCCAGCCGCAGGAAGGGGCCACTGACCAGTCGTGACGGATAACCATCCGACTAACAGCGGGCGTCCCCGTCCAGCCTCCGGGCTGGGTGGGGGCGCCCTCCCCGCGCGTGGCCGCCGGTGGTTAAAAGCCCTGGCGGCCCTCGCCGTCGTCACAGCGCTGATAGTCCTACCGGGTAGGAGCGCCGATTCTGCGCAGAATAAGGATCGGCTGACGGTCGTCGCCACGACCGGCATCATTGCCGACCTGGCCCGGAACGTGGCCGGGGAACATGCGAAGGTGTTTTCCCTGGTGCCGGAGGGCGGCGATCCGCACACCTACGAACCGAGACTGCGCGACGTGCGTGAGATCGTGCGCTCCGATCTGGCCCTCTCTAACTACATGATGCTGGAGGAGCAGTCTCTGATTCGTACCATCGACGCGAACCTGCCGAAGGGCACCCCGCACGTGGCCCTCGCAGAGGAAGCCTCCGGTTACGGCGCGGAAATCATCCCGCTGGTGGAAAACCACGCGCTGGATACGGTCTGGCTGGGGCTGCGGGTGCGCGGCGGCGAGGACGTGCCGGGGGCCGACAGGCTCTCCCAGGTGCGCCTGATGATGGTTGACGCGCAGGGGCCGGGAGCGGCCTTTGCCTACGTCACCGGTACTTTCGGCAAGCCTATCCAGGTGTTTTCGTCGGCCGACGGGGTAGATCCGAGCAACGGTTACCGCGACGATTCGACCACCCTGCCGATAGACGCACACACCCATTTGAGCTGGGCGTTTACCAAGCCCGGCATTTACAAGCTGACTTTTAAGGCGCAGTACCTGGCGAACGCCACCGCCCGGCCGCGCGACATTTCGACCGGCACGCTCACGATCGCGGTGGGCACCGATCCGAGCAAGGCCCTACCTGGCTCCCCGCGCGTGCTTTCCTCCGGACACGTGGATATTGCGGCCGACCTTTCCGGCAAGGGCGATCTCTACCTGTACGCGGATAGGGAGGCACGCGGGCCCCAGGAAAAGCAGGAGGGCGCATCACACGAGCATGGCGGCCACGGGCACGATCCGCGCGCCGGACATCGCCACGCGAGCGACGATGACGACCCCCTACAGGCGGCCCTCCCCCTGGCAAACACGGTGATTTCGGTGCCGCCCAAGGCCCTCATGCCGATTCCGGCCGAGCCGTCGTATCGTTTCATCGGCCGCCCCGGCAGCGATGTTTACCAGCTACCGCAGGCAGTCCTCGGCAAGCACGTGCACGGTGAGATCGATCCGCACCTGTGGCAGGACGTCGGTAACGCCCAGGCTTATGTGGAGGTAATCAGGGATCAGCTGATCCGTCTTGATCCGCAGCACGCGGCCGACTATCGGGCTAACGCCGATGCTTACCTGAAGAAGCTGGACGAAACCGATCAGTACCTGAAGGCGAAGATTAACGGCATTCCGAAGCAGAACCGGCACCTGGTGACCACGCACGACGCCTACGGCTACCTGGGGCACGCCTACGGCCTGGATATCGCCGGTTTCGTGGCCCCCACCCCCGGTTCGGAACCGTCCATCGTGGATCGTCGCAGGCTGGCGCTCACCCTGAACGATCTGAAGGTTCCCGCCGTATTTCTGGAACCGAACGCTCCCCAGGCTTCCCGCGCGCTATTGGAGGCCGCGGATAGGGCCGACATTCGCGTGTGTCGGCTTTACGGGGACGCTTTCACGAAAGATGTCACGACCTACATAGACATGATGCGTTACAACGCGGATTCGCTCGCATCGTGCCTTAATCCTACGAAGAAGGGCAACAAATGAGTTCACGTTCCCTGCCTCGCCCGCTCGCGGCTCTGGCCGCGCTGCTGCTGGTGTGGGCCACCGCTGTGCCGGGCTTTGCCGCCCCCGAGGACGACGGCCAGCAGGGGTCGGACGATCCCACCCTGCAGCAGACGGTTTCCGACAACGAACAGTACGTTAAGGGCGTTAAGACCGTCCTCGATCACGGCCACGCTGACCTAGGTCCGCGCCTGCGTGACGGCGACTTCCACCTGCAGGTGCGAGACGATTCGAAGGCCCCGCCGGTTTGGCGTGACCTGGAGGACGTGGTGTTCCAGGTGCATGACGCCGCCGCGCTGCAGTTGCCGGAGGGAGACAGCTACGACTTCACCGGCGCCAAGAGCGGGGAAACCGTCTACGCGGTGCCGCAGGTGGAACAGCCCGGCGTGGTCTGGCTTGGCTGGAGCACCCAGGATCCGCCGATGACGAAGGCCGTGGATCGCGGCATCACCATGCGCATGCTCGACGTGCAGGGGCCGGGGAAGTTCAGCGTGTTCCTGCAGCCGGGTAACTTCGCTCCCCCGCAGCTGCTGTGGAGCGACGAGGGCAACGACCACCGCGATCTGTGGGTTGATCTGAACACGCACACCCACGCCAACTGGGTGTTCACCAAGCCGGGTATCTACCTGGTGGCGGTCGAGGTCACCGCGCAGGGAATCAACGGCCAAAAGTACGTTTCCACCAAGACGCTGCGCTTCGCGGTGGGCGATGCCACCAATACCGACGACGCTTTCTCCGCCGCCTGGGATCCGGGCCGCGGCCCCGCAGAGGCCGGGGAGGCACAGGGCAAGGATGCCGCGCAAAAGGACGCTGGCGAAAAGCAGCCCGCCCAGGGTAAGGCCGACGGCGCGCACAAGTCCGCTCAGGCCGATAAGCCCACCGACGGAAAAGACGCGAGCATGGTCTCGCTGAGCACGGTGGCGCTGGTTTCTGGCGCGAGCGTCCTGGTGCTGGCCGCCTTGGGCGTGCTCGCCTACCGTTCGCACCGGCGCACGAAGGCTATCGAGGCCCAGATCTGGGAGGACGAAAAGTGACCCTACGCGTTGCTGGGGTCCGGGTCAGCCTGGGCGGCAGGCCGGTCCTAGATGACGTTGCGCTCAAAGTCGCCGCCGGCACGGTGCACGGTCTGCTCGGCCCGAACGGGGCGGGAAAGACCACCCTGCTGCGCGCCATCATGGGGCTGATCCCCGTGTCCGCCGGAAAAGTGGAGCTGGACGGCCGCGTGGGTTACGTGCCGCAGCGTCACGACGTGGCCTGGGACTTTCCCATCACCGCGCAGGAAGTGGTGATGACCGGCCTGGTGCGCGACATCGGTTTCTTGCGCAGACCCAAGCCGCAGCACGTGCGCGCGGTGGCGCGTGCCCTGGAACGGGTGCAGATGGCACACCTGCGTAATCGCCCCATCGGGGAGATGTCGGGCGGGCAGCGCCAGCGCGTGCTGATCGCCCGCGCGCTGGCCGTGGACCCGTCACTACTGCTGCTCGACGAGCCTTTTACGGGGCTGGACATGCCGACCCAGGAACTGCTCACCGAGCTGTTTAAGCACCTGGCCGACGAAGGTACCGCCCTGGTGATGACCACGCACGACCTCACGCACGCGATGGTGGTGTGCGATCAGATCACGATGTTGAATCGCACCGTGATCGCATCCGACGCACCCGAGGCGCTGCGCAACCCGGAGATTTGGATGCGCACGTTCCAGGTAACCGAGAACTCTCCCCTTCTGAAACAGGTGGGCGCCCTGACATGCTGACTCCCCTCGATTTTCTTTCCGACCTCACCAACCCGATGCTTTCCTTCCTGCCGAAGGCACTCATTGTGTCGGTGCTGGCCGCCGTGGTTTGCGGCGTGGTGGGTAGCCACGTGGTGTTGCGCGGCATGACGTTCATCGGCGACGCGGTCGCCCACTCGGTGTTTCCCGGCATCGCCCTTGCATTCGTGCTCCAGGGTTCCCTGGTGCTGGGCGGCATCGTGGCGGGCGTGGTGACGGCAGTGCTGATCGCACTGTTCAGCCAGACCCGCCGCCTGAAAGAGGACAGTGTGATCGGCGTGTTCTTCGTGGCCGCGTTCGCGCTGGGCGTCGTAATCATTTCGCTGACCCCCGGCTATACCGGTTCGCTGCAGTCGTTCCTGTTCGGTTCGATCACCGGCATTCCGGACGAGACGGTGGCGTACACGTTCCTCTTCACCGCCATCGTGCTGACCGTCATCACCCTACTTAACAAGGAACTGGTGGCGGTGACCCTGGACCGCGAAATGGCGTCGGCGCTCGGTCTGCCGGTGCTACTGCTGGACGTGGCGCTGTACGTGCTGGTCACCCTGAGCGTGGTGATGAGCATTCAGACGATCGGCAACATCCTGGTGCTGGCGCTGCTGGTCACCCCGGCTGCGGCGGCGCGAATGCTGACCGACCGGCTGGTACCGATGATGGCCATGGCCGCACTCATCGGCGCGGTAAGCGCTTTTATGGGGCTGTACCTGTCCTGGGCCTGGGATGTACCCACCGGTGCCACGATCGTGCTGGTGGTGACCGCCGTATTCCTGCTGGCCTGGCTGCTCGGGCCGCGCCACGGCCTGCTGCGGCTGCTGCGCCCGAAGGCCCTGGCCAACGTCGAATAACCTCAGCCCACCCGCACCTGCGGGCAGCAACAAATATGTAAGGGGGAGGGAATCGCAACGCGACTCCCTCCCCCTTGTTTTGTGCCGACCCTGCGGTTAGAGCAGTTCGGCGTCGAAGAACATCGCCACC
Source organism: Dermabacteraceae bacterium TAE3-ERU27 (assembly GCA_019218415.1). GTDB lineage: Bacteria > Actinomycetota > Actinomycetes > Actinomycetales > Dermabacteraceae > TAE3-ERU5. The sequence continues at coordinate 215,462 of JAHUUL010000001.1, read as the reverse complement.
GGCTTGCCCTGCTGGCTACGGGTGACGTGCATACGCATGGAGTAGATCTCCTCCAGCACCCGTTCGGTCATGATTTCCTCGGGGGTGCCCTGCGCGACCACCTTGCCGTCGCGCATGGCGACGATCCGGTCCGAATAGAACGAGGCAAAGTTGATGTCGTGGATAACCACCACAATCGTCTTGCCGAGTTCTTCGGCGGCACGGCGCACCATGCGCATCATGGCCACCGAATGCTTCATGTCCAGGTTGTTCAGGGGCTCGTCTAGCAGCACGTAGTCGGTGTCCTGCGCCAGCACCATCGCCACGAACGCGCGCTGACGCTGGCCTCCGGAAAGCTCGTCCAGGAAACGGCTGCGCAGCTCCCCCAAATCCAGGTAGGCGATGGCCCGCTCCACGTATTCACGGTCCTCGGTGGTCGGGCGGCCCTGGCAGTGCGGGAACCGACCGAACGTCACCAGGTCCTCCACCGTGAGGCGAATGTCCAGGTGGTTGTCCTGTTTGAGGATGGCGAGCCGTTTTGCCAGGGTCTCGGAAGCAACCTTGGTGACGTCCATCCCGTCTACGCTGACGCTGCCTCCGCTCAGGTTCTTCAACCTTGCGATCAGGGACAGCAGGGTAGATTTCCCGGCACCGTTGGGGCCGATCACGCTGGTAACGCCCCCTGCGGGGATGGTCAGTTCGACCTCATTCACCACGACGGCTTCGCCGTAGGCCTTAGAGACCTTGTCGCAGACGATCACAGGGTGCTCCTTCGCAGTAGCAGGGTAATGAACAGGACTCCGCCCGCAAAGTTGATGACGACGCTGAGCAGGGTCGCGAAGTCGAGCAGCTGTTCCAGAATGAGCTGGCCACCGACCAGCGATATCAGGCCGCACAGAGCGGCTGCGGGCAGCGTGTAAACGTGCCGATTGGTGCCCATTGCCAGGTAGCCGAGATGCGCTATCAGCAACCCGAAGAATAGGGTCGGGCCGGTGAGGGCAGTCGCCGCGGAAACCAGCAGGGATACCGAAACGAGCACCTCCAGCTGGATCCTCCGGTAGGGCAGCCCCAGGCTGATGGAGGCGTCCCGGCCAAGCGCCATTACGTCCAGGTGGCGCGCGCGGCGACAGATCATCCCAACGCCGACCAGCAACAGGCACACCGCCACCCACAGCGATACCTCGTCGGTCTGCGTAAATGACGCGAACGAAAGGTCTTCGAGGATCAGGTATTCATTCGGGTCCAGCAGCCGATAGAGGAAGGTGACGATGGAACGGAACAGCACTCCCAGGATGATGCCGACCAGCAGCAGTACGTGCAGGGGCCTGCCCGCGCCTATCAGCAGCCAGCCGTACAGGGCCAGAGAGAACAGCACCATCACGGTGGTCTGGGACAGGAACATGATGGTGCGGTTTTGCCCGAACAGCACGGACGATCCCAGCAGGTAGACGAACAGCGTCATGATCAGCACGTAGAGGGCATCGAAGCCCATCACCGACGGCGTCAGGATGCGGTTCGCGGAAATCGTCTGGAACGCGACCGTGGAGATACCGATGCCGACGGCGGCGACTCCCATCGTGGCCACCGTCATGATGCGGCGATTAACGATGTATTCCCAGGCGCTGCCCACGTTGAAGAAGATGAAGAAGCCGACCAGCACCAGGGAGAGGGCCGCGAGCAGCACCAGCCGCCAGCCGGGGGTGAGTTTTTCCCGCAGGTTCGCCTTGGGGAGGCTGCGGGCCAGGGTGGTTTCAGCCGACACGCCGACTCCTTTTCAGCAGCAGGACCAGGAACAGCAGCGAACCGATAACGCCCATCATGACGCCGAGCGGGATCTCGTAGGGGAAGTTGATGATCCTGCCGACGGTGTCGCAGGCGAGCAGCAGTCCGGCACCGAGCACAGCCACCCAGGGGATGGCGCGGCGCAGGTGATCGCCGATGAACAGCGATACCAGGTTCGGGACGATGAGGCCGAGGAACGGAATGGAGCCGACGGTGACGACCACGATCGAGGTGGTCACCGCCACCACGCTCAGGCCGACGAACATGACTCGGCGCGGGTCCATCCCCAGGTTGGTGGTGAATTCCTCCCCCAGCCCGGCGACGGTGAACCTGTCGGCCATGATGACGGTGACGGCCAGCACCACGACCATCAGCCAGAGCAGCTCGTAGCGCCCCTCGATCACGCCAGATAGGTCGGCGCTAGTCCACGCCGAAAGTGACTGCGACAGTTGCTCCTGGTAGGCGATGAAGGTGACGATGGAGGAGACGATCCCGCCGAGCATGAGGCCCATCAGCGGCACCACCAGCACGCCACGCACGCGCAGCGATTTCAGTAGCAGCAGGAAGAGGGCGGTGCCCAGCAGGGCCGTCACGGCGCCCGCCACCATCTTGCCAATCTGCGGCGTGGCGGGGGCGAACAGAGTGATCAGCAGCAGGCCCAGGGTGGCGAAGTCGGTGGTGCCCGCGGTAGAGGGCTCGACAAAACGGTTGCGGGTCAGCATCTGCATGATCATGCCGGCTACTGCCAGGGAGCTTCCCGCCAAAATGAGGGCGGCGGTGCGGGGGCCGCGGGATATCCGCAGCAGCTCCCATACCTGCCCGGGGTTGGAAAGATCCAGGTCAGCTACGCCGGTGACGATGGAAAAATAGGCGAGCGCGCCCACACCCACCACGCTGGCGATAAACCAGGGCAGCAGGTGGGGGCGCGCCGCTACAGGCGCTTTGCTCACGCGGAGTAAACAGCCTTGACTTCGTTAACCATGTCGTTGACAGCGGTCAGGCCGTTGCCATTGACGTACCAGCGGCGACCGTCCAGGTAGCCGACCTTGTTGTTCTTCCACGCGTCGGTCTTGTTGACCAGCGGGTTGTCCAGGATCTGCTTGGCGCTCTGGCCGTCCTTGCCGATGGCGGCGTCGCGGTCAACCACGAACAGGTACTGCGGGTTGGCCTCGGCGATGTACTCGAAGGAAACTGCGTCGCCGTGGCGGGCATCGGCGAAGGTCTCGTTGACGGCGGGCACACCCAGGGTGGTGTGGACCAGGCCGCCGAAGCGAGCGCCGGGGCCGAACGCGGTGGCCTTGCCGCCGCTGGTCATGAGCAGCAAGCCCTTGCCGGGCTTGGAAGCGATGAGCTGCTTGGTGTCCTCAACGTTCTTGTTCAGCGCGTCGAGCTTCTCCTTGGCTTCCTTCTCCTTGCCGAAGATGGAGGCCACGTTGGTGACGTGCTTGTTCAGCGAGGGGATGAAGTCCTTCGCGTCCGGGGTCACGTCGATCACGTTCGGGGTGATCTTCTTGAGGGCGTCGTACTGGCTGGCGCTGCGACCCGAAACGATGATCAGGTCGGGGCCGTAGGAGGCGATGGCGTCCAGGTTCGGCTCGCGGAAAGCGCCCGCGTCAACCCACTGGTCAGCCTTGTACTTCTCCTCCGCCGGGCCGCGCAGGTGCTTCTTCGGCAGCGCGCCGAAGGGAATGCCGAGGGTTTCGAAGGTGTCCACCCAGGCGTAGTCCATGAGGACTACCTTCTTGGGGGCCTCTGCGGGGACCTCGTAGGTGCCCTTGTTGTGTTCGATGGTCTTACCGGAGCCAGCGCTTGCGGCGGCTTTTTCGGTTCCCTTTGCGTCCTTGGAATCGGAAGCCTTCTTATCACTGCCGCAGGAAGCGAGCAGAGTGGCGGCAATACCGGTGGTGCCGAGCAGCATGGCGCGGCGGGAAAGGTGGCGTGTCGTCACGTGTATTACTCCGTTTAGCTGATGGTTAAGGATTTCGCTCAGAAAAATGCACCCTGAGCAAAGCCAGTGTGGCCTACCTTTTCTTTTTACGCAACTTTTACGTTGCGTATATCGCTAAACCCCTGATAAATACCGCTTTTCTGACGTATCAACATACTTTTTGGCTTTGCCTGAGAGTGTGCCATAAGAAAATCTTTTGTGCTTCCCGTAGGATGTTCCCCATGGATCCGCGTCGTCTTCTTATCTTCCGTACCGTCGTCAGGCAAGGCTCGATCGGTGCCGGTGCCCGCGAGCTGGGGCTGACCCAGCCCGCCGTGTCGCAGCACCTGGCGGCGCTGGAGAAAGAGGTGGACACCCAGCTCCTGCTGCGCAGTTCGAGCGGTATTACCCCGACCGAGGCCGGGCAGTGCCTGTTCCACCACGCAGAGACCATCGCCGCCACGCTGCGGGCCGCCCAGGACGAACTGGCCGACATCACCGCGCTCTGCCGCGGCACCGTCCGTTTCGCCACGTTCCCCTCCGCCGCCGCCGTGCTGCTACCCCCCGCAATCCAGCACATCGCTAAAACCGCACCCGGCGTTGAGGTCAGCTTCGACGAGCTAGAGCCGGCGGAAGCCATCTCCGCTCTCCTGGCGGGGGACATAGACGTCGCCATGATCTTCCGTTACACGGATACGGACATTTCGACCGAGGGCACGCTCGAATGGATCCCCCTGTTCGAGGACGAGGTCATGCTGGTGCTCCCCGCCGACGATCCGCGCGCCGCCTCCTGCAACTTGGAACTGTCGGCCTTCGCAAACGACCCCTGGATCGCGGGCTGCGCGCGCTGCCGCTCCCACCTGTTAAAGAGCGCGGTCAAGGCCGGTTTTGAGCCCAACATTAGGCACAGCACCGACGACTACCATGTGATTCAGCGCCTGATCTCGCACGGTGCCGGAGTAGCGCTACTCCCCGGCATCGCCAGGGAGGCCTACTGCTGCACCTCCGTCGCTTTCCGCAGCGTTCCCGAACTGGAAAAGCGCACCATCGGCCTTCTCGCGCGCCCGGGCGCACTGCGGATTCCCGCCGTGGCGGCGCTCGTATCCGCCCTGACCGAAGAAGCGAAGGTACGCGTGGCTGAACGCGAGAAAGAGGAACCCTGCCGTGAAGAATCCTAAGGACGAAAAACTTTCCCAGGCCGGGCACGAACGCTGGATGTCATCCAGCCTCTACATAGGCGTGGCGGCGGTCGGCATCATGATGCTCTTCCAGGGGTCGCAGTGGCCGCTCGGCGTCATGCTGGCCATCGTGGGCGGCGGCTTGGCCTACTGGAATTCCCCCTATCGCGGCGGCAACCATACCCCGTTTGCGGAAGCGATTAAGCGCCGTTCGGCGGATCACGCAATTATTTTTTGGCGCCCCGGCTGCCCGTACTGTGCGCGTCTCCAGACCGCAATTCGCGGCGAAAAACCGCATATTACCTGGGTTAATATCTGGCGGGATAAGGACGCCGCAGAATTTTTGCGTACCTTAAACGACGGTAACGAAACCGTACCCACCGCGCTCGTGGGAGAACAGGTGCTGGTTAATCCGGCATTTAGCGATATCAACCGCACACTGGATTTAGCGCAGCAGAAAACCCCCGGCAAAATCCAGGGGCAGTAAAAAGGTCAAAGCACGTGAGGGGCGGGGAGATAACTCCCCGCCCCTCACGTTTTGCGTTTTAGGCCTGCTTTTTCTGCTGCAGCTCGTTCTGGTGCAGCAGGAACAGGTAACGGCCAGACGGATCGAGGTGGATCACCCCGTACCAGGTGCCGTCACCGTCGGGAGTTCCGCTCACCTCGCACTGGGCATAGCTGGAATTCTCGCCGTCCAGCTCGCATTTAGCGGAAGGGGTGAAGGGGGCCTCGCCGTCCGGCTTGAGGGTCTGTAAGAAACCGTTGGCCAGGGTTGCCGCAAGCTCGGTTTCTGTCGGCCCCTCTGCTCCCACGGCGCCGGAATAGGCCACCTGGTAGCGGCCTGCGGGCACGTCCAGCGGCGCGGAATGAGCACCCGGTTTACGCATCAGGAGCGCCGAATTACCGTTCGCGGTCGGCACCACCGTAGCTTCCCATTTACCGTCGCTACCGGTGCATTCGCTTACCTTGCCGGGGGCCGCAGCCGCGCAGTCCATGTCCTGCGCCTGGTCTACGGCTTCCGCAAGAGATTCCGCAACCTGCTGCCCGGAAACCTTCCCGGGGGCAGCATAAACGGGCAGGAAAAGATACTTTTCGGAACGCTGCATGACCTCGCCGCCGTCGGGCAGCGCCCAAATGCCGGGCTCCTCGATCACGTTCCCGGCCGCGTCTCCCTCGGGCTCCGCAACGGCAGGATCGGTCTTTGCCGGATCGGTCTTTGCCGGGTCCTGGGAGGGCTTTTCGCTTTCCTTGGGAGCCTGGCTCGGCTTCGGCTTCTCCGCTTCTGTGCCGCTCTCACCCTTTTTGGCAGGGGCAATCGGGGCGATCGTCTGGTTTTCCCCGCTCGGAGCGACCGGCTTTGGGGCGGGAGCGCTGTAGTCCGCTTTGTGCATGCAGCCTGACAGGCTGAGGGCGGCCACGCCGAGGGCGCAGGCCGTAAAGGTACGGAAACGACCAAGCTTCATGGCGTCATTGTGTCACGTTTTGGTAACGAGGCGGCGAAGGCGTGGTCTAAACCGCGCCGCGCGCCCTGCTCCACCTAGCCAGGTAGTGCAGCAGTTCCTCGCGCCACCAGGCCCAATCGTGCCCGCCGGTAACCGGGGTCAGGGCGATGTCCAGGTCAGCCTTTTCCGCCAACAGCTCGGCCGACAGTTCCTCGGCCATCTCTAGCTGGTTGCCCTCGTAGTGGCCGGCGCTGAGCACCAGGGTGTCCCAGTCTCCCAGCGCGCGCACGAGCGCGTCGGTGAGGCGGAAGCGCCAGAGGGAGGGGGACTGTGCGAGGGCGTGGCGAACCTGGCCGTCGGCGAGCGCCAGCGTCCACAGGCTGGCGATGCCGCCGAAGCTCTGCCCGGAGACGATGGTGTCACTGCCGAGGGGAGAGACGGGCCAGTTAGCGCGCACGTGCGGCAGCAGTGCGTCAATGACGGTTTCTACCTGCCCGCCGGGTACGCCCAGGTGGTTGGTGCGGTGTTCCTGATCTCCAGAATCCAGCAGCAGCACGTGCAGGGGCGCGATTGTTCCGGCGTTGATCGCGTGGTCTAGCTGGGCGGCCAGGTTCAGTTTTTCGTGCCACACCTGGCCGTCGAAAAGTACCAGCAAGGGCGTGTTCGCGGCGTTGCCGGGAGGGGAATACACCCAGGCGCGTTCTCCCTTTTCGGTGTCGGGCAGCGCGGTGACGGTGCCGTGCGGAGAGTCTGCGGCCCCGGCGGTCAGGGTGTGCTGCCAGGGGGTTTCAGGTGCCGACGGGCCGCGCAGCAGGGATACTTCGCCCATGCTGCCGCTGCTGCTCAGCTTGCAGAGCGGGTCTGGTTTTCCGGCTTTCAGGAGAGCGAGGACGGTGGGCCGACCGGGCGCGGCGCTGCGCCAGGGCGCGGGTGCGCTGCCCGCGTGGCGGGCGATCCGGTAGGAGGACACCCAGTCGGCTTTCTGGCGCAGCGTGAGCGCGAGGGTTCCCGCATCGTCTACGGGAGCAAAGCTGAAATCGGCGATGTTATCGGCGCTGAACAGACCGTTTACCCAGAGGACGGCTTCCTCTCCGGCCGCCTCGAACAGGAACCAGGTGTATTCGCTGTTGCCGTCCGCGTCGGGCGAAGTGGTGAGCGGCATTCCCAGGCGGGCATAGTCGGCGCGCAGGCTTTCGCGTTCCTGCGGGGAGGCGTTTTTCCAGGCGTATTCGTGGCTGCCGACGATGCGCCGGTGTTTGCTGCCCGCGTCGGGGGCGCGGCGATGGGTTTCCCTGTACTGGTTGCCTTTGCGGTCTTGCCAGAGAGTCATCGCGCTGCCTCCTCCCCCGTCTGATTCTGCCTGCGCCCCCTGTGCAGCGGCACCACCATCGGATCTCCCGTCACCGGGTCGGGAATGCAGAGGCATGGGATGTCGTAGACGTCGGCGATAAGCTTTTCGGTGACGATCTCGCGCGGCGCGCCCTCGGCCACGATCTTGCCGTCGCGCATCACGATCAGGTGGTCCGCATAGCGGAACGCCAGGTTCAGATCATGTAGCACCGCCACGAACGTGTAGTTTCCGCTTTCGTGCAGTTCCTGGCAGAGGTTGAGCACGTCAAGCTGGTGGGTGATGTCGAGGAACGTGGTGGGTTCGTCCAGCAGCACCAGCGGGGTTTGCTGGGCGAGCACGAGGGAAAGCCAGACGCGCTGGCGCTGCCCTCCCGATAGCTCGTCCACCTGCCTATCCGCGAAATCACTCACCCCCGTGTCCCGCATGGCCTTTTCCACCGCGGCGTCGTCCTCGCTGGACCACTGCCGAAGCAGGGACTGATAGGGATAGCGGCCCCTGGCGACCAGTTCGCGCACGGTGATTCCGGCGGGGCTGGCGGAGCTTTGGGGCAGCAAACCGAGGCGCCTGGCCACGGTGACGCTCGGGTAGTCGCGGATGTCCTTGCCGTCCAGCACCACGCGGCCCGCGGCGGGTTGCAGCAGCCGCGAGAGCGCGCGCAGCAGGGTGGATTTGCCGCAGGCATTGGGGCCGATCACCACGGTAAAAGAGCCGTCGGGGATGCTGACGTTCAGGTTTTCGCTGACGGGGAAGTCGCCGTAGCGCAGGGTCAGGTTTTCCCCGACCAGCGGCGCAGTGGGGTGGCTCATTGCTTTCCTTCCGTCTTGCTCTCGAATGGCTGATGCGGTGGTTAAACGTTGCGGCTGCGGGTCAGGATCCACAGCAGATAGGCGCCGCCCAGGGTGCCGGTGACCAGCCCTACCGGGGTTGCCAGGCGCACGGGAATGTAGATGGCCAGCAGATCGGCCGCGACCAGTAGCACGGCCCCCATCAGGGCGGAGGTAACGACGTGCACGCGGGCGTGACGCACCAGATCGCCGGTGATGTGGGGAGCGGCGAGCGCGACGAACGCGATCGGCCCTGCGGCGGCGACCGAGGCGGCGGTAAGCACGGTTCCGGCTACCAGCACCACCCGCCGCACCTTCTCGGGGTTGATACCCAGCTGGAGCGCCTGATCATCGCCCATCTCGAGGATGTCTAGGCCGCGGGAGTAGTAGGCCAGCAGGGGCAGCAGCAGGATCACGGCGATCACCACGGGCACGGCGTCGTCCCAGGTACGAGCGTTGAGGGAGCCGGATAGCCAGACGCGGGCCTTCGTAGCCAGGTCGATGTCGGCCCTGGCCAACAGGAGCGTATTCATGGCCGCAAGGAACGCCCCCACGCCGATACCCACCAGGATCAGGCGGCTACCGCCGGTGGTGCGGCCGCGGCGGGCCAGCGCATAGACGACGAGCGCCGTGAGCAGCCCTGCCAGCACCGCGCTGACAGCGGTGGCGACCGGTCCGGCGTTGAAGAAAACGATCTGCACAACCGCCCCGGCCGCCGCGCCGCGCGTGAACCCGATGATGTCGGGCGAGCCGAGGGCGTTGCGGGAGACGGACTGAAATACGCTGCCCGCCGCGCCGAGGGCCAACCCGACCGCGATGCCGGTGACGGCGCGTGGCGCGCGTAGTTCCCACACAACCAGGTTGTTGCGGTTGGAGGAAGACTCCCCGAGCAGGGTGAGCAGGATGTCCGGCAGGGGGATGCGGATGGTGCCGGAGGCTAGCTGGGCCAGGGTGCCGACCAGAAGCAGCAGCACCAGCGCGGCCCCCACCCACAGGGTGCGCGGGTGCAGTTCCAGCCGGGCCGTGCCCAGGCTGATACGCGATATTCCCTTGGCGTGGCTCATAGGTCACGCAGCTTTCCGCGCCGCACCAGGAACACGAAGAACGGTGCCCCCAGGAAGGCGGTCATGACTCCCGCCCCGATCTCGTTCGGATGATCCACCACGCGGCCCAGGATGTCCGCCGCCAGCAGCGCGATGGCTGCGAACAGGGCGGAGGTGGGCAGGGTCCAGCGGTGGTCCACCCCGACCAGCGCGCGCGCCACGTGCGGGGCCGCAAGGCCCACGAACGCGATGGGGCCGACGGCGGCGGTGGCCCCGCCTGCCAGCACCAAAACCGCCAGGTTGGTGAGCGACCAGGTGCGCGAGACGTGCACGCCGAGTGCCGCGCTCATATCGCTGCCCAGGGCGACGGCGTTCAGGGAGCCCGCGAGGAAAACCGCTATCAGAGCGCCGCAAAGCAGGCAGGCGGCGGCCACGGGAACCACGTCCCAGCCGCGTCCCTGCAGGGAGCCGGTGGCCCAGGAGCGGAAGGATTCTTAGACGGTTTCGGGAAAGGAAACCAGCACCATGGAGGTGAGGGAGCCGAGCAGCACCGACAGGCCCGCGCCCGCGAGGACCAGGCGCACCGGGTTCACCCCTCGCTCCCCCGCGCGCCCCAGCCGGTGCACCGCGAATGCGGCCAGGCCCGCGCCGCAGAAAGCGAACCAGACGTAGATCGTGATGCTCGCGTCTCCCAGTATCAGCAGGCCGATCACTACGCCCGCGGCGGCTCCCGCGTTCACGCCGAGCGTGCCGGGTTCCGCCAGGGTGTTGCGGGTCAGTGATTGCATGAGGCAGCCCGCCAAGCCGAGCGCGGCCCCCGCGAGAATGCCGATCATGGTGCGGGGGATGCGCAGTTCCCTGATCACCAGGTGGGCGTCGTTCGTGGGATCGTACGCCGTCAGCGCAGCCCAGGTTTCGGCGGGGGCGATGGTGCGCGATCCCACCGCGACGCTGAGCAGCGCCAGCGGCAGCAGGCTAAGCAGCGCCGCGAGCACGATGCTCAGCTTAAGCGCCCCGGCGCGGCGCACCGGCCGGGGCGTTTCAGCAGGGGTCACAGGTTACTTTTTGAGCGCCTTACCGACAGCATCGACCATCAGCAGGCCCGAGTAGTAGTCGATACGGAAGGAGGTGATGCCGAGGGGGTACACCTGCTTCTTCTGCACCGCGGGCAGGTTGGCGAGCGTCGGTTCGGAAACGAACTTCTCCGCCTTCTTTTCGTTGGCCGCGATCAGGAACACCGTCTCGCCCTGGATCGCCTTGCTCAGGTTTTCGAAGGAAACGAAAGCGAAGTCCTTGCGCTGACGGCGGGAGTTCTTATCTAGCTCTTCCGGGGCGCCCTTGACCTCGATGCCGAGCCCCTTCAGCAGCTGCGCGTGGGGACCGGTCGGCTTGCCGATGCCCTCTTCCTTGCCCGCGCCGTTGAAGGAAACAACGCTGGCGCCGCCCGCGGGAACGGTGATCTGGCTGGAAACCTCCTTGACACGCGCATCGTAGGTTTCCAAGGCCTTCTTTGCACCCTCCTCGTGACCGGTCATCTCAGCCAGCTTGCCTGCCAGTTCCTGCCAGGTGAGCGGGGTGTAGTCGATCAGCACGGCGGGGAACTTAGCGGCGATCTCATCGAAGTGATCGGCCACGGAGTCGCGGCCGGTCTTGGAGACGATAACCAGGTCCGGGTCGGCCGCGATGAGGGCCTCCATGTTGAACTCGAGGTTCGGGTACAGCACCTCAACCTTGCGTTCCTCGGCCACCTTCGCCCACTGCTTGAAGAAGCCCTTGTCGTTGGTGAGCGGCGAAACGGTGGTCGCTGCGGAGGCGACCACGGGCGCGCCAATCGCGAGCAGGGTGCCGGTGGCGGTGATCGCGGTGCTTACGATGCGCTTGGGCTGCGCCTTGAGGGTCAGTTCGCCCTTTTCGTGCTTGATGGTGCGCGGCCAGCTGCCCGACGACTGGTTGTCGGCGCCACCCTCGGCTGCCATCTTCTTGTCGTCCTTCTTCTCACCACCGCAGGCGCTCAGGCCCAGCAGGGAAGCGGAAAGTGCCGACACTCCGAATGCGCGACGGGAAATATGCGCCATTACAGAACTCCTATGTTGGTTATGCGGAACGGCACCAACGATATTAGGAGAGCCTGCCCTTAGCGACCCTATGTGTCATGTTAGACACTCAACCTGAAAAGGCCGTGTACAGCGCAAATGGCCCAAAACGAGGCCCGAACAGGGCGGCTTGGCGCGCAACCGTACCACCCTGTTCGGCCCTCTCTTTAAGCCTCTTTTAACGCTCCCGGCGCAGGCGCAGCAGCACCGTCAGGGCGCGCGGCGTGAGCGCGTACTGCGGCAGCACGTCCTGACCGCAGGAGCGCGAGCCCAGGCCGTGCTGGGCCGCGTCGAACACCAGGTACGACGAACGCGGCGTAGGCAGCTCGTACGGGTGCTGGGCGCGGGTCAGTTCGTGCTCGCTCCACGGCAGCAGGCTAAAGCCGGGCCGGTAATCGAAACGGGCGTCCAGGCTACGGTCGGGGAAGGTATCCACGCGCAGGCCGGGCACGCGCGCGCCCCGCACCAGCAGGGTGCGCAGGCCGGGCCGGTGACCGGTTTCCTGCGGGCTGGAGTACGGGAAGAACAGTTCGTCCTCCTCGGCGTCCCACACGCCCAGCGCGGCGGCGTCACGCGAATCCGGGTAGGCCTCGTCCGGGCCGTAGCCGAACCAGTGGGCGCGGCGGTAGTCGGCCGGCAGAGCCAGCAGGTAGCCCGCGCGCGGCCAGGTGCCGTTCCAGTTCGCATCGGGCTGGATCTCCAGGCGGAAGTCGGCACATTCCTCGTCCCAGCTCCAGGTTTCGCTAACCGTGATGGCGCGTTCCGCGTCCGCGGCGGCGAAGCGCAGGCGGCGGTAGAGGCTGCCGCGTTCCTCGCGCAGTTCCTCGATCCGGGCGTGCATGCGGTCCAGGCCCATGCCGCGCCAGAAGGCTGCGGAGGATTCCTCCATGGCGCCCGATTCGTTTTCTGCCGGGTCCACGCTGCGGTAGCCGAAGCGCGGCGCGCCCTCGTCGTTATCCGTGGGTGCGCGCCAGAACGTGGCGCGCGCGTCGCGCACCTCCTGACCGAACAGTTTCACCAGACGGCCCTCGGCGTTGAATTCGAGCGCCTGCTGGTTACGGCCACGGCCCCGGCGGGTGCGCGGCTTGCGGCTGGCCTGCGGCCCGCCCACGCCCGCCGCGTCGCGCCAGAGCGCACGCTGCGGCGCGGGCACGTACTGGGCGCTGGCAACGTGGCTGCCGGCCTTGGCCCAGGGTTCGTCGCCAGCCAGGGTCAGCACGGCGGTCACGATCGTGTCGGGCCCGATCGGGCTATCGGTGAGGTCGGCCAGCTTGACCGTGGTTTCCTCGCCGGGAGCCAGATCCAGCGGCACCCGCACCTCGGTCGCGATGGCGGGCTTCGCCACCGTGCTGCCGTGGCCGTGGGGAGCATCGGAGACCAGGCTGACGCTGCAGTTCAGGAAGTCGCTGCGGCGGCTGTGCAGGCGGGAGACGGCGTGCAGCAGCGGGCCGTCCTCTCCCTGCGTGATGGTGAGCTTGACGGGGGCGTAGGCCTGTTTGACCTCCGCCATCGCGGGCGACGGCGTGCCGTCGGGCAGCAGCAGACCGTCCATCACAAAGTTGCCGTCGTGCACCTCTTCCCCGAAATCGCCGCCGTAGGCGAAGAATTCGCGGCCGTCGCGCGTCCAGGAACGGATGCCGTGATCGCGCCACTCCCACAGGAAACCGCCGTGGTGGCGCGGGTGGCTAAAGAACTGCGCCACGTGTTCGCGCAGCGCGCCCGGCCCGTTGCCCATGGTGTGCAGGTATTCGCACTGCATGAACGGCTTGCTGCGCAGATGGGCGCGGTTGATCGGTTCCGCGAAGGTGAAGGGGCCTTCGGGGGAAAGGATCGATTCCATCTCGTGCAGGCGGGCGTACATGCGCGAATAAACATCGGTATAGCGGCCGTCGTAGTCGCCCTCGTAGTGGATGGGGCGCTCCGGATCGAGCCGACGGATCAGCTGCGCCATCGCCGCCAGGTTCGCGCCGGTGCCCGATTCGTTGCCGAGCGACCACATCACGATGGAGGGGTGGTTGTAGTCGCGGCGCACCATGCGTTCGGCGCGATCGACCAGGGTTTCGCGCCAGGTCGGATCGTCGCTCGGGTTGCCGCGCCAGTCGTGCAGCTCGAAGCCGTGCGTCTCCAGGTCACATTCGTCGATTACCCAGAAGCCCAGTTCGTCGCACATTTCCAGCAGGCGCGGGTGCGGCGGGTAGTGGGAGGTGCGGATCGCGTTGATGTTGTGCTGCTTCATCAGCTGCAGGTCAGACTTCGTCTGCGCCTCATCGAAAACGCGCCCCAGATCGGGGTGGGTTTCGTGCTTGTTTACGCCGAGGAAGACAACCTTGCGGCCGTTCACCGTCAGCTGCGGTTCGCCCAGCGCGGAAGAGGTGATGGTGACCGTGCGGAAACCGGTGCGCACCCGGCGGGTTTCTCCCTTGGAGGAAACCTTGATTTCGTATAGGCGCGGCACCTCGGCGCTCCACGGCTCCACGCTGTCGGCACGCAGCACCGCACGGCCCACACCGTCGGCGTCGGTGCCGGCGATGCGCTTACGCAGCTTCAGTTCCGGCAGGGTCACCGTGAGGGGGAACGCCGACGCATCGGCACGCACCTCCACCAGGGCCTCGCCGGAGCCGGTGAGGTGATTAAACGACGGCGTAACGCGCACGTCATCGATGCCACCGCGCGGGCAGAACACCAGCTCGATCTCGCGGAAAATGCCGGGCAGCCACCACTGATCCTGGTCCTCGGCGTAGCTCATGGCGGAGAACTGGTGCACGCGAATGTCCAGGGTGTTCTTGCCCCGGCGCAGCAGTTCGGTGACGTCGAAATCCTGCTGCAGGCGGGAGCCACGGAACACGCCTACCTCGCGGGAGTTGAGCGAGATGATTCCGATCGATTCGATGCCCGCCACGCGCAGCAGCACGCGGGAGCTGCCGCGCAGCTTGTCGCCGGAAACCTCGAAGGTGCGGCGGTAGTCGGCGGTCGGGTTCTCGTCGGGCGCGAACGGCGGGTTGGTCGGGAACGGGAACTGCACGTTCGTGTAGGCGGGGCGGCCCCGCAGCCAGGACGGTCCGCCCGTGAGCGCCCAGTGGCTCGGCACCCTGATCTGGCTCCAGGACGGGGCCTTACGGCTCGATTCGTGCCCGTCGGTGAACGGCAGCGGCGCGGCGGCCTGGGCGCTGCGGGCCGATGCGAACAGGCGGAACTGCCAGTCGTCACCGCTCAGGTCAAGGTGGCGGGCAGTCGTATCGGCCGGAGCGCACCAGGAAACGGGTTCGCTGACCCGCCCGGTGGAGGGGGCGACCGTGTTTACCGGGTCGTTTCCGGGCTCTGGGCGGAAGGTCTGGGGGCGCGCATCTGTAGCCATAAAACGTTCACTCCGTCGTATCTTGGCAAGTTGTGTTGCCTAAACCGTACCCGCCCTAGGGCCCATACCTCCACTAGGGGCGGCTGGCATACTTAAGATAGGCACAGCAGTGCGTTCCCCCACGTCACTCACACCCCCTTTGGAGATGGCCATGACCGCCACACCGCCCAGTTTCCCCATTCCCCCGGCTCCCGCCGAAAACAGTAGAAGGGTGGGGATCGAAAAGACCGGCATCGAAATCATCGCGGAGGGTGAGCGCACCGCGAAACCCCGCGATCTGTTCTGGCCCTGGTTCGCCGCCAACGTTTCCGTGTTCGGCATGTCCTACGGCGCGTTCGTGCTCGGCTTCGGGGTTTCCGTCACCCAGGGCGCGTTGGTGGCGCTAGTCGGCGTCACCCTATCGTTCCTGCTCTGCGGCATCATCGCGGTGGCGGGCAAGCGTGGCAGCGCACCGACGATGGTGCTTTCGCGCGCCGCGTTCGGTTTCCACGGCCAGAAAGTGCCGGGAATCGTCTCCTGGCTGACCTCCATCGGCTGGGAAACCTTCCTGGCGATCATGGCGACCCTAGCAACCGCCACCGTGTTCAAACAGCTCGGCTGGGTTAGTGGCAATGCGACCGGCGTAAAGATCGCGGCGACCGCCGCCGTGGCGGCGCTGATCGTGGCGGCGTCGGTGGCCGGTTACCACACGATCATGCGGATGCAGTCGCTGCTGACCTGGCTTACCGGCACAGTCACCATTCTTTACGTGCTGCTCACAATCCCCAGCATCGACTGGGGCAAGGTGTCGGCACTGCCGAGCGGTTCCTGGCAGCAGGTGACCGGCGCGCTGGTGATGGTGATGACCGGTTTCGGGCTGGGCTGGATCAACATTGCGGCCGACTGGTCCCGCTACCAGAAGCGTGATGCCAGCACCGGCGCGATTGTTTTCTGGAACACCTTCGGCGGGGCCATCGCTCCCGTGCTGCTGGTTATTTTCGGCCTGTTCCTTTCCGCGAGCGATGAGAAGCTGAGCAAGGCTATCGAGAACGACCCGATCGGTGCGCTGGCTGCGGTGCTGCCGGTGTGGGTGCTGATCCCGTTCTGGCTGACCGCCGTGCTGGCCCTGGTATCCGGGGCCGTGCTGGGCATTTATTCGTCGGGCCTGACCCTGCTGAGCCTCGGCATCCGTATCCCGCGCGCGGCCGCTGCCGGGATCGACGGCCTGATCCTGACCGCCGGCACCATCTGGGTGGTGTTCTTTGCGACCAGCTTCCTGGAGCCGTTCCAGAGCTTCCTGATCACGCTGGGCGTGCCGCTAGCTTCGTGGGCGGGCATCATGATCGCAGACATCGTCAGCCGCAGGCGCGACTACGACGAGCAGGCGCTGTTCGACCCGCGCGGCCTGTACGGGGCGTGGGACTGGGCCTCGCTCGGCATCATGGCGGTCGCATCCGGCATCGGCTGGGGCTACGTGGTGAACCAGTTTGCGAAGGCTGCCAGCTGGAACAACTGGCAGGGCTACCTGCTGTGGACCGTCGGCGGTAAGGACAGCGCCTGGGCGTACGCGAACCTGGGCGTGCTGTTCGCGCTGGTGTTCAGCTTCCTGGCGGCGCTAGTGCTGCGCGGCGGCAAGGTGAAGCGGCAGGAGGGCCGGGCGTGAGCGGCCCGGAGGTAGGGACCGATGCGGCGGGCTACCGGGCCGACTGGGTAGACGGAATGGCTGGCGGCGGTGACACCGGGCGGGGCGAGGGCCGGGCGCGTGAGCCTTGGCTGGTGGTGATCGACCCCCAGGTGGTGTTCGCCGACCCTGCCTCGGAGTGGGGTTCGCCGTTTTTCCCGGCGGCATTCGCGCGGATTCGGGAGATGGCGGCCGAGTTTGAGGGGCGGGTGCTGGTGACCCGCTGGCTGCCTACCGCCGACAGGGCGACCTCTTGGGGGGAGTACTTTAAGGCCTGGCCGTTCGCCGATAAAGCACCGGATGATCGCATGTTTGACCTGGTGGACGGGGCGGAGGGGCTTTCGCAGTACCCGTGTGTGGACGTGGCGACTTTCGGCAAGTGGGGGCCGGAGCTGCGGCGGGCGCTGGCCGACGGCTGCGGTATTGCGGCCGGGCCGGACGGGGACGTGCCGGTGGCGGAGCTGCCGCCGATCGTGCTGGCCGGGGTCTCGACGGACTGCTGCGTGGTTGCGACGGCCCTGGCGGCGGGCGACGCGGGCATGCGCGTCACGGTGGCGGCCGACGCCTGCGCGGGCTCAACGGCGGAAAACCACGCGGCGGCGCTACACGTGATGGGGCTGTTCGAGCCGCAGGTGAGGGTTAGGTAAGAACGAGAAATACGCATGGCTGACTCCAAAGATTATTTAAAGCCTAAATTTATATTTGCCAGGGCCACATTCAAACTCTTCGCATACACATTGCTGATATTATTAATGGCATTTATAGCGACTATAGGATCGCCAAACTGTGACGCGATTTTCAGACAGCAAAAAGCGGACTACGGCACATGCTTCTCTCACACCTTAGACATCGCATCAACAATAGCCTCCATCACAAGATATAATATAAACCTTGGGGTTGTTATAGGAATTTCAATACCGCTCTCAATGACTGTATTAGGCTATATAAAATCCCCAAATAGCAATTTTGAATATAATGCAATAAAAACCTCCACACGCGCCCTTCAAGTCACCAACATTTTTGTCTATCTGACAGCAGTAGCACCACTCTTTGCCCTACTCAAAAGGTATTGGGATAAAAGCTTAATTCTGGAGAATTTAATACCCCAGCTGGTAGACTTTGCGCAAGCTACAGCAGCTTTAACTATCCTAGAACTTGTAATACATGCACATAGCCTAGGGCCAGCTGTGCACCACATAAACATGGCTAGAGGAAAAGAACTCCTGCAAGACACAGAAGATAAGCTGAAAAAACTGAAGTCGATCAATATTTACTCACCCATCACCAGAAGAATTATGAGGGACTATAATCTGGGGGTGGAAAGTGCCGTATTTCTACTATTTATCGGATTTATTTCATCCCGTTATATTCCTGATCTAATTCCCTCCCAAGCGCCCCTTCAGGGGTATTTAAAAGCCTTCTTCAAGACATCCTCAATTATCTAGCATGGTGGCATACCTAATCGTAAACATATTTCCAGTCAATGCGGCGTTCAGATTAGTCAAATTTACTACCTTTGCTCCATCGGCATTGATCCCAGCTATTGCGGCATATTACGACATGCAGAATGGGGCCTACACTATCGCCATAGTTACGCTTATACTGCTGGTCGTATACACATGCTTGCTATACACTTCTTACAAATTAACCCCGAGAAGAATTATAGGTTATTTGCTCTTTTTTGTACCTCTAGCTGCATTGAATCTAATCTACCCCGGAAAGCTGGGCGATATATGCGCGGGATTGTTTATACTTTGGCTCCCCCCTCTTGTTGCGCGACTGCCTTTGCTTGACCTATGCCACTCAGACAAAACAAAGCTGTGGACTTCGATGGTAGCGGAAATTAAAACTAGGCATTACCGTCCACTGCCACCAATTCCCTTTTATTTAAACGCTGACTTATTGGATCAGCTTGAGGAAACAAAAACTAGAGCGAAGGCGAGAATTTCCGAACTAGACGGAAAGATCGCCTCTTTAAACACCGAAGATCCTGCACTTGAGTCTCTCGAAACCCTCAGCAAAGATGTCCGCATAATAAAGGAGCATCTAGAATCTAGGGAAAAGACCGGGATCTGGACTAGTATTCGTAAATATATAAAGGGACAACACCGAAATGACGCATAAGTTAGGATGGCCCTCCGTGTCAGGGGCCGTAGGCACCGCCCTGGTGCTGCGCGAGGTGACCACCTCTAGCGTCGTCGGCGAGCAGGTGCTCACCATGCCGCACGCCACCCTGGTACACGAGTTCCGGGTGGATCGGGAGCAGCTAACCCAGAACCTGCTAGCCGCTATGGGGGCGATCTACCGGGGCGGCCCCAACGTGCCGCTCTACCTGGACCCTATGGGCGTCGGCCTGAAGTTGCAGATCCGCAAACCAGGCAGCGACGAGGACGTCTCGCGCGGCAAAAACCTGCACGTCACCGCCTACCTGGACCCGAAACAGATCACCGCTGCCCAGGTAACGGAAAAGACCAAAGAAAAAGAAGCCAAGAAGCCCGGTAAGAAAAATAAGAAGCAGCTCAGTGCATCGGTCGCCAAAACCGCCGAAACGCTGCGCCTGGTGGACGGCAAGTCGGTCGGCGATTCCGAAAATGCCACCCCTGAAACCACTGCGCAGCAGGCCCACCCCGGCACCAGCAACGCTCCGGTAGCAGCCCCCCAGGTAGACGCTTCCCCGGTACCGGCTACCGCAGAAAATCCTGCGTTCGATTCGGCAGAGGCCGCTCGCCTCGACGCCGCGCTGCAGGCCATGCTCGAAACCATCGGCCACGACGCCGACTCCCTGCTTGCCCTCACCTCCGAAACCGCCACCGGTAGCGTCGGCCAGCCAGAAAAGGCCGGCAAAAAAGGCAAAGCGAAAGGCAAAAAGAAGAAGGGCAAGAAGGCGAAGAGTGCCACCCAGCCGCGGCTGAGCGGGGCCATGAAAATCGAATATCTGGTACCCAGCAAAAAGCTGTTCAAGGCGCTGCACAAAATGGTCACCATCGTCTACCCGCCCCAGCCGGAACCCTAACCGAAGGGCAGTCCCAGGAGTCCCAATGCCTCGTTACGATTGGGTGCACTTTTGGTTGGCCCTTACGTTCAGGTGCACTTTCTGCCGGTTAAACCCCGTTTTCGCAGCAGTTAGTGCACCCAGGCGTTAGGGGGTGGGGCAAAACAGCAGAAAGTGCACGCGATCGTTAAGGAACACAAGGCGAAACAACCAAAACTGCACGCGAACGTACGCCCCCGGCCGCCAACGCCCCACTAGCCCCGCAAAGCAGCATCTGCGCCCTGTCTATCCGTCCCACACCCTCCAGATCACCTCCCTCTAACTGAACCACCCCGACCCTCCAGCCCTAATCCCGCCAAGCCGCCCAGCCATCAAGCCGCCCAGCGCACAACCATCCACCACCAGGAGGCCGCAATGAATCCCCACACGCAGCCCTCCCGCGCCGTCACGCCGCCGCCCACCTCGCCCGAGTTCACCCGCACCATCGCGGCAGCCTTTCCCGGCACCTCCCCCAGCCTGCTAGGGGCGGGCGAAGCGTTCGCGGCCTGGCTGCTGGCACCCACGCCCCGAAACCAAACAACCAATCAACCAAATAACCAACCGACCGCCGCGCGAGCCCCCTACCCCAACGCTAGCCCCTCCCCCGGAAACCGCCCCACCGGGCAGGTGCTGCGCGTACAAGCCGGGGAGGGCCGCTGCCCACTCACCGCAGAGGCCGCCGCCCTGAAACTGTTAGACGGCAAGGGTGCGCCCGCCCTACACGAGTACCGGGAAACGTCGGCCACATCCGAGATCGGACTCCCCTACCTGCGCCTGGACTACGTGCCCGGCCGCGTGCTGCCGCCGCAAAGCTGGAACCGGGAAATGCTCGCCGCCTACATGCGTATGCTGGCCGCGCTGCACCACATAACCGGCGCGCCGCGCGGTGGGGCCGACGTTGCCGCCGACGCTCCCCCGGCACCTGAGCACCAGCCGTATAGCCTGGCTGCCGCGTTCGCCGAATCCCTGACCTATTGGGAAAGCACGCACCCGCAGGTGCTGCGGGAAAACGCCCCGATAATTTCCACCGCCAAATGGGTTATTGCGAGCAGCGAACCGTATTTCACTGGCGAGCGCGGCCCGCTGCCCCGGATCGCGCTGTGCCACGGTGACGCCTGCGCTACCAACGTGCTCTGGCCCGATCCGACACCGGCCGAAACCACGCTTTCTTCCGTGTCCGTTCCCGAACAGGCTGATCACGTCCCACCCTGTACGCCCGCGCTGATCGATTTCGAGTGGGCCATGTTTGACGATGTGGCGCGGGATCTAGCGATCCTGGCCGGGCCTGTCTACGGCGGCCCCTGGTACGTACCGCTGCCGTGGGAATCTTTGGCCGAACTGGTAGGGGTTTACGTGGCCGAGTCCCGCAGGCTACGCCCGGATGATGAGCCGGAAGATGCCGCCGCACTCATGGCACGCATCCGGGGCCGCCTGGCACTGGAGCGTACCGACATGCTGCTGCACCTGTCGGCCAAAGCAGAAAGCCCCGCTAACCCCGCGTTAATAACTTTGCGGCGGACCCTCTATAGCTGGCTAGCCGAGCAGGAGGACTACGACATCTCCTACGATGTGGAGCAAGTAGCCTTCACCGACAAAACCACCACCCGCCTAGCGATCTGAGGAAGCAATGAAAACCAGAAAAATCTACCCAGCACTAGCCGCGGCGCTCCTCTTGCTTCCCCTCGCCGGCTGCGGAACCACCGCGCCCGCGGCCGCCACAAAAACAGCAGCCCCCAAGCCAAAACTCACCGCAGAAGAAACCGTTAAGGAATACTTCAAGCAGGATGACAAGGTAGCCCGCGGAGGCTGGAAAGACCCCGGCCTAGTCGATGATCTTCTAGTCCCGGAAGGCGTTAAGGACTACCACGAGACCGCGGCCGAGAACTACGAGAAGCAAGGTAAGTACGGACGCCACCTCGACATCATCACAGAGGTATCAAATCTGACCCTCGACAAGGAAAGCAGCACCGACACCAAGGCCGTTGTCGAATTCTGCGAAAAAGTACCGACTCTGCGCCTACTCGACAAGAACGGCAAAGACCTTGGAAAGCCCGAATCAGATGTACGGGATGAAGCTGTAAATCGCTACACGCTGGTACGCGAGAACACATCTAGCCCCTGGAAAATAGCTGAATATGCCAGGTATGAGAAGGGAGTGACATGCGCAGATTACTTCGGGGAGTAAGCACCTGCACCATCGCCCTGGCACTGGTTACGCAAGGCACACCCCTACCTGACGCACGGCGCTAAAAATCTTAAATAAGACTTACTCCAATCATTAGCCACCCCCTGCCCAGCCCGGCCTTTCGCTCATAGACTTACTGGTATCGGCACGCAAAACCGACGCGACCAGGAGCAACAATGGCTGTTTCTTCCTTCAACCCGCTCGACCCCTCCGCCACCGCAGCGGCACCAGGTTCCCCCTCCCCGGACTCCCCGCCAGCCCCACGCCAGCGCACCTGCCCGGACGGGGCGCGCGAACGCGTATCGGCCCTGATTAAGCGGCTGGGCGGCGTGGCCTACGGCGCGGACTACAACCCGGAGCAGTGGCCGCGCGAGGTGTGGCGGGAGGACGTCGCGCTGATGCGTGAGGCCGGGGTGAACCTGGTCAGCGTCGGCATCTTCTCCTGGGCGCGGCTGGAGCCGAGCCCGGGCGTGTTCGACTTCGAGTGGCTGGACGAACTGCTCGACCTGCTGCACGAAAACGGCATCTCGGTGGATCTAGCCACCCCCACGGTGGTGCCGCCCGCCTGGTTCTATCGGGCGAACCCGCAGGCCCGCGCGGTGCTGGCCGACGGCACCCCGGTCAGCCACGGCTCGCGCGGTATCCCCTGCCCGTCCTCCCCCGAGTACCGGGAGGCGACCGCCCGTATCACGCACGCGCTCGGCGAGCGCTACAGCGCACATCCGGCGGTGGCGATGTGGCACGTGCACAACGAATACGGCGCGCCGATCACGGAGAGCTTCAGCGATTACGCGCAGGCCGACTTCCGCTCCTGGCTACAGGCCCGCTACGGCACCCTGGAGGCGCTGAATACCGCCTGGGGCACGACGTTCTGGGGCCAGATCTACGGCGATTGGGAGGAGATCATTCCGCCGCTCGTCACGGGCACCGAACCAAACCCGGCGCTGCAGCTTGACTGGAAGCGGTTCAGTTCCGACGCGCAGCTACGCTGCTTCATTCACGAACGCGACATTCTGCGCGAATACTCGCCGAACCTGCCGATCACCACGAACTTCATGGCGCACAACTGCGACACGAGCGACCTGTGGCGCTGGGGCCGCGAGGTGGACGTCTCCACCAACGACCACTATCTGCTGCCGGAAGACCCGTCCCGGCACATCGAGCTGGCGATGGCGGCCGATCTGACCCGCAGCCTGGGAGACGGCGGACCGTGGATCCTGCTAGAACATTCCACGTCGGGCGTGAACTGGCGGCCCCGCAACGTGGCCAAAACACCGGGAGAGATGGCCCGCAACTCGCTCTCGCACTTCGGCCGGGGCGCGGACGGGATCATGTTCTTCCAGTGGCGGGCCTCCTGCTTCGGGGCGGAAAAGTTCCACTCCGCGATGGTGCCGCACGCGGGCCGCGATTCGCGCGTGTTCCGTGAGGTGTGCGCGCTCGGCAGCGCCCTGTCGGGTGCGGCCGACGCCGCGGGCAGCAGGGTGCGTAACCGGGTGGCGATCCTGTGGGATTACGAATCGCTGTGGGCGCAGCACCTGCCGTGGCGGCCCACCGTAGACCTGGGGTTCAGGGAACAGATCCGCGCCTGGTACGAGCGGCTTTGGCGCGATCACGTCGGCGTGGACTTCGCCCATCCCGAGTTCGATCTTTCCGGCTATGACCTGGTGTTGGCACCGTCGTCGTACCTGCTCACGGACGCGGCGGCGGCAAACCTGCGCGCTTACGTGGAGGGCGGCGGCAAGCTGGTTGTCGGCCCGTTCTGCGGCATCGTGGACGGCAACGATACGGTGAGGCCGGGCGGCCTGAACGCGGCCCTGGCCGACGTTTGCGGGGTGAGCGTGGAGGAGTTCTGCCCGCTGCCGGAGGGTGCCGACGCAGGGATTTCCTGGACAGCGGGCGTCGGCGCTGGTGCGGCCGCGCGCGCCCCGATCTGGTGCGACGATTTGCGCGTCACCACCGGCGAGGTACTGGCCGAGTTCATGGACGGCCCGGTGCCGGGCGGCGCGGCCGTGGTGCGGAATAGTTTCGGCGCGGGCACGGCCTGGCATGTGGGGTGCGTGCTCGCCCCCGCAGACCTGGCCCCGCTCATGGCCGACGTTTACGCCGAAGCAGGCATCGTCCTGCCCGATTACCCGGAGGGTGTGGAGGTGCTGCCGCGCCTGGGCCAGGACGGCAGCGAATGGGCGGTGCTGATTAACCACACGCCTAAAGAGGCCGAGGTGACCCCGGCGGGCTGGCCCGACCCGGTACGCCTGGCCGCGGGAGCAAGCGGCATTTTCCGCCGCCCTGAACGCGCTTAAAGCGGCCTGACCCGCACGGCTTCTGCCGCCACCCGGCCCACCTCAACCTCGCGCCACTGCCCCGCCTCGTCGGCACCGGTGACACGCAGGTTCTGGGTCCCGGCGAACGGGCGCTGCGCGCCTACCTCGACCTCCGCCCCCGGCAGCAGGCCGAGGTCCTCCAGGTAGCGCAGTATTTCGCTGGAGCGATCACTCACCTGCACAACGCTGGCGCGGCTGCCTTCGGGCAGGGTGGTCAGCGGCACCGCTTCGCCCGCTCCCGGTGTCCCCGGCAGGGTTCCGTCGGGCAGCGGGATGGGGTCTCCGTGCGGGTCTGCCAGGGGCCGCCCCAGGCGTTCCCAGAGGGCGTTCACCAGGCGTTCCGATACGGCGTGCTCCAACACCTCCGCTTCCTCGTCTACCTCGTCCCAGCCATAGCCGGCGTACTCGACCAGGAACGTCTCCACCACCCGGTGCCTGCGCACGGTGGCTACCGCTATTCGTCGCCCCTCTTCAGTGAGGGAAACACCCCGGTAGGGGGTGTGCACGACCAGGCCCGCGGCGGCCAGCTTCTTGACGGTCTCGGAAACGGACGAGGGGGCGGCGCCGAGGCGTTCGGCAAGCACTTTTGCCGAAACCTCGCCACCGCCCCACTCGTTAAGGCTCAAGATGACTTTCAGATAGTTCTCGAAAATCGCGGATACGGGTGCTGCGTTCGCCATGCCCCCACTCTAGCGGCGGATCACTCCCCGCTTGCCGACCAGCAGGCAAACCACGAAGAGCGCCGACTGGCAGAGCACGATCATGCCGCCCAGCGAGCTGTTGAAATGGTAGGCGCAGAGTATGCCCATTACCGTGGCGCAGGAGGAAAGCAGCGCGGCCCACAGCATCATGTGGCCGAACGACCAGGTGAGCTGGGCGGCTGCCGCGCCTGGGATGATCAGCAGGGCCACCACCAGGATCACGCCCGCCGCCTGCATACCGGCAACGGTGGTGAGCGCGAGCAGCACCAGCACAGCGGCGGTGAGGCGGCCAACGTTGAGGCCGATCGCGTGGGCGTGGGAGGGGTCTACCGCGAGCAGCAGGAAGTCCCGCCAGCGCCAGGCGAGCGCCACGATCACGATGACGGCCAGCACGGTCACTTGGATGACGTCCTGGTTGGAGGCACCCAGCAGGTTACCGAACAGGATGTGTCCGAGGTCCACGGACGAGGGCGTCCAGGTGATAAGTACCAGGCCGAACGAGAACAGGGTGGTGAACACGATGCCGATGGCAGCGTCGTCACGCACCGTCCCGGCCCGCCGCACGCTACCTATCAGGCCGACGGCGAGCAGCGCGAACGCGAGCGCCCCCACCACGAACGGCAGTCCCAGAATGTAGGCCAGCACCACGCCCGGCAGGACGGCGTGGGATACGCCGTCACCGATCAGGGACCAGCCGAGCTGGTTAAGCAGACAGGACAGCAGGGCGCAGGCAACCGCCACGATGATGCCGACTAGCAGCGCGATCTGCATGTATTCGTACTCGAAGGGGGAGACCAGGAAGTCGTACACGTCATTCCCCCTTCGGTAGCGTCGAAACGGATTTATCGGTCAATCCCAGCGCCTCTGCGAGAGCCTCGGTGGTGAGCACTTCGTCCGCCCTGCCGTGGCGCAGCACGCGTGTACGCAGCAGGATCGCGTCGTCGCACAGCACACGCGCACCCTCCAGGTGGTGGGTGGAAACGATGATTGCGGCCCCCCGCTCAGCCATTTTGCGCAGCTGTTCCATGAGCAGGTCTTCGCTGCCGGCGTCTAGCCCGGCGAAGGGTTCATCGAGCAGTACCAGGGTGGCTTCCTGAGCCATCGCCCTCGCCACCAGCACACGCTGCCGCTGACCACCGGAAAGGTTCGCCAGCGGACGCTTAGCCAGTTCCAGCATGTTCACGGCTTCCAGGGAGTCCCGCACGATGTCGCGGTCTTTCGCGTGCAGACGGCGAGACACCGGCAGGTGCGGATAGCGCCCGGTAGCCACGATGTCCCAGGCGGTCACGGGAGCGTGACGGCCGATCGCGGAGGACTGCGGAACGAAGGCGACCCGCCCCGCGCGCCGCGCGGCTGCGGGATCGCCTCCCTCCAGTTTGATTTGTCCGCTGGTGGGGGTGACCGCCCCAACGATGGAGTTGAGCAGGGTGGACTTGCCCGCCCCGTTCATACCGATTAGGCCGGTCACCTTGCCGTGCTCCACCGTGAGGCTGACGTCGTCTAGCGCCAGCACCTCCCGGTAGCGCACGGTGACATTTTTAGTCTCTAGAGCGGGATGGCTCATTGGTTGTTGGTGAGACCGTTGGCGATGGTTTCTGCGTCGTGCTTCAGCAGGTCCAGGAAGGTGGGAGCTTCCCCGCCCTCCGGGGTGAGGCTGTCCACGTAGAGAACGCCCCCGAAGCGCGCACCGGTAGCGTCCGCTACCTTCTGCATCGGCTTGTCGGTAACGGTCGATTCGCAGAATACCGCCGGGACCTGGTCTTTCTTAACGTTTTCGATGGCGTTCTTAATCTGCTGCGGCGTGGCCTCCGCGTCGGAGTTCACCGGCCAGATGTAGTACTCGGTCATCTTCGCGTCGCGGGTCAGGTAAGAGAACGCTCCCTCGCAGGAGACGAGCGCGCGGTGCTTCTCGGGCAGGGAACCGAGCTTGGCCATCAGGCCCTCTTTCACCGAGGAAATCTTCTTCTTGTATTCCTCGGCGTTCTTTTCGTACTCGTCCTTGTGCTTCGGATCGAGCTTCACGAACTGGGTCTTGATGTTGTCCACGTAAACCATGGAGGCGTCCGGGCTCATCCAGGCATGCGGGTTCGGGTGGTTGGCGTCGCCCTCGATCGGCATGGGCTCCACGCCCTCGGAAACGACGACGGTCGGAGCCTTGGAGCGCTGGGTCAGCTTCTCAAGCCAGTGCTCAAGCCCGAGGCCGTTGGAGAGGATGAGGTCTGCTTTCGCGACCGCGTTGGCCTGTTCCGGGGTCGGCTCGAACTCGTGGATCTCGTAGCCGCGCGGCACGATCGAGTGAACCTCCACGTACTCACCACCGACGTTGCTCGCCATGTCCTCCAGGATCGAGAACGAGGTCAGCACGACGGGTTTCTTGTCGGAATCGGCCTGCTTGGTCGGCTCGGTCGAGGCGGTGCCGCAAGCGGTCGCAAGAGAGAGCACTGCCAGCGCGCTAACGGCGCGCATGGCGAAACGACGAGAAATATTTTTCAGCATGCCGAAAACTTTAGATAAGCCTCACCTGTGTTGGCAATTGCGCCCCACCCGATAGCCGGTGAGCCGGGTCACTTTTCCTCTTTTCTGGGAGTTACTCAGGGAGGAACGTCCCTCGCGCGCTCACCCCAAAACGAAAACGGGGAGCCCCGCACCGAAAGGTGCGAGGCTCCCCCATCGCGGACCGGACACGGCCCGCGCGAAAGCGGTTTTTAGACGACGCCGTAGGCCAGCATCGTGTCGGCCACCTTCTTGAAGCCAGCAATGTTGGCGCCAGCCACGTAATCGCCGGGAGCGCCGTATTCCTCGGCGGTCGCCAGGCAGGTGTCGTGGATGTTCTTCATGATCGAGGTCAGCTCTTCCTCGGTGCGCTCGAACGTCCAGGAATCGCGCGAAGCGTTCTGCTGCATCTCCAGGCCGGAGGTGGCAACGCCACCGGCGTTCGCCGCCTTGCCGGGACCGAACAGCACGCCCGCCTCGCGGAACACCTTCACGGCACCCTCGGTGCAGGGCATGTTGGCACCCTCGGCCACCACCTTCACACCGTTCTTGGCGAGGGTCTTTGCCGCCGCTTCGTCCAGTTCGTTCTGGGTGGCACAGGGCAGGGCCACGTCGCAGTTCACGTCCCAGACGCTGCCGCCCTGCACGTACTTCACACCGTCGCGGCGTGCCGCGTACTCGGAAAGGCGAGCGCGCTCTACTTCCTTGACCTGCTGCAGCAGCGCGACGTCGATACCGTTTTCGTCAACCACGTAACCGGAGGAATCGGAGACGGTGACGACCTTGCCGCCCAGCTGCTCGACCTTCTGCGCGGCGTAGATGGCCACGTTGCCCGCACCGGAGATGACCACGCGGCGGCCATCGAAGGATTCGCCCTTGGTGCCGAGCATCTCGTTCGCAAAGACGGTGCAGCCGTAGCCGGTCGCCTCGGTGCGTGCGAGGGAGCCGCCCCAGTCCAGGCCCTTACCGGTAAGCACGCCCGCATCGAAACGGTTGGTGATTCGCTTGTACTGGCCGAACATGTAGCCGATTTCGCGGCCACCCACGCCGATATCGCCCGCCGGGACGTCGGTGTTCTCACCGATGTGGCGGTAAAGCTCGGTCATGAACGACTGGCAGAAACGCATGACCTCGGCATCGGACTTGCCATGCGGGTCGAAGTCGGAACCGCCCTTGCCGCCGCCCATCGCGAGGCCGGTGAGGGAGTTCTTGAAAATCTGCTCGAAGCCGAGGAACTTAATGATGCCGAGGTAGACGGTGGGGTGGAAGCGCAGACCGCCCTTGTACGGGCCGAGGGCCGAGTTGAACTCGACGCGGAAGCCGCGGTTCACCTGCACCTGACCCTTATCGTCCACCCACGGTACGCGGAACATGATCTGGCGTTCGGGTTCCACGATGCGGGAAAGGATCCGTGCCTGCGCATATTCGGGATGGCGCTTTTCTACCTCGCGGAGCGAGTGCAGAACTTCCTTTACCGCCTGGTGGAATTCGACCTCACCGGGGTTGCGACGCAATACCTCTTCGTAGACGCTCTCTACAGTGCTCGTCATGGCTTTTCCTTTCCGCTGCAATAGCCTTGCCTGACGGCAACAGTCTGAACGAAAAACCAAATATTGGGCAGATCGTTTCACATACTGGACACTTCTGTAACGTTTCCGCACGTCACAGCAATACGTGCTAGGCATGTTCTATGGCAGTCCAGGAAACTTCGCCCACACCCAAGCTGACCGTCGCCGTCGCCGGAGCATCCGGCATGATCGGCAGCGAGGTCTGTTCGCTGCTGCGCACGGACGGCCACGAGGTGCGGCGACTGGTGCGCGGCAGCGGCGCAGACGTCGGCCCGAACATTCCCTGGGACCCCGCGCAGGGAAAGCTCGATCCGGGATCGCTCGCCGGGGTAGATGCGGTGATAAATCTGGCCGGGCGCAGCATCGGCACCCGCTTTACGCGCGCCGCCAAACGGGAAATGCTGCGCTCCCGCCTAAGCAGCGCAGCTTTGCTGGCCGACGCCGTCACCCGCGCCGAAGTTCCCACCTACGTACAGGCCAGCGCTATCGGTTACTACGGCCCGCGCAGGCCAGGCGAGCTGCTCACGGAAACCTCACGGGCGGGTAGCGGTTTCCTGGCCGACCTTTGCGCGGCCTGGGAACAGGCCGGCACGCCCGGTTCCGGCACCCGCAGCGCCTACCTGCGCACCGGCCTAGTGTTAAGCGCCGACGGCGGCAGCCTGCCGCCGCAACTGAAACTGTTTCGCCTGGGACTGGGCGGGCGCATAACCCGCGCCGGGGCTTACCAGAGCTGGATCTCGCTTACCGACATCGCCCGCATGTACGTGCATGCCGTGACGGAGGAGAGCCTGAACGGGCCGGTTAACGCGGTAGCGCCGCAGCCGGTGACGGCCGCCGAGTTCGCCCGCACCCTGGGGGCCGTGCTGCGCCGTCCCGCGCTTTTGCCAGCGCCGCCGTTTGGCCCGGCGCTGGTGCTGGGGCGGGAGGGTGCCCGGGAGCTGGTGCACACCGATCAGAACGTTAGCTGCCACCGGGTTATGGAAAGCGGCTTTCACTTCAGCCATCCCCTACTGGAGGGTGCGCTGCGGGCAGCCCTCGCCTGATCTGGCCGTACGCTTAAGACCGATCAGCCTCTTCGTTTTGCAGGCCCGCCCGTAGCTGCTCGTAGCGCCAGGCCGCAGCGCCCAGCACGATCCCCAGGGAATCGGCTACCAGATCGAAAAAGTCGGCGCTGCGCGAGGGCAGGAACAGTCCCTGAAAAGCCTCGCTGAAAAGGGCGTTTACCACCGCTGCCAGCACCACCCAGCCGATGGGGAAGCGTCGCACGGGGGCCAGCAACCTGCCCAGGGTCCAGACGGTGAAAGCGAAAACGAGAGCGTGGAACACCTTGTCGGCATGGGCGAAGCCGCCTACCCCCAGCTCTCCTCCCCCGGGCACTTTCGGCAGGTAAAACCCGATGTTAAGCAGGAGCGCCAAGGCCGCCAGCCCAATCCTCAGGGGACGCGAATAGCCGTAGTCGGCTATGTCATCGAGTGCGCGGCGCAGAGTTTCCATTCCCCCATGCTAGGCGAAACCCCTCTACCCTTACCCCATGAGCTTGCGCGCACTCAGCTACAACATTCATGCCGGAATCGGCCTAGACAAGCGTTACGATCTTTCCCGCATCGCGGAGGTGATCGCCGCGTCCGGTGCCGACGTCGTCGGCCTGCAAGAAGTCGAGGACTCCTACCGCGAGGCCACTAACTTCGACGATCAGCCCCGCCTGCTGGCAGAAATGCTGGACATGCACGTGCTTTACGCGCCGGGCATAGTGCGCCCTGGGAGCGGCGGTAGGCGGGAGCGCAGGTTCGGCAACGCCCTGCTCAGCCGCACACCTTTCACTGACACCCGCACGGTCACGTTCCGTCCCGATCCCACGGTGAGCGCCGACGAAACCCGTGTGCTACTCCTGGCCGAAACCGTTATTTCCGGGCAACGGGTGACCCTGGGCTGTACCCACTTCGATCACGTGGAACCGCTGCAGCGTCTATCCCAGGCGCGGCAGTTAGCCGCGGAGGTGAAGCAGGTGTCCGGCCCGCTGGTGGTGATGGGCGATCTTAATTCGATCCCCAAGAACCCCGAGGTGCGTACGCTGGTCGGCGCGGGACTGGTTGATACGGGGGCGGCGAGCTCGGATAAGTACGGACAGAAAGGCTCGTTCCCGGTTCGCACCCCACTTTTTAGGATCGACTACATATTTGCGCGAGAAATGAGCGTTGCGGGTTATCGCGTCATCCGCAGCGAGGCGTCCGATCACCGCCCGATCAGCGCGGATTTAATATTACGTACCCCATAACCTTTCGGTAAGGCGGGCCTCTGTTAAACTTTGACCCACCTAACAGCGGGGTGGGTCACATACCTTTATGGCGCGTGATACCGCCCCGTTCTCATACCCGCCCCCGGTCTAAGGCCTCTCCAATGAATCTGCGTAAAGCATTCTCCTCCCTTTTGTTCAAGGTCGCGCTCGCGATAATTCTGGGAATTATTTCCAGCCTGTTTTTCCCCGCTTGGCTGGCCCGCGTGTTCGTCACCTTCAACAGCCTGTTCGGTAACTTCCTCGGCTTCTTTATTCCCGTCCTGATTTTTGCCCTCATCACGCCGGCAATCGCCGGGCTGGGCAAGGGAGCGGGCAAGTGGCTGGCGATCACCACCGGGGTGGCCTACGGCTCTACCGTCTTTGCGGGGCTGCTCGGCTACCTCGCGTCGGTATCCCTCTACCCGACCCTGCTGGCCGGGCAGACGACCGGCAAGGCGATGGACGTTGATAAGGGGGCGCTGGCTCCCTACTTCGCGATCGAAATGCCCGCCCCGTTCGGGGTTATGACCGCTCTGCTGCTGGCATTCACCATCGGCGTGGCCATGACCGCCGTACGTAGCGACACCCTCTACGCGGGGGTGCGCGATCTGGAGCGCGTCATCATGCGCGTCATCTCTGCCTTCATCATCCCGCTGCTGCCCGTGTTCATCTACGGCATGTTCCTGGCCATGGGGATGAACGGGAATCTCACCGCCACCCTGTCGGCCTTTGCGAAGGTGCTGCTGGTCGCGATCGTTATGACCATCGTGCTGTTGGTAATCCAGTACGCGATCGCCGGGGCCATCGCCCGCCAGAACCCCGTCACGGCATTTAAGAACATGCTCCCCGCGTACCTGACGGCGCTCGGTACCTCTTCTTCCGCCGCCACCATTCCGGTGACCTACGCCTGCACCAAGAAGAACGGCGTGGCCTCCACGGTAGCCGGTTTCACCGTGCCGCTTTGCGCCACCACACACCTGGCCGGTTCCATGCTGAAGATCAGCCTGTTCGCTTTCGCGATCATGCACATGAACGGCATGCCCCTCAGCCCCGCCACAGCGTTCGGCTTCATCCTGATGCTCGGCATTACCATGGTTGCCGCTCCCGGCGTTCCCGGCGGCGCGATCATGGCCGCCACCGGCCTGCTGGCATCCATGCTCGGTTTCGATGAAAGTCAGGTGGCAATCATGATTGCCGCCTACATCGCCATCGATTCGTTCGGCACCGCCTGCAACGTGACCGGTGACGGCGCGATCGCCCTGGTGATAAACAAACTGGCAAAGGGCAACATTTCGCGCAACGAACTAGACGATCAGATCTCACGCGGCGAAATAGCCGACGTGCTGGGCGAAGGCAGCGTTACGCCGGAGGAACAGATCAAGCTCTGATTCTCAGCGTTTCGGTATCGCCCTGCCTCAGGAGCGGTACCGTTCACGCCAGATAGAAAGTGGCGGTCGCACCCATCGGTGCGGCCGCCGCTTTTTATCGCGCGCGAAACCGCCTGAGCCCCGCACGCGGGAATAGCCTGCGGACGTCTGGCCCACCCCTTAACGTTTGGGTGCACTAGACGCTACGAAAACGCGGTTTAAGCCACCAAAAGTGCACCCAGGTGTAAGGAAGAACCAAAAGTGCACCCAAACGCGCAAAATACGGCCAGCACCAGGCGTCAGCTTTTAGGCATAAAGAAACCCCGCGTCCGGCTATGCCGTTCACGGGGCTTACTCGCTGTGCGCGAGGGGGGACTCGAACCCCCACGTCTGTTAGGACACACGGACCTGAACCGTGCGCGTCTACCAATTCCGCCACTCGCGCAATCGCCCCACCACCAGCTGTTATCAGTCTGACAACGAGGCAAGAAAAATATTACCGCGCCGCGGCATAAACACACAATCCAGGGAGCGTGTAGAGACGTAAGACACAGGCGGAAGGATCCGTCTCCCGACAAAACTCGTCTCCCCCGCCACCTACGCCCTGAGCTGGTCAATCTCGCTAGCGTCAGCTAGGCCGAACCCCGCACAAACAGAAAGGCCCATCCACCGAGGGCTAGCTGACGCACGACGCGGGGCGGGCCGCCCAAGAGGTGACCCGCCCCGCGCACGTATTCGGTTATCTGCTACCGCAGCGACTCCTTTAGAGCCCCTTGCCGGAGGGTGAAACCAGGATCTTAACCGCCGTTTCGTTGCGGTTGATCAGGGTATCGAAGCCCTTATCGACCAGGTCATCGAGTCCGATCTTGCCCGTGATGAAGGGCTCCAGGTTTACCTTGCCCTCCTCGACCAGCTTGATGGTGGCGGGCGTGGCCGATCACGCGATGGTGCCGCGCAGGTCGATTTCCTTGAGCACGAGCTTGTGCATGTCGATCTTGGGCTGGTGGCCCCAGATGGACACGTTTACTACCACCGCGCCGGGGCGCACCGCGTCCAGCAGGGTGTTAAGCACGACGTCGACCGAGGTGCACTCGAAGGCGACGTCGGCCCCCTTACCGCCGGTAAGTTCGCGCACGGCCTCCGTCACGTCCTGTTCGCGCGGATCGATCGCGTGATCGGCCACGCCCGCCTCTACCGCCTTTTCCCGACGCAGGGAGGAAAGCTCGGAAACGATAACCGTAAGGCCCTCCGCCTTGAGAACCGCGGAGAGTAGCAGCCCGATGGGCCCCGCGCCGCCCACCAGGGCCACGTCTCCGGCCTTTGCGCCGGAACGTACGAAGGCGTGGTGACCGACGGCGAGCGGCTCAATCAGGGCCGCCTGGTCGAGCGGAATCTTTTCGCTGATGGGATGCACCCAGCGGCGATCCACGGCGATCTTTTCGCCAAGGCCGCCCCCGCCACCGCCGAGGCCGATGAAGTTCATGTTTTCGCTGAGGTGGTAGTTGTCCTCCGGTTCGGTGGAGAACTTTTCGTCGATAATGTACGGCTCGACCACCACCGGCTGTCCTACCTCGATGTCAGTCACGCCCTCTCCGAGCGCGGCGACGGTACCGGACATTTCGTGCCCCATGGTCAGGGGGGCTTCCTCACCGCTCACGGGGTGGGGGTGCCCCGCCGGGGGAATGAAGATGGGGCCGTCAAGATATTCATGCAGGTCGGTGCCGCAGATGCCGCACCAGGCAACCTCCACCAGAACCTGCCCCGGTCCGGGCTCAGGAGCCTCTACCTCTTCGATACGGATGTCGCGATTGTCGTAGTAGCGGGCAGCGCGCATAACGCTCTCCTCCTCGAGTGGGTGGCATCCCCCGCATATGCGAGGGCTTGCATCTATCACCATAGGAGTGATCCAGCGCACCATCAAGCAATATGGCTATTTTGGACAAAGAAAAGGGCGGGAGGCCAGCTAGCCTCCCGCCCTTGCACGCCTAATCAGCTAATCTCATCCAGATTACCGATCGGCTGCACGTTCTTGCGCACCACGGCGTAGTAGAACGCCGCGAGCAGCAGAATGAACGGAACACCCATCTTCATAGCGGTCCAGATGCCATCCATCTCCACGGCGGTAGCCAGGATGGAAAGCACGCCGAAGATTCCGAACCAGGCCACGAAGCGCCCGCCCGGCACCTTGAACGGCGCCTTGCCGTCGCGGTGCTTGGCGTAGAACAGGTAGCTGCTCAGGATCAGTAGCCACACCACCATCACGGAGAACACCACTACCGACATCATGATGCCGAACAGGTCCTTCACCTCGAAGTAGGCCAGCGATGCCGCGGCGATGATGCCTACACAGGAGGCGAGCAGGCCCGCCACGGGAACACCCGCGGAGGAGGTTTTGCCGAACGCCTGCGGCGCGAACTTATCGGCCGACAGCGAGTGCATCATGCGCCCGCCGGCGTAGAGGTTGGCGTTAGCGGCGCTCAGCGCGGCCACGAGCACGATGAAGTTCATGACGCTGGCTGCGGCCGGGATACCCGCCTGGTTGAACGCCAGCACGAACGGGCTGGCCTCCACGCCATCCACCTGCGCCGCCTGCTGCCAGGGAACGAGGCAGACGATGATCGCGATGGCCGCCACGTAGAAAAACGCCAGGCGCACCATGGTGGAGCGGGCCGCCGTCTTCACGCTGCGCCCCGGATCCTTCGCCTCGGCGGCGGAGATACTGATCAGCTCGATGCCGCCGAAGGAGAAAATGACGATGGACATGCTCAGCCAGACCGCCTTGAAACCGTTCGGCACGAAGCCGCCGTCGTTGGTCAGGTTGGCTACGCCTACTGCCTCGGTTCCGGGCAGGCCCACGAATACCAGCAGCGCACCCACGATAATGAATGCGAATACGGCGATTACCTTAATGGAGGAAAGGAAGAATTCGACCGCTCCGAAGCTCTTTACGCTGAAGATGTTTAGCGCGAAAATGAGTGCCGCGAATCCCAGAATGCTTACCGACAGATCCAGTCCGGGAGCCCAGTACTGCAGGTACTTAGCGACCGCCACCAGCTCCACGCCGGTTACGGCGACGGTAACGAACCAGTAGCACCAACGCGCCAGGTAGCCCCAGAAGGGACCGATGAAGGCGGAGGCGAGGGTGCCGAAGCCGCCACGCACGGGATAGCGCGAAGCCATTTCCCCCATGCAGGCGGCGATACACGCTGCGATCAGGGAGCCAAAGGCGAAGGCGAGGATTACCGCGGGGCCCGCCACACCAATGGCGGCTCCCGAACCGAGGAATAGGCCTGTACCAAGAGCCGATCCCATGGCAATCATCGCCATCTGGCCGTGGCCCAGAGAGCGTTTTAGTTCGTTGGATTTTACGGTTGACATGACCGGTACATTACGGCGGAAAAGTCCCTACCCGCCATTTCTGCTTAATAGTTCATCATTTCGTTACAGAAAAGCAATGAACCCCGTGTCATATGACACGGGGTTCATCTTTAAAAGGTTTTGCTAAATCACTTAGCGGCGGTGACCTGAACGGTCAGGTTCGCGTAGACCTCGTCGTGCAGGCGGACGGTCGCGGTGTGCGATCCGAGCGCCTTGATCGGGGTCGGGAACTCAACCTTGCGCTTGTCGATCTGCTTATCGAAAGCAGCCTCAACAGCGGCGGCCACGTCGGCCTGGGTAACCGCACCGAACAGACGACCGTTGTCGCCCGAACGCTCGGAAACTACAACCGGCTTGCTCTGCAGCAGATCGCGCAGTGCCTGTGCCTCTTCCAGGTTCTCGATGGCGCGCTTGCTGCGGGCCGCACGGATCTGGTTGAGCTGGCGCTCAGCACCCTTGGTCCACGGGGTGGCCAGGTTGCGGGGCAGCAGGAAGTTACGGGCGTAGCCGTCCTTAACTTCCACAACGTCGCCAGCGGTGCCGAGGCCGGACACCTCGTGGGTGAGGATCAGTTTCGTAGACATAGTTCTTCTCCCTCGGGGTTAGGCTCAGCGGCCGGAGGACGAGTACGGCAGCAGGGCGATCTCGCGGGCGTTCTTAACGGCCTTTGCGATCTTGCGCTGCTCCTGCACGGACACGCCGGTTACGCGGCGCGCGCGGATCTTGCCGCGGTCCGAGATGAACTTACGCAGCAGAGCGGCGTCCTTGTAATCGACAGCCTCAACACCGGCGGTCTTGAGAGGGTTCTGCTTCTTCTTCGGCTTGCGAAGAACTGGCTTTGCCATCGTGGTGCTCCTTTTAGCATCTGGGAGCCCGGGCGGTGACCCGGGATGGAATCTCGCTTAACGGCGAGACCTGAAATGAAAGATTTTTGTAGCTGCGATGATCTCGCAATGGCAGCGGCAAGGCCGCCGCCTACCCGTTAGAACGGGGCGGGTTCGTCGTAGCCACCACCCGAGGACATCCCCTTCCAGGGGTCCTCGGTATTGCCCTGGCTCTGGAAGCCACCCTGCTGCGGTGCGCCGCCGAAACCGCCGGCGGCGTTTTGCCCGCCACCGAAGTTTCCGCCGCCCGCGGCAAAGTTGCCGCCACCGTTATTGCCGCCGAATCCGCCGCCACCGCGCTGTACGCGCTGCGGCTTAGCGGTCGCGTAACGCAGCGAGGGTGCAACCTCATCTACGTCGAGCTCGAGCGAGGTGCGGTTATTGCCTTCGCGATCCGTGTAGGAACGCTGGCGCAGCCGACCCTGCACGATCACGCGGTTGCCCTTTTCGAGGGACTCCGCAACGTTCTCGGCAGCATCACGCCATACGGAGCAGCGCAGGAAGAGGGCTTCGCCGTCTTTCCACTCGCCCGACTGGCGATCGAAGTTACGCGGGGTAGAAGCCACGGTAAACGACGCTACGGCGGCACCCGACTGGGTAAAGCGCAGCTCCGGGTCAGCGGTCAGGTTTCCAACCACGGTGATGACGGTTTCGCCTGCCATGGATCCTCCTTGGACGTATCTTGCGGGGTGTTACTAGAGCTTGGGGGTGCGAATCAGGCCTCGACCCGCATCAGCTTGGTGCGTACAACCGTCTCGTTCAGGCCCAGCTGACGATCCAGCTCCTGAGCGGTCTTCGATTCCGCGGTGAAGTTGAGGATCACGTAGATGCCCTCGGACTTCTTGTTGATCTCGTAAGCAAACTTGCGCTTGCCCCAGATATCGATGTTGTCGATGGTGCCGCCTTCGGCGGGAACCACCTGCACGAGCTTCTCGAAGGAGCCCTGCACAGTGCGCTCATCGACATCCGAGTCGAGGATCACGACCATTTCGTACTTACGCATGCGTTTCACCCACCTCCTGTGGTCTAACGCGGCCACGGTCCTTCCGTGGCAGGAGGGTCATGCCATCCAATTACTTCCGACGGGTGCCGAAAGTGCATGGACCGCCTAAGTCTACCCGCCCCACCGCGACGGTGGAAGCGGATGCGAGCTAACCGTCCTTTTGGCCCTTATTTTCCTTTTCAGCCTGCTTTTGCCTGCCCCGCTCGTGGTCGCGCTTGCGTTCCGCACGCTTACGCTCGGCCTCTTTTTCGGCGTCGGACTTCTTGGGCTTTTCCGGCTGCTTCGGCTTTTCAGACTCCTTGGGCTTTTCCGGCTGCTTCGGCTTATCGGACTCCTTGGGCTTTGGCTCCTTGGGCTTTTCCGGTTCCTTCGGCTTATCGGATTCCTTCGGCTTCTCCGGCTCAGCGGGCTTAGGCTGCTCGCTCGGCTGCGCGGGTGCGGGCTGCTCGGCAGGCTGCTGCTCCGGCGCGGCGGGCTGCTCGCTCGGCTGCGGCTGTTCGCTGGGCTGCTCGGGCTTGGGCTTTTCGACGGGCCGTTCGTTACGCGGCTTACGCACCGGACGGGCAGGCTGGGTATCCCGCTGCTTCTCACGTAGGTTCGCGTACACGCGCTTGGGGAAGGGGATGACCTCCTGGCCCTTCAGCGAAGGCTTCATGATGTTCACGAAGATCTGCGCGGGGAAAGTGCCGCCGGTGATGTGGCGCTCTCCGCCGAACGGAGTCAGCACCTCCTCTAGCTTGCCGTCAGCCGAGGGCTGGAACATGCCCACCGCGGTCACGAGCTGCGGGGTGTACCCCACGAACCAGGCTGCACGGAACTTTTCCGCCGTGCCCGTCTTACCCGCTACCGGACGATCCATCGAGTAACCAACCTGGCGAGCGGTACCGCCCTTACCGGTCGGCCCCTGCAACGCCACGGTGGCGTTCGCCGCCACGGCTTCGGAAATAACGCGCTTGCCGTTGTCCTTGTGTTCGTAGACGACCTCCCCGCTCGGATCGGTCACCTTCTCCAGAATGTAGGCATCGTGGAAGACGCCACCGGAGGCAATCGTCCCGTAGGCCTGCGCCATCTGCTTTACGGTCGGAGAGGCAGAGCCGAGCACGTTGGAGGGCACGGAATCGAGTCCGGGAACGTCGGTCAAGCCGAGAAGCTCAGCGGTTTCCTTGGTTTTCTGCGGACCGATCGCCACGTTTAGCGCCGCAAACGCCGTGTTGGAAGAGTGCGCGGTCGCGTAGATCAGATCGATCCTGTTGCCGTAGTTGGCGTTATCAAAGTTCTTCACGGTCCAGTCGTGGTAAACGTACGGCGTATTACCGGGCCACTGCGAACCGAGGGATACCCCGTCGCGCAGGGCCGCGATCAGGGTGAAGGTCTTAAAGATCGAACCAGCCTGCATACGCGCCTGGGTGGCGTCGTTACGCTGCTGCTTGATGTAGTCGGGACCGCCGTAGGCAGCCCGGATAGCGCCGCTGCGCGGATCCAGGGTCATGGTGCCGACGCGGTTGTTTTCGGGGCGCCCCTTGGGCAGCTTAGCTATCGCCTCGACGGTGTTCTTCTGAACATTCACGTCCACGGTCGTGACGATCTTGTAACCACCGGTATCGATCTTGTCGGCATCGATGCCGTGGTTCACCATGGCGCTACGCACCATGCTGAGCAGATAGCCGTTGGTGCCCCCCAGGCGGTTCTTGCGCACCCGCTCCTTAACCTCGGGGAACTTCATCTCCGCTGCCTGCTGCGGGGTGAGGGTCTTGGTGACCTCCACCTGCCGCTTAACCACACGGTCCCAGAGCTGCTGCGCCTTCTTCGGGTTTTTCGCCGGATCGTAGGCAGACGGTGCGGGAATGATGGCCACCAGCATGGCGGCCTCAGAGTTAGTGAGGTCCTTAGCGTCCTTACCGAAGAACTCCTTCGCTGCCTGCTGCACGCCGTAGGCACCGCGACCGAAGTAGATCGTGTTCAGGTAGCGCGAAAGGATCTGGTCCTTGCTCAGCTGCTCATCGGCCTTCAGCGCCATCAGCGCTTCCTTGATCTTGCCGAGGTAGCCGGTGGTGCGCCCCAGGTAGTAGTTCTCGACATACTGCTGGGTGAGGGTGGAACCGCCCTGGCGTGCACCGCCCGTCAGGTTGTTGATGAGCGCACGTACGATGCCCTTGGGGCTGATACCGCGGTTCTCGTAGAAGGTCGAATCCTCGGACGCCACCACGGCGTCTTTAATGTTCTGCGGGATCTCGTTTTCGGGAATGATCGTGCGGTTTACGTCGCTGAACGTTCCCATCTGAGTCTTACCGTCAGAGAAGTAGACGGTGGTGGTCTGCGCGAGCGCCACCTGATTCGGCTCGGGAACCTTGGTCAGGCTGTAGGCCAGTGCGAACAGGCCGAGCATGGCCACGACGGAAACGCAGGCCCCCACCACCAGCAGGCGCAGCGAGGGTAGCCAGCGCCACGGGTTGGTTTTGCCTGCACGGGGGTAATTCAGCAGGTTTTTCTTACCCGCTTTCCGCGCCCTGGCAGGCCTGGTAGCTGCTGCCGGCGCGGCGGCGCGGCGGCGCCCCTTGGTGCGGGAGCGGCCCTTAGGCGTTGACCCATCGCTCACGTGCGAGTCTCCTGTTTCCGGGAAATTACTGACACCCCAAGTATGGGCAAGGCACGCGCGAGGGGTGAATTAACGTCAGGAAGCGTCACACGCCCCACAGAGCAAATATGTTGCAGCTCACAGTTAGCGCTGCTGCCACCACTCAAGCAGACGCCGTTTCGCCTCTTCTTCTCCGAGGGGGCCTTCCTCCATCCGTAGCTCCAGCAGGAAGTTACGCACCAGCCCCACCTCGCGGCCTGGGGCCAGGTTAAGGATCTCCATGATCTGCGCCCCGTCCAGGTCGGGCCGGATCTTCGCGATCTCTTCCTTTTCCGCCAGCTCTGCGATCCGGCGTTCCAGTTCGTCATAGGCCGACGCCAGGGTGGCGGCCTTGCGCTTGTTGCGCGTGGTTACGTCGGCCCTGGTAAGCCTGTGCAGCTGCTGTAGCAGCGGGCCGGCGTCGGTAACGTAACGGCGCACGGCGGAGTCGGTCCAGGCAGCCTCGCGGTAGCCGTGGAAACGCATGTGCAGCTCTACCAGGCGTGCCACCGCCTTGGTGGTTTCCTTATCGAACATCAGCGCTTTCATGCGCTTGGCGGCCATTTTCGCGCCCACCACGTCGTGGTGTCGGAACGAAACCGCGCCTCCCGTCTCGAAGCGCCGCGTGGCGGGCTTGCCGATGTCGTGCAAGAGCGCGGCTATGCGCAGCACCAGGTCGGGGCTTTCGCAGGGGCCGCCGCTACCGGGGGCAGATTCCAGCGCAATCGCCTGCTCCAGCACCGTCAGCGAATGAACAAAAACGTCCTTGTGACGGTGGTGTTCGTCTATCTCCAGCTTCAGCGCGGGCAGTTCGGGCAGCACCCGTGTGGCCAGCCCCAGGTCAACCATCAGTTCCAGGCCGCGCCGCGGGGAGGGTGCCAGGAAAAGCTTCACCAGTTCGTCGCGCACCCGTTCGGCGGACACGATTTCGATGCGTTCGGCCAGGCGAGTGATGGCGTCGGCCGTGCCCGCTTCGATCTCAAACCCGAGCTGCGCCACGAAACGCACGGCTCGCATCATGCGCAGCGGGTCGTCGCTAAAGGACTGCCCAGGGTCCACGGGGGTGCGCAACAGGCCATCCGCGAGGTCCTGCAGGCCGTTGAAGGGATCGATGAATTCGAGGTCGGGCAGCGAAACCGCCATCGCGTTCACGGTGAAATCGCGGCGGCTCAGGTCCCCTTCGATGGTGTCCCCGTACTTAACCACAGGTTTGCGGGAGGCCGGATCGTATTCCTCCGTGCGGTAGGTGGTGATCTCCACCTTCAGCTCGCCACGCGCGGCACCGATGGTGCCGAAGTCGCGTCCCATCTCCCAGATGGAGCGGGACCACTGGCGCAGCAGAGCTTCCGTTTCGTCGGGGCGTGCCGAGGTGGTGAAGTCCCAATCGGAACTGGAGCGGCCGAGCAGAGCGTCACGCACCGGCCCGCCGACCAGCGCTAGGCGATGCCCGGCGGCGCGAAACAGCTCACCAAGTTCCTGGATTTCCTGTGGCAGGGCGGCGAACAGCATTCGCGCGCGGCGTTGCGCCAATTCGGGGGTAAGGGCGGCGGGTTTCGTCACAAGCAGAAGGCCGATCCTGGTTGGGAGCGCACGGCTCGGGGGTTACGTTTTAGAGTTGCAGCATGTCTCGACGTTCACTCGCGGCACTCCTAGAGGGTGGCCGCAGAGCCGCAGCTTTGTTTCTGTGCGCGGTGTTGGCGGTTAGCTTCGCCGTTGTCACGCTCGCGCCCCATTCTAGCGCGGCACCGGCAGCGCCCGACTCTCCCGCCGGGCAGACCTCACTGCTGAAGCTGGAAAGGGTTACCCCCGCCCTCGGCCCAGGCATGACCCTCGACGTCGAAATATCGCTTCGCAACATATCCGGACGCACCCTGAGCGCGCCCCGGGCGACCCTCGGGATTCTGGACTCCCCGGCGCGCTCCCGCGAGGAGCTGTCGGCTTGGGCCTCTCGTACCGACACGGAAGAAACCGGGCGCAAACTGGCCACCACCGGAAAAGCGCCACGCGAAGGGGCGGAGGTAATCCCCGCCCTACCGTCGCTGGCCCCCGAT
Organism: Dermabacteraceae bacterium TAE3-ERU27; assembly: GCA_019218415.1. Classification (GTDB taxonomy): domain Bacteria; phylum Actinomycetota; class Actinomycetes; order Actinomycetales; family Dermabacteraceae; genus TAE3-ERU5. Next base: position 172,957 of record JAHUUL010000001.1, on the reverse strand, counting down.
ACATCCGCAAAGGTGCGTTTCTCGCTACCGGCCGACTCCTTAAACCTGCCCACCGATCCCCGCGAATGGGGCCCGCGCAGGATCAGCATTACCCTCACCGACGACGGCGGACAGCCCCTCTCGGTTCTGCGCACCTTCCTGGTATGGATCCCCAGCGGTGTCACTCCCGACAGGCTCTCCTATTCTTTCCTGTTGCCGATCACCACCCGGCAGGCGGCAGAGCAGATCCTCGCTCCCGATGACTTCCGCCAGTCGGTTGAGGGGGGACGGCTACACTCCCTCCTTACCCTGGCGCAGCGGCCCGAGGTGGACTGGCTGTTGGATCCCTCCCTCTTGGATCCGCCGATGGTCTTTCCCAAGTCCGCGCAGGCAGCGGCAAGCTCCGCCTCTCCTTCCACCGAAGCAGGCGTCTCGGCTAGCCCCATGCGCTCCGCCGCCGACTACGCGGAAAAACTAAGCCGGGTTTCCCGCGACCGAACCGTGTTGCTGATGCCTTACCAAAACGTGAATCTGCCTGCGATAGCGTCGGCTAATCCGGCTACTACCGCGGCCATCACGGCCCAGGTTGCCGAGGCTACTAAGCGCAGCCAGGAGGAAAGTGGCATTCATTCCGACGGTTCGGCGATCCGTCTGAGCGGCAGCGGTGTAAACACGAAACTTCTGCACGCGGCACTGGACGCCGACCCCCAGACGCTGATCGCTTCTTCCGCTGATTTGCCCGGCAAGGAAAACGCCGTCACCCCCTCCGGCATAGCCTCCGCGAACGATGGTGAGCACGGCACCCGCATGCTGGTTTCCGACGCCCGCCTTTCCGGGGTAATTAACCGCCTCACCCCCGAAAACAGGGTGCTTTCGCGGCAGCGGATACTGGCCGACACGGCCCTGATTGCGGCTCAGCCGACCGCCCAATCGCGCCAGATCCTGATCGTTCCACAGACCAATTTCGACCCGACCAGCGACGATGTTAATTCCGTGCTGGATGCTCTATCCGGGGCTAGCTGGCTGGCTCCCGCCCGTACCTCACGGCTGCTCGCGGCGGATACGGCGGTCACCGAACCGGTTACCGACCCGGCGTCCCGCGTCGTTCCCGCCGCCGGCCCCCTGTTAACCCACGGTACGGTGCGCGAACTCACCGGCTCCGGCAAGCCGGACGAACCGGTGGTGACCGAAAATCAGCTCGCCACCATCGAAAGCGCCAACCTGCGCCTCCAAAAACTGGCCACCGTAAGCAGTTCGTTTGGGCAGCCGCGCGTTTCCGATCCCCTGGTGCGCAGCCTGCTGGCCATCGTCGGCCCGCCCCTGCGCGGCAGCAGTGACGATCTGCGCAACCGGCTGCAGGAAACCACCGCGCAACTGAGTAAGTTCTACAACTCCGTACAGGTGCTCCCGGCCTCCAGCTACAACCTCGTTTCTTCCTCCGCCGGGGTTCCCGTAACGGTGGAAAACAAGCTTCCGACCAGCGTGCAGGTGCGTCCGTCGCTGAAAGTGTCCCGCCCGATTCTGAAGATAGCGGGCAAGGTGGAGCCGGTGACGATAGCTCCCTACGGGCAGGCGACTGTGACGATTCCCGTGGAGGCTCTCATGTCGGGCAAGGTAGATTTAACCATCAGCCTGGCTACTGTGAACGACGTGCCGCTCGGGGATACCCAGACCGTGTCCCTGGTAGTTAACCCCGAGTGGGAGAACACCACGACGCTCGTTCTTGTGCTGGGTATGGCGGCGCTGGTGACCATCGGTGTCGTGCGCGCACGACGCACCCGTTCGGAAACGCGCGCTCCCGCCGAACGAGGGGCTGAAGAGGTTCCTGACGAACAGGCTAGAGAGGATGCCCGATGACGCCCAGGGGCAGGACACCCCGTAAGCGGCCCCGCCGCTACATCGGCAAACACGAACCGATGTTCAATCCGGAACTGAAGCCCTTCAGCGCCGTTTTGGAAGCCCAGGGAGAGATGGATCAGGGCGCTCCCTCCCCGGAAGAACCTCGCATCAGCCGCCCCCGTGGGGCCTCCAAGGACGATCCGGCATCGAGCTCTTTCCTGCTGCGCGCCAGCGCCATCATGGCCGCCGGAACCATCGTTAGCCGCGTCCTGGGATTCGTAAAGAACTTCCTGATGGGGATGGTTTTTGGCGGCAGCCAGACCATTGCTGCAGACGCTTTCAGCGCCGCCAACGTACTGCCTAACTCGGTGTGGATCCTGGTGGGTGGCGGCACCCTGAACGCGATCCTGGTGCCCGCGGTGGTACGGGCAATGAAGAACAGCGATGGCGGGGCCGACTATATTTCCCGACTCATGACCCTGGTCATGCTGCTGGCGGGCGGCCTGACCGTGCTCTGCACGCTGGCGGTACCGCTGCTGCTACCGATCGCAAACGGTGTACTTCCGGCGGAAAAGTATGTGCTGGCACTGACCCTCGGCTACTGGCTGATGCCGCAGATCGTGTTCTCCGCGTTCTATGTTCTGTGTGGCCATATTCTGAACGCGCACAACGCTTTCGCGGCCTATGCCTGGGCACCCGCCCTAAACAACGTGGTGGCCATTATCGGCGCGGTCGCGTTCCTGTTCATGTACGGCACCCAGACCGGTCAGCACGGCTGGACTATGTCGATGGTGGTCACGCTCGCCATCATCAACCTGGGCGGCAGCACCGCGCAGGGGGTGCTGGTCTGGATCGCCATTCGCGGCCTGGGCCTGAAACTCCGCCCCAAGTGGGGTTTCCGCGGCATGGGCCTGACGAAGCTCGGCAAGATCGGCGGTTGGTCGATCGCCATGCTTACCCTGGGCCAGGTAGCCGTATTCGCTACCCGCTGGTCCACCACTACCGCATCACAGGCGTCTGAGCGCCTACAGCGCGCGGGAGATGCGGCATACGTCAACTACCCGGCCATCAGTGCGATAGACAACTCCTACCTGGCGTTTATGCTGCCGCAGTCGATCATCACCGTCTCTCTGGTGACGGCAATCTTCCCTGCCATCTCTCGCTCCGCCGCAGCTAAGGACCACGCGCAGGCACACAACCAGTACACGCAGATGTCGCGCATGCTGGCCATCCCGATGATGCTCTGCACAGTGCTGTTTAGCGTGTTGGCCGCGCCCGTCATGTGGGTGATCGTCGGCCGCAGCGGACAGCAGGGGTCGATCGCGCTCGGGTGGGTATTGGCGGCCTACATGATCGGCCTGGTGCCGTTCGCCGCAACCTATCTGATGAAGCGTATGTTCTACGCCTACGAGGACGCCCGCACCCCGTTCCTGATGCAGATACCGATCACGATCACCTCTCTAATTGCGGTGTGGCCGATTCTGCATTTCGTGGACCCGCGTTGGGCAACCGCGATGGCGGCGTTGGTTTCCTCCCTCGGCACCTGCTTCGCTTGGATCCTTGGCTCCTGGGTGCTTTCGCGTCAGCTGCGTGAACGCGGGCTGCGCATGGACATCCTGCCCTCCGTCTTCGTTTACCTAAAACTAATCGTGGCTTCGCTGGCCAGCGCGCTGGTAGGCCTCGGTGCGCTATGGCTGGTGTGGGAATACGTCTGGGTTAACCGACTCACCGCGGTGCTGCTCGGCAGCGTAGTCGGTGCGGTAATCACAGCCGTATTCGTCGGCATCACCCTGCTGTTGAAGGTGCAGGAACTGGATGCGGTGATGACCACGCTGAAGCGAAAAGTGCTGCGCCGCGCCTAACGAACTCCCGCCCGCCCCGTAGCATGGGGTTATCTAGCTAACCGCAAAGGACCGTACCTATCGTGAACGAGCAAGCATACGTGGACGCCGTCGGGAAGCAGTGGGAGCTGTTTTCGCATATCCCGCTTAGCGACGAACAGGGCAGCCCACTCCTGTGGCACGCCCGCTCCCGCGAGGACCGCCAGGACGTAGACCTACTGGTGGTGCCGGGAAATAGTGCCGCTGAGGTGGTGGATGCGGCCCGCCGCACCATGCTGGTTGAGGATGACCGCCTCTGCCATATCCTCGACGCTTCCCTGCTGGTAACCGATTCCGGTCCGGTCGCCTGCATCCCGATTGAGCGGGTAAACGTTCCCTCGCTGGAAGAACTGCTTGAAAAGGGGCTGCTGCGCCCCGAAACCGCGCGGGCGATTACCGGCCAGGTGGCGGAGGCACTGGAGGTCGCCCGCAGGCGCGGCGTGCACCATCAGGTGCTTGCTCCGGAGCATATTTTTGTTGACGTGCCCGGCAACCTGGTTCACGTGCGCGGTACCGGTGTTTTCGCTGCCGCACTGGAACTGTCGGACACAGATTCCGACGCTGCCCATAACGACACGATCGCGCTGGCCGGGCTGCTCTACGAAATGATGACCGGCGTCATCGTGCCCGAGGAGGGCGTAGTGGCACCGGCAAACGAAGCCACCGAACGTCCCCTGCCCGACGAACTGGTGCAGCTTTGCGATGCCATTCTGAACGGCACCGGCCCCGCTCTGCTCACCCCGCGCACCGTGCGCGGCCTGGCCGCGAGCCTGGAACCGTGGCAGTCGATCCCCGTCACGCTCGAAGCCTGGGATTCGCAGGATATTCCCGGTCAGCTCACCGCGAAGGTACTAAACACCGGTACCCGCCCGGTCGCCACCGGCAGCGTTTCGGACGCCGCCGGGGCCGCCGTCTTGACGGGAGGCACGCTTGTCGCAGGCAGCACTCTCGCGGCACGGGCTGCCGATAACGAAGAAACCAGCGCTATTAAGCCTCTCCCGCTCACGGAGGGCGAACCCTCCGAACCGCAGCGACCGGCGGCCGACGAAACTGCGGTGTTTTCCCCTGTTTCGCAGGAGGAACCGAAGCGTGAGGAACCTGCTGTCGAAGAACCTGCTGTCGCGGCCCCCGAAGAGGACCCCGCTGAGCCTAGCCATGAAGCGCGGACCAATGAGGAATCCGGCCCCGCCTCGCAGGCACCGGTAGAAACCTTGAGCCAGGCAACGGACGAAACAATGCTGCTGGCCCCCGTTTCTTCCGCTAGCGAGGAACCCGCTTTCGCCGCGGATCTCGCCACCCGCGCTGAATCAGATCCGGAACCCCCGGCTGCACCCGTGGAACAGGACGCGGCAGCGGAGGAGCCGGCCCCCGAGGAAGCACCCGCAACGGAAAAATCCCCGGAAGAGGCAGAATCCGAGTCCGCTGACGCCGAGGCCGGACTAGATACCCTGTTGGCTCCGCGAGAAGCTTCCAGCTTCCCGGCTCCGCTTCCGGTTAAGCCCAAGCTGTTTGCGGACGTTTCAGATTCTCCTGCCGACCCGGTGATTGACCCAGGCAGCCCGCGCCCCAGCGAGCCTCGTATCCTGGCGGCACCGATCCCCGTCGGCGAGGGCCAGCAGGCACGGGTTACGCCGAGCGATAACCCGCAGGTGCTGCCGACCGCGAAACTTCCCAAGGTGAAGGTGGCAAACGGTGAGCAGCTAGCCACCGCAGGTACCATCCGGGTGCCGGGTAGAAGCGCCGTGGATGCAGCCCCGAACAGCTCCGAACTGTTTAAGGACGTAGTTAACGTCGCTTTCGCGGCCGACGCTCCCCAGCAGCGCAACGATACGGCCCGCCCCCTCCTGAGCCGCTGGATCGTGCTCGGTGCGGCACTCCTGCTCGTGCTGGCATTGATCCTTGCGATTACGACGCTGACCTCTGTCGGCCGTAATCGCGCGGCGGTGCCGGATAACCCGAACACCACCCAGTCGGCCCCGAAGCAAGCGAAGCAGAGCGACGAAAAGAAGCCTGCCGAGAAGAAGGCCGAGCCGGAGAAGAAGCCGGAGCAGGCCCCCGCCGTGAAGCCCGAAATTAGCGGTCTTAGCGCCATCGGCGGCGATCTGGACCATGCCGACCTGTTGGATCGCATGCTGGATGGTGACCCGAATAAACTGTGGCCGACCAAGTACTACAAGCGTGAGGACTTCGGCGGGCTGAGCAAGGGCCAGGGTTTCGTGGTGAACCTTTCCCAGAAGGCCCCCGTGAAGGCAGTCTTGCTGCGTGGCGCTAACCGGGGCGGTCACCTGGAGATTCGCCGCGTAAACGCGGATGGTGCCCCCGGTGATGTCCTGGCGCAGGGCGAATTCAACGGTGACGGAGAAACCCGTCTGGAGCTTCCGCCCAATACCGACCTGGACCGCTTCGCGGTTTGGATCGATAAGTTGCCGCCGGATCCCAAGGGCTTCCGCATCAAGATCGGTTCGATTGGCGTCGAATAGTGCGCCGAGCATTCCGCACACAAGGCCGCCTACACGGCCCCGCCAGGGGAATGATGGTGGTTTTTGTGTTGTTCGCTCTGTTGATGGGGGTTTTACTCTCGCGAGCACTGGTGCTTTCCACCGCGCCCATGCAGGACTCCTCGGCAAACTCCAGCACGGTGTCGGCCGACATTCCGCTGAGCACTAACGCGCTGCCTATCGTCTCCCCGTTGGATGTGGGCAAAGAGGTCGAGTCGGTGGTCAGCAACGGCCGCGCCGGAGCTAGCGCACCCTTTAAGGTTTCCGACTGTCTGGGGGCGATAGACGTTTCCGAAACTGCGCTTGCGCTCGAACAGGTGCAGTGGGGGCAGCAAAGCACTCCCGGCTGGTTAATCCTCCACTCCACCCGTACCCTGGCCGACATCCGCAGCACCGGAGGTTCCGTGAACGCGGTAGTGGTAAGCCCAAATTGCACGGCAAAGGGTGACACTCCGCCACAGGTTTATTGGTCCGGCACCGTAATGGTGGGGGCCGTAAAGCATAGCGATACCGCCGCTAGGTGACGGGCCGGGTAATAGGCCAGGTAACCTGGGGCAGTACTAATCTTTGAGGTTCTTTAAGGAGCACCATGAGCGCTATTCAGCGTGAAGTAATCATCGTCGGTTCCGGCCCCGCCGGGTACACCGCCGCCGTGTACGCGGCCCGCGCGGGCCTCAGCCCCCTGGTAATCGCGGGTTCGCTGGCTGCCGGCGGCGCCCTTATGAACACCACCGAGGTAGAGAATTTCCCCGGCTTCCCCGAGGGCATCATGGGCCCGGAACTGATGACGAACATGCAGGAGCAGGCCGAACGTTTCGGGGCGGAGCTGCTGTATGAGGACGCCACCGAGCTGGACCTTGCTGCAAAGCGCGTGACCTGCGAAGACGGCACTGTTTACGAGGGCAAGGCCATCATTTTGGCGACCGGTTCCGCGTACCGCGAGCTGGGCATCGACGGGGAAAAGCGTCTGTCGGGGCGCGGCGTTAGCTGGTGCGCCACCTGTGACGGTTTCTTCTTCAAGGATCGCGACATCGCTGTGGTGGGCGGCGGCGATAGCGCCGTAGAGGAGGCCACCTTCCTGACCCGTTTCGCAAAGTCCGTTACCCTGATTCACCGCCGCGATACGCTGCGCGCCTCGAAGATCATGGCGAAGCGTGCTGAGGACGATCCGAAGCTGAGCTTCGCCTGGAATAGCGAAGTGGTTGCCCTGCACGGTGAAAACGCGCTGGAGGCAATCACCCTGCGCGACACCGTTGACGGTTCCGAGCGTCGGCTTGAGGTTGCCGCACTGTTCGAGGCGATCGGCCACCTGCCGCGTACCGAGTTGATGCAGGGGCAAATCGATCTGGACGACGAGGGCTACATCGTGGTCGAGGGACGTTCCACCCGCACCTCGCTGCCGGGCGTTTTCGCCTGCGGCGACGTGGTTGACCACACCTACCGTCAGGCAATTACGGCTGCCGGTTCCGGCTGCGCCGCCGCCCTGGATGCGGAGCGTTACCTGGCTGCGCTGGGCGAATAAAACTTTTCAACCCACCTCTGCGAAAGGCTTGCGCAGGGATGGGCTGCCGATCCGGGGTCTGGGTGAACGGTTTGCCGTTCTCCAGGCCCCGGTTTTGGTGTTTGTGCCCTTTTTAAGTTGTCTTCGCTCTGCCCGGGTGCCGCATTCCGGGGGATACCGGATCTCTTCAGTAGTGGCGTAAGCACTACCGCGTACCAGACTTTGCGCCGCCCAATCCTTACATTTGGGGTGGGTGCTAACCGCCCTTTTTGCCCTGCCGTCTACCGTTTAGGTGCATTAACGCTACAAAACACGGCTAGCACAAACACTGCACCCGCGCGCACTTGCCTGCCCTAAGTCCATCTGAGTGGACCAACGGGCGGCTCCCATGCACAAAGCCATAACGGATGATTAGGGCACCCATTAAGAATAGTGACCTACCTCATATCTGGGAGTTCGAGTCCGTTATCCACAAAATATGGATTACTTGGGAGAAAAATGTGGATAAATCGTGCTGAAGTGCTTAGGCACGCGCAGCGCGGTGGAAATATTTTTTCTTTTTGTGGATAAGTAGCCCGGAATGGCGTTAATCGAACGAAAATATTGTCACTCTGGCGCAGATTCACGTGAAACATTCACCGATTATCCACACTGGGTGATAGCAGCGTGTTCACAAGAAACTAGGGTTGGTTAGTCACATGACTATTCACCAGGAGTTCCCTATTGGGTAGGCAAGAGAGCTCCATACAGAGGGATCAATTCGGTTGGGACGATAAGTAATAAGTTTGATCGCATACCAGCAAGCCCAAATCAACATTCATACCGGTTTCACGTGGAACACGATGCTCTAGTTCTCTAGGGATTGTGCCGGATAAGTTTCACGTGAAACCCACCAAACAGGGACACCTTTATTTAGTATGCGTAACCTGGTTCCACGTGAAACCAGGTATGCACTGTAGCTGCCTAGTGATGTCCGTTTCATGGTTTCACGTGAAACCAAGAGCTGTATATCGGAGTGGGTGTCGGTCGAAACTTTGCGGCGTTTCAAATGGAAGCAATAATCACGTTTCACGTGAAACATTTACTTACAAAAGGGACGCTCATAGGTGTTACGGTTTCACGTGAAACTTTTAGCCCGTAGTGCATTTAATTTATCTGCGTCCTTTGCGTTACCCGTTGTTTCACGTGGAACCGTTGTTTGCGCTTGGACGCGAAGATATGAAACGCCACAATCACGCTTCACGTGAAACTTGCTAGAAAACTTTTCCGGCGGTCGATGCAGATACCGGCACTCATCGCGTAGTGATTCTGTTTCACGTGAAACGCTCACTAAAAATACTTTACGAGCGCAGGTTTCACGTGGAACGTCTGGTGTAGAACTCTGCCAATTTGATTAGAAGAGAACATGTTTCACGTGAAACCTGTTGCGCAAAAAAGCAAAGTCTCAGGCTGCCCCAGTATTCGGACGTGTATGCCGCACAGTTCCACGTGAAACATCTTCCGTGTGCATCAGTTGCACGCTGTTGTTCCGAGACTCTGAAAATTACACGACATGTCGCAGTCATAGCTTGCATCTCATGAGTTTCACGTGAAACTTGATTCCACAGTTGTGCACAATCCATGTATAACCAGTAGGGCTTCTCCGCGTCTGCAAGCAAGAGACAGCTCAGGGAAATAGCTTAAAAAGCCGATTCACATGAAAATTTTTACGCGCATAACCAAAACGGCGAGGCGAAAAGCGTATGAATTAACGCCAACCGCCTCTCAACCACTTCGGCCTCGGAGTCCGTGTTTCATGTGAAACCGCGATACCCGCGATGCTTTTTCACACACTGTGCAGAAAAATGTGGATAAAAAATACCCCGTACCGGGGTACGGGGTATAAATATGGCTCTGACCAGCAGTTATGTCTTCTTAGAGAAGGATTTTCACGGCTGATTCGGCTCCGAAATACACGTGAACTAGCGTCTAGGATCGAAAAAACCACCCTTTATGTATCATTTGCTTGATACAAATTAGGGATTTCCCGCCCTCCGTCTTATTCGTTCTCCAGCGTGGTTTCGATGCCGAGCTTCGCCAGCAGCCGGTCCAGATCCTCCATGTTCGTGAACTCCATGGTGATCTTGCCTTTACGCTTGCCCACGTCGATCCGTACCGGGGCCTCGAACCTGGTCGCCAAGCGAGAAGTTGCCTCCACAACGTGCGGATCGTAGCTGGTGCGGCGCGGCACTCGCTTAACCGCTGCGATGGTGCCCTGCCCAACTAGGCGCTCCACGGCGCGTACCGAAAGCCCCTCGGTGATGATGCGCTGGCACAGTTCTTCTACCAGCGTGGGGTTATCCAGCGTCACCAGGGCGCGTGCGTGGCCCGCCGTGATCGCCCCGGCTGCCAGGCGGCGCTGCACCAGCGGGGGCAGGCGCAGCAGGCGCAGGGAGTTGGAAATCTGCGGCCGGGAACGCCCGATCCGCTGCGAAAGCTCATCGTGAGAGCAACCGAAATCTTCCAGCAACTGCTGGTAGGCGGCAGCCTCTTCCAGCGGGTTCAGCTGCGCACGGTGCAGGTTCTCCAGCAGCGCATCACGCAGCAGGTCGTCGTCCGTGGTTTCCCGAATGATCGCGGGAATGGTGTCCAGTCCGGCCCGCTGCGCGGCACGCCAGCGGCGCTCGCCCATAACCAGCTCGAAAGATTCGCCCTCGTCGGTGGCCGGAATCGTGCGCACCACGACGGGCTGCAAAACGCCCACCTCGCGCAGGGAGAACGCGAGTTCATCCAGCGCGTCCTCGTCGAACATGGTGCGCGGGTTGCGCGGGTTTTCTCGAATCTCGCTGATCGGAATTTCCGCGAAAGTCGCTCCCGGTACGGGGCGCAGGCCCTCGCCCTCGGGGGAGGGAGCGGCAGCGACGCCGCTGGCCCCAACCTCCGCCTGCACGGCCTTCTCGGGGGCTACAGCGGCCTTTTCCGCCGCCTTTGCCGCCTTGCTAGGCTCCTGCGATTTCCGATCCGCCTGTGCGCTCTGAGGGGCCTTGGCGGTCTCCTCCTTCGCGCCTGCAGAAACCGACGCGTTTTCCTTCTCCTGTGTCCCCTTGGCTGCGGCGGCGGGCTTCTTCTTGCCCCGCGCCTTTCGCGCCACGGCCGACTTCTGTAGGTCACCCACCAGATCGATGGAGCTGGACAGCTTCCGGCTCGGCGGACCGCTAAAGAACATGTCTACCGGGCGCGCCTTGCCCTCTTCGACAGGGGTTTCGCTCGCTGCCGGGGCTTCCTCAGCCTGCTGCTGCGGAGCCTCGTCTGCGGGAGCAGCTTCTGCCGGCGTGCCGAGCGCACCAAGCACTCCGCCGCGCTGACGCTGAGGTGTGGCACCGCCCGGTTTGCTACTGCCGGTAGCGCCCGGAATCAGGGCGCCCAAACCGCGTCCGAGTCCTCGCTTCTGCGTCATTTCGCTGCATCCTTCGACTAAAAATCAAATACCCTCGCCCACCAACGGGCAAGAATTTTACGTACTGGTGCGCTCAGCCCTGCTGGGCTGCGCGCTCGTTAAGTTCCTTCGCCGCCGCGCGATAAGCCAGCGCACCGGTGCTCGAAGGATCGTAGGTAATTACCGTCTGCCCGTAGCTCGGGGCTTCCGAGATACGCACCGAACGGGGGATCGTTACGTTCAGGGTCTGATCCGGGAAATGCTCGCGCACTTCCTCGGCCACCTGCGCCGCTAACCTGGTACGCCCATCGAACATGGTCAGCATAATGGTTGAGACTGCGAGCTGCGGGTTCAGGTGGGTCCTGATCAGCTCCACGTTTTTCAGCAGCTGCGACAGTCCCTCCAGGGCGTAGTACTCGCACTGGATCGGGATGAGCACTTCCTTTGCCGCCACCAGGGCGTTCACGGTTAGCAGACCGAGCGAGGGCGGGCAGTCGATAAGCACGTAATCGATCCGGCGGGCACCCGCGCTGTCCAGGTCCTGAAGCAGCTGCGCGATCGCGTTCTTGAGGCGATTTTCGCGCGCCACCAGGGAAACAAGCTCGATCTCCGCGCCCGAAAGCTCGATCGTCGCCGGCGCGCAAAGCAGGTTTTCCACGTCCGGGCAGGGCTGCACGACATCCTTCATCGGCATGTCGTCCACCAGCACGTCGTACATGCTGGCCACCTCGGAATGATGGTCTATACCAAGCGCCGTGGAGGCATTGCCCTGAGGGTCGACGTCTACCACCAGCACCCGCAGCCCGCCCAGCGCCAGCGCGGCGGCCATGTTCACGGCCGACGAGGTCTTGCCAACCCCGCCCTTCTGGTTTGCGATGGTGAAGATGCGGGTCTGCGCGGGCGGCTCAAAAACTGCGCCCTCAAGTTCGCGGCGGCGTTCGTGATCGCGCTGAAGCTGACGCATCAGTGGGGTTTCGTTGGGGTCAACGGCCACGCCGGTCATCCTTTCGCCGCACGGCTAACACTTACCCGTACCACTCTAGTGGGGATGGGAAGCTCGCCCTCGCCAATGGTTAATATCTGGCTTTCGCTGCCGCCCAGTTTCTTGAGCACTTTGCGCGCCTTCTCGATCTCTTCCGCCGCGGAAAGCCCCTTCAACGCCAGCAGGCTGCCGCCGTCGGACACCAGGGGCAAACACCAGCGCGCCAGCTTATCCAGCGCGGCCACCGCACGCGCGGTGACGGCATCGAAAACTCGCTGACCGTGCAGTTCTTCGGCACGGCTACGCACGATCTCGATTTCCAGACCGATCTCCGACGCCACCTCTTCCAGCCAGGTGGTGCGGCGCAGCATCGTCTCGATCAGGGTCACCGACAGGTCGGGGCGGGCAATCGCCAGCACCATACCGGGCAGGCCAGCGCCGGAACCGACGTCGGCCACGGTGCGCGTACCGTCCGGGACCGCGCGCGCGAGCAGCGCACAGTTGAGGATGTGACGCTCCCAGAGACGCTCCGTTTCGCGCGGACCAATCAGTCCCCGCTCCACCCCGCTGGTGGCGAGATGTTCGGCGTAGGCCTGCGCCATGGGAAGCCGCTCACCGAAAAGTTCTTCGGCGAGGGCGCGGTACTCGCTCGGGCAGTCCACTGTTTACTTCGCGGGGTAGACGATGACGTGGCGCTGCTTGCCCTCGCCATCGGACGCGGATGCCAGGCCGGCCTCGCGCACGACATCGTGGATAACCTTGCGCTCAAACGCGTTCATCGGCTGCAGGTGCACCGGCTGACCGGTCTCTGCTACCTGTTCGATGGCATCCTCTGCGCGCTCTTCCAGGCTGGCCTTGCGCTGCGCCCGGAAACCGCCGATGTCCAGCATCAGGCGGGAGCGGTTGCCGGTCTTGGTCTGCACGGCCAGGCGGGTGAGTTCCTGCAGGGCCTCCAGCAGTTCCCCGCGGCTGCCGTTCATGTCGCTGAGCTGATCGGCGCTGCGAATCTCCAGCGAGGCACGGTCGCCGTCCACGTCGATGTCGATGTCGCCGTCGAGGTCCGCGATATCGAGCAGTTCCTCCAGGTAGTCGGCGGCGATGTCGCCTTCCTCTTCCAGCAGGCGCAGCTTTTCTTCCGCTGAACGCGCGGGCTTGGTTTCTTCTACCTCCGCCTCTACGGGGAGGGAATCATCGCGTTCGGGGGTGGTCATCGCTTCTCCTTCTTACCCTTACCGTTGTTACGCTGTGCCTTCAGCCGCTCGCGCGTTTCGCGGGCGCGGCGCAGCTTTTCCTCGTCGGAAAGCTTCTTGCCGCCACGCTTCTTGCCGACGGGCTGCACGCGGATGGTTTCGGGCTTGTTCTTGAGTTCCTCTGCGCGGCGCTTCGCAGCAAAGTCGATCGGCTCCAGGCCCTTCTTTACGCGGCGGGCGTTGATGCGCTCCTCGCGCTTCTTTTCCGCCTCGGAACCGGGGGTCGGGGTCGCGCTGATAACCCACCACTGCTGGCCAAAAGTCCACAGGTTGGTGGTGAGCCAGTAGATCAGGATGCCGATGGGCATGCTCGGGCCGGTGATCACGTAGATGAAGGGCAGCATGTAAAGCATGGCCTTCTGCGTGCTGGCCATGGGGCCTTCGAGCGACTCTTTCGGCATGTTGCGCATGGTCAGTTCCTTCTGGGTGATGAAGGTGACCAGCGACATGAGGGCGATGATGATGCCCGCTACCAGCTTGGTTTCCCAGCCGGGGCTCATGAACGACTGAGAGATGCCGACGCCGAGGACCCAGACCGAATGTTCGGCGCTCTTGGCCAGGTCGGCGGTCAGCGGGCCGAAGTCCTGGCTGTTCTTTGCCGCCTCGGGCAGCTTGTAGAACAGCATGCGGAAGAGCGCGAAGAAGATCGGCATCTGCAGCAGGATCGGCAGGCAGGAGGCAAACGGGTTGGCCTTGGCTTCCTTGTAGGCAGCCATGGTTTCTTCCGTCATCGCCTGCTTTGAGGCCGGGTCGGTCTTTCCCTTGTATTTCTTCTGGATCTCTTTGATCCGGGGCGCGACCATCTGCATCGCGCGCGAAGACTTAATCTGCTTCACGAACAGGGGGAAGATGAGGATTCGCACCACGACCGTCAGACCGACGATCGAAAGCGCCCACGCCCATCCGGAATCCTTGTCCAGACCAATCAGCGTAAATAGCGAATGGAACTGGACCATGATCCAGGCAACTGCCCATTCGATGGGGTAGAGAATATCCATTGACCTGTTCTTTCTTGCCGCCGGGAGGCGCATGTCGGTCATGCGATCGGACGGTCGATAGTACGGTGTTTAACCTAGGGTACGGGAGTAGCGCCCGGCCCGCGATATTCGGGTGGTTTCCAGGCCCCTAAAGGTGGTACATGATCCACTCCGCCGTGGCTGAATGGGTTGCAGCGAAGCAGCCGCCAGCCGGTTAGCAGGGTGCCCTTTACCGCCCCGTGAATGCGCAGGGAGTCGTATCCGTACTGGGAGCAGCACGGATAGTAGCGGCAGCTGGGCGGGGTGTAACGCGATATCCCCAGTTGGTAGCCCCGCACCAGCAACATCAGCGCGCGGCGCGGCAGTTCGCTGACCTTAGCCATTTGCCGCGGCGTTCTGCCGTGCCTGTTTTTGGGCGTGCTTTTCGCGGGCGCGCGAAAGCGCCCCGTTCACTTCCTGCGCAAGTTCGGCCGGGGTGGTGTCGGCTATCCCCGGCAGGGCGCGCAAAACTACCCCGCTGCCGGACGGCAGCAGGGGAATTTGGGCGTCAGCCAGAGCACGCAGACGGCGTGTCACGCGGTGGCGTACCACCGAGTTGCCCACTTTTTTGGACACGACAAAACCCACGCGGGGCGTTTCATCATCCCCGCCAATACTGGCGAGGTGCGCCGCCACGTGGGTTCGTGCGCTCCGCACACCGGTACGCGTAATCAGCAGAAACTGCCGACTGTTACGCAGACGGTGTCGGGCTTTCATCTCGCTAGCGCTTTTATGCGCGTGCCGAGAGTCAGGCCGAAAGCTCTACGCGGCCCTTACGGCGGCGGGCGTTGATGATCGCACGACCAGCGCGGGTGCGCATACGTACGCGGAAGCCATGCTTCTTGGCGCGCCGACGGTTGTTCGGCTGGAAAGTCCGCTTGCTCACTTTGATCTCCCTGTGTACTAGGACAGCACAGACTGGAACACGCTACGCGCTTACGTGCCCCCAGGTCAATGTGTAGGTTGCAGCTCACAGCCGACAGGGCTTGTTTTCCACTGTGGAGAGGTTTAACCCCAAAGTATCCCCAAAATGTGGAAAACTATCCCCATGCCCGATGAATCCATGCAGAACAACGTGATCTGGAGCGAGTGCCTGGCTCTGCTGCGCAACGATGCCGACGTTTCCGATCGCGCCATGGCGTTTTTGACGCTTTCCCGCCTCACCGGATTCTTCGGGGATACCGCGCTTCTCGCGGTCCCCTCAAACTATGCAAAAGACGTGGTAGAGCAGCGTTTTCCCGATAATGTGCGGCACGCCCTCAGCAGCGTACGCGGCCGGGCTACCTCCTTCGCCGTAACGATCGAGGAAAATCTGTTTGCCGACGACGCCGAAGAGCCGCTGCCGCCCGCCCCGGCAGCGCCTGCCCGGCCCACTTTCACGCAGTCCGCAAATGCTGTGCACAATCCTGTGGAAGAAGCGGGATTTGTTGCGGAAAACCCTCCCGAAACGCCGGTCCGAGCAGCCGTGACGCAGACCACTGCGCCGTCGGTGGCGCAGAGCGCACCGCCGCAGGAAGGTGGCCTCGGTTCGGTAACGCGCCTTAACGACAAGTACACGTTCGAACGTTTCGTGGTCGGTTCCTCCAACCGTTTTGCGCACGCGGCAGCCGGCGCGGTCGCAGAAAACCCGGCCCGCGCCTACAACCCGCTCTTTATCTATGGCGGTTCCGGGCTGGGTAAGACCCACCTGCTGCACGCCGTAGGCCATTACGCGATCGAACTGAACCACAAGATTCAGGTGCGCTACGTGAACTCGGAGGAGTTCACCAACGACTTCATTAACTCGGTGCAGTCGGGCCAGTACGGCAAAACCCAGGAGTTCCACCGGCGCTACCGCGACATCGACATTCTGCTGATCGACGACATCCAGTTCCTGCAGCGCGCGCCCGAAACGATGGAGGCCTTCTTCCACACGTTCAACACGCTGCACAACGCGAACAAGCAGATCGTGATCACCTCTGATCTGCCGCCGAAGCAGCTGGACGGCTTCGAGGATCGGATGCGTTCGCGCTTCGAGATGGGCCTGATGGTAGATATTCAGCCGCCGGACCTAGAAACCCGTATCGCAATTTTGCGCAAGATGGTGGAGACGGAGCAGCGCAGCGAGGTGCCGCCGGATGTGCTGCAGTACATCGCTTCCCGGATCAACACCAACATTCGCGAACTTGAGGGCGCACTTACGCGCGTACTGGCGCTGCATTCGCTTTCCCGCCAGCCGCTGGACGTGGCGATGGCGGAAACGGTGCTACAGGATCTTTTGGCAGCCGACGATTCGGCCGCGATCACGGTGCCGTCGATCATGCACCAGACCGCCCTCTACTTCAACGTGACCGTGGACGATCTTTGCAGCAAGGCAAGGACCAGGCACATCACTACCGCGCGCCAGATCGCGATGTACCTGTGCCGGGAACTGACCGACGTGCCCCTGACCGGGATCGGCCAGCAGTTCGGGGATCGTGACCACACGACGGTGATGCACGCCAACAAGAAGATCGCGGCCCTGATGGGCGAGCGACAGTCGCTGTTTAACCAGGTCATGGAACTTACCGCGCGGATTAAAAACGCCACGCCGCCCGCGTAGGGCCTAGGGAAGTAAGCCGAGGTGTTTCGCAGATCACTTTTCTTTCTGTAGTTACAAAGCTGCACGTCAGACCCACTATCCACGGCTGTGGATGAAATTGTGGATAATGTGCACGAACTTTGTAATTAGGCAGGGACGAAAACTGGCCTGTGTGGACAGCACAAGAGCTTGTAATTTCAAGGATCTCTGCGGATACACACTCAACTCACGCAAGCGCAGCCACAGCGCACAGGGCCTGCACGGCAGAATTTTTGTAATTACCAGCGAAAATAACGGTTTTCCACAGAATCAACAGCCGTTAATAGGTTTCCTAGAAGATCTACTTATCGCGCGAGGGTGTGGATGTGGATCGCAGCCAAAGAGCGAGCCGGGGTGACCAAGGCAGGGAAGCGAGTGCGCGACATGACGCGTGAACGCACCAGCGGTTACCCTTGGAGCAACTAAACGCCTAGAGAGGGAAGTGACGACGGTGAAGTTTCGCCTTGATCGAGGAATCTTCGGGGAGGCGGTTTCGTGGGGTACCCGTGCCCTGCCGAATCGCTCCACGATGCCGATTTTGCAAGGGGTTCGGATCAGTGCCGAAACCACCGGTGAACTGACGCTTTCGACGTTCGACTACGAGGTCAGCGCCGAAATTCGCATTCCCGCGCAGGTAGATGAGCCGGGTGTGGTGCTGGTTCAGGGCAAGATGCTCACTGACATCGTGAAGGCGCTGCCGAAGCAGAACGTCGAGGTACACCTCGAAGGCAGCAAACTGCATGTCACCTGCGGTTCCTCGCGTTTCCAGCTGGGCATCATGCCGGTTGAGGAATACCCGAACCTGCCCGCCATGCCCGAGGTGGCCGGAACCGTTGCCTCCGACGTGCTGGCAGAGGCTATCCACCAGGTGAGCGTTGCCGCCTCCAAGGACGAGACGATTCCGCTGCTGACCAGCGTGCAGATCGAGATCGAGGGCGACAAGATGACCCTCATCGCGACCGACCGCTACCGCCTCGCGGTGCGCGAACTGACCTGGCAGCCGAAGGACCCGAACGTTTCCATGACGGCTCTGGTGCGTGGCCGTACCCTCTCCGAGGTGGCCCGTTCCGTAGCGACCGGCGGCGAGGTAACCGTCGCGCTCTCCGGTGACGAGGGCGGACACCGCCTGATCGGTTTCGAGGCGGGCGGCCGCCGCACCACCTCGACCCTGATCGATGGCGATTACCCGAAGGTGCGCCGCCTCTTCCCGGAGAACCCGCCCACCCACGTCGTCGTCGCAACCCAGCCGCTGCTCGAAGCGGCCAATCGCGTTTCCCTCGTGGCCGAGCGCAATACCCCGCTGCGGATCACTTTCCGTGGTGAGGAGGCGATCCTGGAAGCCGGCGCCGGCGAAAACGCGCACGCCTCCGAAACCATCGAGACGGCGCTGGACGGCGAAGAACTGGTCGTCGGCTTCAACGCCGAATTCCTCAAAGAGGGCCTGAACGCCCTCGGCGGCTTCGATTTCGCCCGCCTCAACTTCGTTGACTCGGTGAAACCCGTGGTTATCGCTGGTCAGGAAAGCCTGGAAGGAACTCCCGACGAGTCCTACCGCTACCTGATCATGCCGATGCGTATCGGCTAAACGGCGCGCCGCGATGCACCTGCTCGCACTCAGCCTGGGACAGTACCGCTCCTACAAGACCCTGCAGCTCGCGTTCGAGCCCGGCGTAACGGTTTTCGTCGGCCCGAACGGGCAGGGGAAAACCAATATTGTGGAGGCGGTCTGGTACCTGGCCACCCTGTCCAGTCACAGGGTGGCGCACGACGGTGCGCTGGTGCATCGCGGAGACGACTACGCGCTGATCCGCGCGGCGGTGCAGCGAAGCGAGCGTCGCGTTGAAATAGATGTGCAGATAGCACCCGGAAAGTCGAACCGGGCCAAGATCCAGGGGGCGCCCCAGCCCCGCGTGCGGGACGTACTCGGATACGTGCGTGCGGTGCTTTTCGCCCCGGAGGACCTGAGCCTGGTCAAAGGCGATCCGGAATCGCGCCGCCGCTTCCTGGACGAACTCCTTTTCACGATCGCCCCCCGCTACGCGGGAGTTAAGGCCGACTACGACCGGGTGCTGAAACAGCGCGCCAACCTGCTAAAACAGCTACGCGGCATGAGCCGGGGCAAGGGCGCGAAAAGCATCGCCGGACTGGACCCGGAGGAAAGCGCCTACGCGACGCTTGACGTCTGGGATATGCAGCTCGCCCTCAAGGGCGCGGAACTGCTGCGGGCCCGCCTGCACCTGGTGGATCGGCTGCGCCCCCATTTCCGCTACGCCTACCTGCGGGTTTCCAGCGACGCCGGGGCAGACGCCGCGCTGGCGCTCTCCCCGGATCAGCGCGAAGAACCCACGGATTCCCCGGCCACGATCCGCTACACCGCCCCCGGTATCGAAGAGGTTTATCGCGATAAGCCGCTGCCGGGCACGCAGGACCTTGCCAGGGCTATCCATGCGGAGCTGACCGCCCGCAGGCAGGAAGAGATCGAACGCGGGCAATGCCTGGTCGGACCCCACCGCGACGATCTCACGATCGAACTTTCGGGATTCCCGGCCAAGGGATACGCCTCCCACGGCGAGTCCTGGTCGCTGGCCCTCGCCCTGCGCCTCGGGGCATTCGATCTGCTGCGGCTCGAGGAAGGGGACCTCGGCGGCGGGGAACCGATCCTGATACTGGACGACGTTTTTTCGGAGCTAGACGTGCAGCGGCGCGAAAGACTCGGCCGGATCATTGCCGACGCGAATCAGGTGCTGATCACGACCGCGAACGATAGCGATATCCCCGAAAGCCTGGCCCAGCTGTCGCACAAGATCATCGACGTCACTAAGGGCAGCGCCACCCCCCGCACCGAAAGGCAGGAAAAGAGCTGGTGAACGAGGAATCTTCGTCGGCGCAGCCGGAGGCAGAGGAAGAAACCTACGTCCCCAGCCCCTCCGAATATTCTCGCCGCGCGCTAAATCAGGCCCGTGCGCGAGCCCGCGAAATGGGGATCGCCCCGACCAACCGTTTCCGGGGCCGCCGCGACGTGCGTGACCGCTCCACCAGCGCCCCCGGCTATTCGGGCGCGCACCCCGACCCGCGTGACCCGCAGGGTATAGAGAAGGTGCTCGCGCGCGTGATGGGCGACCTCGGCTGGAGCGACGGTATCGCGATGGGCCGCGTCATGGCCGATTGGGAGAACATCGTCGGCGAGGCGGTGGCGGAGCACTGCACACCGCTCTCCTTCGACGAGGGAGTGCTGATCGTGAGGGCCGATTCGTCGGCCTGGGCAGCGCAGATGCGCTACCTGACGCCGGTGCTTATCGGGCGGATTCACGAGGAGATCGGGCGAAACCTGGTTACCAAAGTAGAGGTGAAGGGACCGGCCACCGTCTCGTGGACCAAGGGCAAACGCACCGTGAAATGGCGCGGACCGCGCGACACCTACGGATAGGCGAACAAACGCTCCGCCACGATTGGCTGGAGGGCCGCTGTGATCGTTTTTGGCCCCTATCGGTATAGCGGCCCACATTGAGGGGCGGTTTTGTACGTTCCACGGGCCGTACAGGGCCGTACAGATAGGGTCTAGGGTGATCTTCGCCCTCGTTTCTAGGGAATACGTGCGGTAGAATAGTGCGTTATGGGCGCACCGCGCCCGTGTTGCTATCCGGGAAGGTTTCCCGGTTGGTGGCAGAGACTGTATGAGCCAAGGAACGGACCACTTCGTGAGCGATAGCGCGGCACCCTCAAGTAACGACCACGAAGCGTTGAATCAGCAGCATTACGACGCATCCGACATCACCGTCCTGGAGGGGCTCGAAGCTGTACGCAAACGCCCCGGTATGTACATCGGTTCCACCGGTGAACGCGGCCTGCACCACCTGGTCTACGAGATCGTGGACAACTCCGTGGACGAGGCCCTGGCCGGTTACGCGAGCGACATCAAGGTAACGATCCTGGAAGACGGCGCCGTGCGCGTCTCGGACGACGGTCGCGGTATCCCCGTAGACATGCACCCGACCGAGAACAAGCCCGCCGTCGAGCTGGTGCTGACCGTGCTGCACGCGGGCGGCAAGTTCGGTGGCGGCGGCTACGCCGTATCGGGCGGTCTGCACGGCGTCGGCTCCTCCGTGGTGAACGCGCTCTCCACCCGCCTATCGGTAGAGATCCACCGCGACGGTTACGTGTGGCGGCAGTCCTACCTGCGCGGCGTTCCGGAAGCGCCGCTCGCGAAGGGGGAGGCCACCGACCGCACCGGCACCACCGTCACGTTCTGGGCCGATCCGGAAATCTTCGAGACGACCGTCTACGACTTCGAGACCCTGCGTAAGCGTTTCCAGCAGATGGCGTTCCTGAACAAGGGTCTCAAGATCACGCTGCGCGACGAGCGTCCGGTGGAGGGCGAGGAAGCCGACGCCGACGAGCCGCTCGACGTGGACGGTGCCGACGAAAAGAAGCCTGCCGGGCCGAAAGAGGTCACCTACGCCTACGAGAACGGCCTCAAGGACTTTGTCGCCTACATCAACCGGCAAAAGCGTTCCGACCTGGTAAACCCCGACATCATCGACTTCGAGGCCGAAGACACCGAGGCGATGATCAGCGTCGAGATCGCGATGCAGTGGACCACCGCCTACTCCGAGTCGGTGCACACCTACGCGAACACGATCAACACCCACGAGGGCGGCACCCACGAAGAGGGCTTCCGCGCCGCCCTGACCGGCATCGTGAACCGTTACGCCCGCGCCCAGGGCATCATGAAGGAGAAGGACAGCAACCTGACGGGTGACGACATCCGTGAGGGCCTAACCGCCGTGATCTCCGTGAAGCTGGGCGAACCGCAGTTCGAGGGCCAGACCAAGACGAAGCTGGGCAACACCATTGCCCGCACGTTCGTGCAGAAGGTCATGACCGACCAGCTGACCGACTGGTTTGAGTCCCACCCGAACGAGGCGCGCGACATCATCCGCAAGGCGCAGTCGGCGGCGGCGGCCCGCGAGGCGGCCCGCAAGGCCCGCGACGCCACCCGCCGTAAGTCCCCGCTCGAATCGGGCGGTATGCCCGGCAAGCTGAAGGATTGCCAGTCCCGCAACCCCGCCGAAAGCGAAATCTTCATCGTGGAGGGCGACTCGGCAGGCGGCTCGGCAGTGCAGGGGCGCGACCCCCGCACCCAGGCGATCCTGCCGATCCGCGGCAAGATCCTGAACGTGGAAAAGGCGCGCCTGGATCGTGCGCTCGATAACCAGGAAGTACGCTCCCTGATCACGGCGTTCGGCACCGGCATCGGCGAAGATTTCGAAGCCACCAAGCTGCGCTATCACAAGATCATTTTGATGGCCGACGCCGACGTGGACGGCCAGCACATCTGCACCCTGCTGCTGACGCTGCTGTTCCGCTACATGCGCCCGCTGATTGAACTGGGACACGTGTTCATCGCAATGCCGCCGCTGTACCGCCTGAAGTGGTCGAATGCCCCGCACGAATACGTCTATTCCGACGAGGAACGCGACACCCGCCTGGCCGAGGGCCGCGCGGCGGGCAAGCGCATCCCGAAGGACAACGGCATCCAGCGTTACAAGGGCCTTGGTGAGATGGACTGGCGCGAGCTTCAGACCACCACCATGGACCGGGATGTGCGCACCCTCAAGCAGGTGACCATCGCGGAGGCCGCCGACGCCGACACGATCTTCTCCGTGCTGATGGGTGACGACGTCGAGGCGCGCCGCACGTTCATTCAGGAGAACGCGAAAGACGTCCGTTTCCTGGACATCTAGGTCACAGCGAAAACCTAAAGCGGGCGCGTCGGCCAAGAAACGGCGCGCCCCACCAGACAGAAGTCAGCAGATACAGGGCCAGCAGCTCCCGGTAGAACCCGCCCCTGGGGTGGGGAAAGAAGAAGCAGACGATGAGTGAAGAGACCCCGGAAACGGTAGTCGACGCGGTAAAGCCCGGCGACCACATTGAACAGGTAGACCTCAACCAGGAGATGCAGCGCTCCTACCTCGACTACGCGATGAGCGTGATCGTGGGCCGTGCGCTGCCCGACGTGCGCGATGGCCTCAAGCCGGTGCACCGCCGCATCGTCTACGCCATGTACGACGGCGGCTACCGCCCCGACCGTTCCTTCTCGAAGTGCGCCAAGGTGGTCGGCGACGTGATGGGTAACTTCCACCCGCACGGCGACAGCGCGATCTATGACGCCATGGTGCGCCTGGTGCAGCCGTGGGCGATGCGCTACCCGCTGATCCTCGGTCAGGGCAACTTCGGCAGTGCCGGCGACGACGGCGCGGCAGCCCCCCGTTACACCGAGTGCAAGATGGCGCCGCTCGCGATGGAGCTGGTGCGCGACATCGACCAGGAAACCGTCGACATGGTCGACAACTACGACGGCACCATCGAGGAACCGGCGGTGCTCCCCGCGAGGTTCCCGAACCTGCTGGTAAACGGCTCCTCCGGCATCGCCGTCGGCATGGCCACCAACATCCCGCCGCACAACCTGCGCGAGGTGGCCGACGCGGTGCAGTGGCTGCTGAAGAACTCCGAAGCCACGAAGGAAGAACTGCTGGAGCAGTGCCTGGCCCGCATTAAGGGCCCGGACTTCCCGACCGGCGCGACCATCCTGGGCCGCCGCGGCATCGAGGACGCCTACCGCACCGGCCGCGGCTCCATCACGCAGCGTGCCGTGGTCAGCACCGAGGAAATCCAGGGCCGCATGTGCCTGGTTGTCACCGAGCTGCCCTACCAGGTGAACCCCGACAACCTGGCCCGCAAGATCGCGGAGATGGTGAAGCTAGGCAAGATCCAGGGCATCGCCGACATCCGCGACGAAACCTCCGGTCGTACCGGCCAGCGCCTGGTGCTGGTGCTCAAGCGTGACGCCGTGGCGAAGGTGGTGCTGAACAACCTGTTCAAGCACACCCAGCTGCAGGAGAACTTCTCCGCCAACATGCTGACCCTGGTTAACGGCGTACCGCGCACCATCAGCATCGATACGTTCGTGCGCGAATGGACTAAGCACCAGATCGACGTGATCGTGCGTCGCACCCGCTTCCGCCTGCGTAAGGCCGAGGAGCAGATTCACGTCTACCGCGGCTACCTGAAGGCGCTGGACGCGCTCGACGAAGTGATCGCGCTGATCCGCCGTTCCCCGAACGCGGATGACGCCCGCGTCGGCCTGATGGAACTGCTGGACATCGACGAGATTCAGGCCAACGCGATCCTGGCGATGCAGCTGCGCCGCCTGGCCGCGCTGGAGCGCCAGAAGATCATCGAGGAACACGATCGCCTGGCCGCGATGATCCGCGAATACGAGGGCATCCTGGCTTCGCCGGAGCGCCAGCGCGAGATCGTTTCCGAGGAACTGGCCGAGATCGTAGACAAGTACGGCGACGATCGCCGCACCGAAATCGTGCCGTTCGACGGCGATATGTCGATGGAAGACCTCATCCCCGAAGAGGACGTGGTCGTCACCATCACGCGCGGTGGCTACGCCAAGCGCACCCGCACCGACCAGTACCGGGCGCAAAAGCGCGGTGGTAAGGGCGTGCGCGGCGCGGCGTTGCGCGGAGATGACGTGGTGGAACACTTCTTCACCACCACCACCCACCACTGGCTGCTGTTCTTCACCAACCTGGGCCGGGTCTACCGCGCCAAGGCGTACGAACTGCCCGAAGCGCCCCGCGACGCGAAGGGCCAGCACGTGGCAAACCTGCTGGCGTTCCAGCCCGACGAACACATCGCCCAGGTGATGGCGCTCAAGTCTTACGACGACGCCGACTACCTGGTGCTGGCCACCCGGCGCGGCCTGGTCAAAAAGACCGCCCTCAACGCGTTCGACTCCAACCGCAGCGGCGGCGTAATCGCCATCAACCTGCGCGAGGTCGAGGGTGAAGACGGCGTGTCTGCCCGCGACGAACTGGTGGCAGCCCGCGCCGTAAGCGCCGACGACCAGCTGCTGCTGGTGTCCCGCAACGGCCAGTCGGTGCGCATGCCCGCCAGCGACGACGTGCTGCGGCCGATGGGCCGCGCCACCAGCGGCGTTACCGGCATGAAGTTCCGCGAGGACGATCAGCTGCTGGCGATGGACGTGGTGCGCGAAGGCACCTACGTATTCACGGTGACCGATAGCGGTTTCGCGAAGCGTTCCCCGATCGAGGAATACCGCGTGCAGGGCCGCGGCGGCCTGGGCATCAAGGTAGCGAAGCTGCCCGACGGCCGTGGCCACCTGGTCGGCGCGCTGATCGTGGAGGACGGCGACGAGGTGCTGGTCGTGATGGAGCGCGGCAAGGTGGTGCGCTCGCTCGCCGCGGGCGTTCCCGCGAAGGGCCGTGACACCATGGGCGTCGTGTTCGCCAAGCCCGACGGTGGCGACCGCATCATCGCGGTGGCGAAGAACTCGGAAACCGAGGAAGAAGCCGAAGCGGAGGCAGCGGCTGGTGAGGCCGACGGCGACACGGCGGCTACCGCTGCGGAACCCGGCGCGGTACCTGCTGAGGAGAGTATTCTTAACGCTAGCGGGGCTGTCGGCACGCCCCAGTCCGATGGCGAAACCGAGGAGTAAACGTGGCTGACGACAAGACGCAGAAAATGCCTGCCGTGAAAGTTGAAGGCAGGGGTGGCAGCCGCACCACGCGTGCGGCCCAGCCCGAGGGCGGCTTCAAGCAGCGCGCCAGCCAGGGTGTACGCGCCGCGCAGGCTAAGGTAAACGCCGGCCTGAAGGCGGCGCAGGCCAGCCTGCCGCAGCAGGAGGAGCGTCCTGGCGATGCCCCGGTACGCCAGGTTCACCTGACCCTTTCGCGTTTCGATCCGTGGTCGGTCATGAAACTGTCCTTCCTGTGCGCCGTGGCGCTTGGCGTGGCCACCGTTTTCGCCACCGTGCTGCTGTGGACGATGGTGGACGCGATCGGCCTCTGGGATCGCGTGCAAAAGGTCGGCATGGAAATGAACGGCGGCAAGCCGGTGCCGATCCTCGAATACTTCCAGCTCGGCAAGGTCATCAGTTTCTCGATTCTGCTTGCCGTGATGAACACCGTCATCGTGACCGCGCTGTGCACGCTGGCATCGTTCGTTTACAACCTGATCGCGTCTCTCATCGGCGGCCTGCGGGTCACGTTCACGGACGAGTAGTTAGGGCGGTAGCGGCGGGCTGGATAAGGGCGTTGCTCCAAACCAGGGCAGGGGCCGGGGATCATTCCCCGGCCCTTCTCTTCTTTCCCGTTCCCCTTTTCTTACCCCCCGTGTTTCCCTCTTCTTTCCCAGCCCGCTTCCATTCCTCCCGGCTTTTCTCTTCCTTGCCCGCCATCTCTCTGCCGCGGTGACGTTTGGGTGCGCTTTTGGCTACCCCTTACGCTCAGGTGCACTTTGTGGGGGTTAAACGGCGTTTTCGTAGCGTTTAGCGCACCCAAACGTAACGGCGTCGGGGTTACCTGCGGAAAGTGCACCCAGCTGTTATCCGGGGGCAACTACGGTGCGGAACCGGGGAGAGGGAGACCCGGCCGAACCGGCGCAGAGGGGTCCGTGTGGACCGGCATGCGGAGGGACACGCCGTGTGCGGGATCGTGCAGGCGAACCTGGCGCGGGAATCGCGAAAGTAGCGAGTGTGCCGACATAACCCCGGGTCAGCGTACCTAATACCCCTCTGAGGTGTGACCTCCAAAACAGGCCCCGTGACGAGTTGGACTCACGGCCCAAGGTCGGTTAGAGTTAATCGTCGACGGGTTACGGCTCGTCGGTAGATCGTTGCGAAACGGTTGATGGGCCTATAGCTCAGTCGGTTAGAGCGCTGTCCTGATAAGACAGAGGTCACTGGTTCAAGTCCAGTTAGGCCCACCATTGATCGGAGGAACGCATGAAGCGCATAGCGAAGATCTTCGGAATTCTCACCCTGGTTGTTGGCGGCGTAGCCGCTTGGAGGCAGGCGGAGAAGAAGAATCTTGAGTCTGACCTATGGGCCGAGGCCGAAAACCTTCCGTTCAATAACTAGGTAGTTGCCCGGTAGGGCAGCAGCCGTTAGGGGCCTTAGCTCAGTTGGTAGAGCGCCGCCTTTGCAAGGCGGATGTCAGGAGTTCGAATCTCCTAGGCTCCACAGAAAAGAGGGTTTTAGTTGCCCACTTACTGCCTTATTTAAGGGGAAGAAATGGCAACGGTTGCCTATTTGACAACTCTTTACTCCCGAATTATTGAAAAAAAGGGTGAACGCTTCCTTATTTTAGATAAGCGGTTCCTTTCGTCGATTTCTTCCACTGCAAAAATTTTTGCAGATAAGGGCGTAGATTTAGAGGTTATTTTCTCGCCTTTCCCCGATGATTTTGTTCCGGGGCCAGATACTACATGCGTTCTGTGTTCAGACGTTCCTTTTTCGGTAGTGATATCGGATGATATCGAGAGAAATATCCGCGGAGATTATGCGGGAATTATCGCACTACATAGTCTTAGGAATACTTGGATTAAAGATCTAGGCATACCGTA
This sequence comes from Dermabacteraceae bacterium TAE3-ERU27, assembly GCA_019218415.1. Lineage (GTDB taxonomy): Bacteria > Actinomycetota > Actinomycetes > Actinomycetales > Dermabacteraceae > TAE3-ERU5. The sequence continues at coordinate 145,561 of JAHUUL010000001.1, read as the reverse complement.
TATCCTGATTAGTGAAAATTCTTTAAAGGTAAAACTGGATCTATTGGTTGGCACCCCGCCGATTAAGCGCTTGCGCATGGCTGCGGGTCTGCTGCGGCAGGACCGCCTCCTTAAGAAGTTCTTGGAATCCGCTGCAGGGGTTCAGTTTAATGGTCGAGCGGCAGCTGATGCTCATAAGAAGCATGCAAATAATTCGATGTTCTTTAATGATTCTCGCGTCTTTAACAAAGACGTGATGTTGGCAAAGGAATCTCTAGAAAATAAGGATTTCTCTACCAACAAACCTTTAAGGATAGGGTTCTCTGCCCGTTGGATTGAGGCGAAAGGCGCTCATCTTCTTCCTAAGTTTGCCGAGTTGTTAGAGAAGAAAACCGTTCCAGCCGAGGTTATTATGCTTGGTGGAGGACCGCTTTCCGAGCAAATAAATGCCTATTCTGCAGATAATTTTAAGGTGATTGGCTTCCTGGATTTTGAGACTGAGTGGAAGCCGTATGTTCGCGATCATATCGACGTGATGTTCTTGCCGCATCTGCAAGGAGATCCGGCATGTACCTACTTTGAGTCCCTTGGTTCAGGGGTTCCCGTTTTGGCATTCGATAATGATTCGAGTCGACTTATCATTGCAGACTCGGATGCGGGTTGGGTTGTTAAACGCGATCTGAATGCCGCTGTTGATGTGGTTTCCCAGCTTTCGCAGGATCGAAGCGAACTCAAAGATAAATCGAGGAAAGCCATTGCCTACATGTCCTCACGTACCTTCGAGGATGTTACCTTGCTGCGAGCCAATCATGTCCTTGAGGTATTTGGTCTGATCTAGGCTTCAGTCTGGCTGAAGCCACTCCACCAAAAATTAGTGATCCAGCTCACCAAACTTTTGCGTGAGGATTCCTGAACACGCCACGTCTTACTTGTGTCCGCATGGAACAGCCGGCCAAGCGCCGGTGAAGTACCGCCCGACTTTCCGGGCAGTCAGACAAGAAGGAGTAAACGTGTCGAACTCGATTCCCAAGACCGGTCAGCAGCAGGAAATCGCTCGCGAAGCCGCCGAGAAGGAAGCACGCAAGCAGCAGGAAGAGGCCCAGGAGAAGACCCTGCGCGGCCCTCTGCAGACCTCCCGCGGTGTAACCACCCTCGATGACGCCGTTGTGGCAAAGGTTGCCGGCATGGCAGCCCGCGAGGTTCCCGGCGTTTACGACATGGGTAACGCCGCCCGCCGCGCCTTCAACGCCGTCACCGACCGCATCCCGAACGCTCAGACCAACGTTGCCGGTGGCATCAGCGTCGAAAAGGGCGAGACCCAGACCGCGATCGACGTGACCGTAGTCGTCGAGTACGGCGCCTCCGTCGTCGAGGTTGGCAACGCCATTCGCCGCAACATCATCGAGCAGGTTGAGGGCACCACCGGCCTCGAGGTCATTGAGGTCAACGTGAACGTCACCGACGTGCACCTGCCCACCGAGGACGAAGAAGAAGAGAAGAGCCACTCGCGCGGTACCGAGCTCAAGTGATTTAAACGCGTAACGGGTGGGGGTCGGCCTTCCCGACGGCCCCTTACCCGGGCCCTGTCGGCCCCCACCCTTACGTTCCACCCCAGTCCAACCCTCAACTTTGGGAGACAACCTTGAAGACAACGCATCTTGCCCTACTCGTGGGCCTTTTCCTCGGCGCGGTCCTCGCGTTCGGTTCCTTCACCCAGTTTTTCCTGGTCGCCGTGTTCGGCGTGATCGGCCTTGCCGTTGGTCTTGCCATCGAGGGGCGCATCGACATTCAGGGCATCACTGACCGTCGGGGGCGGTAATCATGGCACACAGCCCGGTTGAATCGCGCGGCACCACCACAGTGCCCGCCCGGGTCGTGGCGAAGATTGCGCAGCAGGCTGCCTCCGAGGCCCCGCACATCGGCTCCGACGCCGGTGGTGTGCTCGGGCTGGGAGCTAGGCGCAACTTCGATTCCCGCCCAGCCGCCGACTGCGATCTGTACGGCACCACCGCCGTCCTGCGCCTGAATGTCGGCGTTGCCTTCCCCGCCCCGCTAGAAAAGACCCTGCACGGACTGCGCGAGCACGTCCGTTCCCGGGTGGAACACCTGGCGGGTGTTGAGGTTGGCCGTATTGACGTGGAAGTTTCCTGGCTCAATCCGCAAAGCCGCATCGTTAGGGGGCTACGTTGAGTAACACACCCCGCCGTCTTACCAGGCGGCCCACCCGCACAGTCCCCGCGACTATCCTCAGCATCGCCCTGATCGCCCTTGGTGGCTTCGGCTGCTGGGTTGTGGGCAGTCACTATGCCGGTGCGCAGCTGCCGCCCGACATCTCCGCCTCCCTGGAACAGGCCGCCGGTCTGCGTTTCGATTCGACCGCCTTCCAGAGCGTTGCCGTAGTGCTGGCCCTGATCGGCCTGGTGCTGCTGATCTGCGCCCTCTGGCCGGGCCAGCCGTCCCGCATGGGCGCTTTCGGTAGCGACGTTCCCGGTGAAACCGCCATCGCCCGCAGCGACGTAGCGCGCCGCCTGAAGATGCGCGTGCTGCGCGTGGACGGCGTGCATAGCGCCGACGTGCGCGTCGGCTCCCAGCGTGCCGATGTGCGCGTGGCGACGGTGGTGGACGAACCCGAGCAGGTACGCCGCGCGGCCGAAGAGGCCGTCACGGAGGCCCTGCGGGAACTGCGACCGGCCAGCGAACTGGCCAGCCGTGTCACCGTGAAACAGATCAACTAAGCAGGCAGCAAATTACTGAAGGAGGCGCAGATGCGTTCCATCTCCGGCACCAAAAATAGGTTTGTGCTGGCTTTAGCCGGGGTGTTATCCCTGGCGGCGGCGGCCTGGCTGGGTGTGGCCTCGTTCGGCTACACGAAGCAGCTGCCCGATTTTGATCGGTACCTGGCGCACGGCGAAACCACACCTGCGATGCTGCTGGAAATGCACGCGCAGTGGCTCCCGGCGGCCGCTGGTGCGGTCTGCCTGGTCGCGGTTCTTTTCGGCCTCTACCTGGTCATCGGCCAGGCGCCGAAGAAGCCGCGCACCTCGACCCTGCGCATTAGCGACGCGGACGGTGCCCTGCTCGGCACCATCCAGCCGGACGTGCTGGGCCTGGCTCTCGCGGAACACGTAGAGGAGCAGGTTTCCGGTATCGTTGGCGCCTCGGTAGAGGTGAGTGGCACCGCGAAGCAGCCCTGGCTACAGGCGCAGCTTGACGTGGCTGAGGACGCCGAAACCGGCTGGTCCGTAGATGCCGCGCGGCGCATGCTGGCCGACGATGTTCGCCAGACCCTCGGCGTGGAGCCGCGACAGATTGACGCCCTGGTCACCCTGCGCAGCTCCCGCGCTCGCGGTAACAACAGCGAAGCGGTACTTGGCGGCAGCGAAACCCGGGTATCATCCCCGGCATGAGCAGCGAAAACGGTGCGCGTGATCGCCACCTAGTACTGCGGTCGCAAGATGGCGATGCGGAAGCGTTCGGGCAACTGGTAGATATCTACCAGGCCCGGCTCTTCCGCACCGCCTACATGATTTTGGGCAACAGGCAAGACACAGAAGACGTTGTCCAAGAGACGTTCATTCTGGCCTGGAAGCGGATCCACCTGCTGGAAAATCCGGACGCATTTCGCGGCTGGCTGCGCAAGATCTGTACCCATCGGGCCACGGACGCGGTGCGCCGACAGGCGCGGCGGGCCACGAGCGCGCAGCCGGGAGAAACGCTGGAGGCGCTCGACGTCGGCCCAGACACGAACGATCCGGGCCGGGCGGTGCCGCCTGCCGATCCCGCACATACCAGCGAAGTGAACGCGAAAATGAGTGCCCTGGCGCGGGTGCTATCGACCCTCAAACCGGAGCTACGTGCCTGCTGGGTGCTTAAAGAAGTCGAGGAAATGAGCTATCAAGAGATTGCCCAAAACCTGGACCTGAGCGAATCGACCGTGCGCGGTCGGATTGCGCGTGCCCGCACCAGAATCATGGAGCGAATGGAGGAGTGGAGGTGAGCCGTATCCAAGACAACGACCCCGAACGCAGCTACCTAGACCTGATCCGGGATGTACACCGGGAATGGGACGAGCTCGAAGCCGCCGGCGATAGTTCCGTGCAGCTTTCCACCCTGGCGCTGTCCACGATCAAGGAATCCGTTAAGGCCGATGCGCGCCGCGGCAGCCAGGTAGAGATGCCCGAAACCGAGGCGGGCCCCTACACGGTGTCTGAGCTAGCCCTGCGCACCCTGGTTCGTGAGACTATCGACACGGTGCCGGGCGTACGTGCCTTGCGCACCACCTTCACTTACGCAGAAAATGCCTCTAACCTGCTGATTTGTGGTACACCTGTGGGTGTTAGCTGTCGTTTAACGGTGCAGGTTGGCACGCCCGATCTGCCGGGTGTGGCGGAGGCTGTGCGCGCGTCCGTAGCGCGGGCTTGCGCCGATCACCTCGGCCTGGACGACATCCCGGTCGATATACACATAGAGGATCTGCATGAGTGAACAGAGCGTTGCCGTAAATGCGGCGACCCTGGTGGAACTGGTGACTGCCCTGCCGGGGGTTGCCGGGATCGAACCGGGCATCGCCAGCACCCTGCGTACCCTGGATGCGCGCCTGCGCAGCGCCGCGTCGGAACTCACCGGCGGTGACGATAGCGCGAGCGAAAAGGCCCGCTACGGCGTGATCCTGGATGAGGAAACCGTGACTATCGAAGTGGGTCTGGAAATCGCGCCGCGCGCCGTGCGCGAGACGGTTGTTGATATCCAGCGCACCGTGGCGCAGGCCCTGGGGAATGACGGACGCACCGTTTTGGTTAAGGTGCAGTCGCTGGGCTGAGAGAGTTTGTTTGGTCTGCTGCCCGGGAGCGGGCGGCATGACCGCAGTGATGGCCGACAGGTGCGTTTTGCCTGTCGGCCATTAGTTTTGGGGCGGTAAGGGTGGCGGCCGCGGAGGAGTGTATTGCTAGGAGCGGTGCATTGTTGATTCCCACCTGCCTGCTGCGCCCCTTGGCCCGGTGGTGTTTGCCTACCCCTTAACGTTTGGGTGCACTTTTGGCCGGTAAACCCCACCCCCTTACATTTGGGTGCACTAACTGCTGTGAAAACGGGGTTTAACCCCCACAAAGTGCACCTGGATGTAAGGGGTAGCCAAAAGTGCACCCAAACGCTCGCCTGATACGGTTTCCCCTCCTGGCCCTCGCCCCCGGCCGCAAATCTTCATCTCGCGACCCATTAAGTCATATTTGAAGCATCTTCCAAGGCATAAGCGTTAGGCTTTAATCGTCCGGTGGCCCAAAAGCTAGGGGGAGATGTGTTCGGCGAACTGTGCACCAGCGAAAACGGCGTGAAGTGGCCGCCCGCTCGCGCGCTCTACGGTGATGACGTCATCGCGCTTACCACCGCCGAACCCGACCTCCCCGCGGCACCCGAAATTACGGCGGCGCTGCGCGGCGTGATCGACGCGGGGGCGTACGGTTACCAGGATTATTCGCCCACGTTCGGCTCCCTAGTTGCGAACTGGCTGGGCCGACGTCACGGACTGTCGGTTGACCCGACCCACGTGGTTTTCGTGCCCCGCCTGATTAACGCGATGGCCGTGATGTGCAACGTGGTGCTCAGGCCGGGAGCGCGTTTCGTGACCTTCTCGCCGTCCTACGGCCCGATCGATAACGTGGTGCGGGCGAACGGTTGCCGAGTGGATCATGTGCCGCTCGATATGTCGGGCCCGCGCGCGGAAATTGATACCGCCGCGCTGCGCGAGGCGTTTGGCGAGCCGGTGGACGTTTTCATTCTCTGCACCCCGCATAACCCGACCGGCCGGGTGTGGTCGCGCGAAGAGCTGCGCCCCCTGTTTGAGCTTTGCGCGGCCCACGGGACGATTCTGGTTTCCGACGAGGTGCACGCCGATCTGGCCCCGGCGGGAACCCACCTACCCGCGCTGGCGGCGCTCGACCCGGTGAGCGCTGACGGTGGTGTTTGCGCTGTTGATTCAGTTCCCGCGCACGATACTTTCTCCCTGAAAACCATCACCGCGTTTTCTCCCGCCAAGGGATTCAACCTGGCCGGGGTGGAGGCCGCCGCGCTGGTCATTCCAGATTTTGAGCTGCGCGAAGCGATAAGCGCAGGCATGCGCCGCGCCGGTTTTACCAACCCGAACCTGATGGCGCTGACCGCACTCGGTACCGCCTGGGGCGGGGATGGTGTGTGGCTCGATGAAATGCTGGCCCTGGTGGCGCGAAACCGCGCCCGGATCGCGGGGTTCTGCGAGAAACATTCGCTGCGACTGTTGCAGGCCGACGCCACCTACCTGGTTTGGGTAGACGCGAGCCGCCTGGTTTCCTGCCCCGATACGGTGGTTGAGAGCGAACCGGAGCCGCTAGCGGCGGACAAGGTTCCCGCCGCTGTGGGAAGCGGCATCTCTACCTGCAGCCTTTCCGACGATCTGGCTAAGAAAACCAGGGTCCTGCTGGCCGACGGCTGCGACTACGGCGAATGGTGCCGGGGGTGGTTCCGGGCCAGCATCGCGACACCGGAGCACGTGGTGGCCGAGGCCCTGGAACGCCTGGATCGCTACCTGAGCGCAAAGTGAGTGAAGGGCTCTGCCTGGTGATCCTGGTGCTCCTGGCTACCCAGGTGGTTCCGGGCTTAGGAGCTGATTGATCTTTCGGCGCTGGGTTGCCCTTAGATACGGGCCGACGCCCGGGTGGTTGATCCGGTGGTCGGTTTTCCCTGGACGCTTGAGGGGTGTCCTGACACCTGGGTGCACTTATAGCAGTTAATCCCCGCCCCCTCACGTTCAGGTGCACTAAGTGCTGTGAAAAACCCCGTTTAACCCTCACAAAGTGCACCTGAACGTAAGGGGCAACCAAAAGTGCACCCAGACGTTAAGGGGAGCGGGGCAGAGGGGAGCACGATAGGGGATGGTGCCTGATTTCTAGGGGCTGGATATTGGCGGTGCGTAGCCGAAGGCGTCTTGTTTTGAGGGGTGAGGACGGGATAGAGGGATTTGGTAATTCAAGTCCTACCCCGGCCGCTTAGAAATCCCCGTGCCCGCCCTAACACCTGCCCAGCCCTAATACGGCACCTCACCCTAGTACGGCGCCCTGCCCTAACACGTGCCCTGCCACCCGCGTTCGCGCAGGGCCTCGGCAACCTTTGCCACGGCAACCTCCGCCCTGTTGTGCATCATGCTTTTCTCTATCCGTACCTCTCGCCAGCCCGCGCGCCGGCATCTTTCAGCGCGGGAAATATCCCGGCTGATCTGCTCGGGCAGACTGTGGTGTTGCCCTTCGTATTCAAGTGCTACTCGATATCGGGGCCAAGACATGTCCGGTTGGTGTAGCGGTTTGCCGTCGTCGTCGGTGATGTGCAAATTCAGGTCAGGTTCCGGAAGCCCAGCCTCGAAAAGTCGCAGCCGCAGCAGGGTTTCCAGCGGAGAATCGCTGCCTACGCGGCTCAGCGAAAGTGCCCGCAGTAGTTTCCTTTTTGCCCGGATGCTCAGGCAGGCCCGTGCCGCCCGTTCCAGATCCGACAGGGCCGCGTAGGGCTTGCTCCGCTGCTCCAAGTTTTGCCGGGGCTGGCGAACCAGGTGATCGGCGATGATGACCAGATAGTCCGGTGGCAGCAGGGGAGTCAGATCCAAAAGGGTGCGCCAACGGGAAGTCAGGCAAACGGTGTCGGTGCGATAAATCGCGGGTTCGGTGATTCCCGGTTCCGCCCCGTAACGTATCGCCTTATGCCACTTGAGCAGTGGGTTCCGGCGAGAAGGCGAACCTGAGAAGTAGGTTATGTCCACCGGTTGCCCCTGGGTGTAGCTAGCGTTGCGTGTGGGCAGCGGCATTCCCCAGATGCGCGCGGCAGAAAAATGCGAAACCGGGTAAAGAGCCAGATCATCGCGGGTATTTGTGCGCGTAAAAAGCAGTGCTCGGATTACCTCTAGTTCCGTAGGCGGTGGATCGATGCGGCAATAAAATCCCTTGGCCAGGCGCATCACGTCTTGTCTGAGTAGTCGGTAGCGGCCAACCCCGTGGGCGCGCGCCAAAGAAACCGGGAACGCTCCCGCTTTCGCGAGTGGGCGGGGGAGCTGAGCGACTGGGCGAGACATGCGGCCAGCGTGGCGGTTTTCTTCCCGTGAGGCGAGGGGGTGTGGATAGGTGCGGAGGAAAGCGGTTGTGGGCAAGAGGTAAGGGCTGGGGGAAAGAGATTGGGCCCCGGAAGACGAGGGCGGTAATGGTGTGCAGGGGCGCTGGTTGCGCAGGGCTTTGGGCCTCCGTTGGTGACGTTTGGGTGCACTTTTTGCTCTCCCTTACGTTCAGGTGCACTTCCTGTGGGTTAAACGGGGTTTTCGCAACACTTAGTGCACCTGCACGTGAGGGGGCGGGGATTAACTGCGGTAAGTGCACCCAGGCGTTATCGGGTAGGGGCATCAGCGTTTAATTCATCCAGGGGCTAAAAATGGCGCGGTAAAGCCGCCACCCCTGGCCGGTAGACTGGAAAAGTCACTGCCAGCCACGCGTTAAGGAGCCGTTTCTAGTGGGTGCCGATACCGTTTTTGCTTCGGGGAGCCTGGTGAATGCGCGTGATGAAACCTGGATGATTAACTCCGTTGAGCAGACCGGCGATGGCAGCCTGCTGCGCGTGCGCGGTGTATCGAATTTCGTGGCCGATAAAGAGGCCGTGTTTTTCACGAAGCTGGAAAACATTAAGCCGTTCGATATGAGCAACGTGAAAACGGTTGCGGATAATTCTTCGCATTACCGCAATACGCGGCTTTGGCTGGAATCGGTGCTGGCTGCCACCGCGGTGCCGATGGGGTACACCGATTTGACCGTGTCCCGGAATTGCCTGGCCGATCCGCTGTCTTACCAGCTCAGCGCCGTTTCTAAGGCTCTGAAGACGCCGGGTATGCATCCGCGCATGTTGATTGCCGACGCGGTGGGCCTGGGTAAGACGCTGGAGATCGGCATGATTTTGTCTGAGCTGATCCGACGCAAGCGCGGTGACCGCATCCTGGTGGTGGCTCCCCGCCAGGTGTTGGAGCAGTTCCAGCATGAGATGTGGACGCGTTTCGCGATCCCGTTCATGCGCCTGGATTCGCGCGGCGTGAAGGCGATTAAGCAGAAGCTGCCCGCCACGCAGAACCCGTTTTCTCACTACCCGCGCGTGCTGATTTCGATTGACACCCTGAAAAAGGACGTTTTCAAGAACGATCTGCGCCGCCACCACTGGGATGCGGTGGTGCTGGATGAGGCGCATAACGTCAGCAATCGGGATACGCAAAATAACAGGTTGGCGCAGTTGCTGGCCCCGCATACGGACACGCTGATCCTGGCTTCGGCCACGCCTCACAACGGCCGTGAGGATTCTTTTGCGGAGCTGGTGAAACTGCTCGATCCGTCCCTGGTTTCCGGGGGGCAGGTGGATAAGGAGCGGCTGCCCGACGTGATGGTGCGCCGACATCGCCACTCGGACGAAGTGAAGGGTGTGGTTGGTGATTCCTGGGCGGTGGCTAAGGAACCGCGTAACGAACTGATCCCCGCGTCCGAGGTTGAGAACGCGGTGGGTAGCGAGATCGCTGACGTGTGGACCCACCCGGTTACCGGCGCATCGCCGGTTTCCGGCGGGAGTGATCGCCTGTTCCCGTGGACTATCGCAAAATCGTTCTTTTCTTCCCCCAGCGCGCTGGATGAGACGCTGCATAACCGGTTGCGGGTACTTGATAGGCATGAGCAGGCGGCGGTTGCCGCGCAGGATTCTTTGCGGCTGGAACAGCTTGCTAGGGAGCGAGCCGCGCTGGTGCGGCTGCGCGCCCTGAATGAGCCGTGCCTGCACGATGCGTCTTTGAGCGCGAAGTATGTGCGGCTGCGCGGCTGCCTGGCCGAGATGGGTGTGGGCCTGCGCCCGGATGGCGCGCTTTCGCCGGAGCGCGTGGTGGTGTTCGCGGAGCGCGTGCCCACCTTGGAATGGTTGCGTAAGAATCTGCTGGCCGACACGGGCTTGGCGGAAGAAAACATTGCGATCATGCACGGCGGCATGGATGACGTGGACCAGCAGCGTCTGGTGGAGGAGTTCAAGCGGGGCCGTTCCCCGCTGCGCATCCTGGTTACGGGCGATGTGGCGAGCGAGGGCGTGAACCTGCACGCGCACTGTCACCGCCTGGTGCACTATGACGTGCCGTGGTCGCTGATCCGTATTGAGCAGCGCAACGGCAGGATTGACCGTTACGGCCAGCGGACTCCGCCGCAGATTTACGCGTTGTTGCTGCGCCTTGCTCACCCGAAGCTGGTGGGTGACGTGCACGTTTTGCAGCGCCTGTTGGAGCGTGAACGCGAGGCGCACCGGGCGCTTGGCGATTCGGGTTCCCTGCTGGGTGCGTACAGCCCTGACCTGGAAGAGAAGGCGATTACGCGCGTGCTGGAGGGCCGCGTGGACTTCGATGAGGCGGTGCCGTCGGTGGCCGCCGTGGCTGCGGGTGAGGTCGGCACGGATTGGGCGCGCATGTTGTTGAACGGTGACCTGGCGGGGGTGCAGGCCGCGCTCGCCGCGCGTGCCGACGTTTCCGCCGGGCAGGCCGATCAGGGCATGGATCATGCGGCCGCTACCGGCCTGTGGCGTTCGCGCAGTGACTTTTTGGAGGCGGGCGTGGTGCGCCTGTTTGACGGCAAGCCGGAACGGGACCCGAAAGATGGCGGTATCGCTTTCCGCCGGGAGGGCGATCCGGGGGCCGACGGCACGGGGGGCACGCTCAGTTTCGTGCCGGATACCGATTTGCGGGCGCGGCTGGAGGTCTTGCCGAAGCAGTATCGGGACGAGCGCGGCGTGATGAACCGGCTGGTTTTGACCGAGGACCGCGCGCTCGCGGGGGAGCGCCTGGTGGCGGCGCGGGGCGTGGATTCGTCTTCGTTCTGGCCGGATACGCATTTCCTTTCGCCGCTGCATCCGGCGCTGGAGTGGGTGGCGAATCGGGTGCGGGCGAAGCAGCCGCCGGATAAGGTCTTCACGGTGGTGGGCAAGGTGGATACCCCGACTGTGTTGGTGCAGCTTTCCGCGGTCAACCAGTTCGGTTATACGCTTTCTTCCGCTCTGTTGCGGTGCAGTAAAAACGATTTCACGGGTTGGAGCCCGGAGGCGGCGGCGTCTCCCCGGGAGCTGTTTGCAGATCTTGGCCTGGGCCCGGATTCTCCCGGTATCGCGGTGGCGCAGCCGGAGCGTTTCGGGGCCTTGGTGAAGCCCGCCCTGGAGTGTTCGCGCACCTATATGGAAGCGGTGCGTGAGGCCGCGAATGCGCAGTGGGAGCAGGCGCTGGCGTGGATGAACCCGGAGGCTTTGCGCCAGCGGGGGATGCTTGATCCGCAGGCGGGCCGGGTTTCTGAGAGAGCGGTGTTTGCGCGGCCGGTGCTGGTTGTGGTGCCGGAGGATATGGCCGACGTTGAGGCGGGGGTTTCTTGTGGCGGCGAGTGATGCGCTGAATCTGGTTGGCGATTTTCGTCAGCGAGTTCTTTTTCGTTTCCGATGACGGTTCGGGCACGGCTTCGTTCGGCGCGATGGTGCGCGATCTGTGGGCCGGGTTGAAGGATGAGCCGGATTCGCCGTGGCGCCGCTACACCGCTAACCGTGAACGTTTGTTGTCGCTGCTGGTGCGGTCCGGGGTGGAGGCGGAACGTTTCGCGGAGGAGTCCCGGGAGGCCGATTCGCGCCCCGCCGGTGCGCAGGCCGCTTCTGCCGCGCCGGTGCAGCCGGACGCGGTGTTTGTGCGCAGCGAACTGAACGAGCTGCTGCTTGAGGTGCTGGGCCTGGCCCGCCATCAGGTGCCCGCGCACGTGCGTTTTAGTCAGGACGGCCCGCTGAGCCTGTTCACGGCGAACCCGGTGGAGGGCGTGGCTGCCGCGCCGTCACTGGCGCTGGTGGAGGCGCTGCCGGTGGGTTCGTGGCAGGATTTGCTGGCGCGGGATGCGCGTACGCTGCCGGTGGTGGTTCCGCTGCCGGGGATGGCCGACAAAACCACGGAATCGGTTTCCACGTTGCTTTCCGCGCTGGCGGTGGGGGATAACCCGCCGGAGTTCCTGCTGGTGCTGGCGGGCCGTTTCGCCCTGCTGGGGGCGTCCGCGAATTGGGCGGAGAGCCGTTACCTGGCGATTGATTTGCAGACGGTGGTGGAGCGTCACGATACGAAACAGTACGGCGAGCTAGCGCGGGCGCTGGCGTGCGTTTCGGCTCCGGCGCTGCTGCCCGGCCCGACTGGCGAGGTCTGGTTCACGGGGGTGCTGGCCGCTTCGGTGTTGAACGCGGTGGGCGTTTCGGCCGATCTGCGTAACGGCGTGCGGGAGAGCATCGAGCTGATTGCGAACGAGGTGGTGCACCGTCGCGCGCAGCAGGGCCTGCCGCCGCTCAAAACGGATAAGGAGGCGGCGCTGCTTGCGCGGCAGTCGCTGCGCTACCTGTATCGCATCCTGTTTTTGCTGTTTGCGGAGGCTTCGCCGGATCTGGGCATTTTGCCAGCGGGCGTAAAGGTCTACGAGGAGGGCTATTCTCTTTCGCGGCTGCGCGATTTTGCGCTGCGCCCGCCGCGCGACGGGGACCGGCAGGGCACGTACCTGTATGAGTCTTTGCGCCTGCTGTTCACCCTGGTGGATGAGGGGCACATACCGGAGGATGAGCGCGCGGCTGCGGGCACGGAAGGCTTGGCCGATGGTGCGGCGGCGGGAGCTGGCGATTCGCTGCGGTTTGAGCCGTTGCGGGCCGATCTGTTTAGGCCGGGCAGCATTTCCCTGATTGATGGCCAGGCTGGCATGGGTGAGCCGGGAGGCCCCGAGGTGGGCCTGGGCAACGGCGTTTTGCAGAAGGTTTTGGAGCTGCTGCTGTTGCAGCGGGAGCGCAAGGGCAAGGGCCGTGGCTACGTCAGTTACGCGACCCTGGGCATTAACCAGTTGGGTGCGGTCTACGAATCCTTGATGAGCTACACGGGTTCGTTCGCGAAGCGCAATATGGTTGAGGTGGCGCGCGGCGGCGATCCGGAGAACGGTTCCTGGCTGGTGGCGGAGACTCCGGGCGGGGCGGGTTCTGTGGCCGACGAATACGAGGATTTCGTGGTCAGCAGGGAGACTGACCACGGCCGGGAGTCGAAGCGCTACGGCGAGGGCGAGTTCGTGTTCAGGCTTTCGGGCCGCGATAGGCAGCGTTCGGCCTCCTACTATTCGCCGGAGGTATTGACCCGGTTCACAGTTTCGCAGGCGCTCGCGGAACTGCTTGACCCGGTGGTGGCGGAGCCGCCCGCCGGGGAGCGGGTTTTTGCCGACGCGGATACGGCGGCGGCGACCGCACCGGGAGGCCTGTTCCACGGCACGAACGTGTGGGGCGAGGCGGTTGTGCGCAGGCGCACGAGCGCCGAGGAAGTGTTGAAGTTGACGGTGTGCGAGCCGGCGCTGGGTTCCGGCGCGTTCGCCATCGAGGCGGTGCGCCAGCTCGCGGTGGAGTATCTGCGCCGCCGCCAGGCGGAGCTGGGCCTGCGGGTGGACCCGGAGAATTACGCCACCGAGCTACAGCGAGTGAAGGCGCACATCGCGCTGCACAACGTGTACGGCGTGGATCTGAACTCCACGGCGGTGGAACTGGCGGAGGTTTCGCTCTGGCTGGATACGATGACGAAGGGCCTGAGCGCCCCTGGTTCGGCCTGCGCCTGCGCAACGGTAATTCCCTGGTGGGTGCGCGCCGCACGGTGCTTTCCCGCAGCGCGCTGGGGGCCGACGATAAGGCGGCGGCGAAGGCGAAGGGCACGGCGGCGAAGCGGCTGCCGAAGTCCTTCTGGCAGGAGGCGGGCGAGCCGCTGCCGTTCAGCGAGCCGCTACCGAAGGGCCATATTTTCCAGTTCCTGCTGCCGGGCGAGGGCTGGGGTGCCGCCGCCGGGCAGAAGGACGTGAAGCAGCTCGCGCCCGCGAACGCGAAGCTGCTGCGCGAGTGGCTGGCGGGGCACACGGAGCGTTTCAGCAACGATCAGGTAGAAGTTTTGCAGCGCCTTTCGCAGCGGATCGAGCAGCTTTGGCACCTGGTGCAGCGCCGCCTGGAGCTGGCGGAGGCCGATACGCGCCGCGATCTGAAGGTGTGGCGGGCCGATTTTCTGCCCGCGCAGAAGCGGGGCAATAGGGCCACGCGCGAACAGATCGAGGCGGGCCTGGCTGACGAGGACTCGGCGTATCAGCGCCTGCGGCTGGTGATGGATGCCTGGTGCGCGTTCTGGTTCTGGCCGGTGCCGGAGGACGGCGCGGGCTGCTATGCTGCGTACGGCGCGGCTGCGGAGGCGGCGGGCGATGCTGCCGCCGCCGCGAGCTGGCTACCGCCGAGCCGCGCGAAATACCTGGAGGCCTGCCGGGCGCTGCTGGGCGACTTCGATCCGCACCTGGATGAGGAACTGGCGAAGGCTGTTAGCCCCGGCGCGGGCAATATAGTGCTGGGCGCGGCCGAGGACGTGGCGGGCCTGAGCTGGGAGCAGCTAAATGCGGCGGAGGAGCTGCTGAACCTGCGCGCCACGGGCATGGAGCCGGTGGCGAAGGTGCGGGCGAAGCACCCGTGGCTGGACACGGTGCGAGATATTGCTGAGGAACAGCGCTTCTTCCACTGGGAGCTGGAGTTCCCGCAGGTGTTCGCGCGCGGCGGCTTCGATCTGCAGGTAGGCAACCCGCCCTGGGTACGGCCGACGGTAAACATAGCTAGCCTTTACGCTGAGCACGACCCCTGGTGGGGGCTGCACGATAAGCCCTCGGAGCCCGAAAAGCGCGAGCGCCTGCCGTTCACGCTGGGCCTGCCGGGTGTGCGCAAAACGGTGCTGCGGCAGTTAGGGGAGGTGACGGCGCTGGCCGAGACCCTGACGGCCCCCGCGCTCTACCCGGAGATCGCGGGCAGCAGGCCCGACCTCTACCGGGCGTTCATGGCGCAGACCTGGCGGCACCAGGCCTCCGGCGGCGTGACCTGCCTGCTTCACCCGCCTACGCATTTTACTGATACACAAACCTATCCGCTGCGGGAGGCCACCTACGCGCGGCTGCGCCGCCATTTCGGCTTCATCAACGAGTTAAAGCTCTTTACCGAGGTGCATGACCTCGTGAAATACAGCGTGAATGTCTACGGGAACAGGCGGGAAAGCCCGTTGTTCCTGAACGCGGTTAGCCTGTATCACCCGGACACGGTTCTGCGCTCGCTGCGCCACGACGGCTCCGGGCCGGAGCCGGGGTTTAAAGACGACGAGGGCAACTGGGACCTGCGCCCGCACCGCGCCCGCCTGCAAAGGGTGGATGCGGCGGCGCTGGCCGTCTGGCGGGACGTGATGGAGGCCCCTGAGGCCAGCCCGTTGAGCGTCCGCATGGTGAGCGCCGTCAACGCCTCCGCCGCCGAGGCCCTGGCGGCGCTGGCCACCGCCCCCAAGCTGGGGGAGTGGCCGCACGGTTATTCCACGGGGTGGGACGAGACTGCAGGAAGAAGAAAAGGGTTCTTCCATTCCCGCTGGGGCCAGGCCCCGAGCTGGCGTGAGGCGATCCTGCAGGGCCCGTACTTCCACATCGGCACCCCCTTCAACAAGTCCCGCAACGCCACCATGCGCGGCAACCAGGACTACACGCCGGTGGATCTGCGGGAGCTGCCCGCGGACGCCCTGCCGGTCACCGAATACAAGCCGCTCTACCTTTCGCCCGCCGAGGGTGGCCGTAGCCGGGCGGAATACGACGCTGCTTACGGGGAGTGGCCGCTGGACGAGTTCGGGAGCGAGACCGTGCCGGTGAGGGATTATTTCCGTGTCTTTTGGCGCGCTATGGCTGCGCCCACAGGCGAACGCACGCTTGTTCCGGCTATTTTCCCTCCCGGGGCTGCTCACGTACATAGTGTTTTTGCACATGGTTATTTTGGGGAAAAAGGGAATGTCCGTACTTCGTTAGCAGCCGCGTCTATGGGGACATTACTTGCTGATTTTCTTATCCGCGCATCGGTAGGGAGTGGGATTTCCGGTGAATCGGTGGATCGTCTGCCCCGCATTCCCGAGGACCATCCGCTGGCCCCGCACGCCCTGCTGCGGGTGCTGCGCCTGAACTGCCTCACGGAGGCCTACGCACCGCTCTGGGAGGCCTGCTGGGACGACTCGTTCGCCCGCGATGCCTGGGCGGGCGGGCGCGAGCGCGAGAACCGGCCCGCGCTCGGCGGCGTTGGCCCCGAATGGAACGCCGCCACCCCGCTGCGGCTGGACGAGGACCGCTGCCAGGCCCTGATCGAACTGGACGCGATCATGGCTCACGTCTGTGGCGTGGACGCCGAAACCCTGGCCACCATCTACCGCACCCAGTTCGGCGTGCTGCGCAACTACGACACGGGCACCGGCCGCTCCGGCACGGCGTATCGCTACCTGCCGGACGGCACGCTGGCCGGGAAACAGCACCCCAAGGGCGCGGGCGACCTGCTGGACCGCGAGGCGGGCCTGATCCAGACCCACGCCCACTTCGCCGAGGTGCTGCGCGCCGCCGGCGGCGCGGGCCCGGCAGCAGGCGGTGCCGGCGCGGAAACCGAAACGAACGGCGAAGGTACAAACCATGGCTGAGCTACTCCCCACCCGCCAGGCCCAAAACCTGGTGCGGGCCGTCAGCGAATACATCACCACCTCGATCTCGCTGGCCGATCAGCCCGCCAAGAACGCCCTCGCGGCGTTCCTGGAGGGTGAAGACGGCATCGTTATCGGCCCCTACCTGCGCGCCCGCACCCCCTACCGACCCAGCGCCGAATACCGGGCGCAGAGCGCCTACGGCGGCGGCATCCCGCCAGCCCGCCCTCTTTCCTGGCTGCCCGCCGGTTTCACGCCCTACGTGCACCAGGAAAACGCGTTCCGCCGCCTCACCAGTAACCCGACCTGGCCGGGCGGGCAGCGCGACGGCGCGGGCCTGCGCATCCCCGCCCCCACCCTGGTCACCACCGGCACCGGCTCCGGCAAGACCGAATCGTTCCTCTACCCGGTGCTGGACCATGTGGCCCGCGCCCGCCGAATGGGCATCAGCGGCACCAAGGCGCTGCTGCTCTACCCGATGAACGCGCTCGCCTCCGACCAGGCGGGCCGCCTGGCCGGGCTGATAACCCAGCATCCGCAACTGTCGGGCATCACCGCCGCGCTCTACACCGGGGAGGCGGGCACCACCGCCCGCAAGGCCGTGGATAGGAACGGCCTGATAACGGACCGCGAAACGATCCGGCGTAACCCGCCGGACATCATCCTGACCAATTACAAAATGCTCGACCAAATGCTGCTGCGCGCCCCCGACCACAGCATTTGGCGCGCCAGCGCCACCAGCCTGCGCTACCTGGTGCTGGACGAGTTCCACACCTACGACGGCGCGCAGGGCACCGACGTGGCGATGCTGATCCGCCGCCTGCGCCGGGTGCTGGAACATCACGCCCCCAGCCGCGAAAGCGTGCACCTGGTGCCCGTGGCGACCTCCGCCACCCTCGGCGGCAGCGGCCAGCAGGGCACCGACACCATGCGCGAGTTCGCGCAGACCGTGTTCGGCTGCGACTTCCCGCCCGAATCCGTGGTGGGCGAGGACCGCCTGAGCGTGGCCGAGGTGTGCGACGCAGCCGGGCAGCGGCTAACCGGGCGTGCGGTGAAATCGCCCTGCAGGAACGCACCCCCTCCCGCACGGATGGCGAAAAGCTGGCGGCGCAAAAAGACCCCGCCGAGCTAACCGACGCGCTGCTGGAAACCCTCTGGATCGGCGGCCGGGATTGGCTGGAAGGGCAGCACGAAACCCCCGGCTACGGCACCGAGCAGAAGAAAACCGACCTGATCCTGATTCATCCCAGGATCAAACAACTGCTCACCCTCTGCACCTCACCCGCGCCGCTCGCGCGGGTGGCGCAGCAGCTATTTAAGGAAACCGGCTGGGAGGCCGAGGAACGCGAAAACGCCGTCAGCCAAATGCTGGCCGCACTGGGCCACCTGCGCAAAAACAGCGCGCGCGGCACCTTCCCCTCCTTCGAAACCCACCTTTGGCTGCGCGAACTAACCCGCCTGGATAGGGCCGTGCGCACCGACGTCGAATACCGCTGGAGCGACGACAACCGGGTGCTGGACGACGAACCCGCCCTGCCCGCGATCTACTGCCGCTTCTGCGGCCGCTCCGGCTGGGCCTGCGCCCGCAAAACCTCTAGCGACGAGGTAGAAACAGACCCGCACACGATCCGCCAGGCCAGTATCCGCGACCGCTCCCGCGTCATCGCGATGATCGCCGCAAACGCCGCCGAAACCGAGGCCGCCGCGCCCCAGACCGACATCGCGCTGGGAACCCTGCACTACTACGATCCGATCACCCGCAGCCTTTCCAGCCAGCCGCCGGAAGAAGAAACCGGCTACACCGTGAACGTGATCGCCTACGGCAAACGCCACGAGAAACTGCTCGGCTCCCAGGAACGCGCCGAAGAAGCGGGCCGTGATCAGACCTGCCCCGCCTGCGGCGCGAAGGACGCGATCCGCTACATCGGCGCGGGTAACTCCACCCTGCTCTCCGTGGCGCTGTCGGCACTGTTCGGTGACGCGGATCTGGACACGGAAGAAAAGAAGGCCCTCGTCTTCACCGACTCGGTGCAGGACGCCGCGCACCGTGCCGGGTTCGTGCAAAGCCGCAGCCACACCCTGACCATGCGCAACATGATCTGCCGCGCCCTCACGGAAGAGCCGCAGAACATCGACGCCGTAGCCACGCGGCTCATCGCACAGGCCGAAACCGCCGCAGACGGCCAGGCCCGGGAGTACTACCGGCTGCTGCCGCCCGCCCTAACCGAGGTGGAAGTATTCCAGCCCCTGATTGCCACCGACGGTGCCGCGCCCGCCGCGAACAAACGTAAACGCGAACGCGCCCTGGAACTGCTGCACAGGCGGCTCAGCTTCGACATCACCCGCGAGGCCGGCGTGCAGTCCGGCATCGGCCGCACCCTCTACAACACCCACGCGGCGCTGCTGGAGGTGCGCGCGGAAGAGGCCGAACTACGCGCCGTGCTGGCAGCCATCGACTCCCAGCTAAGCGATTCTTCCGCGCAGGGCGGGCGGGGCAGGAAGGAAGCGCTTAGCGGCCTCAGCGAAGCCGAAATAAGCGATAGCGAACGCCTGCTGTGGATACGCGGCGTGCTGGAACGCATCCGCGCCCAGGGCGGCATCCACCACGCATGGCTGAAAAAGTTCCGCGAAAACGGCGGCAGGATGTATGACATCTGGGGCGGCAGGCCGGATCGCGAAATCATGCCCGCGCTGAGCCGGGGCCGCTCCGTGCCGGAATTCCCCGCCATCGGCAAACTCCACGGAAAATCCCTGCTGATAGACGCGCAAAACCCCGGCTCCTGGTACGTGGACTACACCCGCCGCGCACTCAAAACCGGCAGGGCGGACGCCGCCTACCTGGTGGGGCTGCTGCTGAAAGAACTCGCCGCCAAAAACATCCTGGAAGCGTGCGAATACAGCACGAACACCCAGTTCAAGGGTAAAAACTACGCCATCCCGCAGGGCCGCCTGACCCTGCGCGCCCTCACCGCCGCCGACCTCGGCAGCGGGGACGCGCCAAGCGCCCATGTGCTGCTGTGCGATACGTGCCATAGCCTGCGCACCAGCGGCAGCGCCCTGGTTGGCGCGAAATGCCTCACCCAAAACTGCCCCGGCAACCTACGCGCCCACTTCGCGGCGGAAAACTTCTACCGCAGGCTCTACGGCGCATCTGACATGCACCGCCTGGTGGCCCGCGAACACTCCTCCCTGCTGGACGCCACGGACCGCCTGGCGTATGAGGAAGGATTCAAGAAAGGCAGCGAAACCCCCGGCAGCCCCAACGTGCTGGTGGCCACCCCCACCCTCGAAATGGGTATCGACATCGGGGACCTATCGCACGTCATCCTCGGCTCCTTCCCGCCCAGCGTGGCCAGCTACCTACAGCGCGTAGGCCGCGCGGGCAGGCTCACCGGCAACGCCCTGAACCTGGTGCTCGCGCCCTCCACCCGCACCACCCTGGGGATCCTGAAAAACCCCGAAACGGTGCTGGACGGCGAAGTGCGCGCCCCCGCCACCTACCTGCGCGCCGACGAACTGCTAAAACGCCAATACATCGCCTACCTGCTGGATCAGATCGCCGCGCGCGGCGATGTAGCGCGTCAGCTACACCGTGAACCCCGCACCGCCCAAGACGTGCTGGCCGATACCGGCCAGCAAACCCTGCTTGGGCTACTGAAAACCGAAGCGGAACGCGAAGACGCCTGCGAAGACTTCATAGCCAGCTTCGGCGCGCACCTGTCGGCAGAAAGCGCCACTAACCTGCGCACCTGGGCGAAGAACCGGGGCGTGGCAGAAAAAATCTCCCGCGCCGCACAGGCGTGGAAAGAGGAAAGCGAAGCGCTAAGCCGCAGGTTGAAAGACATCCAGGAACAGATCCAGCGGCTGGAAAACAACCAATTTACGCCGCTCAGAGAAGAAAAAGAGCAGCTAAAAGACGATCTGCACCTGCTGGGCGAGGAAGAAAAAATCCTCCAAAAGCGCCAGCGCGAACACGAGGAAGGCGAAAAACGCAGCCTCATCTCCAGCAAGGTACGCACCCGCCAGGAACTCAGCGAGATAGACAACCAGCACTGGATCGGTTCCCTGGAACGCTACGGCCTGCTGCCCAACTTCACGCTGGTGGACGACACCGCCGAAGTGGTGGTCACCCTCAACTGGCGCGACCACGAACAGGAATGGTGCCAGCTAGAGGAACGCTACGAACGCGGCGTGGCCAGCGCCATCACCGAACTAGCGCCCGGCGCACACTTCTACGCCCACGGCACCCACGTGCAGATCGATTCGATAGACCTCGGCAGCCAATCGTCCCGCCTCAAGAAAATCGCGATCTGCGCCAAATGCGGTTACGTGAACTTGGCAACCAGCCGCGACGCCCCCATGCCGCCCTGCGGCGGCTGCGGCGATAGGGGAGTGAAAGACCCGGGCCAGCAGCTTGAAACCGTGGAAATGCGGCAGGTATACGCGAACGCGCAACGCTACGATTCACGCATCAACGATGCCACCGACAACCGCGAACGGGTACATTTCACCACCGCCCACACCGTGCACCTAGAGGCGGATAAAGCGGCCCGCATCTGGGAAAGCCAGGGAAACCAGCTTGCCGTAATGCTGCACCGCAACCACCCGCTCAGCGAATTCAACCTGGGCAGGGACGGCGAACCCACCAGTCGCAAGGTCACCCTGAACGGCGAAGAACGCCCCGTACCGGGATTCAAGATCTGCCCCAAATGCGGCCACCTGGACGCGCACAACAACAAAAACATGCGCCGCGAACACCAGGTTTTCTGCCCCCACCGCAACTCGGCACAGGTAGACAAACTGGACGTGGTAATCAGCCGCACCATCGAAACCGACATCCTGCTGATCTCGCTTCCCAGCGCCGTCAGCGCCCGCAGCCAAAAAGAAGCCATGCCCAGCCTGCGGGCCGCGCTGGAACTAGGGCTGCGCGAACACTTCGGCGGCGCTCCCGGCCACATCAGGTTCGTCAGCAACCACGACCCGATCAAACCCGACGCGAAAGCCCTGCTGCTCTACGACGCGGTGCCTGGCGGCACCGGCTACCTGGTAGACCTAGCTGAACCGGAAACGCTGCGGCACGTCATGACGTCGGCCCTAGAAACCCTAGAAAACTGCCCCTGCCAGGGAGAACAGCTGCAATCCTGCCACCGCTGCCTACAGGCATACGGCGCGGGCAGCGACGCCAAACTGCTGAACCGACAGATGGCCGCAACCCTGCTCCAAGAAATCCTGGGCGAAGGCGAATGGGAACTGAGCGAACAGGTAAGCCGCAACACCAGCGGTAGCGCCCTGGAAATCCAGTTCCGCGAACTCATGCGGAATATCTTCACCCGGCAGGCCGCGGGGAAGGTGCGCAGCGAAACCGGACAACGCGGCGAAACCATCAGCGCCAACATCTGCGGTGTGCACTTCACCCTCGAAGAACAGATCGACCTCCACGGCACCCGGCCCGACTTCCTGCTGCGCTGGCAGGGCAGCACGGTCCGCGAAAACCTGGCCGGGATCGCGATCTACACCGACGGTTACCAGTACCACGCCACCGTAACCAACGACCGGGCTGCGGACGACGCCGAAAAACGCGCCGTGCTGCGCGAAAACGGCTACCTGGTGCTGGCTATCACCCACGGAGACATAGCCGCCTGGCAAAAAACCGCTGCCGAAAACAATGCTCTGCTGAACGGGCAGCGGGTATCGCCCGACTGGCGCGGGGACAACTCCGGGCTGGGTGCGACGCTGGGCGCGATCGGGGGAAGCATCCCCGTTCTCACCAACGGCGCGTTTACCAGGGAAGAAGCCGAAGCCCTGCTCACAGGCAGCGCCATCAACCTGCTCGTGGCGATCCTGGGCTGGGTAAGCTCCGGCCGTGACAGCCAGGGGCCGGGCAGAGAACTACAGCCCATGCTGAAGATCCTGGCAAACACCTGCTTCCTGCTGCTGTGCGCGAACGCCAAGAGACAGACGAGCCCAGGGGCCGATACAGAGAAGAGCAACACTGCCCTGGTGCAGAGCGGGCCGTTCACCGCGCGCTACATTAACAGGACGGCAGACGCCCCGGGAGCGGGTATCGGCAGCGGTACGGGAGAATACGCCGCCTACCTGATCCTGGACGGTAACGGCGCCTACCATTCCGACTTCCGCAGCTACTGGGGCGAATGGCTGCACCTAGCTAACCTGCTACAGGGGCTGGGGGTGGAAAACTTCAACGCCAGCGCCACCCGCGCGGAAGCCGGTGCCGGTGTTGGGGGCGGTGTGCAGGCCGGGGCGGGTGTGCGCGCCGGAACCCACGCTGCGGAGGAAGCCGCGCCGTCGGAAGAATCCACCGGCCCAGAACCAGCCGAGGGCACCACAGAACCTGCCGCTGCGGGCGGCACCAGGTTGGACCTACCCGCAGACTGGGCCAACCTCCAAACCATCGCGCAAGAGCTGGAATGCCTAGCGGAACTGTCGGCCATCTATAGTGCAGGGCTACCCAAGCCCGTCATGGACGAAGAAGTGGCCGGCTACCCGGTCGATTTCACCTGGCCCGAACACCACCTGGCGCTACTGGTGGAGGAAGACCAGGAAGTGGTCGACGCCCTAAACGGCGAAGGCTGGCAGGTTTACACGGCAACCGGCCCCGCTGTGTACGCTGAAATCGCACGTCATACAGGCAGCGAGGAACGGCGATGAACCAGGCAAACCAGGTCACGATAGCCCTGCAAAAGGGATACGAAGTCCCGCTCGCGGCCAGGGACGCCACCATCGCCCACACCACCAGACTGCGCGTGGGCAAAGTAACCCTCGAGTCCGTGCCCGGCGCGCTAGACGACCGGGTGCGTGCCACCCGGATCGACGACACGTACAGCGCGATCATGGTGGAACTCGTGCCCGACAGGTTCTACTACCTGCACCGCGTGTGCGAAACCGCCAGCGCGGCGAAAATCGCCGCTGCCCTGCAAATCGACACCAACCCCGTCACCGGGCAGATCGAGGTGCGCGAAGGGGAACCGCGTGCGCTCGCCGAAGCTCCCGCCGCACCGGAAGAAAACGCGGGCCAGCCGCTGATTACCGCCAGCGTGGCGGAACTGACTGGACAGCTCGGCATTGACGAACCGCTCGCGCGCGCAGCCGTGACCGTGCGCAGCCTGCCCGAACTCGTATCCGCCGCGCAGGGCGCGCCAGCCTGGCAGCTGGAAGCGCTCACCACCCTGGCGGGCGGGCGCAGCCTCGCGGAAACCATCGAAACCTATCGGATCGAACCCGAGGGCGACGAACACTTGGTGCGCGGAATGTGCAGCGAAAAGTCGGCCAGCCGCTACTTCCTGAGCAACAAAAACGAAGAACTGGCCCGCGCCATCGACGAAGGAGACTTCGCCAGCTGGCGCATCTTCCTGCACCCTGACCAGCGTAAATACGTAAAACAGGATACGAACGGCCCCTACCGCCTGACCGGCGGAGCGGGCACCGGCAAAAGCATCATCCTGGTGCACCGCGCGGTACGGCTGGCGCGGGTAAACCCGCAGGCGCGGATCGTACTCACCACATTCACCCGCAACCTGGCGGATTCGCTCACGCAGCAGGTACGCCAGCTCGACCCGCAGGTAAAAATCGCCGAAAGGCTGGGCGAGGCGGGCATCTACGTGTGCGGAGCCGACCAACTGGCGAACGAAGCCCTCACCGGAAACGAGCACGCGCCGCGCGCGGTGCAGGAAGTGCTGGGCCGCCACGTGTCGGCACTCACCAGGGTAGGGATCACCAAAGACAGCTACGCCTGGCCCGGTGCGATTAAAAGTAGCGGCTACGGCCTGCCCGAGAACCTGGCCAGCCGCTTCTTCTTTGAATCCGAATATTCGCGCGTGATCCTGCCGCAAAACATCCTGCAACAGCGGGAATACCTGCGGGCTAGGCGGATCGGGCGCGGCAGCAAACTGGGGCGAATAACGCGCGCCGCCGTCTGGCGCGTGATCGAAACCTACCGGCTGGCTGCCGCCAACGAAGAAACCTACAGCTTCTCCGAAGTGCCGTTCCTGGCCGCCCGCGCCCTAAAAATAGGTGCCGAACAGGACGGCGGGCGGCGGCAGGCCGACCACGTGCTGATAGACGAAGCCCAGGACCTACAGCCGGGCCACTGGCAGATGATGCGGGAACTGGTAGCGCCGGGGCCGAACGACATCTTCATCGCGCAAGACGATCACCAGCGTATTTACGGCGAACGGATCGTGCTGAAACACTACGGGATCGAAGTGCGCGGACGCTCGCGCCGCCTCACGCTGAACTACCGCACCACCGCCGAAAACCTGGAATACGCGATGCGGATTCTGGACGGCGGCGACTACGCCGCACCGCTGGAGGACGGCGAGGCGGGGAGCGAAGGTGCCGGGGCAGAAGTTCCTGCTGCGGGGGCTGACGGGCCGGGCGCTGCGGGTGAACCGGGTACCGGTGGAAGCGTCGGCACGGGGCGGCCGGGAGAAGAACGCTACCGGTCGGTGCGCAGCGGGGCCGCCCCGTTCACGTTCCACAGCGACTC
Source organism: Dermabacteraceae bacterium TAE3-ERU27 (assembly GCA_019218415.1). Classification (GTDB taxonomy): domain Bacteria; phylum Actinomycetota; class Actinomycetes; order Actinomycetales; family Dermabacteraceae; genus TAE3-ERU5. Next base: position 120,521 of record JAHUUL010000001.1, on the reverse strand, counting down.
CTCACAGGAGCGAATCAGCTGCGCGGCAAAAACGATCCGTGGCTGGGTAAACGACATCAAAGAGAGCGCTAACGGAGGCTTAGGCAGGGGCAACGTCGGCCTGGAAAACATCGGTATCCTCGCGCCGAACGTGCGGGTGCGAGACAGGATCGCGTCGGCACTGAGCGAGTGCGGCGTGGCCATACAGGTGGTTGACCGCAACCCGGTGCGTGCCGGTGTGCCGGTGGTGATGTCGATGCACCGTTCCAAGGGAATCGAGTTTTCCCGGGTGCTGCTGTTCGAGGTTGGCGAGATCTCGATGCCGCGCGGCGTCGATTACGATGACGAAGCGCGGCGCGAGGCGGAACTACGGGAGCGTTCGCTGCTTTATGTGGCGGCGTCCCGCGCGCGCGACGAGCTCGCGGTGATCTGGGGCAAGAAGAGCAAGTACCTCTAACGGAGGACGGCCGGGGCGCGCGGAGGTACCTCGGTGCGAGGTTGGGTGGCCGACCCGGCGTCGGACTAGATGCCCTATCCCGCCTTCGCTGCGCGCTTTCCCCGCGCCTTTGCCTGAGTGCTTGTCTTTTCCTACGCCCCTTGTTCGTTTCCATGCCCCGTTTTCTGTTTTCCCTGACGGTTCCCCGCTTCAACTTCCCGTTCGCCGTTTCCTGTGTGGCTACCGGCGACGTCTGGGTGCACTTCCTGCTGGTAACTTCCGCCCCCTAACGTCTGGGTGCACTAACTGCTTTGAAAACGCGGTTTAACCCGCAGGAAGTGCACCTGAACGTAAGGGGCAACCAAAAGTGCACCCAACTGTCAACGGGACGCGTAACGGCGGTGGCCCCGCGCCCACGGGCTGGATGCGGTGAGTCGGGGAAAGTAGCACGAGGGGCCGGGCCAGAATGACGGGCCGCCGGGCTTAGGAGAGCTTGGGGCTTGAGGCCCCGAGCGGTGCGACAAGGGCCAAAGCCACCCGAAACTGCTTGTGAAAAAGCCCTAACTATCTTTTAATAAAAGAAAGGTACTTAACTAACCGGCAAATCGTCGCGTCGGCCCAAAAAGTTCGCTTCCGCGAAACCCTGTTACGAAGCGAAAAAGCGTCCGTTACGAAAATTTAATGTGAACGCTCCCATTTGGGGCTCTGGCCGGTCAGGGCGGTAATGGTGCAGTTCCTGGCGTTATGTGTATTACTGGCCCACCCATAGCATTGCCCCCGCAAAGGCCCTAGAGTAAGTATTCCTTATCACGCGCAACCGTTTTTCATTTCTAGGTCCCACCCTTTATAGGGGATGCTTAATCTCATTCGCGATGTTGCCGGGCCTCTATGTTAGTGGGACGTCGCGTTTTTTATGCATTTCGTTCAGGAGGAACCCATGACAGGAACCGAGATCGAGCTGCTTGCGCCGCTCACAGGCATCATGCTGCCGATAGAGTCCGTGCCGGACCCAGTGTTCGCCAAGAAGATGGTGGGAGACGGTTTCTCCATCGACCCCCTGGTAGGCGAGCTGCGGGCCCCGGCCGATGGCGAAGTAGTAGACCTACAGGCATCCCAGCACGCCGTAACGCTGCGCACCGAGAATGGTCTCGAAGTGCTCATGCACATCGGCCTGGAAACCGTTGCCATGGAGGGCAACGGCTTCTTTGCGTCCGTGCGCGTGGGGGACCGCGTTAAGGCCGGCGATCTGCTGATTAGCTTTGACCTGGACACCGTTGCCCAGGGTGCACGCAGCGTGCTCACCCAGACCGTGGTTGCGAACATGGACACCGTTGCCAGCATTCGCATCGCCACCGGTAACGTCACCGCGGGCAAGGACGTCGCGGCATACGTGACCCTCTCTTCTTCCGCCGCTGCCGCTACTGCCGTTCCCGCGGCAGCCGCGGCCGGTGGCGCTCACGCCGTTGCTTCCGCAGCGCCCGCCGATGCCCCCGAGGGCGTCAAGGTCGCCGAAGCCGGCCCCGTAGTGGTTCCCAACCCGACCGGCCTGCACGCCCGCCCGGCCGCAACGCTGGTCTCCACCGCCAAGGAATTCGCTTCCGACGTGCGCATTAAGCGCGGTAGCGATTCCGCAAACGCAAAGAGCATCGTCTCGATCATGTCGCTTGGCGTGGCTAACGGTCAGGAACTGACCGTCGAAGCGACCGGCCCGGACGCCGAAGAAGCCGCGCAGGTTGTGGCCGACGCTATCCGTGGCGGCCTCGGCGAGGACTGCGGCAACGCCGCGGCCCCGGCGGCCGCCGCCGTGGCGGGAACCGCCGCTGCCGGTGCAGCCGCTACCGCTGCCGCGCAGGAACCCGCCACCGAAACCGGTGGCCTCAACGTGGACGCTCCCGCTGGCCTGGCCGCTGCCGCCAGTACCGAGTCCGTTCGCCCGCGCTCCGGAGACGAAGACCTCCTGGTCGGCGTGTCAGCCTCGCCCGGTCTGGCCGTCGGCACCGTATTCCAGGTGCGCCGCGAAGAGGTAGCCATCGAAGAGCACGCAGCCGATGCCGCCGCCGAGCGTTCCAAGCTGAACGCGGCCATCGACGCATCCCTCTACGACCTGCGCATTCTGGAAAAGAAGGTCGAGGCCGAGTCCGGCGCAGAACGCGCCGCGATCTTCGCTGCGCACCAGGAAATCCTGGGCGATCCCGACCTGCTCGACCGCGCCACCGTGCAGATCGCGGAAGGTAAGAGCGCCGCCCACGCCTGGCGCGCCTCCTACACCGCGCTCGCCGACCAGCTCGAAGGCCTCGACAACGAGGTGCTGGCGGGCCGCGCCGTTGACGTTCGTGACGTCGGCCAGCGCGTGCTGGACGGTCTAACCGGTGCCAAGCGCGAGGTAGCCGAGATGCCCGAGGGAACCGTGCTGATTGCCGACGACCTCACCCCGTCTGACACCGCGCAGCTCGACCGCAGCAAGGTGGTTGGTTTCGCTACCGTGCACGGCGGCGCTTCCTCGCACGTTGCGATCATCGCCCGCTCGCTAGACCTGCCCGCCGTGGCCGGTATCGAAGAGCGCGCCACCGAGATTGCCGACGGCAGCCGCGTGGTCCTCGACGGCACCGCCGGTACCCTGCGCAAGAACGTCAGCGAAGAACAGATCGCCGAGATTCAGCAGCGCCAGGCGCGCATGGCTGCGGCTAAGGCCGAAGCCGAAGCGCACAAGGACGAACCCGCCGTCACCAAGGACGGTCACCGTATCCAGGTAGTGGCCAACATTGGCAACGCCCAGGACGCACGCGACTCCCAGGGCAAGGGCGGCGAGGGCGTCGGCCTGCTGCGCAGTGAGTTCGTGTTCATGGAACGCCGCAGCGCCCCCAGCGAAACCGAGCAGGCCGAGGTTTATTCGGAGTGCGCTCGCGCCCTGGCCCCCGGCCAGCCGCTGATCGTGCGCACCCTCGACGTCGGTGGCGACAAGCCGCTCGCTTACCTGCCGATCCCGCACGAAGAAAACCCGTTCCTGGGCGTGCGCGGCGTGCGCGTCGGCCTGGAAAAGCCGGAAATCCTGCGCACCCAGATCCGCGCGATCCTTTCTGCGGCCGATGCGGGCGCGAAGATGCACGTCATGTTCCCGATGATTGCCACGATCGCCGACTGGCGTCAGGCCAAGGCGATCTTCGACGAGGAACGCGCCAAGCACCCGACCACCGCCGAGATCAGCGTTGGCATCATGATGGAGGTCCCCTCCGTCGCGGTCATGGCTACCCAGTTCGCTAACGAGGAAGGGTGCGACTTCTTCAGCGTCGGCACCAACGACCTCACCAGCTACACCCTCGCGATGGACCGGGGACACCCGAAGCTCGCCAGCCAGGTTGACCCCCTCAACCCGGCGGTGCTGAGCCTCATCCACAACGCCGCCGGTGCCCTGCACCGGAAGGGCAAGTGGCTGGGTGTCTGCGGCGGCGTCGCATCCGATCCGCAGGCCGTGCCGATCCTGATCGGCCTTGGAGTGGACGAGCTGAGCTGCTCGATCCCCGCCATTCCCGAGGTGAAGGCGAGCGTGCGCGCATACTCGCTTGACGCCTGCAAGGAACTGGCAGCCCGCGCCCTGACCTGTGCAACCGCGGAAGAAGTACGCGCCCTGGTGCCCGTCGACAACGCGTGAGACTGCAGAAATAAAAGGAGAAAATAAGTGAGTAATGCAGCCGACATCGTGAAGGCGGTGGGCGGGGCCGGAAACATCCAGAGCCTCACCCACTGTGCAACACGGCTAAGGTTCCAGCTGGTTGACGCATCTAAGGTAGATGGCACCGCTGTAGATAAGATTCCCGGCGTAATGGGTTCGGTGCCGCAGAGCGGCGAGCGTTTCCAGGTCATCATCGGTGGTGCCGTGCAGACGGTATTCAACGAGATCAACGCCCTGCCCGAGATGAACGAGGCCAAGCAGCTCAGCGACGCCGAGCTCAAGGCTCAGGCCCGCTCCGGCGGCGTGCGCGGCAAGTCGGCTTTCATCGACAACGCGTTCGAGTTCCTTTCCGACTCGTTCCGTCCGATCCTGGGCTCCCTGCTGGGCGCGTCCCTGTTCATCACCTTCATGTCGCTGATGGCGACCCTGGGCGTGATCGGCAACTGGGCCAGCCCCGATACCGAGCTTTCCGCCAGCTGGCAGTTCATGAACCTGCTCTGGCAGTCCGTGTTCGTGTTCCTGCCGCTGATGGTTGCCTACAACGCCTCCAAGAAGGTCGGCGCCGACCCGTGGGTTGGTTTCGCGATCATGGCGCTGCTGATGCTGCCGGGCTTCTCCGGTCTGGCAAACCACAAGTCGGCCTACGAGATGAACCTGTTCGGCTCCACCGTGAAGATGATCGACATCTTCGGCGTGCCGCTGACCCTGCAGAACTACAGCTCGCAGGTGTTCCCGCCCCTGATCATGGCCCTCGTGCTGGGCGCCCTCTACAAGGGCCTCAAGAAGATCATCCCCGCTAACCTGCAGCTGATCTTCGTGCCGTTCCTCGCCATGCTGGTCATGCTGCCGCTGACCGCCTTCCTGATCGGCCCCATCGGCGTCTACGTCGGCGCTGGCCTGGCTGGTGTGCTGCAGTCGATCAACCACTTCAACGCCGTCATCTTCGCCATTGCGATCCCGCTGGCCTACCCCTTCATGGTGCCGCTGGGTCTGCACTGGCCGCTGAACGCGATCATGCTCGCGAACATCAGCACCTACGGCTACGACTTCATCCAGGGCCCCATGGGCGCATGGAACTTCGCCTGCTTCGGCGCTACCGCCGGCGTGCTCTACCTGGCATGGCGTGACCGCGACACCACGATGCGTCAGACCGCTTCCGGCGCGCTGGCAGCCGGCCTGCTCGGTGGTATCTCCGAGCCGTCCCTGTACGGCATCCACCTGCGCTACAAGCGCGTTTACCCGCGTATGCTCGCAGGCTGCTTCATCGGCGGTCTGATCATGGGCCTCGGCGGTGGCGTCACCATCAACGGCTTCGTGTTCACCTCGCTGATCACGATCCCGGCGTTCAACAACGTGCCGCTGTACGCCGCGGGTATTGCCGCCGCGTTCTTCACCGCGATGCTGCTGATCATCTTCACCGATTACCGCACCCCGGAACAGCGTGAAGAGATCCGCGCCCGCGTTGCCGCCGAGGAAGCCGCCGCTAACGGCACCGTGGCTCCCGCCGCCGCTGCCGCTCCGGCCGCCGCTAAGGCTGAGGCTCCCGTAGCCGCTGCCGCTGCTCCGGCTGCTGTCGCTACCGCGACCGCCGTGGCCGAGGTTCCCGCCGACGCCGCCAGCAACTGGGTTGCCGGTCTGGGTGGCGCCGACAACATCGCTTCGGTTGACGCCGTGGCCGAAACCCGCGTGCGGGTTCAGGTCAAGGACGCCGCGCTGGTTGATTCCGACGCTCTCGCCGCCAGCGGCGTGCAGGGTGTTGCCTCCCTCGGTGGCGGCATCTGGCACCTGGTCGTCGGCCTGAACGCCGATGCGCACGCTGCCGAGCTGAAGGCCGCCGCTGGTATGTGACCTGCCGGAATGGAATTCAGCATCCGTCCCCGGTTTGGCCGGGGCGGGTAGCGAATAACTAAATATTTCCGCTGGGCTGCTGAGGGGTGGCGCAGGGGAATACGGGAGGGGCGTAGCCGAAAGGCTGCGCCCCTCTTGGTTTTGGGGGTGTGTGGTGATGGTGGTGTGTATGGCGTGGGGGATAGGTGCGTGTGAGGGGCGCGGAAAATCATCTGCTTGGTAGATCCGTATCGCCGCAATGTCGTGGGGGGGGCTTTGGTGCCGTAAGGGGGCTTGGCCCTCTGGCCTGCTCCGGGTTTTCGTGCCGACGTTACGCCCGGGTGCACTAACCGCAGGTAACTTCCTTGGCCCTAACGTTTGGGTGAGTTAAGCGCCGGTCCCCCCACCCTCTCCTTAACGTCTGGGTACACTTTTTGCTGCCCCTTACGTTCAGGTGCACTTTGTGGGGGTTAAACCGCGTTTTCGTAGCGTTTAGTGCACCCAAATGTAAGGGGGTGGAGATTACCGGCATTAAGTGCACCTAAACGTCACCGCCGAAAGGCGAGGGGGAGAGGGGAAGCCTCGTCGGGGATGAAGGAGTGAAGGGCGTACTCAGAACTCCTGGAGATGAGGGGAGGAGGACCGTACGCGGAATCCCCGGTGGTGAATGGCCAGTGCTCGGAACTCCCGGTGATGATGGGGCGGAGGAGGGCCGTACTCGGAAGCCATGGGGATCGCGGCGGGCATGCTGGAGGCTTTGCTGCTTAGCCTGGCGTTCACGCCTTCCGTGTATACCTCCGGTCTAACTCGCGTTCGCGTGTCCTTTGCGCTTTTGACGGTTTAACTGGCAGTCTGCCCCGTGCCCCGTGCCCCGTGCCCCGTGCCCCGTGCCCCGTGCTTGGCCTCCTAATCCGGCGTGGGTGTATTTCGCTCCCGCGCGGCTTTTTGCCTACCCGTTGGCGTATGCCCGCAACCGTTCCAGGTCGGTAATCACGATGGAGCCGCGCCGCTGTCGGATCACGCCCTGACCAGCAAGTTCGGCAACCACCTTGCTTACCGATTCGCGGGTCACGCCCACCAGACCCGCAAGCTGCTCGTGCGTCAGGCGAATGATGTAGTCCCCACCCAGCGTGGTTTTGGCCGACGGGTCGGCCATGCGCGCCAACAGTGTGGCAACCCGGGCGGGTAGGGAGCGTAGGGCAACGTCGGCCAGGCGAGTTTCCAGGTCTGCCACCCTTTCCCCGAGCAGGTGCGAGATGCGCACGGCAATGCGGGGATCGGAAAGCAGAAAACGCTCCACATCGGCGGAACTGAGGGTGCAAACCTCGGAATGTTCCAGCGCCTCCGCGTGATTGCCGTACATGCGCTGACCGACCAGGGCCATTTCACCGAACACCGCGCCCGGTTGCAGGATCGAGATGGTGAGGGCTTTGCCGTCCTCGCTGACGCGGAACACGCGCACCCTGCCGCTGCTGAGGATAAACAGTGATTCGACCGGGTCGGACTGGTTGAACAGCAGTTCGCCGCGCGCAAATTCGCGGCGGGGCGCGATCGCGGCGAACTCCATCATTTCTTCCGGAGTCAGATCGCGAAACAGATCAACCTGGTTGAGGCAGGGAAACCCGGCGGGGCTGGGATGGGAAGCATTCACCCCCACATAATGCCTCATTATGCGGGGGTAAGGAGAAAGCGTGAGGTTGGGTGTCGGCCCGACCGGCGGGGAAGTGCCTTGCCGGGCCGACGAGTCTTACGCTTTAGCGGCGAGCCAGCATCGCGCGGGTAACGAACGCGGCAACCACCGCGAAGATGATGTGGCCCATGAGGGACATCAGGCTGGCCTGGCCTATCATGAACAGCGGCATCCCCATCATCGCGGGCATCACTACGAGCGGGCCCACGATCCAGGTGATGAAACCGTAAACGATGCCGGAAACGGCGGTCATGTTGACGCAGCCGAGGAAACGCCAGGCGGCGAACGCGAAGATCAGGCCGAAGATCAGCGAAATCATCATGTGCATCAGGAAGCCAACGATGGCCGACGACGATCCGATCATGCTGGCGAGCATCGGGAACATGCCCATCATGCCCATCATGATGCCGAAGACGAGGCCGCCAGCGGCGCCGCCAGCCAAGCCTGCGGTGGCGAGCTTAGCGGGGGTCGGGGTGAGGTTATTGGTGCAGGTGTCGTTACTGTTCATGAAGTACTTCTTCCTCTAGGGGCGGTTATGTAGTGGGTTCAACCTACGGAGGGTGGCGGGGGTAGTTCTGTAAACGTGCATACATAACGGGAAAAAGTTTTGGGGCCGCTGCGGGGGCGGAGGGGGCCGGGCTATGCGTTGCGGTAGTGGGGGGGCGCTGGCCGGATGGAGCCGCAGCGGGGGAAGGCGAGGGGATGGGGGTAATGGGCGTGAGGGGCAGGGCCGACGTTACGTTCGGGTGCACTTTTGGTTGGCCCTTACATTTGGGTGCACTTTTGGTGGGTTAAACCCCGTTTTCTTAGCAGTTAGTGCACCCAGACGTTAAGGGGAGGGAGTTACCTGCGGAAAGTGCACCCAGACGTTAAGGGGCCGACGTAGCCGGGGCCGCACACTGCGATATCCGCTCCGTCAGCGCGATATCGCTCGCAACAAACGCCCTGGCAGCGGCTTTTTCCGGTTTCCGGGTTAACCTGGTATCCATTCTTTCGCTGCGCCGTTCGCGTCAGCCGCCCGCATCAGCCCGCTTCGTCGAGAGGTCCCCACAAATGGGTTCACTGTCCATGAGTTTTGAGGTCGTATCGCTGTCGGTACTCCTCCTGATCCTGCTTGCGGATCTCGCGCTCGTAGTGAAGCGCCCGCACCAGCCTTCGATGAAGGAATGTACCGCCTGGATCACCTTCTACGTGGGTCTGGCCCTCGCGTTCGCGCTGGTCCTGGTCTACGTGAGCGGCTGGAACGTGGCCGGTAAGTTCGTGACCGGCTGGCTCACGGAGTACGCCCTCAGCGTCGATAACCTGTTCGTGTTCATCGTGATCATGGCGAAGTTCTCGGTGCCGCGTAAATACCAGCAGGAAGTGCTGATGGTGGGCATCATCATCGCGCTGATCGCCCGCGCCCTGTTCATCGTGGTGGGCGCTGTCGCCATCAACAGCCTGTCCTGGCTGTTCTACATCTTCGGCATCTTCCTGTTCTACACCGCCTACCAGCAGATCAAGGGCGAGGACGACACCGACGAACAGGCAGATTCGTTCATCACGACCTGGCTGAAGAAGCACATCCGGGTCACGAAGGACTACGACGGCAACAAGCTGCGCACCAGCGTCGGCGGCAAGAAGATGTGGACGCCGATGCTGCTGGTGTTCCTCACCATCGGCCTGACCGACGTCATGTTTGCGCTTGATTCGATCCCCGCAATCTTCGGCATTACGCAGGACCCGTTCATCGTGTTCACCGCGAACCTGTTCGCCCTGATGGGCCTGCGCCAGCTCTACTTCCTGCTGGGCGGCCTAATGAACCGCCTGGTGTACCTGCACTACGGCCTGGCCGCGATCCTGGCCTACATCGGCGTCAAGCTGATCATGCACGCGCTGCACGAAAACACCCTGCCGTTCATCAACGGTGGCCAGAACATGCTGTGGATCCCCGAGATCCCCACCCTGGCCTCGCTCGGCGTGATCATCGGCTGCATCGTGGTTGCCACGGTCGCCTCGTTCCTGTGGGGCCCGAAAGAGGCCGCCGAGGGCGCCGACAGCACGGAGCTGAAGCACTAAAGCCCTAGCGCGGCGCGCTTTTCGCCGCCGCGCTATTCCCCGCTCACGATCCACGGCTTGCGCGGCATCGTGGCCGGGTCAAACACGCCCAGCAGCTCCGGTAGCGAACGCACTCCGGGATAGCCGAGCGAGGTAGCGATCAGCCCGATCACGTCGGCCTGGCTCTCCCCGCGCGCCAGCCTCTCCCGCAGCGTCACCGCGCCGTCACGCTTCGCCAGCCGCTTTCCCTCGCCGTTCAGGGCGAGCGGCACGTGCACGTATTCGGGGGCCGCGCCCCCCAGCAGGGAACCGATCCAGGCCTGGCGTGGCGCGGAACTGAGCAGGTCGTCACCGCGCGTCACCTGCCCCACCCCCTGGAAAGCGTCATCGACCACCACGGCCAGGTTGTAAGCCACCACGCCGTCGCCGCGCGTCAGCACCGTATCGTCCACCTGGCCCGTGTAGCGGCCCGCGAAACGGTCATAAACGGTGTGCGCGGGCACGTCAGCCCGCAGCCGCAGCGCCGGGCTGCGACGCAGCTCAGCCATGCGGGCCCGGCCCGCCTCGCGCTGGGACGCCCCCAGCTCGCGGCAGGTGCCGGGGTAGGCGCCGGGAGGCGCGTGTGGCGCGCTCGGGGCCGCCAGGATCTCGGCCCGCGTGCAGTAACACTCGTAGCAAAGCCCGCGCCCGGTCAGGTCGGCCAGCACCTCCCAGGTAGGCGTCGGCCCGGCTCGACTGATAAAGCACCGGCCCGTCCCAGTTCACGTCCAGGGCCGACAGATCCTCTAGCTGCCGTTCGGCCGCACCCGGCTTCACCCGGTCCAGATCCTCGATCCGCATCACGAAGCGTCGGCCCTCGCGCCGCGCGAAAAGCCAGGCCAGCACGGCGGTGCGCAGGTTCCCCAGGTGCAGGTCCCCGCTGGGGGAGGGCGCGTAGCGGCCCGCGCCGCAGAAACGCTGCGCGATTACATGGGGAGCGCCGAAGCCCGGTTCCTGCTCGTCTGTTTCGTGAAATCCCAAGCTGGCCGACAGCGCACGCATGGGGGCGTTTCCCGCGTCGGTCACGACCACTGCCCGCTTCCCCGGAAAAGCCTCATCCACCTGGGAAAGCAGCGCCCGCAGGGCCTCGCGGGCATACCCCTTGCGCCAGTGCGTGGGGGAGATGCGTACGTACAGGTTCAGCACGTCCTCGCCGTTCAGGGGCAGGGTTTTCAGTCCCGCCACGCCGATCGGTACGGGAGAGTCGGCACCGGGCAGGCTGACGAGCGCGTATCCACACCCGCCCGCCAGGCGGCGCTCCTCCCACTGTTCCATTACGTGCGCCATCTGCGCGGGGGAGGTCAGCGGCGGGGTCGTGTCGTGCGCAAACGCCGCCGGATCGCTGTGCAGGCGCGTCAGGAACTCCAGATCGCTCGCCGCAACGTTGGTGAGCAGCAGCCTTTCGGTGCGCAGCGGTGCGCCGGGCCGGGGCAGCGGCGGCTGCTGGGCGTCGGCACTTGTGCGGGCGGGGCGGGACGGGAATGTAGGCATTAACGGGCCACCGTGGATAGATAAGCGGGCGATGGGTGTGGGTGCAGACACGGCGACGGCGGCACCCTTCGCGGGTACCGCCGTCGCACGTCACCTACCTAGCTGGGCTGTCCAGGCCTAGCTGGGTTGTCCTGGCCAGGTAGGAAAGGCAGAAGGAGTCAGTTCTTCTTCTCGCCCTTGTGGGTGTTCTTCTTGCCCGCTTCGGCGTCCTCGGACTCGGCCGGATCCTCGCCCTCGGTGAGGGACTCGACCAGGTCGGCGGCTTCGGCTGCCGCTACCTCGGTGGCCGACTTATCGTCAGCGGCCGGGTAGTGGGCGCGCGCGAAATCGGCGGGCGGTGCCCACGGATCCTCGACGGGCTGGCTCTTCTTCCAGGCCAGGTAGCCGGCACCGGCACCGGCGGCACCGAGCACGAGCAGGAACAGGAACTTGCCGAACCCGCCCTTCTTCTTTGCCGGGGTGACGGCGGCAGCCTGGATGTCCTTGGCTCCCTTGTCCCATTCCTTGCGCGCAGCATCGACGGCGGCTGCCACGGCCGCGTTAACGGTGGCCTCGGTCGCGCCGTAGGTCTTCTTTGCACGCGGCAGGTAGTCGGTCTCGAAGTCCTCGCGCAGCTTCTGCGCCTGCGGCTTCGCCTTCGCAGCGATGTCCTGCACCCGATCCTGGACCTTGCCGCTCTGCTTCTGGAGGGCGTCCTTCACGGTCGGGCTGTAGTGCTCGTAAAGATCGGTAGCGCGCTCCTTAACTTCCTTAGCGCCTTCCTCGACCAGCGGGCGAACGTTCGCCAGCGCCTTATCGAGGGTGCTTTCGACCTGCTCGGCAGCCTTCTTCGTGTCCTGCAGTGCCTTGGTCTTCTTACGCGTGAACACCATGGTGTTCCCCTTCCGAAAAGTGGATCCGTACTCGCGGATAAGGCGAGTACGCGTGCGGTATTACACCCCACCAGCCTACCGTGAACCGGGCGATCCACGTACAGGTGTGCAGGTAACACTCGGAAACATGTTCTCTTTTGGCTTACTTTTTAGGTGCGCTTGCGTCCGGTTTTTAAGTGCCGACATAACGGCTGGCAGGCGCTCGCGTACGGGGAAGAGGAAATGTCGGCCACGCTTAGGCACAGCCCGCTAATTCCCCCGGTTATTCACAGGCCCTGCCCTAAAAATGTTTCCGTGTGTAACACTTGAAGCATGTTTGCAACCCTTCATACTTCCGCAGGCGATATCCGCATGGAGCTTTTCCCGGAGCACGCCCCCAAGACCGTAGCTAACTTCGCTGGCCTTGCCACCGGCGAAAAGGAGTTCACCGATCCGGCGACGGGCGAAAAGACCTCCCGCCCGTTCTACGACGGCCTGGTTTTCCACCGCGTTATCGACGGCTTCATGATTCAGGGCGGCTGCCCGCTGGGCACCGGCACCGGCGGCCCCGGCTACACCTTCGATGACGAGATCTCGGAAAAGGACTTCAACGCTCCCTACGTGCTGGCCATGGCCAACGCGGGCAAGCGCATGAACGCCCTGACCGGTCGCCCCGCAGGCACCAACGGCTCCCAGTTCTTCATCACGGTTGCCCCCACCCCGCACCTGATGGGCAAGCACACCGTGTTCGGTGAGGTTGCCGACGAAGAGTCGAAGCGCGTGGTTGACGCGATCGCTTCCGCCAACACCGACATGCGTGACCGTCCGCTGGAGGACGTCACCATCAACTCGGTCACCATCGAGAAGTAAGCGTCAGCGAAAAGACGTTAGGAGATCGGCCCGCGAAGGCGTGGCCGTGACCCCGGACGGAAGGCCCCGCTTAATGCGGGGCCTTCCGCTTTGCTAACGCTTTCTACCGTGATCAGATTCCTTGCGGCCAGATTGGTGCTCACGCCCGATCCGGGGCGGGGCCTTTCCCGCACGCGGTTTTCGTGTCCGGCCTAGATCGTGTAGACATAAGGAATGAGCCAGCCCCCTTCGCTTCCCGATTTCGGCAACGGACAGCAGCCGGAAGGTACCTCGTTTACTCCCGGCCCGTACCCCGGCACGCCGTCGGCTCCCGGACCGGTTTCCCCCGGTCAGAGCGGAACTTACGGTTACGGCGAAGCGGGCGGGAGCAGGCCGACGTACGGTGCGCCGGGCGTGCCCGGAGGTAGCCCCCAGTTTGGCGTGGGAGCCGGTGAACAGGTGCCCCCGGCAGGTAACGGTGCGGGTTCCCCGACCTGTCGGCGCCACCCCGACCGCGTGAGCTTCGTGCGCTGCCAGCGCTGCCAGCAGCCGGTCTGCATCGACTGCCACCGGCCCGCAGCCGTCGGCGTGCAGTGCCCCGATTGCGTTTCCGCTGCGCCGCAGGCCCTGCCGCGCACCATTTTCGGTTCCCTGCTCACCCCCGGAAACCCCCTGGTCACAATCGTGCTGCTCGGGATCATGGGGGCGGTTTTCGTACTGCAAAGCGTCGGCTTCGGCAATTTCCTGCTGCAATACGGCGCATTTTCGCCCGTGTTTGCGCTTGAGGAACCCTGGACCTTCCTCACCGCCGCGTTCTTGCACGGCGGCATCGCCCACATCCTGTTTAACGGCTACGCCCTCTGGATTTTGGGCAACAGCCTGGAGCCGGTGATGGGCCGCTGGCGTTTCCTGGCGCTGTTCCTGGCATCGGTAATCGTCGGTAACGCCACGTTCATGCTGCTGAGCGACCCCATCGAGGGAACCTCTTGGCTGCGCTCCGCCGTGGGTGCCAGCGGTGGCGTGTTCGGCCTGTTCGGGGCCATGTTCGTGGTCGCCTACCGCACCCGTCAGGACGTGCAGTCGATCATGCTGCTGCTGGGCATAAACCTGGCGATTCCCCTGTTCATTCCCGGTATCGCCTGGGAGGCGCACCTGGGCGGTCTGGCCGCCGGGGCACTTATCACCTGGCTGCTGATAAAGACGCGGGTGGCGGTGCGGCCCGGTGGCGATAGGCGGGCTGCGGCGGTAAAGACGAACGTGCTGCACGCGCTGCTGCTCGTGGTGATCCCCGCCGCAATGCTGCTAGTGGTACTGGGTCGTTCCATAGCTCTGGGAATCTTTTAGTCGCAGGCTACCCGGCCCGATAGGGCGCGCGGCGTACCCTGGGGGCATGGCCCTAGACGTTCTCTTTTCCGGTTTCGCGCCTTTCGGCGGAGACGCCAGCAACCCCTCCTGGAGCGCGGCCCAATATGCCGCGAAACTGCTTTCCGGAGAGGGGATCCGGGCCGAAGCCAAAGAACTGCCCGTGGAGTTCGGCGTCGCCGCGCGGGAACTGCTGCGGCTGGTGGAAACGGAAAAGCCCAGGGTGGTGATCGCCGCCGGACTGGCCGCCGGGCGTAAAGCCGTTACGCCGGAGAGAATCGGCATCAACCTGCGCGATGCCCGCATTCCCGATAACGCGGGCGCGCAGCCGCTGGACGAAAGAATCGTGGCCGACGGTCCGGACGCCCACTTCTCCACCCTGCCGTGCAAGGCGATCGTGGCCGCCCTGGGGCGCGCCGACATTCCCGCCAGCCTCTCCTATCACGCGGGCACCTACGTGTGTAACGACCTGCTCTACCTGCTGCTACACGGCGTTGCCGAGGGCTGCCGCGCCGGGTTCGTGCACGTTCCCGCGGAGTCTGATCTGGATCTGCTGGTGAGCGGCCGGGCGCTGGCGATTGCGGCGCGGGAGGCGCTCGCCGTGGGGGATGGGGTTGGCGATGCGCGGTTGCGGGGCGGCAGCGAGGCGTAGCCGTAACTTACCGACCGTTGGCGGCCGCGCTGTGGACAGCGGCGGCGCTAGGTGTGCCGCTACGCGGTCGGGAGTGTCGTCCACAGGTGTCTGGAAACAGAACTAATCCACAATCCCCTAAGTTTCCACAAGATTTGCACTATCTGCACATGGTTACCCGGTTTATTCACAAGGTTATCCACAGGTGGGGACAAATTACACGAGTGTAGTTTTGCTGGTGACAGTGTAATGACAGCCCGAACACCTGTACGACCAGCGAAAACCCCTGTTCCTGGGGTTTCTTTGAGTGGCTCCAAATAGCGTGTGGGTAACGCCTTCCGCTGTGGGTAATCTGCGGTCGCCGAGGGGGTTGGATGTGCGTTAAAAGGTCGGTTATGCCCACCTTTCCCCAGTTTTCCACAAGGTTTTCCACTGCTGGGGATTACTACAACGGTGTGATTACCCCCTGGTAGGCGTGATGGGCGGGCTTGTGTGTTGAGGGTGGTGGAGGGGTGCGCGACGGAGGGGCGCGAGCCTGACACCTGGGTGCACTTTTGGTTACCCCTAACGTTCAGGTGCACTTTCTGGGGGTTAAACGGCGTTTTCGTAGCGCTTAGTGCACCTGGGCGTAAGCGGCTTAGAAATAGCCGCAGAAAGTGCACCTAGACGTTAAAAGTAAGTGCCCCAGGCGTTAAAAGTAGAGTGGCGCTCCCGTAGACTTCCCCTGTGCCGCGCTACACACGGGAACAGATCTATCGCCGGCGCCGCATCGTGGCGCTGGCGATCTTGCTGCTGCTCATCAGCCTGATTTTCTACCTGATATCTCTGGTGGTATCGCTATTTAGCGGCCCCGGCGAAGCAAATCAGGCCGCCCCGGTGCAGGTTTTGGGGGACGGCGTGCCGATAGGCAGGAACTGGAAACCGGCGAACCCGAAGGCGATGGTCGTGAAGGAGAACCCTCCCGGCTCGGAGATCCGGCAGCAGCTCCCGCGCGGCATAAAGCTGGCCCCCGGTGAGGTGCTCGGGATCGACGTCTCCAATCACCAGGAAGAAATCAACTGGAAGTGGGTGGCGGATTCCGGCGTCACCTACGCCTACCTCAAGGCCACCGAGGGCGTCGGCTTTACCGACGCCCACTTCGCCCAAAACTGGGAGGGGGCGCGCAAGCACGGGATAACCGTCGGCGCATACCACTACTTCACGCTGTGTTCCTCCGGCCTGGATCAGGCTCGTTTCTTCCTCGAGACCGTGCCCGTGGTGGAAGACTCCCTGCCCCCGGTGGTCGATCTCGAGTTTGACGGCGTGTGCGATGCCCGGCCGCCCGGGGAAAAGGTGAACGCGGAAGTGGACACTTTCGTGAAGCTGGTCGAGCGCGCCTGGGGTAGGAGGGTCGTCGTCTACACCTCCCAGCCCTGGCGCAACGCCTACGGCACACCCGCCGAGGTGGAGAGGCCCCAGTGGTACTACGCCAATAATCGTCCGGAGGGTGAACACGCGATTTGGCAGGTAACTTTCAAGGCCCGCGTGCCGGGGATCGCCGGGAACGTTGACCTGGACATCATGCGCCCCGCGGTGCTGCGCAGGCAGACGGCCCTCTGATGGTGGTCCGTATCGTCCGCCGCGCACCGGTCGGCAACAGCGAAAGCCTTCCCTGGCTGCGCCCTATAACCAATGCACCCTGTAACCAAGCAGACAACATTGGGTGGATTCTCGTTGGCTCTTTTTCTGACAGTGCGTCATAAAATAATTACATGGCAGATCTAGCAATGAATAAGCAACCGGGGAGCGAGGCTCCCCAGGCAGACCCCCGCCGCTGGAAGGCGCTCGGGGTTTTGGCTCTGAGCTTGTCGCTGATAGTGCTAGACGGCTCGATCGTTTCGGTCGCGCTGCCCGACATCATCTCCGACCTGAAACTCAGCATCACCAACGCGCAGTGGGTCAACTCCCTCTACGCCGTTATCTTCTCCGCCCTCCTGCTGCTCTCCGGGCGTCTCGGGGACCGTTTCGGGCGGCGCACCATGCTGATCATCGGCATCTTCCTGTTCGTCGGTTCCTCCATGTGGGCTGGCCTGGCAACCGGGGCAAGCAGCCTGATCATGGCGCGTTTCGTGCAGGGCATCGGCGGGGCGCTCATCATGCCCTCCACACTCTCCACCGTGAACGCCACCTTCCGCGGTAAGGAACGCGCGGCCGCATTCGGTATTTGGGGCGCGGTCATGTCCGGGGCTGCGGCGGTGGGGCCGCTGCTCGGTGGCTGGCTCACCACCTCGTTTTCGTGGCGGTGGATCTTCTACGTGAACCTGCCCCTGGGCCTGCTCATCGTTGTCGGCGCGCTCGCCTGGGTGGCAAACACCCGCGCGCAGGCCGATCCCTCCGCGTCGGGCACCCGTGGGCATTCCCTCGACATCCCCGGCGCGCTGCTCAGCGGTGGCGCGTTCGGGCTGATCGTGTTCGGCATCATCGAATCGACCTCGCTCGGCTGGTGGCGGGAGAAGCTGCCGCTGGAAATCTTCGGCAGGGAAATTCACGGCCCCGCCGGGCTTTCCATCGTGCCGGCGGTGCTCCTTATAGGCGTGTCCCTGCTCGCCTGTTTCCTGGCCTGGGAGAAGTACCTGGCGCGCAACGTCCGCGAGGTGCTGCTCGACCTCACCCTGTTCAGGATCCCCACCTTCCGCTGGGGCAACCTGACCGCGATGGCGGTTGCCGTGGGCGAATTCGGGCTGATCTTCATCCTGCCGCTGTACCTGGTGAACGTTCGCGCGCTCAGCACCCTGCAAGCGGGCCTGGTGCTGGTGGCCATGGCCTGCGGCGCGTTCGTCTCGGGCGCTGCCGCCCGCCACATAGCCGGGCGTCTGGGTGCGCCGTTAACGGTAGTGCTCGGCCTGTTCCTTGAGGTGGTAGGCCTGGGCGTGCTCGCTTTCATCCTGCGGCCCGACGGTTCCCTGGCGGCAGTCACCCTGCTGCTGGTGGTTTACGGCTTCGGCCTTGGCATCGCGTCTGCGCAGCTCACCAGCACCATCCTGGCCGACGTTCCCACGGACCAGTCCGGTCAGGGGTCAGCCACCCAGTCCACTGCCCGCCAGATCGGCAGCGCTATCGGGGCGTCCGTGGCCGGGGCGTTGCTCGCGGGCACCATCTCCCGGATCGGGGCGGGGTTCACCGGGCGCGAGGCCGCGATGGCCAAGGCCGTGCACGACAGCGCGGGTTCCGCGCTCCAGGGATTGCGCGCCCAGCACGTTCCCGGCGCGCTGCTCGCGAACCTGGATGCAATGTTCACTGACGCGAGCCGAGTGGCTATCTTTGGGGCGGTATTCTTCCTGGTCCTCGGCCTGCTGGGAGCCATTCAGGTAGCCCGGGTTTCGCGCGCGTAAACTACTGTCAGGTGCTCCCCGGACTGTGCGGGGAGCACCCGAATAAAGTTACGCGCATAAGGAGCCGCAGTATGTCCGGGGATGCCTCGAGCTCAGTCACCGTGGGACGCAGGGAAACCTGGGCTCGGGTCATAGTGTGGACGTACACATTCGCCGCTATCTCGTCGGTTTTTCTGCTGCTGTTTCGCCGCTCCTACGGTCCGCGACAGAGCCTGATAGAAATCCTCTTCACGGGCCTAAACGTTCCCCTCAGTCCCTCCCTGGTGTCGGTCGCCCTGCTGACGCTGCTTTCGGGTGCGCTGCTGCGCCGCAAGTGCGTGGCGCTTATCTTCGTGGCCCTCTTCCAGCTGCTCGGGATTTTTGTGAGTTCGCTGCTCATCCTGCTGATATTCCTGGATTCCGAACTTCCCCCGCTGAAGCTTTTGCAAAGCGACCCTGATGTTCTCGGGGAGGTAGTGCAAAACATTATTTTGATCCTGATCTCCGGCGCGCTGCTCTGGCTCGCCTGGTGGGTGCGTAGCCGCTTCCCGGCCAGGCTTAGCCCCGGCTCCCTGCTGCTCGCGACCGGGGTTTTCGTTACCGGCTTCGTAATCAGCGTGGCGGTGACGCACGTGCTGGTGATGCTGACCGGCGGGGCGGCAATCTTCGATTGGCGCATCCTTTCCAACGCGGTGGCGCGAGCGCTCGGCCTGGTGGATGGCCCGTTGCAGGACATCAAGGGCGTGCCGCACTGGATCCGTGGGGTTTCCGGCATGCTGGTGGGCCTGACTATCTTCCTCACCGCCTACGTATTCATGCGTTCCTCCCGCCGCGCCACCCAGTGGACGGGCGAAAAAGAGGTGGCGCTGCGCGCCCTGCTCGCGGAATACGGGCAGCTAGATTCGCTCTCCTACTTCGCCACCCGCCGCGACAAGACCCTGATCTTTTCCCCCGACGGCAGGGCGGCCATCGCCTACCGGGTGATCGGTTCGGTGGCGCTGGCCTCCGGCGATCCCGTCGGCCCCGCCTCGGCCTGGCCCGCCGCGATCGCGGAGTTCATGAACCGCGCCCGCCGCTACGGCTGGGTCCCCGCAGTGATTTCCTCCGGTGAAAAAAGCGCCCGCGCCTGGGCCGACGCCGGCCTGCAGGTGTTCCCGATGGGCGACGAAGCCATCCTGCACAGCTCCCGTTTCGATCTGGCCAACACCTCCATGACGCCGGTGCGCCGCGCGGTAAACCACGCCCGCAAGGCCGGGATGAGCGTGAAGATTCGCCGACACAGCGAGCTTTCTGAGCCGGAGATGGCGAAACTGGTCAGGCTGACCGACGAATGGCGCGAGGGCGGCCCGGAGCGCGGCTATTCGATGGCTCTCGGCAGGCTTGCCGATCCCGCCGACGGCAACTGCGTGCTGGTCTCCGCGCACGATGAGCAGGGAGAGATGCAGGGCTTCCTGTCGTTCGTTCCCTGGGGCCGCACCGGCGCCTCCCTGGATCTGATGCGCCGCAGCCCGCAGGCACCGAACGGCGTGAACGAACTTATGGTGGCGAGCCTCCTGGAGGACGGCCCGGACCACGGGATAACCGAGGTCAGCCTGAACTTTGCCATGTTCAGGGGGATATTCGAGGAGGCGCAGCGGCTGGGGGCCAGCCCGTTCACGCGCTTCAATTCCCGCCTGCTCGGCAGGCTGGATCGCTTCTTCCAGCTAGAAAGCCTCTACCGGGCAAACCAGAAGTATCACCCGGAATGGGTGCCGCGTTACCTCTGCTTCGACGGTTCGCTCTCGTTCGTGAGGGTGGCTTTCGCGGCGGGTATCGCCGAGGGGTTTGTGCCCGTGCCGTTCCTGCGTTCCGGGGACGGCGGGGAACGCCTGAGCGCGAGCCAGCTGGCCCAGGCCGAAGAGGTTTCGCGCCGCAAGATAGACCTGGCAAGCCTGGAGCCGCGCCGCTCCGACCAGTCCCGGCACCGCGTGCGGCATGCCCTCGCGCTGCGCGAGGCGGGCATGGAACCCTACCCGATTGGCCTGGCCGCCCCGGACTCGTTCGGCGAGGTATGGGATGCTCTGCGCCAGCCCCAGCGCCGCGGGCAGCGGCCGCGCCGCTTCACCCTGGCGGGCAGGGTGCGCTACCTGCGCCACCACGGCGGGATCAGCTTCGTCGGCCTCACCTACGGTGGGCGCAACATTCAGGTGGTGGCGGAACGTGAGCGCCTGGGGGCCGACAGCCTGCGGTTGCTGCAAAGACTGGTTGACACCGGCGATCTGCTCCAGGTGCAAGGCCACTGCGGACGTTCCCGCAGCGGCGAAAGGTCCCTGCTGGCGCGCAACTGGGTGATGGCGGCCAAGGCGCTGCAGCCGATCCCGTTCACCGCGTTCGACGATCCGGAGAGCCGCCTACGCAGGCGCTCCACGGATCTGATCGTGCACCCGCGCGAGGCCGGCCTTTTGGTGGCGCGCGCCAAGGTGGTTTCCGCCGTGCGCTCCTTCCTGGCGGGGGAGGGCTACATAGAGGTGGAAACCCCGATGCTGAACGTGGTGCACGGCGGCGCGAGCGCGCGCCCGTTCCGCACGCACATTAACGCCTACGGCATGGACCTGACGCTGCGCATCGCGCCGGAACTTTACTTGAAGCGCCTGCTGGTCGGGCAGCTTGGCCCGATCTTCGAGATTGGGCGCAACTTCCGTAACGAGGGCGCCGACGCTACCCACAACCCGGAGTTCACGGCCCTGGAAGCTTATGCGCCGTACGCGGATTACACGGTCATGCGCCACCTGACCGAACGCATGATCAAGGCCGCCGCGACCGCCCTCTACGGCTCCCCCCTGCTGCCGCTTTCCGACGTGCACGATGATTCTGCGGCGGCGAAGCTGACCGACGTTTCCGGCCCGTGGCGCACGGTGAGCGTGTGCGATGCGGTGTCAGAAGCCGTCGGTATGCCGATCAGCCTGGAAACTGACTTCGAGGACCTGCTCTGCCTGGCACGCAAGCACGAAATCCACGTGCGTGACGACATGGGGCCGGGAGCATTGATCGAGGAACTCTACGGCGAACTGGTCGAACCAAAGACCATCCAGCCGACCTTCTACACCGATTTCCCCCTGGAAACGTCGCCCCTGACGGGCCCGCACCGCAGCGCCCCCGGCCTGGTGGAGCGCTGGGACCTGGTGGCCAACGGTATGGAGATCGGCACCGCCTATTCGGAACTGGCCGACCCGCTGGAGCAGCGCCGCCGCCTCACCGAACAGTCCCTCAAGGCCGCCGCGGGCGACCCGGAGGCGATGGAGATCGACGAGGACTTCCTGGACGCGCTGGAAAACGGCATGCCCCCGGCGGGCGGGCTCGGTATCGGCGTGGACAGGCTGGTTATGCTGCTGACCGACACGAACATTCGCGAGGTGCTTTCCTTCCCGTTCGTAAAACCGGCGGGGCGGTAAAGCGCACACCCCGCAGGGGGCGCGGGTGGGTTAATCTTTAGCCATGTCACGCAACGATCAGCTGATACCCGGTAAGCCTCCCAAGCTGGATAAGGACCGCTACGAGAAGGAGCTTGCGCGCCTGCAGGCCGAACTCGTCGCCATGCAGCAGTGGGTGATCGAAAAGGGAGAGCGGGTCTGCCTGATCTTCGAGGGGCGCGATGCGGCAGGAAAGGGCTCCGCGATTAAGCGGATCACCCAGTACCTGAACCCCCGCCACTGCCGGATCGTGGCGCTGCCCGCGCCCACCGAGCGAGAAAAAACCCAGTGGTACTTCCAGCGCTATATCCAGCACCTGCCCGCCGCCGGGGAAATCGTCATCTTCGACCGTTCCTGGTACAACCGCGCAGGCGTTGAGTGCGTCATGGGCTTTTGCAACGAGGTGCAGTACCACCGCTTCCTGCGGCAGGCCCCCGACTTCGAGCGCATGCTGGTAGAGGACGGTATTCGCCTGATCAAATACTGGTTCTCCGTGTCGGACGAGGAACAGGAGGCGCGCTTCCGTTCCCGCGCAGAGGATCCGATGCGCCGCTGGAAGCTCTCCCCGATGGACGTCGAATCCATCAGCCGCTGGGAGGACTACTCCCGCGCGAAGGACGCCATGTTCGCCGCGACCGACACCCCCTGGGCGCGCTGGTACACGGTGGAGAGCGAGGACAAGAAGCGCTCGCGCATCAACGTCATCAATGACATCCTGCACCGGATCCCGTGGGAGTTCATCGAACCGAAGAAGATTGAGATTCCCTCCCGCCCGCCGGAACAGGGATACGAGCGCCCCGACCGCAGCGATTACGTCTACGTAGAGGACGTCGCGGCGGATCTGGAAAAGAAAAAGAAGTCCAGCCAGAAAGAAGAAACCTCCGGTGACTAAGGAGCAGGCGGCGCAGAGCGCACCGCTCATTCCGCGCGCCCTGCTGCTGCTGGTCGGCATGGCCTCAGCCTGGCTGGCCCTACAGGGAATGCAGGAGACAGCCCCGCTGATCGTGCCGGTGTTTTTGGCACTTAACCTGCTGATCGCGGTGCACCCGGTGGGCGCGTTCTTCACCAAGCGGGGGGTCCCCGTAATTTTCGGGGCCCTGCTAAACATGATGCTCGTGCTGGTGGCGCTGTTTTCCTTTTTCGCGATCATCGGCTGGGCGATAGCGCAGCTGGTGGCGAAGCTGCCCGAATATTCCGGTGAGTTTAACGCCCTGCTATCAGACATCTTCGACCAGCTCGGCAGGCTCGGGATGGGCCAGGAACAGATAAACGACTGGGTATCTAAGTTCGACGCCTCCAACATCATGGGGGTGCTGAACCAGGCGCTCAGTTCCGTAAGCAGCGTGAGCGGCCTGCTCGGCACGGCGGTGGCGGTGCTGATCTTCTTCGCCCTCGACTCCCTGAGCCTGCGCGACAGGCTCTCGGCGGTGGCGGTACGCCACCCCGGAATCGCGGAGGCCCTGCTCGATTTCTCCCACAGCGTGCGCACCTACTGGATCGTGACCACGCTGTTCGGGGCCGTCGTGGCGGCGATAGACGGTGTTGCCCTCTGGCTGCTGGGCGTGCCCATGCCCGCCGTCTGGGCCGTACTGCTTTTCCTCGCAAACTACATTCCGAACATCGGCTTCATTTTCGCGATGGTGCCGCCCACCCTGATGGCCCTGTTTGCGCAGGGAGTGCCGACCGCCGTCGCGGTGGTCGCGGTGTGCACCGGCGTGGCGATGGTCCTACAGGGGCTGGTGCAGCCGCGCGTCACCGGCAAGGCCGTCGGGGTCAACGCCTCCGTCTCGTTCCTGTCGGTCATGTTCTGGTCTTGGGTGCTGGGGGCGGCGGGCGCGCTGCTGTCGGTCCCCATGACCCTGTTCGTGAAGAGCCTGCTTGTAGACGCGGACCCGCGCGCCCGCTGGTTTAACGCTTTCCTGGCCGCAGATCCCTCCCCGGAAGAGGCAAAAAGTACCTCTGACGTGTGAGTATTCGCCGATCCCGGGACTTTTTCGCGGTAGCCCCGCAGGCACTTGCTAGTATCGCCCCATGCTTGCCTTCCCGAATATGCCCCTCGGCTGCCGGAAGGATGAGCGGCTGTGACCCTTGTCTGGACCCTTGCTGTGCTAGCCGCAGCGGTGGCACTCACGCCCCTGATGTCGCGCCCGTTGGGCCGCGCTCTGGGTTGGCCGCTGGCTGCGTTCTACCTGGTTGCGACCGCCGTCTTCCTGCCTGCCGTCACTGAAGTCCTAAACGGTAAGACCCCCGAATTCAGCGTTCCCTGGATTCCCCAGTTGGGAGTGGAGTTCGCGCTGCGCGCCGACGGCCTCGGGGTGCTATTCACCCTGATCGCCCTCATCATCGGCGCGGTCGTGTTCGTCTATTCCACCAAATACCTGGATGAGGGGCCGCAGCTCAGCTTCTACCTGGTGATGGCCGTGTTCACCCTGGCCATGGTCGGCCTGGTGCTCGCTAACGACCTGGTGCTGCTGTACATCTGCTGGGAACTGACCAGCCTCGCCTCCTTCCTGCTGATCGCCCGCTCCGGGGTGGGTGGGGAAGCGCCCTCGATGCGTACCCTGCTGATCACCTTCATCGGCGGGCTGCTGCTGCTCGCGGCGGTCGGGCTGATGATCGGCAAGATCGGCACCGGCAACGTGCACGAGGTCCTGACCTCCAGCGTGTGGGCGGACGATCCCGCGTTCACGGCCCTGATCGCAGCCCTCGTGGCGCTCGCGGCCTGCACGAAGTCGGCCCAGTTCCCGTTCCATGTCTGGCTGCCCGACGCGATGGCGGCAGCCACCCCCGTCTCCGCATACCTGCACGCGGCGGCCGTGGTGAAGGCCGGCATCTTCCTACTGCTGCGCTTCACCCCGGCATTCCACGACACCTACCTCTGGCACGCCATTTTGATCCCGGCGGGTCTGGTCACGGCGTTTATCGGCGGCTGGTTCGCACTGCAGCAGAGCGACGTGAAGAAGCTGATGGCCTACTCGACCGTGAGCCAGCTAGGCCTGATCGTGGCCGTGATCGGCGTCGGCACCGAAATCGCCGTTATGGCGGCCGTGCTGCACACCATCGCGCACGCCCTGTTCAAGTCGGGCCTGTTCATGATGGTTGGCGTCATCGACCACACCGCGCACACCCGCGATCTGCGTCGTCTTCCCGCGCTTTACCGCTACATGCCGGTCAGCTTCACCGTCACCATCCTGGGCTGCGCCTCGATGGCGGGCCTGCCGCCCATGCTCGGCTTC
Source organism: Dermabacteraceae bacterium TAE3-ERU27 (assembly GCA_019218415.1). GTDB lineage: Bacteria > Actinomycetota > Actinomycetes > Actinomycetales > Dermabacteraceae > TAE3-ERU5. The sequence continues at coordinate 95,624 of JAHUUL010000001.1, read as the reverse complement.
GTTTCCAAGGAATCGCTGCTGACGGGCGCGCTGGATTCACCCTACGGCAGCTCCCTGGGCTGGGCCGTGGCGCTCGGCATCGCCGCCGCCTCCGTCCTTACCTTCACCTACTGCGCCAAGATCGTGCTCAACGGCTTCGTTGACGCCCGAGGCGGCGCGGAAGCGGCCGAACGCGACCTGCACCCGGTGGATCCGATCATGCTCGGCGCCGCCGCGCTGCCCATCGTCGCCAGCCTGCCGCTCGGCATCCTGGTCGGCGTCCTGGACACCCCGATCGCGCAGGCCACCCGCGCGGCATTCGGCGGGCACGGCGAGGCCGGGCACGGCGTCCACCTGGCGCTGTTCCACGGCGTCACCCCCGAACTGGGGCTGACGCTCATCATCGTCACCGCCGGTATCGCGCTCACCCTGGTGCGTGGCCGCTTCTTCGCCTGGTGCGAAGAGAATCCGTTCCTGTTCACGGGTGCCGACGTAATCGACGGCGTGCACACGCTCAGCGGCAAACTCGGCCGGGCGCTCGCCAAGCCGATCGCCAGCGACGATCCGATGCGCCACCTGGCCTCCATCGTGGTCAGCCTGACCGTGCTGGTGGCGGCGTCGTTCCTGACCGTGCGCGGCTCCCTGGCACCGCTACAGCCGAACCTGAACCAGCCGATCGACCTGCTCGTGCTGGTCCTGATCAGCTGCGCCGTGTTCCTGGTTTGCAGCACCGATTCGCGCCTGTCGGCCACCGTTGCCCTGAGCGCGGTAGGCATCGTGGTGACCGTGCAGATACTGGCGCTCGGCGCGCCGGACGTGGCGCTCACCCAGCTGCTCGTCGAATCCCTCACCGTCATCGTGATCATGCTGGTGCTGCAGAAGCTCCCGCTCACGTTCGGTAAGGCGGGCTGGCGGCGTCGCCCCATCATCACCGTGATCGCCATTGCCGCCGGTCTCGCGGCGGGCGGTATCACCTACATGTTCGCCGCGCGCCGCAGCCGTTCCGACCTGGCGCTCGAATACATTAACCACGCCCACGACATCACCGGCGGCCACAACATCGTGAACGTGATCCTGGTGGAGTTCCGTGCCTTCGACACGATGGGTGAGCTCGCGGTGCTCGGCATGGCCGGTATCGCGATCGTGGCTGTCCTATCTACCGTGCGCCACGAGTTCCTGGACCCCTCCCCGGAGGAGGACCGCAACTACGTGCCCGCACCGGAGATCCCGCTGCGCCCCAAGGGCAGCCCCGCGCATCGCGCAATCATGTCGGCCTGGGGCAACGCGGCGGCCGTGCAGTTCATGGTGCGGGTGCTTACCCCGATCCTGATTCTGATTTCGCTCGGACTGTTCCTGCGCGGCCACAACGCGCCCGGCGGTGGCTTCATCGCGGCCCTCGTCGGTTCCGCGATCATCGGCCTGATCTACCTTTCCACCTCGGAAGATCGCCAGATCGGCCCGCCGCGTCTGCCTATCCTGCTGATCGGCTTCGGCATCCTGATCGCCATCGGCACCGGCCTGGCCGGATACCTGGAAACCGGCTTCCTCGACGCCATGCACGGCCACATCGGCCCCGAGCACGTCTCTAGCTCCATGGTGTTCGATATCGGCGTCTACCTCGCCGTGCTCGGCCTGGTCATGATGAGCTTTAACCTGCTCGGCACCTCCGGCCTGCTGGACCGTACCGGTCGGGAAGAACAGACCAGGGAACGCGCCGACGAAGCGTTCGAGGGCGAACTGCCCCACCCGCTACGTACCGTGCGCGGCAAACGCTGGCAGGCCCGCGTCGCCAAACGGCGCGCCCGCGTCGGCGCTTCCACCAGCCATGTTTCTGACGGAACCCGACCCGAGGAGCCAGGCCGCTGATGATAATTTCCCTCACCGTAACCGTGCTCGTGGCGGGCGGCGTCTACCTGATGCTGCAGCGTTCCATGGTGCGCGCCGTCTTCGGCATGGGCCTGATAAGCCACGCGGTAAACCTGATGCTGCTGGTCACGGGCGTTCCCGGCTGGCGCGGGGAACCGCTCACCAACGCCACCTCGGCGCAGCAAATGGCAGATCCGCTCCCGCAGGCGTTCGTGCTTACCTCCATCGTGATCACGCTCGCCGTCACCATCTTCATGCTGGCGCTCGCCGTCATTGGCCACAATGACGACGTCGCCCACCACCCGAACACGGGGGAGACGCACGAATCATGAACCCTGTCCTACTACCGCTCTTCGTAGCGATACCGATGGCGGGGGCCGCCCTCACCATCATCTTCCGTCAGCGCCGCTTCCAGCTGGCGGTGCTGACGCTGGTGCCGACCCTGATCTTTGCCGGTGGCGGCTGGCTCCTAGCCACCCACCAGGAAACCCCGGTAATCGCCCACAACGTGGGCGGGTACGTGGAGGGCATCGCGATCCCGTTCGTCAGCGATAGCTTCTCCGCGCTCATGCTGATGGTCACCTCCCTCGCGGGAGGGGCCGCGATCTGGTTCATGACCCGCACCGGAGAGATCCGCTACCGCGCCGTCCCCGCGCTCACCCTGCTGCTGCTGGCGGGCGTGAACGGGGCGCTGCTCACCGGCGACCTCTTCAACCTGTTCGTCTGGGTAGAGGTCATGCTGATGCCGTCCTATGCGCTGATCGCCGTCACCGGCACCTGGCGCAGACTCGGCGTGGGCCGCATGTTCGTGCTGGTAAACCTGCTCACTTCCACCGTGCTGCTGATCGGCGTAGGCATGGTCTACGGCACCGCGGGCACCGTCAACCTGGCGCTGCTGAGCGGCGCGGGCAACCACAACCCGGTCACCGCCGCGGCGCTCGGAATCGTGCTGCTCGCGCTCGCCGTGAAAGCCGGTGTGGTGCCGGTGCACGGCTGGCTGCCGCGTTCCTACCCGGCCACGTCGGCCGGCATCATGGCCCTGTTTAGCGCCCTGCACACCAAGGTGGCGCTGGTTGCGATGTATCGGATTGTCTCCGTGACGTTCCGCGACGGCATCCCCTTCCTGGGGCTATTCACCGCGCTGGTGGTCGTCACCATGGTGGTCGGGGCGTTCTCCACCACCGCGTCGCGCTGGCTGCGTTCCGCGCTGGCGTTCCAGATGGTGGCGGGCGTCGGCCACATCCTGATCGGTCTGGTGCTGCTGACGGAGATCTCCCTCGCCGCAGGCATTCTCTACATGGTGCACCACATCGTCACCATGTCGGCCCTTGTGATGAGCACCGGCGCGATCGAACACGTCTACGGCACCGGCAGGCTCGACTACATTCGCGGCCTGGCCAGGCGCGATCCGGTAGTGATTACCGTGATAGCGCTCGGCTTCTTCTCGCTGGTCGGTCTGCCCCCCACCTCCGGTCTGTGGGGCAAGCTGGCGCTCGTCAACGCGGCCGGGGCGAAAGCCACCGCCCCGCTGGTCGGCGCCCAGGGGATAGACACCGCCTACGTGCTGATCGGCGCGGTAATTTTGGCGTCCATCGGCTCCATGCTGGCGCTGCAGCAGGTATGGCGCACAACCGCCTGGGGCGCGCCGATGGAAACCTATCGGCCTGACGACGAATCGCGCGGTCGAGGCGACGCGGTGCCGCTGCCCGACACGGTACGTATTCCGTTCTCCCTGGCCGCCCCCAGCGTGGCGATGATGGGTGTCTCCGTAGCGATGTTCCTGGGAATCGGGCTGATCATGCCCTACTTCCAGGCCGCGGCGCACTCGCTGATAGATGTCGATACCTACGTGAAGGTGGTGCTCGGTAAGTAATGCGTATCTTCTACTGGGCCAGTTACCTGCTGTTCATTCTGCGTGAGATCGTCGCGGGATCGCTGCGGATCGCCGTGGAAGCGTTCACCCCCGGCACCTCCACCAAACCGGCCATCATCGAATACCACCTGGCTGGAACCTACGATTTCGAGGTAATCGCGCTCGCCTCGTCGATCACGATTACCCCCGGCACGCTGGTGCTCGGTACGGCCTCCGGAAACTCGGAAGAGGGGGCGACCCTCTACGTGCACGCCATGTTCGCGGACAGCCGCGAAGACGTAGTCGCCTCCCTGCGCGACATGGAGGACCGTTTGCTGCGGGCCTCTCGCGGCAAGGAGGGGGCGCGCCTGGCGCGCGAGGCCGAATACGAATACCAGCGTCGGCACGCGAACGACCCGAAGGAGAAAGCATGATCGTGACCATTTCCGCCGGGATCGCCATCGTGCTGCTGGCGTTCACGATCCTGCTCGGCCTGCTGCGCATCGCCTCCAGCAAGGACGGCGCGAGCCGCGCCGTGGTGGGCGACCTCGTGTTCTTCTGCGCCATCGGCATCATGGTGATCCTGGGAATCCTGACCCCCTCCACCGTGGTAATTGACGCCACCCTGATCGCGTCCCTGCTGGGCGTGCTCGCGACCATCGCGCTTGCCCGCATCCTCACCCGTGGAAGGCGCTAAACATGCTGATAGACATCATCATTTCGCTGCTGCTCATAGTCGGCGCGCTGGCCACCCTGGTATCGGCCGTGGCCATGTTCCGGGCGCGTGACGGTTACACCCGCATCAACGTGCTCGGCGTAGCCACCGGCGTCGGCCTCCCGCTGATCGTTTGCGCGGCGTTTATCTACCACACCACCTATGACGGCTTCTCCTGGCTCTACCTGGCCCGCGCCGTACTGACGGTGCTTGCCCTGATCATCGTTTCCTCCGTTGCCTCCAACGTGCTGGCGCGCGCCGCCTACATGTCGGGAGCGGAGATCGACCCGCGCACCAGCCCGCAGGACCTCGCGGTACAGCCCGACATCAGCGCCGACCGCGCCTGAGAGCGCCCGGCAGCCGGTCCCGACGGGTAGCCGGGTCTGGACTGATAGCCGGGGCGGCGCGCAGGGGAGCGGGTAAGCGGCTTAAAACAGCCGAAGCTATGGGGCCGTAACATTACGGCCCCATTCCTTCAGGCTCGGCGTAACCTGGTGGCATGACTGCACTCCCCACCGAGCCGCGCGCCGCCGTGAGCGCGCTGTTGGCGCTAGATACAACCTCCGCGAAAGGCACCCTGCCCGTTATCGCGCTGCTGGAAGACACCTTCGCGGCGGCGGGCGCGCAGGTGCACCGTTTCGTGGAGCCCGACGGAGCGAAGGCGAACCTGGTGGCGAGCTTCCCCGCCGCGGATGGCAGCCTGGAGGGTGGCGTCTTGCTGGCGGGTCACGCGGACTGCGTGCCCGTGGAGGGGCAGGCCTGGACCACCCCGCCGTTTATGCCGACGGAGCGCGATGGGCGCATCTACGGGCGCGGGGCATGCGACATGAAAGCGTTTCTGGCGCTCGTAGCCTGCGTAGCGCCGGAGATAGCGTCGGCCCGGCTCCGCGAGCCTATTCACGTGGGCGTGACTTGGGACGAGGAGGTCACGGCGGACGGTGCCCGTGCGCTCGTCGGCCAGCTTGTACAGCTGGGGATTCACCCGCGTATCGCATTCGTGGGGGAGCCCTCGAACATGCGCGCTATCGGGGCGCATAAGTCCATGAACTCTTTTACCGCGACCTTCCGCGGGATCGCGGCGCATTCCTCGCTGCTGCCGCGCGGGCTTAACGCCATCCGCTACGCCGCGCAGTTCATTGAGTTCTTCCACCGGGAGGTGGTCGATGAACTGCGCGAGAACGGCCCGCGCGACGACGCCTACCCGGTGCCGTACACCACCGGCGGGGTGAACGTGGTGCGCGGCGGCATAGCCCGCAATACGGTGCCTGAGCTGGTGGAACTAAACTTCGAGTTCCGTGCGCTGCCCGAGATCGAGGTGGCGCCCATCGTGGCGAAGATCGAGGCCGAGATAGCCCGCTTGGATGCGCAGATGAAAGCGGCGGTGCCGGATGATCCGGCCAGCGACGCGAGCCTGGTCGGAGCCGAACTGGAGATCGTTACGTTGCTGTCGGGCCTGGCCAGCGGGCCCGAATCCGAGGCCGCGCTCTACGCCGTGCGGCTGGGCGCGCACCCCACGGGCGAAAAGGTCACCTATGGTACCGAGGCAGGCATCTACGAGGCCGCCGGTATGAGCGCGGTGGTGGTCGGCCCCGGAGACATCGCCCAGGCGCATGCCGCTGACGAATACGTCAGCTACGAACAGCTGGACGAGTGCCTGGCGTTCCTACGCAACCTGATAGCCGATATTTCGCTCGCCTAACCGGAGCGCACCGACTCGCACCCCGTGCAGGGGCGGGGTCAGCCCTCTTTCAGCGAGTCCTGCCAGGCCTGGTAGAGGGCGGCGAACTGGCCGCCGCGGGCGATTAGTTCCTGCGGGCTACCGTCCTCCAGGATGCCTCCGCCGCCAACCACGAGCACGCGGTCGGCGATCATCACGGTGGAAAGCCGGTGCGCGATGATCAGCGCGGTGCGGTTGCCAAGCAGCTTGGTCAGCCCCTCCTGCACCAGCCGCTCCGAGGGAATATCCAGGGACGACGTAGCCTCGTCCAGGATCAGCACCGCCGGGTTCGCCAGGAACGCCCGCGCGAAAGAGATCAGCTGCCGCTGCCCGGCGGAAACCCGCCCGCCGCGCTTGTTCACGTCCGTGTCATAGCCATCCGGCAGATCCTCGATGAAACGCTGCGCCCCGATGGCGCGGGCCGCCAGGCGAATGTCCTCCAGGGAGGCATCCGGCCTGCCCAGGGCGATGTTTTCGCCGACGGTACCGCTGAACAGGTACGCCTCCTGGGTCACCATCACCACGTTACGGTGCAGATCCTCGGCGGAAATATCGCGCACGTCGATGCCGTCCAGCTTCAGGCTGCCGCCGCTCACGTCGTAGAAGCGCGAAACCAGCTTGGCCAGGGTGGATTTGCCCGCGCCCGTCTGGCCTACCAGAGCGACGGTTTGCCCGGCGGGGATATGCAGATCAAACGGCTTTAACACCAGGGGTGCGTCCGGGGCGTAACGGAAGGAGACGTCCTCGAACCGGATGTCTCCGCGCGCGTGGGTCAGCTCCGCCGGAGCCTCGGGTTCCTTTACCGTCGGCTCCTGTTCCAGCAGGCCGGAAATCTTTTCCAGCGCAGCCACGGCGGACTGCAGGGAGTTGTAGACGTTTGCGATTTCGTCGATCGGCTGGAAGAAACGGCGTGCGTACAGCACCAGGGCCAGCAGCACACCCACTTCCATGTTGCCGTCCAGCACCCGGTAGCCGCCCAGCAGCAGGATCGCCGCGATGGTGCCGGCACCGATCAGCCGCAGCAGAGGCTGGTAAATGCCGAACACCATGATGGTGCGCAGCGTGGCGTCCCGGTAATCGCTCGCCACCTGGCTGTATTCCTCCAGGTTGCGCTTCTCCTTGCGAAACACCTGCACGGCCCGGATACCACCGAACGTTTCCACGAAGGAAACGATCAGGCGCGCCGAATAGGTGCGCATGTTGCGAAAACCCTCGCGGGAGGCGCGCTGGAACCAGATGGTGAGCGGCAGTGCCGGGAGCAGCATCGCCAGCATGAGCAGACCCGTGGGGAGGTCCAGCAGCAGAATCGAAGCGGCCGTGAACACCATCGCCAGTACCGACCCGGCGAACGCGCGCAGGCCGAACTCGAGCAGCTCCCGCAGCGTCTCCATGTCGGAGGTCTGGCGCGAAATCACGCGCCCCGACGTGTAGTGCTCGTGGAACTCCAGGCTGAGCCGCTGGGTATGCCTAAAGACGCGCCTGCGCAGTTCCAGCAGCATCTGCTGGCCCAGCACGGTAGAGGTACGTACCAGCGCGTAGGTGAAGAAGGTGGCCAGGCAGGTGATCAGTAGATAGCCGGCAGAAATCCAGATGGCGGGGGCCTCGTGACCCGCCATCAGGGCGGGCAGTGCGGTATCGATTCCCTCCGCGATCAGCCAGGGGCCGGCGGCCAGGGTGAGCTGGCTGGCGATCACCATGAAGGCCAGCCCGACCAGCTGCCAGCGCAGCGGCCTGGCCAGGGACTTCAGCAGTCGCAGCGAACGCTTGCGCGCAGCCCGGTTATCCACCGTCTGGGTATCGAAAGCGTCTTCCTGCACGCTCACTGCTTGCCCTCCCGTGCGTATTCGTTGATGTTGCGGTTGTTGGCGGCCTCTTCCTGCAGGTTCGCCATGATGAAGCGGTAACGCTCGGAGGTGTGCATGAGTTCGTCGTGCGTGCCGACCGCCACGATGCGGCCCTCGTCCAGCACCGCCACCCTGTCGGCCAGGGAAACGGTGGAGGTGCGGTGGGCGACGATCAGGGTGGTGGTTTTCTCCAGCACTCGGCGCAGGCTTTCCGTAACCCTTTCCTCGGTCTTGGTGTCGAGGGCCGACAGCGGATCGTCCAGCAGCAGCACGCTCGGGGCGGCAGCGATGGCGCGGGCCAGGGCGAGGCGCTGGCGCTGACCGCCGGAGAGGGACATGCCCTCTTCGCCGATGGGTGTGTCCAGCCCCTGCGGCAGGTCGTAGGCGAAGTTCGCATCGGCGGTGGCCAGTGCCAGCTTCAGGCTTTCCTCAAGCTTTTCGCGTCCCGCCGCTTCGGGCAGCGGCGTGCCGTCGGCTGCGCAGGGCCAGGGCGCGCCCAAGAGCACGTTGCGGCGCACCGTGTCCGAGAACAGCGTGGCGTCCTCGAAAGCCACCGAAATCATGCTGCGCAAGTCGGCCAGGCGCATATCGCGCACATCCACGCCGTCTATCAGCACGGCCCCTGCGGTGACGTCGTACAGGCGCGGGATAAGTTCCAGCAGCGTGGATTTACCGGATCCGGTTACGCCCACCAGGGCCATGGTTTCGCCGGGGCGAATGTGCAGGTTTACGCCGCTGAGCAGGCCGACCTGCCCGCCGCGCGCGTCCGGGTAGTGGAAGCTGACGTCACGCAGCTCCACCTCTCCGCGCGGCGCAGCCAGTTCGCGGGGGGATTCCGGGTCGGTAATGGTGACGGGGGCATCGAGCACTTCATCCACGCGATCGAGGGCTGTTTTCATGCCGATGGCCTGGCCAAATAGCATGCCGATCATGCGCACCGGGCCCTCCACGATCGCTGCTGTGGCGAAGAATCCGGCAAGTTCGCCCACGTTCATGCTGCCGGAGGCCACGAAGTGCAGGCCTAGGAACAGGCAGACGCCGAGAGTCAGCCCCGGCAACAGGATCACTCCCGCATCGAAACGTGCGGTGGCGGTGGCCTTACGAATCTCGGTGGAGCGCAGTTCGTCTGCCTGCTCCAGGAATCCCTCTAGGGCGTGTCCGCCGCGCCCGAACGCCTTGAGCACGCGAATACCCTGCACGGACTGTTCGACCGTGGTCGCCAGATCGCCCGCCTGGTCCTGCGCGAGGCGGCTCAGATGCTGGAACGTGGCCACGAACGAATACGCCAGATAGCCGAGCGGCAGCATGCCGCACAGGAACACGAGCGCCAGCAGCGGGTTAGCGAACGCGAGCAGTGCGACCCCAACCACGGTGGTGAGGGTGCTGGTGATCCACATGATTAGGCCGAAAGCCACCCAGCGGCGAATCTGTCCGATATCGCTCATCGCGCGCGAAAGTAGCTGGCCGGAGCCCCAGGCGTCGTGGAACCCGACGGGCAGGCGCTGCAGGTAAGAGAACAGCTCCACCCGCATATCCCGTTCCAGGCCGGTAGCCGGTCCGGCAGAGAAGAGGCGGCGTATCCAGAGCAGCCCCGCTTCCAGCAGGCCGAGCCCCAAAACCAGCGCGGCGGCGGTGAATACGACGGTGGTGGACGGGCTGAGCCGGAAAGATTCCACCAGACGCTGCAAGACCTGCGGGATGGCGAGGGCGGTGAGGGCCGATCCGAGCGCGGTAATGGTGCCGGCCAAAATACGCCACCGGATCGGGCGGATGAGTTCCAGGAAGCGTTTAATCGTTTGCAGCATGAATACGGCGGGCCTCGCGCTATCTAAAAATCAGGGGAGATGAGGGGAATACCCCATTAGTAATGGTAGTTGCCTTAAAGGTGCCGCGCGGGCGCTTCCCGAACGCGGGCGTAACCTCACACCCCAACTTTTCGGAAATACACGGGGGCCGAGGTACTCGTCGGTGCCTCGGCCCCCGTGTAGGTCGCGTTCTCTGGTTACGGGCGCGGAATGTTGCGCAGGTTGGTGCGCGCCATGTCGATCATCTCGCCCACGCCGCCGTCGAGCACGGTGCGCATGGCCGACTTCGAGAAGCCGAGCAGCTGTTCGATGGTGATGTCCGGTGGGATCGAGAGAGCGTCGGGATCGGTAACCACGTCGATCAGGACCGGGCCGGGCATTTCCAGGGCGCGTTTGAGGTCGCGCGGCAGCGTGGCCGGATCGGTGATGCGCACGTGCGGGATCCCCACCCCTTCGGCGATCTTCGCGTAATCGACCGCCTCGTGGTCGGTGCCGAACGCCGGCATGCCCTCCACCAGCATCTCCAGCTTTACCATGCCGAGCGAGGAGTTGTTAAAGACCACGATCTTGGTCGGCAGATTATGCAGCTTCACCGTGAGCAGTTCGCCCATCAGCATGCCCAGGCCGCCGTCGCCCGACATCGAGATCACCTGGCGGTCACGGTTTGCTGCCTGCGCGCCGATCGCGTGGGGCAGCGCGTTTGCCATCGTGCCGTGCCGGAACGAGCCGATCATGGCGCGGCGGCCGGTTGGGTTCGTGATGTAGCGGGCGGCCCAGACGTTGCACATGCCGGTATCCACCGTGAACACCGCGTCTTCGTCGGCCAACTGGTTAAGCTGCGCGGCCAGGAATTCGGGGTGAATCGGCGTGTGCTTTTCGACGTTCTTGGTGTACGCCTCCACCACGCGGCTCAGCTTCTTTTCGTGGTTACGCAGCTGCTTGTCCAGGAACGAACGGTCGCGTTTTTCCTCTAGCAGCGGCAGCAGCGCGTTGATGGTCGCCGCAACATCGCCTACCACCGGGTATTCTACGGGGCAGCGGCGGCCGATGTGCGCGCCGTTTACGTCCACCTGCGCCACCTGGCTAGAGGGGAGATACGAGGTGTAGGGGAAGTCGGTGCCGAGCATGACGAAAACGTCCGCCTCGAAAGCGGCATCGTGGCAGGCGCCGTATCCGAGCAGGCCCGACATGCCGACGTCGTAGGGGTTGTCGTACTGCAAGGTCATTTTGCCGCCGAAGGCGTGGCCGACGGGGGCTTTCAACTTTTCGGCCAGGGCCAGCACCTCGGTGCGGGCGTCGTTGCAGCCCGCGCCGCAGAACAGCGTCACCTTCCGGGCGGAGTTGAGGGCGTCGGCCAGGCGGCGCACGGCGGCGGGGTGCGGGTGCACGGTGGGGGCTTCGCGTACGAAGCTGCCCTCCAGCGGGGTGTTCTTTGCGGCGTCCTGGGTGGCGATATCGCCGGGCAGCACCAGCACGGAAACGCCGTTTCCGGCCAGGGTCGACTGAATCGCGTTATGCAAAACGGAGGCACCCTGCAGCGCGGAGTTCACCATTTCGCAATAGCCCGAACATTCCGCGAAAATCTTTTCCGGGTGCGTCTCCTGGAAAAACATGGAACCGATCTGGGTGCTCGGAATGTGGCTGGCCAGCGCCAGCACCTTCGCGCCGTTGCGGTGCGAGTCGTACAGGCCCTGCAACAGGTGGGTATTGCCGGGCCCGCAGGAACCGGCGCACACGGCCAGCTCGCCGGTCAGCAGTGATTCCGCGCCCGCGGCGAAAGCGGCGGCTTCCTCATTACGTACGTGTACCCATTCGATATCCGATGCGCTCACGGCGTCCACTACCGGGTTCAGGCTGTCTCCGACCAGGCCGTAGATGCGTTTAACCCCCAGACGCGACAGCGTATCTACCAGTTGTCGGGCGTAGTTCATAGCCATTACTGCTCCTCAAATTACGCATTGCGTCGCTCGGTGTAAGCCGGGCGGTCTCTGGCTTCCCGTTCTACGCCCGTCCGCAAGAGCCGTCAAGGAAGGCGGGTTAGTAACACGGCCACTTCCGCGTGGTCGGTGTGAGGAAACATATCGAAAAGCCTGCCCGCGCTGATGCGGTAGCCGGGCATGCGCGCCAGATCGCGCGCCAGACTCTGCGGATTGCAGCTCGAATAAACCAGGTGCGCGGGTAGCACCCGGTTAAAGAAGTCGGTGGATTCCTTGCCGATGCCGCGCCGGGGCGGGTTCACGATCACCATTTCCGCGGCATTTTCCTGCTCTCCCAGCCAGGCGCGGGCGTCGGTCGCGAAAAAGTCGGCACTCACTCCCAGCTCGCGGGCGCTGCGTCGGGCCGATGCGATGGCCTCCTCGCTCACCTCCACCCCAGTAATCTCGCGCGGGCCGCCACCGGGCAGGCTGGCGCACGCCAGCGCGAAACCGCCCACCCCGCAAAACAGATCCCACACGGACACCGGGGCAACCCGCCCCACCCAGTCGGCCACCTGCGTGTAGAGGGCCTGCGCCACCTGCGTGTTGGTCTGGAAGAAGGAGCGCGGGCGCAGATGCAGCGGCAGTTCGCCGCCGCCCAGGCTGAGCCGCATGAGCAGGGTGTCGCCGTGCAGCATGACCTCGCGCGGGCCCTCCAGCGTGGCAACCCGTTCCGGGTGCAGGTTGCAGCTGAACACCTCCGTCTCCGGTAGCGCCGACAGCAGACGCGGCAAGTGTTCCCGGATGCGCGGCAGCGGCTTCTCGGTGCGCAGCACGAAACGGATCAGCAGGCCACCGTCGGGGGAGGCGGTGATCAGCACGTGCCGCAGCTCGCCCCGGTGCCTTGCGGGATCGTAGGGCGGCAACTGTGCGCGGCGGATCAGTTCCCGGATCGGTTCCACGGCGGCGGTAATGGCTGCTGGATAGAGGGGACAGTCGGTCAATTCCACCCCGCGCAGCCCCAGGATCGGGGCCGACGCATCCCCGCTCACCACCAGTTTTGCCTTGTTGCGGAAACGGGAGGTGGCGCTTAGTGCCGGGGGTAACCATTCGCCGTCGCGGGCCAGAAAGGGCCCCAGCAGCTCGCGCAGGCGCGCGTCCACCAGGGAAACCTGATCCGGGTAGGGCACGGGCAGCAGCGTGCACGAGGTGCAGTCGCCCGCGGCGTAATGGGTACAGTCCACCCGGTAAGTTTAGGCGGCGCCGCGCCCCCGAAATGCCGCTATCGCGGGGTATGCAGGGCAGCTCACCCGGCCTAAGCGGGATTCTCCGGGGTGGTTGGGGCCAGGCTGCGGGGCCGGAACGGGCCGGAGGGCGGGGGCGGCGTGACCCTGGGCAGCAGGCGCAGCAGCCATAGGCCGCTCACGCCGCAGAGCGCGCCTATCGCGGCGCCCGACCAGGCGATCCCGGCTAGGGCGGCAGCAGAGGACGCGATGACGGGGGCCACCATGCGTCCCGCGCCCAGGATCGTGTTCCAGCGGCTGATGTGCAGGCCCCGGTTGCGCAGGGGCGAAAGATCGATCCCGAGGGTCATCACGAAACCGGCGGAGAAACCGTTACCGACGGCGATCAATACCGCACAGAGAGTGAAAGCGGCGATGGGGGAGAGTATCCCGTGCGGCCACAGAAGCGGCATCAGGCCATACCCCAAACCGACCAGCAGATAGCAGGGAAGCATGACCGCGGTGCGGCCCCAGCGAGCCATTATCGAACCGGCGGGCGCGAACAGCAGCACCTCTACCGCGGCAGACACCCCGAACACGAAATAGATCGTTTCGTCCGGCAGCCCCATGGCGCGCCCCAGCAGCGGCAGCACCGTGCTGCGAGATTCGCGCACCACCTGTAGCGCCATCACTCCCAGCCCCACCATCACCATCGTGACCAGGGCCGGTCTGCCGGGGGCGTACGGGGAGGGATCGCGCCGCCAGCTACCGGAGGTGGGTGCCGCCGCGCCCGAGTCGGCCGCCGCGACCGGGATGGGGGGCATGAAGGCCGTCACCAGCAGGGTGGCGCCCAACATGACGAGGGAAGAAAACAAAAAGACGCTCGCGGAACCCCAGGCGGCTATCACCATTCCCGCCAGCATCGGGCCGGCCACCTGCCCGATGCGCAGCATCCCGCCCAGCGTGGTCATGCCCCGCGCCCGCAAATGGTTAGGCAGGGCGGTGCCCATAAACGTTTGCCTACCCAGAATCCACGCCTGCAGCAGCACGGAAAACACCAGCAGGTAGAGCAGCAACAGGCCCTGCTCAAGGGGGGTCTGCGCGGCGTGCGCGGAAAGCCACCAGCCGCCCAGGTGCAGCAGCACAATGGCGAAACCGGACCAGACCAGTGCGTTGCGCTCGCCAATTCGCGCCATCAAAGCGCCCATGGGGATGGGGCCGACAAAACCGATGACGCCGCCGATCAGCGCGATGGCGGCGGCCTCCGGAACGCTAAACCCCAGCTCGCGCGCGAGCAGCGGGACGGCGGGAAAAATGGCCGAGGCGGAAGACGAATGCGCCAGGGTAGGCAGGTAGATAGGCAGCGCCAGGGTGCGCAGAAGTTGTCTATCGGAAAGGTCGCTGCGGCTCACCGGGACATTCTAGACAGGACGGGGCGGGTTACCTGTTTACTACGTCGAACTCGACATTGTCGGCGCAGATGCTGGTGGGCGTGAAAGTCCAGGGGCCGACGCTCGCGAGATCACCCAGCGGGGCAGCGATCTCCTGCGCGGCCATGCCGTCGATGCTCGCGTCGAAATGCGCCACGGCGGAGTTCCCGGTCCCCTGCGAACTGCCCGTGTAGGTCAGGGTCAGGGTCTTGCCATCTATCTTCGGTATTTCCGGGGTGGCAACGGAGCTGTTCAGCTCCATGCGGTACGTGCCCTCGTTCGTGCAGGATTCCGCGATCAGCTTCGGATCGAGGGGCTGGCGGGAACCGTCCTGGGAACTCTTAGATACCTCATCGACGCTGGTCTTGGGGGTTGCCTGCGCAGGCGCCGACTTATCGCCGGTTGATCCCCGCTCCGGGCTGTTTCCTGCGGGGGCGGTTCCTCCGTTCGCCTGCTCATTTGCCTGGGTGGCGGGAGAGGAAGCGGGCGCGGCTTCTTTGGCACCGTCATAGGAGGAAGGCGCGATGCAACCGGTGCACAGCAGGAGTGCGGCCGCGGCAGCGGCGCGGGCGGCGATGTGGTTCACGGTTCCTCCAAACGAGACGGGTTAGGTAGAGACTACGCAAACCTTGCCGCTAAACAAACACGAAAAGGCAACGCAAAAGCGAAAGGGTGGGGCGGCCTGACGGCCAGCCCCACCCTCACAGAGCCT
Source organism: Dermabacteraceae bacterium TAE3-ERU27 (assembly GCA_019218415.1). Taxonomy (GTDB): domain Bacteria; phylum Actinomycetota; class Actinomycetes; order Actinomycetales; family Dermabacteraceae; genus TAE3-ERU5. Next base: position 80,565 of record JAHUUL010000001.1, on the reverse strand, counting down.
AAACTCAGGCTTTAAACTCAGGCCTTGTCGCGCGGGTTGTCCTCAACCAGCTTGCAGAAGACGCCCAGGTAGCGCTTCAGGAAGTTGATGGTCGATTCGTTGTTGAGCTTGCCTTCCTCGTCGATCAGGTCGTGCGAGTTGCCAAGGAACACCTCCGGCTGACCGGTCAGCGGCATCGCGAAGTAGGACAGCGCGAGACGCAGGTTCTTGTGCGCGCTGTAGCCACCCATACGGCCAATCGAGTGGCTGATAATGCCGCCCGGCAGGTTCATCCAGGCCACGTCGGCGTTCGGCTTCGAGACGATGTCCACCGCGTTCTTCAGGCAGGCCGGGATGGTGCGGTTGTTCTCCGAGGTCACGAACAGCACGCCGTCGGAGGCCTTCAGCTGCTCGCGGAAACGGGTGTAGGACTCCGGGGTCGGCTTGTCGGTAACTTCCGGATCGTCGTAATCGAAGTCGTAAAGGGGCAGATCGCCGATCTCTACGATTTCTGCCTCGTAACCCTCCGGGAACATGTCGATCACGTTCAGGGCGATCTTGCGCGCCACGGAAGCACGGCGCAGGCTGCCTACCAGGACACTGATCTTCTTCGTCATTGCAGCAGTTCCTCCAATTTTCCTACCCGCATAAACTACGGATATCGACTGTGCAAGGGACCGACGTCTCTTCGTCGAACCCGAGTAACCCTAGAATAGTTCGCTTGAGCATCGAAAATGCAACGTAAAGCGGGAAAGGAGACAGGATGCCCACGCCGGAGCGTCCCCTTCCCTCCCAGCTCAGGGGCATCAGCGACCCCGCCAAAAAGGTGCGCCCGGTCGATTGGACGCCGCCCGAGGCTCGCCGGAGCGAGCCGGAAAAATCGTCGGTGACGGCGGTCGGGATATCGCCGCGGCCCGCCGCCCCAACATCGCCGCAGCAAGACCGGAAAGACGAAGACCGGGGAGTGCCGCAGAAAAATGGGCGGTCCGGGGAAAACGAACAGAAAAGCCCCGCCGAACCGCCGGCAGCGCCCGCGGAAACCGCGCTCGCCAGGCCGATCTACACCCTGGCGTCGGAAGACGAACGCCCCCGGCCCCAACCGATCCACCTGCCGCCGGACGAATACGTACACAACGAAACCGCCCCAGATGCAACGTTCGCCCAGGTGGTAGAGGTAGTTGCTGATCCGGAAGAAGAATGGAGCGCTGACCTGGGGCACAGCGATCATTTCCTGCGCGGAGAACTGTGCGTGCAGGTCAGGCGCGCCGACAACACCGTGCTGGCGGTGTTCTCGCGCGGCTACGCGCTCGCCGTGCGGCCGGACATCGCGGCGATGGACGAGGCCGCCCGCACCGCCCACCGGGACGGGCTGAGCCGCAGGCCGTCCGGGGGAATCGGCACCCGTTACCCGACGGACGAAAACGAACTATTGCGCTGGTTGCAGGCAGCCGGATTCCGGGTGAATAAGCGCGGTAAGGTGCACGGAAAGATCACGCACCCCGACGCCCCCGGCCTGGTCCTGCCGTGGGCCAGTAGCCCGTCCGACGTGCGCCACACCAGACACGTACTGACCCAGGTCAGGCGCGTTTTCGGGATAGACCTGCGACGGGGCAGCGAAAGCTAGGCGGGATCGCTAGCCAGACGCGCAAGGGTGGCGCGTAGCCAGGCCGGATCGTCGGCCGTAATCGAATCCACGCCCCACGCGGCGAGGCGACGCACCTGATCGTAGGTGTGCACGGTCCAGACGTTCACCTTGCGGCCCGCCGCGTGCTGCGCGGCTACGTGTTCGCGCCGCAGTTCGTAAACCCCGAAAGACGCCCAGTGCTGCGCGGGAAGTTCCTTGCCGCCGTAAAGCTTTTCCAGGTTCCGCTCCATCTCGGCATCCGGCAGCGTGGAGATCAAAGCGGTGGGCAGGGAGGGTTCCATCTCCAGCACAGTCGCGATGGCCTCGGGCAGGAACGAAATTATCGTGGCGCGCTCCAACGCGCTCCCGGCGCGCAGTGCCTCAACCGTGGGGGCTGCCGCGGCAGCGGCCTTCACCTCGATGTACAGCGGTAGCGTGGTGGCTTCCAGCGCCTCCGGGAGCGTCATGATGCACTCGCCGCAGGCCAGTTCCACTTCGCGCAGCTGGGCCAGCGTGAGGTTGGCGATCTCGCCCTCGGTGCGGCCAGCCACGGCGGTGCGCTCCAAGGAAGCGTCGTGGTGCACCACCACGTGGCCGTCGGCGCTTAAGTGAACGTCAAACTCCAGCGCCTGCGCGCCGTCGGCCGCCCCGCGCAGCAGGGAACGCCGAGTATTTTCCGGTTCCAGCGTGGCCGCGCCGCGATGGCCGACGACGAGGGGGGTGTGGGTGAGGGGCATTGTTTTCTCCCGTATGGATTCAGGACTTTTTAGCGGCACGGCGATCCAGCAGCACCAGCGCCTGTACTAAAACTACGCCCAGCACGAAGAGTCCGCACAGGGGCAGCCAGTTAGCGGCGGGGGCAAGCAGAGCGCGATCCGCGGACTGCCAGGGCCAGAGGCTGCGCAGGGCGCCCAGCATCAGGCCCGCCAGTACGATCATCGTGGCGCGGTGATGGTGGGTGAGCAGGTAGCGCAGCGCCTGCACGATGAAAATGCCGCCCAGTAGTAGGCCCAGCGAAAACACGGCCAGGTAGCCGAGGTTGCGCTGGCTGACGGCCTCCAGGGTCGGTGCGTAAAGGCCGAGGGTAAGCAGGATGAAGGAACCGCTCACGCCGGGTAGCAGCAGGGCCGACACCGCGACGGCCGCCGCCGGAATGATGGTGAGCGGAGAAACGGGAAGCTGCCCCGCCGGAGCGGAAACCAGGGCGAACGCAAGCAGGGCGGAGACGCCGCCCAGCAGCAGATCACGTGCCTTCCAGGGGCCTCCCGCCAGGGAAAGCGGCACGGTGATAGAGCCGAGCACCAGGCCGAGGAACAGCGCGCGCATCGGCTCCGGCTGAGTCTTTACCAGGTGGGAGATCGGCCCGGCCACGGTAAGCACCGCGAAAGCCATGCCCACGACTACCGGTAGTACCAGCCGCCAATTCACCTCGGCCAACCGCGCCTTGCAGCCCTCCCAATGATCGGGTCCGGTCACCAGCACGCGCGCGGCGCTCACCACGCTGTGGGCGGAGGCGATCAGATCGTCGTAAATGCCGGTAACCAGGGCTACGGTGCCGCCGCTGACGCCGGGAATCGTCTCTACGGCACCGATCAGGGCGCCGCGCAAGAGGTTGCCAACGATGCTGGTCTTGCGCGGGGCGGGGGAGGTTTTCATCTGTTCCTCAAAAGGGTCGGGGGCTGCTGGGGTACGGGGTGATCCTACCGGGGGAGCTGATTAGGGCTAGCCAAGAGTGCTGGGTTAGATAGTGCGGAGACTAACGCCACCTACTTACCCGTTATTCTCCTGCACTAATCTGGATAGACTAAGGCTTAACTGTAGGTATCGACGGGCAACTTGGAGAACCGTGACTGTTGAAGATTTTTTCCGGCTAACGCTGCGTAATATCGGCGTTCTTTTGGTGTCGGTGTTGGTGTGTGTCGGTGCCGCTTTTGGCTACTACAAGATGCAGACGCCGATCTATCAGGCTAAGGCGTTGGGGTACGTTTCTGTTTCTAGTAATACGGATCCAGAAGGTAATCCGGTTGCCATTGCGTCGGGAAACCAGTCCCTGCAAATGGACAAGGCTTCCACTTATGTTTCCTTGTTCAAGACGCGTGCTGTTGGGCAGGGAATTATTGATCAGCTAAACCTGAAGGATGCTAGTCCTGACGCTCTGGCTGCTGGCTTGGTTGCTACTGTTGATGCCAACGCTCCGGTTATCTACGTTTCAACAACTAACGCAGATCCCAGACTTGCCAGCGATATCGCCAATGCTGCGGTTAAGTCTGCGGCTGCGGAAGCTAGGAAACTTGATACCGGCGGTAGGGAGAACGTACAACCTATTACGATTTTGGTGCCCTACCAGGAAGCTCTGGCTCCCGGCGCGCCAGTTGCTCCGGTCTTAAGGAAATTCCTGATTGTTGGCTTCGGTGTGGGCCTATTTCTTGGGTATGCGATAGCTTTCTTGCGTTTCCGCGCTGATACCCGTGTGCGTACCGTGGAGGACGTTGAGAAAAAGCTGGAGACTCCGGTCTTCGCGGTTCTTCCGAAGAGTAAGGCGCTGCAGCGCGAGAAGGGCGGTGTTCTACCCGAGCCCAATAGCTTCAACGAGCGTGAGGCACTGCGTAAGCTGCGCACCAACCTGCGCTTCCTGGATGTCGATAATCCGCCTCGCGTAATCGTCGTTACTTCCGCTATTCCGGCCGAAGGTAAATCGACCGTTTCCGGCAACCTGGCTCGCGTGCTTGCGCGTTCCGGTCAGAAGACGCTGCTGATTGACGCCGACCTGCGTCGCCCCGTTGTGCACACTGAGTTCGACGTTGACGGTAGCGTGGGTCTGACGCAGTTGCTGAGTGGACGCGTTGCTCTGGATGACGTGATCCAGAAGGCTCCAGTGCGTAACCTATACGTGCTTCCCGCCGGTCAGATTCCTCCGAATCCGTCGGAGCTTCTCGGTTCGCGCCGCATGGACCAGCTGCTTAAGGAATTGCGTAAGGAATACTTCGTGATTCTGGATGCCCCGCCTGTGCTGCCGGTTACAGACGCCACGCTGCTTGCCCGTCTAACGGACGGTGCATTGATCGTGGTTTCTTCCGGTACTTCTCGCCTGGAAGTGCTCAGCAGAGCCTTCGATTCTATGCGCAGCGTTGACGCAAAGGTACTTGGTACCGTGCTAAACAAGGTATCTACTAAGCGAATCGCACGGATAGCTTATGGCGACGCGGAATACGGTTACGGCTCTGGTTATGGCTATGGATCTAAGTACGGTTATGGAGCTGAATACGGTTATGGCTACGGTTCCATACCGACTGAGGAAGATGACGAGCGTGTGCCCGAGGTAGAGCTACCGGAGGCCGATGCTCCGTCTCCCACTGAGGTATCACACGGTCGTCGTGTGGCGCGGCGTCGTGCAGAGGAAGCCTAGTGCTGGAATCACTCACTCTGTATGAGGACGTGGCCAACTCGGTCACCGTCCTCATACCCGTTTACGGGCCTTCGCCCGAAGTTCCGCAGCTGATCTCCGCGCTACGCGCAGATTTTCCGGAAGTCGCGGTGGTCGTGGTCGATGACTGCTCCCCGGAGCCTTTCTCCCTGGCGGAAGACATCGCCGGGGTGCGCGTGGTGCACAGGCAGCGCAACGGTGGTTTCGGTGCGGCGGTAAATACCGGTATCGCGCTAGTGGAAACGCCTCTGGTGCTGGTGCTCAATTCGGATCTGGAACTACCGTCCGGGTTTCTGCCGACGCTGCTGCGTAACTACCGGCCCTGGTATCCCGCGGTGATGGGCGTGCGGGCGGAAGACGCTGCGGGCCACGTTGCCTACGCCGGACGCTATTGGCCGACCCTCGGACACCAGGTGACAGAATGGCTGGTGCCGCTGGCTGGCCTGCGGCATCGAGATTCCCTGCACGAGCGAGTCGGGCATGATGTGGCGGCGGATCGCTGTGGCACGCGCAGCCGGGTTAATTGGGTTTCGGGTGCGGTAATGCTGCTGCCGGTTTCCGAGGTGCGCGCCATCGGTGGTTTCGATGAAAGCTACTTTATGTACTGCGAAGAGGTGGATCTACAAAGGCGCCTCGCGGCAGCCGGGGTACCCGCGGTGTTAGACGCTTCCCTGACAGTGCTCCACGAGGGCGGCGGTTCCGCCGATAACCTGCGCCGCCGGCAATGGATTGTGTCAGCCAGGCACCGTTATGCGCGCAAGTTTGCGAACGTGCATGCGCTGGATCTTTCGCTGCGCCTAGCTAGCTGGGTCAATTTCGTCTGGAACTGTGCCCGACGACTGGCCGGACGGGACGTGCAGCCCCTGAAAACGCTGCGATACGAGCTTGGCCTGCTGCGCACGGCCCGGAAGGAATCGCGGTAACGCCGCGGAAAGAGGTTTTCGAGTGACTATTCTTTGCGTTATCCCCGCCAGGGGTGGCTCTAAAGGCATCCCCCGCAAGAACCTGCTCCCGGTGGGTGGCAAGCCTCTGATCGCCTGGACGATCGAGCAGGCGCTGGCCGCCAAGCCCGGGTCCGACGTGCTGGTGTGCGTTTCCACCGAAGACGACGAGATCGCGCAGGTCGCTGCCGCGCACGGTGCGCACGTGATCCGCAGGCCCGACGAGCTTGCGCAGGACGCGACGGCCACCGAGCCGGTGATTCTGCATGCGATGGACGTCGCTGAATCTGAGGGGCACGAACTGGAGGGCGTGATGCTGCTCCAGGCGACTTCTCCGGTGCGCCTGCCCGGCACCATCGATCGCGCCGTCGCCCAGTTTCGCGAGAGCGGCTGCGATAGCCTGGTCGGTGTTATCCCCGAGTCTCCGTTCTTCTGGCACCTGCCGGAAAAGGAAGGCGAGCAGCCGCGCGCCGATTACGACTGGACCAACCGCCCCCGTAGGCAGGACCTGCGCCCGCAGGACCAGGTGTTCTTCGAAAACGGCAGCCTCTATCTGACTGCCCCGCGTATCTACCGCGAAGAAGAGAACCGTATCGGCGGAAAGATCTCGCTATTCGTGCTGGACGAGCTGGAGGGCGTGGATATCGACACCGAGGCTGACGTGGCGGCAGCCCAGCGCATGCTGGCTCGCACCGGCTGGCTCGACGCCTGATTAATAGACCTAACCATCCCAAATATTTATCTGTTTAAGCAGTAAGAAAGGCGCCGGATCATGATCCTGGACCGTCACATCGCCCCCTATACGGTTTCCGCGCAGGAAAACGTCGTAACCGCCCTGCAGAAGATCTCCGCGAACGAGTCGCGCGTAGTTTTCGTGACCGACGAGCACGGCACGGTTACAGGTTCGCTTTCCGATGGTGATGTGCGCCGCTGGCTGCTCGCCGAGGCAACCCCCGATATGTCCCGCCCCGTGGGCGAGATCGCCAATTCCTCGTTCGTGAGCGTCAGCGAGGGCACCCCGATGGCAGATGTTTCCGGCCTTGTGCGCCCGGGCGTGGATCGTATTCCGGTGCTGGACGAGCGTGGTCGCGTGGTGGCGATCGCTGCCCCCGGTACCGCCTCCGTACGTATCGGCGACCGCCGCATCGGTCCCGGCCAGCCGGCGTACATCATCGGCGAGATCGGTAATAACCACCAGGGCGATATCGAGCTGGCGAAGGAACTGGTGGATCGCTGCGTCGAGGCAGAGGTCGACTGCGTTAAGTTCCAGCTGCGCGACATGGCCAGCCTGTACCGCAGCGGCGGCAGCTCCAGCGCGGGCGAGGACCTCGGCCCCCAGTACACGATGAACCTGCTCGCGAAGTACTCGCTGAGCGCCGACGACATGCTGCGCGTGCTCGACTACTGCGCCGAAAAGGGCGTGGACGCGATCTGCACCCCGTGGGACATCGTGAGCGCCGACGTGCTGCACAACTACGGCCTGCCCGGTTACAAGATCGCCTCGGCCGACCTCACGAACGACGAACTGCTGCACCACGTGGCCGAGTTCGGTGATCCGATGATCATGTCCACCGGCATGAGCACCGAAACGGAGATTCGCGGCGCGGTAGACCTGCTGCGCTCCCACGGCGCGCCGTTCATCCTGCTGCAGTGCCAGTCCACCTACCCGGCGCCCTACAAGGACATCAACCTGCGTTACATGGACCGCCTGGCCCGAATCGGCGAATGCCCGGTCGGCTATTCCGGTCACGAACGCGGCTGGCACGTTCCCGTCGCGGCGGTGGCGCGCGGCGCGCACCTGATTGAAAAGCACGTCACGGTAGATAAGAACCTGGAGGGCAACGACCACAAGGTTTCGCTGCTGCCGGACGAGCTGGCCCGCATGGTGCGCGAGATCCGCGACATCGAGGTTTCGCTCGGTACCGACAACCCCCGCGTGGTTTCCACCGGCGAGCTGATGAACCGCGTTAACCTTGCCAAGTCCCTGGTGGCCGTGCGCGAACTGCATCCCGGTGACGTCGTTAAGAGCGAGGACGTCGCGGTAAAGAGCCCCGGCCGTGGCCTGCAGCCGAACCGCATCAATGATCTGGTTGGCCGCACCATGCACCGCAAGATTGCCGCCGGTGACTTCTTCTACCCCGGCGACCTCGCGGGCGAGGCCGCGAAGCACCACGAATACTCGTTCCGTCGCCCGTGGGGCCTGCCCGTGCGCTACCACGACATCCGCCCGCTGCTCGAGGTTTCCAACCCCGACTTCCTGGAGTTCCACTTCTCCTACAAGGACGTCGATCTCGACCCGCATTCGTTCTTCGCGAAGGGCGAGCGTCTGCCGCAGACCTTCACCACCCACGCCCCGGACCTCTACGCCGGTGACTTCCTGATCAACCTGGCCAGCGAGGACGAGGCTATCTGGGAGCGCTCGATCCGCGAGGTGCAGAAGGTGGTCGACATTACCCGCTCGCTGCGTGAGCACTTCACCTGCGAAAAGGACCCGGTCGTGGTCGTCACCATGGGCGGCTTCCTGCCCGACCACCACGTCACCCCGGACGAGCGTAAGCCCATGTACGAGCGCATTCAGCGTGCCCTGGAGCAGATTGACGAAAAGGACGTGCGCCTGACCGCGCAGACCCTGCCTCCGTTCCCGTGGCTGATGGGTGGCCAGCAGTTCCACAACCTGTTCATGGATCCGGAGGATACGGCCTGGTTCTGCGAACAGTACGGCCGCCGCCTGACCCTGGACATCTCCCACACCAAGCTGGCCGCTAACTTCGCGAAGCGTCCGTTCAGCGAATACGTGGACATCATGGGTCCGTACACCGAGCACCTGCACATCGTGGACGCCGTTGGCGTTGACGGTGAAGGCGTCCAGGTGGGCGATGGCGAGGTCGATTTCCGCGACCTGGCCGAGCGCCTGGATCGTTACGCCCCCGGAGTCTCGTTTATTCCCGAGATCTGGCAGGGCCACGTCAACAACGGTGAGGGCTTCTTCGTGGCCCTGGATCGCCTGCAGAAGTGGTTCTAAACCGGCGTGTTTTATGGCTGAGCCCCGTCGCTGAAGTCGGCGGGGTCTCTCGCCATATCATCGATGCGGCCAGCCAGGGGATTCCCGGCTGGAATATCGAAGTGGCGGCCCCGGCGGGGCCGCTGCTCGATACCCTCAGCGAGGCCGGAGTGCCGGTGCACCCGGTGGCTTCCGCACCCGGTAGTGGGATTCGCGCTTCCGTGGCGTCGGTGCGCGCGCTTTTGGCGCGGGAAAACTTCGCCCTGCTGCACTCTCACCTGGCCTACGCCGACCTGGTGGCGCTGCTGGCTGCCGGGCGCACCCCCATCATCTCCACGGAGCACGGCATCGCGGCAGATGCGCGCCTCTACAACGCCTCGGCCGTTACCGCGCAGGCGAAGCGCCTAGTGCACAGTCTGCGGGTGGCGCGTACCAGCCGGGTGATTGCCGTATCGGAATCTACCGCGCAACAGGTGGCCCGGCAGTGGGGCGGGCGCAAAAAGATCCGGGTCGTGCTGAACGGTGTGGATCCGCTTGTACCAGAACCCAAACCACAGGCCGGTCTGCGTTTCCTTTCGCTTTCCCGGCTCAGCCACGAAAAGCGTATTGATAAGCTGCTGGAGGCTTTCGTTATTGTCCACAAGCAGTATCCGGAGGCTACCCTGACGGTTGCCGGTGACGGCCCACTGCGTGCACAGCTGGAGAGCAAGGCACGTGAACTGGAAGTTGCGGAGGCAGTTTCCTTCCCCGGAACCGTGGTCGCGGCTGACGCCTACCGCACACACGACGTGGTGGTACAGCTATCGGCCTGGGAAAACCTTTCCTACACGCTGCTGGATGCGGTGAAACATAACAAGGGGATAGTAGCGACCTCTGTGGGAGGGAATCCGGAGATTGTGAAGAAAAACAGCTTAGTTGAGGATAATGGTATCTCCGATGTAGCTAAGACTATGGTGGCACAGGGCCTTCGCTTAAAAGAACGGACTCCCGCAAATTCTTGGCACTGGTCTGTTTCTGATATGTGCGCCGAGTTGGCGAACGTTTATGCGGAGGTTAGCGCATGCAGGGTGTGAGAGGCAAAGAGCATAAAAATAATTTAGCACTTTCTCCTACAGGAGAGAAAACGCTAAGAACCTTGTCTGATAATGCTCATTCTTTGTTTGGCAGCATTATGATACTTGATTTTGTGGCAGGGTTACTCATTGTTGGAGATGGTTATCCAATCCCGGGGCTTGGAGTGCCCGTCTCTATGATTAGCCTAGGCATGATTTGTCTCTTGGGGGTAATTAGGGGAGCAAAAAATACAACTGGTGTTTATTTTGTTGCTTTTGCTGCGGTTGTATTTGGGGTGTTTTGGACTACTATTGTCTCTTTATCCCTAGATGTTCCTTACGTTGAACTAGGGAAAAGGGTTGTTCGCATTCTCGCCGTTGTTGTCGGAGCCATATTTATAGCCGAGAGGCGAGTGGATCCCGTATCCCTAATTAAGGGGTTGATGGCAGGTTTAATGCTTAATGTAGCCCTTTTTTATAGTCACTTGGCACCAGATTTCTATGGTGGTGCGTTGACTGGATATTTGGGAGACAAGAATAAGGCTGGATTATATTATTTTGTCGGCGGTTTGGCCGCGATGGCGGTATCAAAGAAGCCTAAACACACGGTTATTATATTCGTTTTCACGGCGGCGATGGTGTGGCTTACTGGATCTAGAACCACCCTGGCTGGACTTTTAGTTGCATCTTTGTGGACCTATTTGGCCACAAAGATGGGTAAACCGTTGCGTTATATGTTTGGTATCCTTCTTGTCCTGATGGTTCGGTTTATTGAGGCTAATTTTTCTCGAGTCGGGGTTTTTACAAATCGTCTGGGGTCAGACTTGTTGAGGGAGAGGATAGACCGGGCGTCGCTTATAAAATTGAATGGATCTCCCTTTGAGGGGAGAGGTTTTGGGCAAGCCTATGTCATGCTAGACGGTAAAAGTTGGTACTTTCATAATGCTTATTGGACCCTTCAGGTTGAGGGAGGGCTTGTCTATTTTATCCTTGTTGTTGGAGCTACTTTGTTGGTTGGATTAGGGGTTTTCAGAAATACTCCTTACACTCTTCCTCTAAGGAAAGCAGAGGGTGCCTTAGCCGGCCTTTTTGTAGCCGCCTGGAAACTGGGTGAGGTTATGTTGACTAATGCCTGGATGCTTGTAGTGGGACTTTTAGTTCTTTATATCCTTGAAAGTTCTAATAAATTGCAAGAGTCTTCTACTCTAAAAAGTTGAGGCCCGATTTTGGAGGATGATTTGAAGAACGTCACTTCTCGCGATCTGGGCGGGCGTACAGGTAGATTTAGGGAGTTGGATGGGTTTCGAGGTATTGCCGCTCTTGGTGTAGTGGCAGTTCATTTTACAGGAAACTTCACTTCGGTCTATCCAGAGCTTGGCGCAATGCCTTTCATGGCTACTTATGGCGCCTTTGGCGTGCAGTTGTTTTTCTTAATTTCTGGTTATGTAATACTTATGACTGCGCAAAAAGCTACCAGGGTTAGCGATTTTGTTATTTCGAGGGCAGCCAGATTGTACCCTGCTTACTGGATTGCGGTGTCTCTGTCTATCATTCTCACCTCGGTTTTTACTATCCCACACATGGGGGTAGGCGGAGTTTCTGCTCTGCTAAATTACACGATGATACAGCGTTTGCTGTTCGTGCCCAATGTGGATCCGGTTTACTGGACTCTCGCCGTGGAAATGCAGTTTTATATACTGATATTTATTTTGCTCATAGCTACCCGGGCTAAATTGAGTAATTCCACGGTGGTTAAATTTACTTTAATTTGGTGTTTCGTGTCAATGCTTCTAGCTTTGTATGCTTATCCAGATGCCCACGGAGTAGATCCACAGCTGGTCGTTCTGAAGACTAAGGTTATTTTGAACCTGGGTATGGTTGAGTGGGCTCCGCTTTTTAGCTGTGGCATGGTAGCGTACATGGCTAGAAAATTCGATAGCAGATATTTTTATTTGGCTGCAGCATTTGGGGCTCAATCCGTGATCGAAGCCTATCTTTTGCATGATGGCGAGGCTGCAGTGATAGTTTGTATAATAGTTTCTGTTTTTCTCTTGGTTGTCGCAAGGGATACTACAAAGATTCTTTTGCTGCGACCGGTGCAGTTCTATGGGAAAATTAGCTACTCACTGTATATACAGCACCTAATTCCGGGGCTGCTCATTTTGCGCTACCTCGTCCCTGTGGTTGGAAAAATTCCTGCGTTAATTTTTGCTTTTGCGTGCGTCACCTTAATGGCCTGGGCCTTAAATATTTTAGGTGAGAACTGGGCGTCCTTTAAATTTAGGAAATTCCTACTCGCGACACGTGAAAAGATTCAAGCGCGAGCCTGGAGATAATGTGAAAATTGGGATTTCCGCTAATAACGGCGACATCGGTGGTGGTGAGGTCATGCAGCTGGCTATCGCCCGCGCTCTGCGCGAACTGGGCCACGAGGTGCTGGTGATTGGTCCGCAGACCCCCTCAGACCTGATTGACGCCGCTCAGGCGGAAGGATTTGCTACCCATGCGGTTCCCGGTAAGGGGCGTAAGGGATACTTAGCTGGCCTAGCTACCTGGCGATGGCGTAACAGGCAGATGCTGCTGTGGTGTAACGGGCTGGTCCCCGCGCTCGCCACGGCGGGCATGGGGGAACGGATAGTACACCTGCATAAACTGCCAGAGGGCGCGCAGATGGCTGCCGCCCGCATCGCGGCGCGTGGGGCCCGTGCGGTGCTGGTTCCCTCTCGCTATATGCAGCGCAGTCTGCCGTTTAAGACCGTCCTGCTGGAAAACTGGACGGATCAGATCGCACCCCGCGGAGAAGTCCCTCGCTGGGAAAATCTGCGCATCGGCTTCCTCGGGCGCACCACCAGGGCGAAGGGCGTGCACCTGCTGGCACGCGCGGTGGGTAATTTGCACCGACAGCGGCCGGTACGGTTTGTCATCGGCGGCGAAAGCCGCTTTGAGAACGAACGCGAAAAGATGATCGTGGAAGAAACCCTGGGCTACGTAGCGCCTCTCACCGACCGCCTCGGCTGGGTGACACGCGAAGATTTCTTCAGTCGAATTGACCTCGCGGTATTTCCCTCTGTTGCCCCTGAGTCGTTCGGCCTGGTGGTGGCTGAGGCGATGGCGGCCGGCGTGCCTTTCGTAGTTTCCGATTCGGGAGGCCTGCCCGAGGTGGCTGGGGAAGATTACCCCTGGGTGTTTCCGCGCGGTGAGGCCGACGCTCTCACCCGGATGCTGGCGGAAATAGCAGAGGCAGACCAGGACGCTAACGTGGCAGCTTGCCGTAAGCGTTGGGAGGAAAACTACTCGCCTGCGGCCGGGAAAAACCGCTTGGCGCGACTGTTAGAAAGCCTGGAGGTAACAGCATGAATATGGCTGATTCCCTGGTCAGCGTTGTCGTTCCCTCCAGGGGAGGTGCGGCCACGCTGCCGCGCCTGTTCGACACCTTCGCGCAGCAAAACGATCCTAACTTCGAGGTAGTGGTGGTACTCGACGGCGATATCGATGGCTCGCGTGCCATCGTCGATGCCGAGCAGCGTTTTAACGTGAGAGCCCTCGAATTTGCCGAAAATCGCGGTCGCGTAGCTGCCCTCAACGCCGGGTTTGTACAGGCACGCGGAGAAATCTTGGTGCGTTGCGATGATGACTTGCTGCTGCCGGTAGGGTTTATCGCGGCGCATCGCGCGGCACACGTCAAGGCAGAAGCGGAAGGCCGTACCGTGGGCGTGGTGGGTCCGACGTTCAACGTTTACGCCGACACCCCCTACGCCAGGGCCTACGGCCGCGGCACCGCGGATGCGGCTTTAGCGCATGCTTACGCGCAGGGACTGGAAACCGCGTGGCAGCTCTGGGCAGCCAACTGCTCCGAAACGAGGGACACCTTCGATGAACTCGGAGGGTACGACACCGACTATCGCCACTACGGCTGGGAAGACGTAGATCACGGCTACCGCGTCTATGCTTCCGGTCGGGAAATAGTCGTGTGCAAAGACGCCCAGGCAGATCACCTGGGGGCTGCTCCCAACACCCTTTCACGCGCCCTACGGGCCTATCATTCCGGCGCCGCGCGGCACCTTTTCCTGGAAAAGCACCCCGCATCCGGACTCAAGGTGGCAAAGCCCGGCCCCGGCGCCTGGGGCAGACTGGTCGGAGTAACGTCGGCTCTGCTGAACGAGAACCGTACCAAGACTCTTAGCCGCGCCGTGGATGCCCTGTTGCCGTTGCTCCCGGCCGCCATCGGGCGCAAAATGGTTGCGCTTACCGTGGAGGCCGCGGGATTGGCAGGTAATCGTCGGCCCAGCAATGTAAAGGAACGTTTCTAATGCCCCGTATCGCGATAGCGCACGATTATTTGACGCAGCGCGGCGGCGCGGAGCGCCTGGTGCTTTCGATCTGTCGGGCTTTCCCCGACGCGCAGCTGCACACGCTGTTCTACGAACCAGAGCAGACCTTCCCGGAATACCGCGATATCGACGTGGTGACCGGCCCCCTGAACGGCATTTCCCCCCTGCGCCGCGACCCGCGCCTGGCGCTGCCGCTGCTGGCGCCGGCCGCGCAACGGATGCGCATCGACGCCGACCTGGTAATTGCCTCTTCCTCCGGCTGGGCGCATGCTTTCCCGAGCACCGGAAAGAAGCTGATTTACTGCCATTCCCCGGCGCGCTGGCTCTACCTGCCCGAGGACTACCTTGGCGACGCCGGCCCTCTAGATCCGAAGCGGCTCGTGCTGACGCCCCTCGCTCCGCTGCTCAAGCGCTGGGACGGCCGCGCCGCGCAGCGGGCCGACGCTTACCTGGCTAACTCCAGCGTGGTGCGTCAGCGCATAGCGCGCGTCTACGGGATCGATGCCCCGACCCTCTTCCCGCCGTTCTCTCCCGACGTGGCGGAAGGAAGCCAGGAAGAGGTCAGCCCCGAGGTCACCGAATGGACCCGTAGCGGCGGTTACCACCTGGTCGTGTCTCGGCTGCAGCCCTATAAGAACGTTGACCGTGTGGCGGAGGCATTCCGGCAGATGCCGCAAAAGCGCCTGCTGGTGATCGGCAAGGGGCCGCTCGGTGAGCAGCTGCGCGCCGCAGCCCCCGGCAACGTGCGTTACGCGGAGGGCCTAAGCGACGCCCAGATGCGCTGGGCCTACGCACACGCCAAAGCCCTGATCGCGGCAAGCCACGAAGACTTTGGCCTGACCCCGCTGGAGGCCGGCAGCCACGGCATTCCGACTCTGGCGTTGCGCGCGGGCGGCTACCTGGACACCATCCGGGAGGGCGTGAACGGCCTGTTCTTCTCCGACTCCACCCCGGAACTGATTCGGGAGGCAGTGGAAAGGGCCGATGTCAGCGAATGGTCAGAGGATGCAATTCGTGAGCATGCGGATACCTTTAATGAAGATAAATTTATTATTCAGATCAAGCGGCATGCAGAAGAAATTCTTTCTCTGACACCTAGAGAGAAGTGACATGAAGCATATTTTGTTGGTTTCCCCCGGATTTCAAGGCTATTACGAAGGAATATCTGCGGCCATTCAGTCGCTCGGCTACCGAGTGACAGTGCACGTTTATGATAAGCCGCGAAATATATCGGAAAAAGTTAAAAATAAAATAGCGCATGAATTGCCTAGTGTAATTGTGCCAGAGTTTTTAATTCCGAAATTTACTCTAGGCGCCGTTGCTGCCTACAGAGAGAGTCGTCCTGACGCTGTTATTACTATTAAGGGGGATAGGCTGTCCCGCGAATGGTGGGACTTGCTGTCCGTAGATAATGTTCCCAGCATTACTTGGCTTTACGACGAAATAAGGAGGATGGATTTTTCTGTAGATGATTTCCGTTCAATGGGGAGTATCTGCACCTATTCGTCCGAGGATATTTCTCTGCTGGGGGAAATGGGCATTTCTGCAAATCATTTGCCTAACGCTTTCGACTCTCTCAGTAAAGTTACTGCACATCCGCAAATTAATGCCCTAACTTTTATTGGGGCTAGGTATCCAAATAGGGAAAAACTACTAAGGCAAGTGCAATCCCTCGGATGTGATGTCAAAGTTTATGGGAGGCAGTGGTCTCGTAACCCTATGGACATCTTGCGTACGGGTGAATACAGGTCCTCTGGCCTAGAGGCGGAGGGGGATGTGGCTCGTTGTGAAGCATATGGAATAATGTCATCCTCTCTTGCAACCCTGAACATGCATTACAATCAGGATGGGTTTACCATGCGTACGTTTGAAGCTTGTGGGGTCGGGGGGGTGCAGATCGTGGATAGGGAAGACGTCTCGCACTACTATGACCCCAATTCAGAAGTGTTGGTCGCGAAGACTGCTGAGCAAGTAGCGGAGGCCCTTGAAATTTTAAAGAAAGATCGGATTAAGACTGATTCTCTGAGGGCTGCAGCAAAAAGAAGAACCTATGCAGAGCATACTCTGATTCATAGAATGAAAGCTCTAACTTCATGGCTTTAGTTTATGTTGTTGCTTTGTTTAAACACCGCTGGCTCTTACTGTCTTCTTTTACCAACTCGAATACCACCCCGTCTGAGCAAAACCTTGCTGGGTACACGAAGGGAATTTTTGCATGATTAAAAATCGCGCCGATGGTGGGGCTGGCATAATTCCTGCTTTGCTTCAGTTAAATGACCTTTTGGCTAGAGGGGTTAAAGTTCGGATACTTCTTATAGCGATTTTATCGGTCATTTTCGGAGTGATGGAAACTGTGGGGATAATTATGGTTCTCCCTCTGGTTGATTTGGCGGCGGGGAATAATAACCTTCCTGGATTTGCAAACAGGCTCACTTCCTACCTTGGGGTTGGTGATACTAGGGGAACTGGAGTACTACTAGTTTGCCTGGTTGTCGGCATCTTTATTCTAAAAGATGTTGGTACCATATGGTTTAATTTTTGGAAGGCTAGATTTATATCTACCGAAAGGGCTGCGACGCAAGTCCAGATGATGCAAGGGTATATGTCTCTTCCTTGGCAGGATTACAGGGGTAGGACTACTGCCGAAATGGTTAGAACAATACATGATGCCGTTAGCAGGGTTTATGGCTCTGTTGTTGGCGGGTTTATCAGCCTGATAGCATCGGCATTTACAGTCCTTTCCATTTTGGTTGCTTTGTTTGCCGCAATCCCCCTTCAAGCGCTGATCATTATGCTCTATTTCGCATTCGGCGCAACTCTCTACATGCGCTTTATCAAGCCTCGCACCCTTAAGGTTGGAAAAGAGATCATGGAGGCCTCGGTACAGGGTTATGTTGCGGCCTTTGACGGGCTTGCTGGATATAAGGAGATAACGCTCAGGCATACAGAGGGGTATTTTGTAGAAAAATACAGGATTGCTGCAAATAGGGATGCGGCTGCTAATGCGACTGCAGAATTTTATACCAGTATCCCTAAATTTCTTTTAGAAATACTTTTTATAAGTGCAGTAGGCATTCTTTTGCTCTACATGTTCCTTGTTGGCGACCAGGGGCAAGCTGTTGGCACAATGGCGCTACTTGTTGCGGCAGGGTTCCGTTTGTTGCCAAATGTTTCGGCGATTATATCCGCTATAAATAATGTGCGCTTGGGGTCTGAGTCTTTGGATATAATCTCGCAAGAAAATAAGGTTATTAAGGCGGGGTCAATTCTTTCTGAGGGTTTTTCAAAAAGGTTGGGATACAAACATCAGATCGTCCTTGAAGATGTCCATTTTAGATATAATGGATCAGATTGTGACGTTTTGAACGGGGTTAGCCTAAATATCCCCTATGGATCTTCTGTCGCTTTTGTGGGCGGATCTGGTGCGGGGAAGACGACTTTGGTAGATATTATTTTAGGTTTACTGTCTCCGACATCTGGAAAAGTTTTAGTAGATGGCTACGACATTTCGTCAGACGTGAGAGGGTGGCAAGAAAATGTTGCTATGGTGTCTCAGGAAGTTTATGTTTCTAACGCATCGGTGCTCCAAAATATAGTTTTTGATAAGCCTTCAGGCTGCGTTGAAGAGAAAAGACTGCTCACAACGGTTGAGCGTGCACAATTAAAGGATCTTATTTCCAATCTCCCTGAGGGGATGGAGACGTTGTGTGGAGAGCGTGGCGGTAGGCTATCGGGTGGTCAGCGGCAGCGGATAGGGATAGCGCGTGCCCTTTATCGTGAACCGTCTCTTCTTGTCTTGGATGAAGCCACTTCGGCGCTTGATAATGAGACGGAGAAGAAAATTACAGACACGATAGATGCTCTGGGTGGAGATGTAACCGTGGTGGTGGTCGCCCACAGGTTGTCCACTGTTAAGAACGTTGACCAGGTAGTTTATCTGGAAAATGGTAAGGTCTCTGGGGTGGGATCCTTCCGTGAGCTGCAAAAGACGAACGAAAAGTTTGCGCAGCTCGTGGCGCTTGGGAAGCTGGATTAGCTGACGCGGTCCTGTGAGACGGCTGTGATAATGCGCCAATTATCTTATTTTTCTAATTTGTAGAGGGCGTTTCGGATTACAGTACCCACAGGAAGGCTGTACAAAATAGCTAAAATCTCGGCTGTTAAAGAACTTTTTGGGGGAGGCTGCCCTAGTGAACGGGCCTGGTGATCGCGCAGGTGCCGCATTGGCGCATGGAGCGCTGGCGGTGCGGCGCAAGAGCTTGCGTCAGCGTTTTCCGTTGCGCACAACCGGGATCAGTGCTGCGCTGGTCCTGGCTGATGTGGTGGTGTTGCTGGTAGTTACATGGCTTGCTATATGGCTGCGGAGAATCATTCCCTTTTTCGTTGCGGGCGATAACTTTAATGCGATTCTGTACCAGGTGGGTCTTCTAACCTGCGTGGTATGGGTAGTGGCGATATCCATTTTTGATGGCTATTCGGCAAAACTGCTCGCACACGGATTCGAGATCTACCGGTCTGTTTTTAATGCCTCCCTGCTTGCGGGAGGTGGTATCGGGGTTGTCTGTTACCTGGCCAGCTTTGAGCTTTCGCGTGCCTTCTATATCGCCCTTTTGATCATCGTGCCGCCTGCGCTGATGCTGGTCCGCCTGTGTGCCAGGGCTTTCCTGCACAGGATGCACCGTGCCGGACGCGGGCTCTCCCGGGTAATGTTGGTCGGCGAACCGGGGGCGGTGAAAGAAATTGCTCTTACCCTGCAGCGCAACGACTGGCTTGGCTACGAGGTAATCGGATACCTCAATCCCTACGTTACGGAAGAGGACCCAGAAGGTTGTGAAGCCCTCGCCGGAGTGCCGTGCCTCGGCTCGGCACACTCGCTTAGCGTGGCGCTGGCAGATTATGATCCGCAGATCCTGCTTTTCACGGAGGGTGCTACGGAGTCCACCATCTCGTTCCGTCGTACCGCGTGGGAACTGGAAGATCAGGGCATTGATGTGGTCGTCGTGCCTGCGATGACCGAGATTTCTTCCGACCGTGTGGAGCTGCGTCCCGTTGCGGGCCTGCCGCTTATGCACTTGGAACTACCGCGCACCATCGAAGCGGGGCGCTGGACCAAGCGTGCCTT
The DNA here is from genome assembly GCA_019218415.1 of Dermabacteraceae bacterium TAE3-ERU27. GTDB lineage: Bacteria > Actinomycetota > Actinomycetes > Actinomycetales > Dermabacteraceae > TAE3-ERU5. The sequence goes on along the minus strand of JAHUUL010000001.1, from coordinate 61,091 downwards.
CGACGTGGTGGTCGCCAGCGGCATTCTGCTGGTCCTTTCCCCGATGCTGCTGGTGATTGCACTGATCATCAAGCTGGGAGACGGCGGCCCGGTGCTGTTCAAGCAGACCCGCGTTGGACGCGACGGGGAAGAGTTTGGCTGCTTCAAGTTCCGCTCCATGGTTCCCGATGCAGAAGAACGCCTGGCTGAACTGGCCAAGGAGGCGCAGGACAAGGGCAACCTGGTCATGTTCAAGATGGCCGATGACCCGCGCATTACCAAAGCCGGCAAATTCCTACGCCGCTTCAGCCTGGATGAATTCCCGCAGCTGATTAATGTGCTACGCGGAGAAATGAGCCTGGTCGGACCGCGCCCGGCGCTCCCCAAAGAAGTGGCGCTCTATGACGACATCGCGCGCCGCCGTCTCTCGGTACGCCCGGGTATGACGGGCCTGTGGCAGGTGAGCGGGCGCAGCGACCTTTCCTGGGAGGAGACAGTGCGCCTCGACCTCTACTATGTTGATAACTGGTCGTTCGTGCGTGACCTGGGAATTCTTGCCCAGACGGCTAATGCCATGGTTTCCTCTCGTGGGGCCTACTAGTAATGCGGCGCTCTGGCCTGCCGCGCAGGATAGCCCTGGCTGGTGCGGCGTTGAGTGGTGCAGCAGGGCTATTAATGGTTGCTTGGCCTAGCGGCTGGCAGATAAACCGACTGGTAGTAAACCTGTATTTCGCCAGCGTAGGCAGGCTTGGGCTGATCCACCAGATAAGTATCGATCAGTTTGATGGTTTCTTAAACGTGGTGCTTTTTGCCCTGCCGTTTGCCTGCCTAGCCTTCGCTTTCCCTAGCTATTGGTGGATATTGGTGGGGTTCGCCCTGACCACCATTGTGGAATCGCTGCAGTTCATATCGGATCTGCGCGACGGCAGCCCGGTTGACGTCATAACCAATACGCTCGGAACTTTCATCGGTGTGTCATTAGGGTGCGAAATTTCCCGCCGATATTACGGGCGGCACGGCGCCAGCGATCCCAGCGCTCGTAGCGAAGATCCTCCTCTGTTGGCACCCGCCCCAAACGGATACGCAGATGGTCAGGGTTAACGTGCAGAGCCTGCCAAAAAATGCGGGCCTTGTTTCTGGTGCCTCGCGCTTCCTGAAGGCGGGCAATCCAAATCTCCGTGGGATTGGCTCCCGCGGAAACGGCTTTCCACAGGCGGTAGCCGTGCTCTTCGCGCACGGTTTCGATCTGCCCAATGGCGGCCGCGAGCGCAACCTCCCCACCAAGGGAAGAAGCGAAAGTGCGCAGCTGTTCTCTCTCGGAATCGTTCAGATCCTCCCAGCAGGTTCGGACGTCGTGCACGGCCTTTCCCATCTGATCGCGGGCCGCGTGGACCAGCAGCAGCAGCCTCTGCCCGTTGAGGGAGGGGCGGTAGCAGTCCCAGCCGCCAAGCTCGACCTTTTCGCGATCGCGCCAGAGTGCCGCAAAGGTTGCCGCGGGGTCCCTGTCGATGCCGGGGAAGGAACGGTGTACATCCACGGTGCCCCACACCGGGTGGTAGTAGGTGGCGGCGTGCTGGAAGACGGATCCGTGCTTAAAGTGCGTGTAGAGTTCCCAGCCGTTTTCTTCCAGGGTTCGCAGGTATGCCGGGAGATCCTCCGGGGCGACGAGCACGTCGCTGTCGGTAGAACCGGGGCGCCCTGCGGAAAGCTGCGGCGACAGGGTAATTCCCTTGATGTGCAGCACGCGTGCGCCGGAAAGATTTGCACAGTGCGTCAGCGCGGCATGGCAGAGCTGCAGTTGCGCAGGCACACCAATAGTCATCGAATCCATGTTGGCATGGTACAGCCGTGCCGCCGGAAGGAGCTAAAAAAGCATGTGGAGTATTGAGGGACAGCGCCAGTCCTATGCCTGGGGATCGCCGTCCGCGCTTCCCGAGTTCTTGGGGAGGGAAAGCGATGGTGCTCCCTTCGCTGAGCTTTGGTTTGGCGCGCACCCGATTGCCCCTGCGCAGGTAGAGACCGACTCTGGCTGGCAGCCGCTGGATCGTATGATCGCGGATCGCCCGCGCAGGATTTTGGGAGATGCCTCCCTGCGCAGGTTTGGAGCCACCCTCCCGTACCTGCTGAAGATGATCGCACCGGCGCAGCCGCTCTCCCTGCAGGTACATCCTTCCTTGGAGCTGGCGCGCGAGTCTTTCGATGCCGAAGAAGCGGCCGGGGTGCCGCTTTCCGCGGACGGCCGGAACTACCACGATGCTAACCACAAGCCGGAGATGGTTTACGCACTGACCCGCTTTGAGGCACTCAGCGGCTTCCGCACGCCGCGCCGTGCGGCTTCGATTCTGGAAGGACTCGGAACCGAGCTGACCGACAGACTGCATGCTTTGCTTATCGAACAACCGAATGCGAACGGGATGCGGGCCGCTTTCCGTGCTTTGTTCTCCCCACACCTGGCTGATGCGCAAAACGTAGTGGAGCAGGTGGCCGCGGCCTGTGCGGAACGTTTGGTATCCGGTAATTCTCCGTCCCCGCGGATAGATGCGGTGGTTGGCTCTTTGCATGCGCACTATCCGGGGGACACGGGTGTTTTGGCTGCTTTGCTGCTTAACCCGGTAACGCTCAACCCGGGCGAGGCGATGTTTGTGCCCGCCGGGGCGGTGCACTGTTACCTGTCGGGCCTGGGGGTAGAGATCATGGCCAATTCCGATAACGTGCTGCGTGCGGGGCTTACCAAGAAGCGCGTGGATACCGAGGAAATGCTGCGCTGCGTGAGCTGCGTAGCGGCTCCGCCCGTGCGTATCGCGCCGGAAAAGGTGACTGACGCGACCGAGGTTTTCTACGTTCCCGTTGACGATTTCGAGCTGTCCGTGACCAGCCTGGCCGATTCGCCCGGCATGTTCCAGCCGCACGAAAGAATCCCCGGTAGCGGTGCGCGTATTTTGTTGGTGCTGGACGGGGAAGTGATGGTACAGACCGATCTTGGCCGCCGCCGGTTGCGTTCTGGACAAGCGGTATTGGTTTCCACCGAGGACGGCTCGGTAACCGTCGGTGGTAGCGGGCGTTTGGTGCAGGCGAGCGTGGCATGACGGTCCGTGTGCGGTTAGCTGAGTTAGCTACCTACGCCGAGGACGGGGAGGGCTACGCCTTTGGGATGTTGCCCTCCGGTCCGGCTTTTCGCGTGCAGGGGCCGGGGGTGCTTTGGCTTGAGACGCTACGCGATACCCGCAACGAGTGGTTAAGCGTGGATTCCCTGCTGGATCGGATCCTGGCTGACGCCCCGGAGGCACCGGCCGACGCTAGAGCAATACTGCTGCGCGAGCTAGAGGTGCTGCGTGAGTTGGGTGCCGTAGTGACAGATGAGATTTCTGCCGGGAAAGTAGAATGAAAAAGTGATACTTACTCAGGTTTCCGCCGTTGTTCTAGCGCTTGTTCTGCTGATCGCTGCTGCGGGAAAGCTGCAGGACAAGGATGCCGACGTGGCTCGTGAGTGGAGCCAGTTCCGGGTTCCTGCGCTATTTAACGTGCGTTTTCTGCGCAGCGTGCATCCTTTCGTGGAAATAGCGATAGCGATTGGTCTGGTGGCCTTACCCGGCCTGGTGCGACTGCCGGTCGCGCTCGCGGCGGTTCTACTGACTCTTGTTTATCTGTTCTTCGTAGCCCGCTCATATCTGATGCCGGAAGAAGTTACCTGCGCTTGCTTCGGCAGTGCGGAAACCACCGTCATCACCCTGGGCACGGTTATCCGAAACCTGCTGCTATTGATCCTGGCGGTCTGTGCTTTCTGGGGTACTGCGGTGAACGAACCACCTGCCCTCTGGTTTAGCAATCCGGCAGCCGTGCTGGCTGCCATACTTGCGTTCGGCACCGGCTGGTTTAGCGCCTTGCGCACCCCGGAAACTGTTAAAGAAGTGACGCAGGTTCAGCTGCCCTACGCGGATGAAGTTGAGGACGATGGACTTTTACCCTACGTCCGCACCTTCACTCCGCCGCTGCGGGTGAAGAAGGCCGACGGCACCGTGACCGACCTGGTTGAGCTCTCAAGCAAGCGACCGCAGCTGCTGTTGGCGCTTTCTCCGTCTTGCGCAGGCTGTATAAAAATCGGTGAACGAATCCCGGAGATCAGGAAGCGCCTGCCGCAGGTGGACGTCTCCTTTATTTCTTCCCTGGAACCGAGCGAGTTTCTGGAGCGGCGTCCAGAATGGGGGCCGCACGGCCTGCAGGACGTGGATCGTCTGGTGCTACCGACCCTGCGCGTGACGAGTGTTCCCACCGCAATCTTGTTGGGCGCGGACGGCATGCTCGCGGCAGGCCCGACGCCGGGCGTGTCCGGCGTGATGAATCTGGTTGCCGACATCGAGGCGGAACTGCGCGGAATGGATATTCCTGTGGTTGACGGGGAGGGAGATCGCGGATGAAGATCCTGCGTATCCGTGTAGTGGACACTCCCGTGGCCATCCGGATTGAAAATGAAGCTGTGGCGGAGCTGCTCGCCTCTTTATGGGCACACGTAAGTGAGTCGGGTCTTTCTTCTGAACCCGCTGTCACCGTGGATATTCCTGAACAGGTGATTGCCGGGCGGAGTGAAGCCGAGGCTGCCTATGCCGTGTCTTGTCTGGTAACGCGTGAGCTGATTGAGCATCACAGAGGCGGTTCTTTCCTGATGCTGCACGCTTCCGCCGTGGAGTTGGCTGGCCGTGCAGTAGTGTTTGTTGCACCGTCAGGCACGGGGAAGTCGACTGCTTCCGTCTATTGCGCACAGCAGCCGGGGGGACGTTATATAACCGACGAAACGGTTTATATAGATACGGATACACTGCTGGTTTACCCGTATCCGAAACCGCTTTCGCGGGTGGTTTCTGAATCTCCCCGGGTCAAGGTAGATCTCTCCGTTGCAGAGCTGGATATGAGCCCGAGTGACGGGCCGGTTCCGCTTGGCAAGATAGTGCAGCTGGTGCGCGATAAGAGCGATATTCGCTTGGAACACCCGGGGGTAAGCGAGAGCCTGGGAATGGTCGCCCCCATGACATCGGGTCTTTCCGATATGCCGGGTGGCGGGCTAGCAAAGCTTGCTAGCGTGCTAGACGCCGTGGGCGGGCTTACCGTTGTGCACTACGAAGAATTTTCGGACTGCTACGAGCGCATAATGGCGGTTGCGCAGGCTCCCCGCGAAAAAAACTGGGACCGCGTGGAGACTGCGCCTTACGATTCAGCGATGCTAGATCTGTCTCAGGGAAACCTGCTGGCCTCCCCGGTGCAGGATGTCCTGGAAACCGATGACTGCCTGGTGATTTTGGCCGACAACATGGTGTACAGGTTGGATATGCTCACCGGGCTAGTTTGGAGCCTGCTTGATCCCTCCAGGGCGGCGTCCCTGCCGGAATTGGAGAAGAAGGTGGTGGAGTTGATCGGGCCGCACCCGGAGGCTTCCGCATTGGTCGCGCAGGCTTGCGAGCGCCTGCGCGAAAACGAGCTGCTGCGAGGCTAGGAACTGCGTCTGCGGCGCCCGCCGTTTCCCGGTGCGGTAAGCCACTGCACTAGTAGGGTCAGGTTCTCGTCGATTATGTGCGCAGCCTCTTTGGCTACTTCCGGTCCCTTCTGGTAGGGGTCTGGGACGTCGCTGACGCTGCGCTGTTTTTGGCTTCTTACCCAGTCGCGCATGCTTGCCAGGGAGAATGGTTCGGCTTCGGGTAGGGACTGGGCGCCCGTGATGACCCCGAGCTTTGCTGCGTATTCGGGGCAGTCTTCCAAAATGCGCTGCCGCTGTTCCCAGGTGGCGGTAAGAATCAGGTCGGCCTCTTTGCCTATTCGGGCACTGAACTTACGTGCACGGAAGGCGCTTGGGTCCAGCCCGTAGCGTGCGCATTCCGGCAGCATGATTTCGTTTACCCCCTGGCCCACCAGGGCGAGGGTGCCGGCAGAAGAAACTTTCACGCCGGGGACACCACTGAGTTTTTTTTCTAGCAGCAGGTGCGCGAAAGGGGAGCGGCAAACATTGCCTGTGCATACTGCAAGAATCTTAAAACACATAAGAGTCTCTCTGCTTAGTGTTGCAAACAAAAGCTTCTGCACATAATATCATGCTGTGCCAAAAAAAATACATGACTCTCAGGGAAAGTCTTTTTTGCAGCTAGTTGCTTCTGGGCTTAAGTTGAGCCTTCGAGTGCTGAGTCTTGATTTTGAAAATAGGAGTGTCGCTAGGGATGTAAAAAAGTGCATGCATATACCTGATTTGCCGAGGGTTAAGGGAGGGGTGTGGGCTATTTCCGTAATAAAAAACGAAGCCGATGTGATTGGGCTGTCGATCCAGAACCTGCTTTCTCAAGGGGTGGATGCGATACTTGTCATGGATAATGGGTCGACAGATAACAGCGCCGATGTTGTAAAATCTTTTTTCCATACAGGAAAAGTTTTCCTCGGAGAGGATTCCCTATTTGCGCATGAGCAGGCTGAGAAAATAACTTTTTTGTCCAGGCTTGTGACTAGCCTTGGTGCGAGGTGGATCATTCCCTTCGATGCAGATGAGCTATGGTTTGGGGCGCACAGCCCCCTAGCGGAAAGCTTGAAGAAGTCCAGGTTTCCTATTCAGCGGGCGAAAGTTGCTAACTTGTATCCAATGTCCCTTGCTGGGGATCGGTGGGGGGTGGATGTCACTGCGTTTCGAACTTTAGAAAGTGTGCATAGGAAAGTCGCTTTTAAGCCTTTCCCCCTGCTTCGTGTCTGTGCTGGTAATCATTGGGTTATTAGGCCTGGTTCTGAAGGGGTGGACATTCGTATACTTCATATCCCTTGGCGCAGCCCCGAGCAACTTACTAGAAAATTGGTACAAGGAGCAGCGGCTCTCGAAGCTGCAAGCGTACCTGAGGATGAAGGCGTTCATTGGCGAGCTTATGGTGACCTGGGGTTAGAGCAAGGCGTGGACGCGTGGAATAAAATAGTTGAGGGTACTTTGATGCCAAATATGGTTTGGCAGCCAGAGGGAAAGTTGTTCCCCTTCGACATTAAATCGATGAAGTCCTGGGACGACGTGCAGGCCGTCATCGATTCCGCCCAGCGGGAGGACTAGTTAAACCTGCCCCAGTCGCATCCAGGCGTCGCCCCGCGCGCGGTAGCCGAGCGTGAGGGCGCGGGTGCCGAGGAAGAGGGCGCTGTAGGCGATCCACAGCCAGATCAGCCCGCTGGTGCCGCTTGCCCCGCCGCAGACGAGGGCGAGTGCTCCCGGCATAAAAACGATCATGGTGAGGGCGCTGGCGCGCGCCAGGAAGGGGGCGTCTCCGGCCCCCATCAGCACCCCATCGAGCACAAACACAAAGCCTGCGAGGGGCTGGGCCATCACGAGTACCAGCAGCACCGGCAGCAGGGCCTCCTGCACGGGACGGTCGGGGCTGAACAAACCCGGCAGGGCGAAGCTCGCGGCGAGCAGAACCAGAGCGGTGATTACGCCACCGCCGATACCCCACAGCATGAGCCGGTTCGTGGTGCGCCGCACCGCTGCCGCGTTGCCCGCGCCGAGGAACTTTCCGGTCAGCGCCTGCCCGGCTATCGCCAGGGAATCCAGGGCCAGGGCGAAAAGATTAAACACGCTCATTGCTACCTGGTGCGCCGCCAGCTCCACACTACCCAGGCGCAGCGCCACCACGGACATGGTGATCAGCACTACGCGCAGGCTTATCGTGCGCACCAGCAACGGCACTGATTCGCGCCAGGCCGACGTTAAATGCTCCAGGTGGGGCCTGAGCCTTGCCCCCGCCCGTCGGGCGGCCCGCACCACGATAAAGCCGAGGGTAAGAGCCATGCCCCACTGCACCAGCACGGTGCCGATGGCGCTGCCCGCTATGCCCAGACCTGCGGGGAAAACCAAGAGATAGTTCAGGGGCACGTTTAGCGCCGCGCCGATGACCGAGACGAGCAGGGGAGTCAGCGTGTCCTGCATACCGCGCACCAGCCCCGTGGCCGCCAGCACCAGCAGCATGGCGGGCAGCCCCAGAGCGGACACCCGCAGGTAGGTGACGGCTTCGGCCTTAACTTCCGGCCCGGCCCCGAACCAGCCGATGATGACGTCGGCACCCAAACCGCACGCCAGGGCGCACAGGGAGCCGATCAGCAGGGACAGCCAGACAGAGTCCATCCCGCGCGAAAGCCCCAGGCGGGTTTCCCCGGCCCCGAGGGCGCGGGAGACGGCGGCGGTGGTGGAGTAGGCGAGGAACACCGACAGTCCGACCACGGTGGAAAGCACCGTGGAGGCCAGGGCTAGCCCCGCGAGCGCCGGGGTGGAGACGTGGCCGACGATGGCGGTATCCGCCAGCAGGAACAGCGGCTCTGCGATCAGCGCCCCGAGGGCGGGAACGGCCAGGCGCAGAATTTCACGGTTCGGGTTCTGGTTGGGCACGCGTTATTGTTTCGCGCGAGCAGGCGGCGGGCAACCCCGCGGCCGCACAGGTAACGCGGCATATGACACGGTATTCGTTAAGGCGGCTTTCGGGTACGGGACATAAAATGTTTGCTGTGACGATCACCCAGGCGTTTGAGCTACCCCGTTTTGACGGCAGTGGCGCGGTCACCGCGCAGCATTTGCCGACTCCCGCGGAGATCGGACGCCTGCTTTCTCCCCGCAACGCCCCCAAACCGCCGGAAAACCTGGTGGCTGCCGCGCAGCGCCTTGCCGCGTGTGAGGTGATGGAGCAGGAAGCGATGGTGAAACGGCTCGCCGCCGAATGGTTGCCCGCCGCGCGGACGCTTTCCGAAGAGGCTCCCAAGGACGAAATCTACGCGGCGAGCGAGGTGGTTCGCGCCGCGGTGGGCGCGGGTCTGCTGCCGCTGGGTTCGCTGGAAGACTTTCTGGTGCAGCACGGTTATGCGGAGCAGGCGAGCGTCGAATGCGACCTGCGCGAGGGGGTGGCCGACGAGGGGCCGTGCGCCCTGGTGCTGCGGGCGCGCGGCAGCGAAGATTTGCGGGAGATCGAGGCTGGCCTGGCGGCCCTGCCCGAGTGCGAAAAACGGCTGCTGGGGCCGTTGCCTAGGTTGCTCGCGGTGCGCCACATGATGGCTCTGCTGGACGAACCGATGGGGGACGAGATCTCGGGCGAGGCGCTCTCCACCGCAGATCTGGTGCTGGCCCGCCGTGACCTGACCTCGCTGGAACGCGCCTTTGGGCACGAAGCGATGATGTCGGCCATGATCGATACGGAACCCTACGCGGCGGTGCGGCATGCCTGCCTGGCGCTGCTGGGGGCACAGTCGTTCGCAGGGCTGGAGCTGCGCACAGAACTGTCGGTGCAGCTGCTCGATGCGCTGACGGCCGCCGAAATGCCGGATCACCTGGATGCCGCGATCACGGCGATGCGCGATCTGGCCGATGAACTTTCCGGGGAAATGCGCATCAACCTGTGCATGCGGCTTTCCTCCGCCTGCCTGGAGCTGGGCCGACGCGGTAACGCGGTGCGGTTCCTGCTGGCCGCGGCCGATACCGCGCGCCACCTTCCCGGCAGCGACTTCCACCGCGCCGAGCTGCACGCGCGCGTGCAGGCCGCGCGGCTGTTCCTCGATATGTCCCTGCCGGACCGCTGCGCGGCCACCTGCCGCACCGTGGTGCGCCGCGTGGAGAAATCCCTCGAACACGCCTGGGCGGGCTGGGAGTACGCGGTCGAGTCCCTGGTGATGCTGGTTATCTGCGAGGGCGCGGCGTTGCATGATGCCCCGCGCATCCCCTCTCCGGTGGACGGTTCGGGCCTGCCCTCGCGCGAGCGGCTGGCGACGCTGGTTTCCCACACCCGTCGCACCATCGAACGCGCACCGACGGCGATGGGGGAAAGGGCCCGATTTTGGGCGGTCTACCTGGACGATCGCTACGCCACCCTGTTAGCGATGAACGGCGACATGCGCGCGGCGCAGCGCTTCGCCAGGGCTGCGATACGGGGCTGGGACGCCCTGGGCGAGGACGGCCACAGGCACCGCCTGAGCGTAGATTACGCCTGCATGCTGGCCGAAAGCGGGCAGGTGGAAAAGGCGCGCGAGCTGGTGACGCACGAGATCGGCTGGCTTGCGCGGCAAGAGGCGGACGATTCTCACCTGGTGTCCCTCCTGGCCTCCTGGGACTGATCCGAAAACCAAATGCGAGAGGGCGGCGGTTTCGTGTCGGCCGTTTTCCCGTCGGCTCTGTCCTGGTAATCACCTGCCCCGCCCATAAAAGATTCGGTGCCGCCCCCTAAACTGTTGGGGTGAGCACCCAGGTTTATGAACCCAGCAATGATCGCGGCCTAGACCGCACCCCGCCGCAGGATCTGAATGCGGAGATGAGTGTGCTTGGCGGCATGATGCTTTCCAAGGACGCGATTGCGGACGTCGTGGAGCGGGTGCGCGCGAACGACTTCTACCGCCCCGTCCACGAGATGATCTACGAGGCGATCATCGACCTGTACGGGCGCGGCGAACCCGCCGACCTGGTGACCGTGTCCGACGAGCTTTCCAAGCGCGGTCAGCTGGCGCAGGTGGGGGGCGGCGCCTACCTGGCGGACCTGATCGACATGGTGCCGACCGCCGCCAACGCCGGTTTCTACGCCGACATCGTGGCGGAACGTTCCACGCTGCGCCGACTGGTCGAGGCCGGCACCCGCATCGTGCAGCTCGGCTACGCGACCGACGGTGGCGAGGTGGACGCGGCGGTTAACGAGGCGCAGGCGCAGGTCTATGCCGTCACGGAGCGCAACCAGTCGGAGGACTTCGTGCCGCTGGGGGCCGTGCTGGACAGCACCGTGGACATGATCGAGGCTACCCAGAACCGGGGTGGCCAGGTGACCGGCATCCCGACCGGCTTCGTGGAGTTCGACGAACTGACTCAGGGTCTACACGGCGGTCAGATGGTGATTTTCGCGGGCCGCCCCGCGATGGGTAAGACCACCCTAGGCATGGACGTGCTGCGTTCGGCATCTATACACAACGGCATGACGTCGGTTATCTTCTCCCTGGAAATGGACCGCACCGAGATCACGATGCGTCTGCTGTCGGCCGAAGCCCAGGTGCCGATGAGCAGGATGCGCGACGGCTCCATGCAGGACCGCGACTGGCAGGCGGTAGCCAAGGCGCTGGGGCGGATCACTAACGCGCCGCTGTTCATGGACGATTCCGCGAACATGACGCTGATGGAGATTCGCGCCAAGTGCCGCCGCCTGAAGCAGAAGCACGACCTGAAGCTCGTGGTGATCGACTACCTGCAGCTGATGAGCTCGGGCAAGCGGGTGGAATCCCGCCAGCAGGAGGTTAGCGAGTTCTCGCGTGCCCTGAAGCTGCTCGCGAAGGAGATCGACGTGCCCGTGGTGGCTATCTCGCAGCTAAACCGCGGCAACGAGCAACGCACCGACAAGACGCCGATGATGAGCGACCTGCGTGAATCCGGTTCGATCGAACAGGATGCCGACCTGATCGTGCTGATCCACCGTCCCGACTACTACGATCGCGAATCGGCGCGCGCGGGAGAGGCTGACCTGATCGTGGCCAAGCACCGTAACGGTGCCACCAAAACCATTCCGGTGGCTTTCGAGGGCCACTACTCGCGCTTCCAGAACATGGCCGGAGGCCAGAGCGAGGGCTTCGCGGGCTAAGCAAACGCAAAGGGGGGAGGGGCAGGTGCCAATCAGGTTGCCTGCCCCTCCCTTTTTGTCCGCTCTAACGCCCCAGGCGGCGACGCGCTCCCTCGGCCAGCCGCTTTAGCTGCGGCAGGAACGCTAACCGGTTGGTCTCTTCCCTAACCTCCGCCAGCTCCCTGCGCACCTCGCCAAGCTCGTGTAGCACCCTCTCCAGCTGTTCTTGCTGTTCCTGTTGCGCGCGCTGCGTCTCCAGCTGGGCGCGCTGCACCTCCAGGCTGACGGTGCGGGCGATGAACATGGGCAGTCCCAGGCCGTTGTCGGCCACCCACTTGCGGAAATGCGCCTCCCGCAGCTGCGCGTCGTGCAGGGCGTGGCCCCGTGCGTCGGCATACATGGAGTTGCTGCCCGTGCCGGTAGCTTCGGGACGGTGGCGCCAATGCGCGAGCGGCCGCTCCAGCCAGCTCACGGGCGCGGCCTGGAGCAGGCGCAGGTAGAACTCGTAGTCGCCCACCACCGGCAGGTCCTCGCGGTAGCCGCCGATCAGATCGTGCACCTCGCGCCGGTAGAGCACGGAGATCGGCACCATGCGATTAACGGTCATGAAGTCGGTCAGATGTGCGCCGGGCAGCTCGCCCCAGTGTTCGTGGCGCGCGTATTCGACGTATTCGCTGCCGACCAGCCGCTCCTTAACCAACATGACCCGGCAGGCCACGGCCTGGGCTCCGGGGTGGGCGTCCAGGTAATCGCCGGTTTCCTGCAGGAAAGTCGGCTCCCAGGTGTCGTCATCGTCGTGGACCACCAGATAGGGGGCGCTGGTCTGAGCAATGCCCGCGTTGGAGGCGGCCTCCATGCCGGTGCTTTCCTCCCGGTTAAGCACGCGGCAGCGGCCGGCCAGCCGTTTTTGGTAGGGGGCCAGCACGCGCTCCACCTCGGCCGGGTCCCCGCCGTCATTCACCACGACAAGCTCCCAGGCCTGGCTGGTTTGCGCCAGCACGTCCCGTACCGCCCTGTCCAGCAGCAGGGAACGGTTCCGGGTGCGCATGACGATCCCGGCACGCGGTGCGCTGGCACCTGCCGTGTAGGGCGCGAGGGCCTGCGCGGCCTCACCGTTAAAGCGCGGTGTCACCGCTACCGGCTGGCGCACCGCCCGCGCGGCGTCGCTCGCGGGGGAAGCCCCGGACAGGGTGGCCGATACCGCGTCCCACCAAGCGTTAGCCTCGGAGCGGCGCTGCCTGCCGGTGGCGGCGATGCGTTCGCGCTCCGCGTCGGCTGCGGCGAGGAACTCGCGCAGGTAGGCATCGCGCGCGTCGGTATCGCGCCAGATAGCAGCAAAGGGCAGGGCCCCGCCGCTCAGGCCCCAGTTACGCAGCGCGCCGTCGATGCGGCTGAAGTGGTATTCCCCGAGAGTCACCGGGACGACGCTGCAGCCGGAAGCCAGGGAAAACACGACGGGATGGAAACGGGTCGTGACCACGTAGCGCGCGTTCACGGTGCGCTGGGCGGAAGGCCGTGCCAGTTCGATCGGACGCTGCACGGAGGGATTGCGCATGAGCGCCGCGACCTCGGCGTGTACCTGCACATCGGAACCGCCCGTGTCGGGATCGGCCATGTGCGGCACGAACTCGACCGCCGCGCCGGTGGCATCGGCCACCGCGTCAATCAGATCGGCCATCACCCGCACGTAATCCTCCTGCGGGAACGGGTAACCGACGCTACCCAGGGTGACGCTGACGAGGTTTTGCTTTTCCACGTCGTAATCGAGGCCAAACACGTTCGCGTCGTCGATGATCTGGTACATGGCGGGGTGCTCTGGGCAGAGGGAGCGCGCCAGGGCGTAGCTATCGGCGTCGCGCACCCCTACCAGCGTGCAGATCTTGAGCAGCTCGGCCAGGTTCGCGCGGTCGGTCAGCGACAGGTGCGGGCCGATGCTCTGCCCGCTCAACACCACGGGTTTGCCAAGGTGGTGCGCGATAAAGCCGGTGGCGATGCGTTCATAAAGCAGCCAGCCGTAGGTTGAGTTAAGGCTGCCGCCACCGCCGATAACCAGCGCGTCCATACCGCGCATCTCTTCGATGAAATTAAACAGCTTGTCCTCGGCGGGCAGGGCCTCGCGCTCGCCGGCCAGTACCCGGCGTACCTCGTCCAGGTAGCGTTCGCGGTCCTCTTCCGGCCAGGGGAAGGTGAGCGCGGGCAGCGAAACTGCGGGAGCACTGCCGCCGGGGCCGTACTTTTCGCGGCGTGAGATCGGGATAGCGTCATGCCCGCGCTCGCGCAGGGCATCCAGCGTGGCATGGGTGATCGCTTCGTCGCCCACGTGGTAAACCGTCTGGTCGGTATCGCAGAGAACAGCTATCTTCACGTCGGTCATCCCCTTTAGCTATGTGCCTTCCCTGATTCTGCCTTGTGACAGGAGGGAGGCCAAACACTGGGCGGGTGTGTCCCGACGTTTCGGCGTCCGCCCTAACGCCTGGGTGCACTAAACGCTGGTAATCCCCGCCTCCTAACGCCTGGGTGCACTAAGTGCTGTGAAAACGCTGTTTAACCCACCAAAAGTGCACCTAAACGTGAGGGGCAGCAGAAAGTGCACCCAAACGTAGCCCGGCGCAGGGGAGATAGGGGAGGGGCGAGGCCAGCGGCCTCGCCCCTCAGAGCGTATTTCCGGGCGGTCATCTCCGCCCGACGCAAATGTTTTATCGCCTACCTCAGCAGAGGCGACCATCCGGAGAAACTGTCTTGGCCGGATCGCGCTCGATCACGCCCTCCAGGGCCTTATCAATCGCGGCTAGTGCGTCGGCGTCCAGCTTCACGTCGAGCGCCTTCACGTTCTCCTCCACCTGCTCGGGGCGAGAGGCGCCGATGATGGCTGCCGCGACGTTGTCGTTTGCCAGCACCCAGGCGATGGCGAGCTGCGCCATCGATACGCCGAGGCCCTCCGCGACCGGCACCAGGTTCTGCACGGCCGTCAGGGTTTCGTCGTTCATCCAGCGGGCGATCATGTCCTTGCCGCCCTTTTCGTCGGTGGCGCGAGAGCCTTCCGGCAGCGGCTGGCCCGGACGGTACTTCCCGGTCAGCACGCCCTGTGCGACGGGCGACCAAACGATCTGGGACAGGCCCAGCTCCTCGCAGGTCGGCACGACCTTATCCTCGATGACTCGCCACAGGGCGGAATACTGCGGCTGGTTAGAAATGAGCTGGAAGCCCATCTCGCGCGCCAGTTTATGGCCCTCACGGATCTGTTCGGCGGTCCATTCGGAAACGCCGATGTAGAGGGCCTTGCCCTGGCGCACGATGTCAGCGAACGCCTGCATGGTTTCCTCGAGCGGGGTTTCGTAGTCGAAACGGTGCGCCTGGTAGAGGTCCACGTAGTCGGTGCCGAGGCGGCGCAGCGAAGCGTTCATCGACTCCATGATGTGCTTGCGGGAGAGGCCGGTGTCGTTCGGTCCCTTGGGGCCGGTCGGCCAGTAAACCTTGGTGAAGATTTCCAGGCTTTCCCGACGCTCGCCGCGCAGGGCCTCGCCGAGCACGCTTTCGGCGACCGTGTTGGCGTACACGTCGGCCGTATCGAACGAGGTGATACCGGCGTCGAGGGCGGCCCGCACACAGCGATGTGCACGCTCGTTCTCGACCTGGGAGCCGTGCGTCAGCCAGTTCCCGTAGGTGATTGCGCTGATCTTGAGTCCACTGTTGCCCAAATACCTGTGTTCCATACCGCTAGGCTAACTCTATGAGCGTTAAACCGCAGGTGAATGGCGATTATGGCCTCCCCAAGGAGCTGGACTACAGCGAATATGACACCCGCCTGGCGTCCTACCTGGTGCTGACGCGCGGTGACGAGGTGCTGTTGAGCCATTGGACGGATGGCCCGCGCCCCCTGTGGACAATGCCCGGCGGCGGCACCGACCTGGGGGAAAGCCTCGAGGACGGCGCCGTGCGTGAGGTCTGGGAAGAGACGGGCTATCGGGCCCGGACGGGCAGGCTGCTCGCGGTTGACACATTCGAGGTGCCCGCCGCCGAGCGTTTCCACAACCCGCGCGGGGTGCCGCTGCGCTGCGTGCGGGTGATCTACGCGGGAGAGATCGTGGGCGGGCAGCTGCGCCGCGAAGAAAACGGCTCCACCGACGAGGCCCGCTGGTTCCCGTTAACCGAGGTCGCGGGGCTGGACCGAGTCCCCCTGGTGGATATTTCGCTGCGCGCTGCGGGTCTGCTCCCCTGACTAAAACCCGTGTAAGCCTCCCCGCTAAGGGGTTGAGCACCGGCGCGCCCGCCCCTAGGCTGGCAAGCGAGACCCGCCAGTAGCGAAGGACGAAAAACATGCCCCTCCACCTCGATGCCCGCCTCCGCGCCGGGGACGATCCCGCCTCCGCCAACGTGCTCGGCACCCTGCTGCAAGAGCGCGGGCTAACCGGCCGTTCCTTCAACAACGGGCTGCTGCGTTTCCACAACGCGGCATCGGGCCAGGCCGCCGTGCAGGCGGTCGCGCCCCGCCTCGGCATGGATAGCGCCGACGTCACCCCCGTCGCCTTCGACTGGCTCGGCAGGCAGCTTGTTGCCGTAGATAGGGATGGCGAGAGCCTGGCCCTGCTGGTGGACGGCGCGCGCGAGAGCGTGGATGAACTGTGCACCGTCCCGCAGCTGTTTAGCCTGCTCAGCCACGAAGAGGTAGACGAGGTGTTCGCGGGCACCGCGTTCACCATGTGGCGCGCCAGTAACGAGGTGGACGCCCTGCCGTTCAGCGACTGCGTCGCGTTCATTACCCCGCTTAACCGGGGCGGCGAGGACTCGCTGGCGAACACCCGCCAGGAGGCCGTGGCCGACTACTGGCAGCGCCTCAACGCCGCCGCCTAGGCGCCCAAACGGGGGCCGGGAAATACCGGCCTACCAGCCGTCGCCGTCCTGTCGGACCGGTTTCGCGCTCACCCATTCCAGGTACTGGTCCATGACCGGGCCCTCGTCGCGCAGCACCAGCCAAGGCTGCATCGTGAGCGCCACGTTACCCAGCTCCCGCACCAAAACCGGGTGGCGCAGCGACTCCTGCAAAACGTTGCCGCCGTGGTCATAGAGGTACCAGTCGCCGCTCACCGAGGCGCGCAGCACCTCTCCCAGCAGACGCTCCAGCACGGGCGGCACTTCGTCGCGCACCCGGCCGCTATCATCGCGGCGCAGTAGTTCGATCAGCTCCACCGCCCGCAGCTTGGTCTGCGCATCGGCGCTCGCCGAAGCCCCCGCGAGGGCGGCCCGCTGTTCGTCGTCCAGCAGTTCGGCCAGCTGCGCGAGCTGCTGGTCGGTCTCCTCTAGCCATCGGGTCAGCAGCGGGTTCAGGTCGTGCACGGACGCCGACGGGAACTCGTCGGCCAGCCTGCGCAGCCACCAGCTCCAGGTCTTGCCCAGGCGTTCTTCGGCGCTCGCCCGCAGCAGCGCATAGGGTTCCAGGAAGCGTCCGGCGAACAGCACCACGCGCCCGCCCTGCCATTCCCACGCGGCCCCGCCCTGCGGATCGTCCAGGGGGAGGGCGTTGCCCGGTTCGTCGGCCCACTCGCCGGCCATGCGGTGCGCCACGACGCCTCCGATAGCGTTCACGTATTCGTCGCGCACCCGCGCGGGCGCGTCGGCCACCGCCTCGGCGGAGGCGAACGCGTTCAGCGCCAGATCCTGAATCTGATCCAGCGCACCGTAGGTGCCGGGTGGTGCGGTGATAGGAAGCATCAGGAATTCTCCCCCATTGCGGGCGTGGGCGTCATTGCTTGGCTCTCCTGGGGTTTGTGGATAACTTTCGGGGAGGGGAAAAATCCCCCTTACCATCACCATTATGGCCGACCCGATCGCCCAGCGTTTCGCTTTTTTGGATGTTGTTGCCCGTGGCGGGGCGGCTACCGTCTGGCGGGCGCACGATACGCGAGAAAACATTTTGTGCGCCCTAAAAGTGATGCGGCAACGCGACGCGAACGATCTGTTGCGGGCCGCCCGGGAAACGGCGGCCGCTTTCGCTCACCCGCGCGCGGCGGCGCCCTACGCCTGGACCGCGAACGACGCGGAAGTGGCGCTCGCCCTGCCGCTGATCACCGGGGGCAACCTGGCGGGTGCGCTGCGCCGCACAGGAGGGCTCGGGGTGGGGCAGACGGCGCAGCTTTTGGCGCAGCTGCTGGACGTGCTGGGAGCGGTGCACACGGCGGGCTGGGTGCACCGAGACGTGAAGCCCGCGAACCTGCTGCTGCGGGAGGGGACGCGGCTGGATCTGGTGCTGGCCGACTTCGGGCTGGCGCAAAAGTGCGGTGAAGACAGGCTGACCCGTCACGGACACATCAACGGCACCCCCGGCTACGTGGCACCGGAAGCCTACCTGGGCGATCCACCCCGGCCCGCCCACGATCTGTACGCGGCGGGAGTCACCGCGCTGGTGGCGCTGTCTCCCGGTGTGCGCCTGGCCGACAGGGACGGCGAGGCGGCCCGCCACGCCGCCGAGCGGGCGCCGCTGCCACTTAGGGAGGTGCTGTGTGGCCTGGTGTCGGCGCACCCCGCCGAGCGCGTCGCCGCGGCGCGCTGCGCCCCCGCGCTGCTGGCCTCTGCCTGCGGCGATGCGGCCAGCGAGTATCGGGTGCCCTGCGCGCTAACGCCCCCGCCCGAACGCTACCGAGGGCTTTCGCTAACGGTGCCGAGCAGGTTAAACAGGGAAACCGGTGGGACGCGGCGGGAGGGTGAAGCCTCCCTGCGGGCTACCGTGGCAGGCGGCGCGCCGCCGCTGTCGAACGCGGCGCGGCAAGACGGCGCTGGCACGCAAAAGCTCGCCGCCCTCGCGCTCTTGCGGGAAGAAAACAGCGCCGCCCGCCGAGCCCTGGCAAAAACCAGAAGGCTGGCGGGCGGCGGCGGGAAAATTAGTCGGTTAGCGTGATCAGCGTCAGGCTCTGCATGAGCGGCTGCACGCGCGGGTCCATCAGTAGGTGCACGCGCAGTCCGGGTTTGTCCGCGACGCGCGGGAAGTCCCAGCGCACCTCGAACGGCGTCAGCACCGTTGGCTCCGGCCACTCCCCGTCCAGGCTTACCCCGGTGCGTTCCTCCGCCACGGCACGGCGGCGCATGCGTTCCTCGCGCGAGACGTCCAGGTCCATGTTGTCGGAGAACCATTCGTCGGCCACCGCCGCATCGCCGCTGCGCAGGTAGGCGATGGCTGCGGCCATGCCGCGCTTGGTGCCCTCCGCGAGAGGCAGGCCGGCGCTGCCCCGCAGCTGGCCCTCCTGACGCAGCACCTCAAGCACCTCGTAGGAAAGCTTCGGGGCTGGGGCGTACTTCGAGTTCGCCAGGACGATCACGCCGATGCCGCTATCGCGATGCCAACACATGAAGGAACCGAAACCGGGGTAGCCGCCGGAGTGGGAGATCACGCCGCCGAGCAGCGGGAATTCCTCCACCACCAGGCCCATGCCGTACGCGCGCAGACGATCGAACTGGCCCTCGCGGTTAACCGGGGTACGCTGCAGGCGATACCCCTGCTGCATTTCCCGGCGGGAGGCGCGCGAAAGCAGCTTCGCGTAACCGGCATCCTCGTGTTCGGAGGTGGCCGCGTTCGCGCTGGAGAGGAAGCGCACCCAGCGGGATACGTCGGCCACGGTGGAATAAAGGCCCGCCATCGCCCCGTAAACGCCGGGGGAATCGAACTCGACCGGCTCAAAACGCAAGGCGTCCTCGCGCTCGTTGAGGCGGTGGCCCGTGACGATACGCTCGGGGTCCAGGCCGGCACGGTCGTAGTCGGTGTCGCGCATGCCGAGGGGGCGCAGGAAGTTTTCCCGCACGTAATCCTCGTAGCCGATCCCGGCGACTTCGCCGATCACCTGGCCGAGCATGACGTAGGAGGCGTTGGAATACTCGAACGCGGTGCCGGGAACGCTCATGAAGCCCAGCCCGCCGGCGATCATTTCGCGGAAAGCCTTAGCGGTCATCGCCTCCTGGCGATCGCCCCACGGGTTATCCGTGACCAGGCCCGCGCTCATCGTCAGCAGCAGGCGCAGCGTCAGGGCGGGGGAGTCCTCGCTCGGCAGCGCGAGGGTGCCGACCTCCGGCAGGTAGTTGGCGACCGGATCGTCCAGGCGCAGGCGGCCCTCGTCGCGCAACTTCAGAATCGAGGCCGCGATGAACGACTTAGACATCGACGCGATACGGGATATCGAATCCTTCCCCGGCACGAAAGCAGCAGCCTCAGGCTCTCCCGCCGCCAGGTGCGAGTGGCCCGCGCCGCCGCTGTGCAGCAGGGAACCGTCGGCCCCCACCACGCCGTAGGCTAGGCCGCTGGTGGCGTGGGAGGAGACGGCCTCCCGAAACAGTGCATCGATACGGTCGCAGATCTCCGGGGAAAGTTCACTCATGCCTCCCAGGATATGCCGTGCCCCGTGTAGAAACGCGAAAACGCGTCTGCCTGCTGCTCGCCTAGCGCTCCCGCCAGGTGCCGGGCATCAACCAGTTCGGGGGTGAAACGAAGCGCGGGAGCGGGGGCGTCCGCCGTGGCTACCTCTTCCGCACCTAGACCGCGCAGCGTGAACAGGTGGGTGGGGTCGGCGTCTACCGCCTCCACCAGCACGTAGCAGAGCGCGGCAACGTGCCGACAGGGCCCGGGCCACTCGGGGCAGGAGCAGGAAAACGATATTTCGGTTACCGACTCCGGCACCAGCGGTGCCGCTTCGTGCGGCAGCTCCCCGGAAGCGGAGCGGGCCAGCAGCGCGGCGCCTCCCTCCGGCGCGGGCAGCGGCGTGAAAGAGACCTCCGCGGTGAAACCGGAAACCTCGCCCACCGCCCGCAGCGGGAGCGGGGTGAGAGAGGCGACGGTGCCCGCCCGCGCATCGGCCTTGCCGCGCCGCACCCCCTCTGCCCCGAGCAGTAGCTCCAGGAGTTCGCGCAGCGCCACCGCCCACCAGTTGGTGCCGACGCCGCCGCGCTTACTGCGCAAAAGAATCATGCGATCTTCCCCCGATCCAGGGCGAATACTTCCGCGAGGCGTTCGCTTGGCAGCTGGGCAAGCCAGTTCTCCCCGCTGCGCACCGTCATTTCGGCCAGCTCCGCCTTGCCGGTGAGCACGTCGTCGATCTTTTCCTCGACCGTGCCCGCGCTGACCAGCTTGCGCACCTGCACGTTACGGTCCTGACCGATCCGGTAGGCGCGGTCCGTAGCCTGATTTTCCACCGCCGGGTTCCACCAGCGATCCAGGTGAATGACGTGGTTGGCGCGCGTCAGGGTCAGGCCTGTGCCGCCGGCCTTCAGGCTCAGCAAGAGCGCGCCCGGACCGTTGCCGCTGCGCTGGAAATCCGCCACCATCGCGTCTCGCTCGTCCTTGCTGCTGCCGCCGTGTAGGAAGGGCACGGCGAGGCCGTGCCGCTCCTGCCAGTAGCCGCGCATCATCTGCCCGAACGTCGTGAACTGGGTGAACAGCAGCACCCTTTCCCCGGCGGCGAAAATGTTTTCCAGCAGGTCATCCACCAGGGCGATCTTCCCGGAACGGTGGCTGCCGTCGGCCGCCACTATCGAGGAACCGTCGCCCAGATAGTGTGCGGGATGGTTGCACACCTGCTTAAGCCTGGTCAGCGCGCCGACCACGGCGGCGCGGCGCTGGGCCGGTTCGCTGCCGTCCAGTTCGATCAGCATTTCTTTCACGATCGCCTCGTAGAGTGCGGCCTGCTCCGGGGTCAGGCTTGCGCTGAGCGTCATCTCCTGCTTCTCGGGCAGGTCGGAAATGATGCTGCGATCCGTTTTCAGGCGGCGCAGAATAAACGGGCCGGTCACGCGCTGGAGACGCGCCAGGGCGGCCTCGTCCCGCTGCTTCTCGATGGGGTTCGCCAGGGATTGCGTGAACGTGTCGGCGTCGCCCAGCAGACCGGGATTGACCGTCTCCATCAGCGAATGTAGGTCCTGCAGGCGGTTTTCCACGGGAGTGCCGGTGAGCGCAATCTTGGTTTCGGCGGGTAGTTCCTTGGCCGCGCGCGAAACTGCGGTACCGGGATTCTTCAGGTGCTGCGCCTCATCGAAAACCACCCTGCGCCAGGAGGTCTGCGATAGCAGGGGCAGGTCCCTGGCCAGCAGGGAATAGGTGCTCACCACCAGGTCGGCCCCCTCCCAGGCGGAGGGATCGCTGCCGCGCTGCGGGCCGTGATGGACGTGGCAGCGCAGGTGCGGGGCGAAGCGCGCCGCCTCCCGCTGCCAGTTCCCCGCCAGCGACATGGGGGCGATTAGCAGCGTCGGGCCTACCTCGCGCGGAGCGTTTGCGCCGGAATCCGTGCCCGGCTCCCGTTCGTGGCAAAGCAGGGCCAGCAGCTGAATGGTCTTGCCGAGGCCCATGTCGTCGGCCAGGATCGTGCCCCAGCCGGTGTAGTCGCGCGCTGCCAGCCAGGAAACGCCCCGTTCCTGATAGGGCCGCAGGGTTGCGTGCAAGGTGCGGGGGTGAATCGGGGTGGGTTCTCCCGGCAGTGCCGACTCGCTCCCGCGCGCGGCCGCGTCGCCTGCCCGCACTGTGTCGTCCTCCGCGACCGACACGGGAGGAGCGAAGTCCACCCCGGCCGCCTCGCGCGACGCCATGACGGCGAACAGTTCGCGCAGGGGGCGCATCCCGCCGCGCGCCGCGCGCTCCAGGAAGCGGCTGGCCGCACGCAGGGTCGCACCGTCTAGGCGCACCCAGCGCCCGCGCAGGTAAACCAGCTCGGCCTGCTCCTCCTTGAGCTGGGCGATCTCCTCCTCGGTAAGCTGCGTCTCGCCCACCGAAACGCCCCAGTCGAAACGGGCCATGGCCTGCACGCCGATGCCGCTTTGGCTGCCCTCTTCGTCGCTCTTTGCCTCCTGCACCTCGGCGCGCAGACGCACCGGGGTTTTCGTCCAGTCCCTGGGCAGCATGACCGCTATCCCGCCCGCCTCCAGGCGTTCGGCCTGTTTTTCCAGGAAGGTGCTGGCCTGCGGCAGGGTAAGGAAGAAGGCGAGCGTTTCCTCGCGCAGCCGGGCGCCGTGCAGCCCCGGTGCCAGCCGCAGTACGTCGCCCACCAGGGAGGCGGCCGCGGCGGCGGTGATGTCTCCCGCCGCGCGCACGTCGGCCAGGGGATGCACCGTGCCGGAACGCTGGCGCAGGCAGACTTCGAGCGGCCAAAGGCCGTCCCCGCCTGGCTCGCTCAGGCGTACCAGTGGTGCTTCGCCGCCCTCCAGCAGGGTTACGGGATGGGCGGCGGCGATCATTTCCGACAGTGCCAGCTGCGCCCGGTGGGCGGCGGGAACGTCGCTCTCCCAAACGTCGTCGTCTGTGCTCAGCGCGGCGAGCATGGGAAAAGCGGGAGCGGGCGCTTCGTGCTCGGCGAAGCGGGCGAAAGCGCGCCTCGCTTCGGCGTCCAGCACGCGCAGGGAAAGACGGGAGGAAACCAAGCCGTCGTCCGGGCCGGGCGCGGGCATCCAGGAGAGGCGATGCAGGCCCAGGGTGGGGGCGGCGGTGCCGATCTCGATATGGGGCACCACTAGCCGCTTCTTCACGGCGATCCGGGACCGCGCGAGCGTCCTTACACCGCGCACCAGTTCGGCGGTCGCGTAAAGCTCGGGTCCCAGCTCGCAGCCCTGCCCCTGCTCGCTGAGCGCATCTAGGCGCTCGCGCAGAGCCGGGGGAAAGTCTGCCCCGGAGCGCAGAGTGGGGGCGGGGATGTCCGCCGCGTCGGCCATCGCCTGCGCGCTTAAACAGAGGAAGGCCACCAGCTGTGAGGGGGCGAGGTGCAGCGCGGGCACCCGGCGACCAGCCGGTTTCTCCAGCGTGACGCGGGTGCGCAGCGGCCCGGTAAAGTCAGCTGCCCCGCCCAGGGGAGTGGCGGTCAGGAAATCCAGGCTGGTAACCGCCCGGGAACGGCCGTCGCCAACGCTTTCTCGCGCCCACAGGGCAGCCCCGGTAGCGCCGTGGGGGCACAGGTGGAGGCGGCGAACAGGCATACCCCAAGGGTAGTGGCAGCGGCCGACAGCTTTCGCGGGTACGCCCTCAGACGCCGATTACCGTGACGTCGCTAGAAGGATCGTAGCGGTAGCCACGGCCACGAACGGTGCTGATCAGCTCGCGGTAGGCCCCCAGCTTGGCGCGCAGGCGGCGGATGTGCACGTCTATCGTGCGGATGCCGACGCTGGTGTCGGCACCCTGCCAAACGTTGGCGAGGATGTCCTCGCGGCTCACCGTGTTGCGGGCGTTGCGCAGCAGGAACGCGAGGATCTCGAATTCCTTGTGCGCCAGGTTTACGGGGGAGCCGCTCAGCCGCACGCGGCGCCCGGTGAAGTCGATGACCAGGGAATCTTCCGGCGCTGTCAGCGGCGATCCCTGCACGCGCGCCAGCGCCTGCTGGCTGTGGGCGTAGCGGCGGGCGGCGTCCAGGCGCGCCGGGGCATTCGGGGAAAGCACTCCCTGCGTGCGGTTGTTGAACACGCGGGCCGCGGGGAGGGTGCCGAAGCGGCGGGCCGCCTGGCCGCGTACGGCGGCGGCGAACTCGGCGACCGACTTTTCGGACACCCCGGCGGGAAGATTCAGCGTCAGGCTGATCGTGATCTGCTGGGTGGCCTGTTCGCGGCCGGGAAGAACGGGGGTGTTGCGGCGGTTGTAAAGGGGGGCGATGCTCATGATTTGTCCTTGGCGGTAGCGCTTAATTGGTTGTAAGCGGGAGCCCGCGCCGGGGGCCGACTCCTGTCAGCCGCCCCTGGGTAACATGCCTCAGAGACTGAGCTGACGCTGCATCATGTGCATCGGCATGCCAAACCACATGCCCGCGTAGGCGGACATGGTGTAGTGCTGGTGGCATGCGAACATGGCTCTAAGCATACGTATTGCCATGTGAAACGTCTACTTCGCACCAAGAATGTGAGCCGGGAGACACGAAGGGGGCCGACGCTCGTTCGCGTCGGCCCCCTTCGGGAGTGTTTTGGCTGGCTGCGGTTAGTCGACCACGCCGAAGAGGCGGTCGCCCGCGTCGCCCAGACCGGGAACGATGTAGCTCTTTTCGTTCAGCTTCTCGTCGATCGCGGCGGTCACCACGGTGACGTCCAGATCGGGATCGAGCGCGTCCTCGAGGGCCTTCAGGCCCTCCGGCGCGCAAAGCAGGGTTACGCAGGTGATGTCGCGCGCGCCGCGTTCGAACAGGTAGTTCACGCTCGCGATCAGGGTGTGGCCGGTGGCCAGCATCGGGTCGAGCACGAAGCACTGGCGCCCGGTGAGGTCCTCGGGCAGACGGTTCGCGTAGGTGGTGACCTCCAGGGTCTCCTCGTTACGCACCATCCCGAGGAAGCCCACCTCCGCCGTCGGCAGCAGGCGGGTCATGCCGTCCAGCATGCCCAGCCCCGCGCGCAGAATCGGCACGACCATCGGCTTCGGGTTGGTCAGCTTCGTGCCCAGCATCGGGGCTACCGGGGTGTTGATTTCTTCCCGGGTCACGGCAACGTTGCGAGTCGCCTCATAGGCGAGCAGCGTCACCAGCTCGTCCGCGAGCTGGCGGAACGTGGAGGAATGGGTGTTGCGATCGCGCAGCACGGTGAGTTTGTGGGCTACCAGGGGATGATCAAGAGCAATGACTCGCATACCCATGAATCTACCCGACAATAGAGGGGTGGATTCAAACAAACGGTCCTTAGACGCCGCGACGCTGGATGAGGCGATGCGCCAGGCGCTGGTGCAGGCGCGCCTGGCCGCCGGGATGGATGGGCAAAACCCGCAGGTTGAAGCGAACATCGGGGCCGACTGGCAGAGCGTTCGCGAACAGGCGCGCGGGGACATCCCCATCGGCGCGGTGATTTTAGATGAGGAAGCTAACGTGATCGCGGCGGCCGGAAACCGGCGCGAGTCGGAACAGGACCCGACGGCGCACGCCGAAATCCTGGTGCTGCGGCAGGCGGCGGCGCAGCGGGGGCGCTGGAACCTGAGCGGCTGCACCCTGGTCGTGACGTTAGAGCCGTGCACGATGTGTGCCGGGGCGATAGTGCTGTCTCGCATAGACACCGTTGTGATCGGCGCCATGGACCCCAAAGCGGGAGCTGCGGGGAGCCTCTTTAACCTGCTCGCCGAGCCCCGCCTGAACCACCAAACAGAGGTAATTAGCGGTGTTCGCGGCGAAGAATGCGCCTTAGTGCTGAAAGACTTTTTCGCTCAGTTGCGTAAACGGCGCGGCAGAAAAAGCGGCCCCGCATAAAGGCTTCTTAGTGAAAAAGATAAAGAAATATGAACGTCCCGTGTGACTGTGTGCCCCGGGCGCGGTTTACTTAGATACGTGATCAAGCTACGAGACGTAACCAAGGTATTCCCCGCGGTTGCCGGTAAGGGTGCTCAGCCCACCGGCGCGCAGGTGATTGCCCTGGACGGCATAAACCTAAACGTCGGGGAGGGCCGTATCCACGGCATCGTCGGCCGTTCCGGTGCCGGCAAGTCCACGCTTATCCGCTGCCTGACCGGGCTGGAAAAGCCGACCTCCGGCGAGGTTTGGATCGGGGACACGCAGATTAGCGCCCTGGACGGGGCGAAATTGCGCGCGGCCCGCCGCAGCATCGGATTCGTTTTCCAACACGCGAACCTGCTCGACTCCCGCACCGCGGCCGAGAACATCGCCCATCCGCTGGACATCATCGGCATCAAGGGCGAAGAAAAGCGCCGCCGGGTCGCGGAACTGGTGGAACTGGTTGGCCTGAGCGGCAGGGAGAACAACTATCCGGCGCAGCTTTCGGGCGGCCAGATTCAGCGCGTCGGCATCGCCCGCGCGCTCGCCGCCAGCCCGGACGTGCTGCTGTGCGATGAACCGACCAGCGCGCTCGATCCCTCCACCACCCGCCAAATCCTTTCCCTAATTCGCAGCCTGCGCGACAAATTAGGAATTACCGTGCTGCTTATTACGCACGAAATGAGCGTTGTGCGGGAAATCTGCGACGAAGTAACGCTGCTGGCAGAGGGCAAAATATTGCAAAGTGGCGACCTTTTGCAGGTGGCCACCGATACGCGCGGCCCGCTGTATGCGGAACTTATTCCGCTGCCGCCGCCCCCCACCGGCCTGAACGCCGTGATGGTGAACTGCGATTACGGCGATTCGCCGACCATCTCCACGAGCGAAGACCTGGTGCGCCTGGCCGCCGAATACGAGGCTCACGCCACCATCGTGGCCGGCACCATCGAAACCCTCGGCGGTAGGCAGGTGGGTCGCGTACAGCTCGCCCTGCGTAACTACAACAACGAGCCGATCAGCCGAGAAGGCTTCAATCGCTTCCTGCGCCAGCTCGAAGAGTCCGGCGTGGTGGCGAAGGAGGCGGCATTCCTGTGAATATCACCGAGATCCTGACCGAATGGCTCGCGAACCCGATCTTCCATCGCTGGCGCGACGGCCTGTGGGACAACACCCTGATCACCCTCTACATGACCTTTGGCTGCATGTTCCTGACGGTGCTGCTTGGCACCCCGCTGGGCGTGTTCCTGTTCGAGGCCGCTGGCTCGCGTAGCCGCCCGGTGCGCATCATCCACAGCGTCACCGGTTTCGTGGTGAACGTGGTGCGTTCGTTCCCGTTCATCATCCTGATCATCGCGCTGATCCCCTTCACTAGGGAACTGATCGGCCGCTCCACCGGACCGAACGCCGCCATGCTGGCGCTGGTCGTGTCGGCCGTACCGTTCTTCGCGCGGCTGGTCGAGGTGAACCTGCGCGACATCCCGCACGGCAAGATCGAGGCCGCGCTGATGATGGGCGCGAGCCGCTTGCAGATCGTGCGCCAGGTGCTGATCCCCGAGGCACTGCCCGGCCTGATCGGTTCCGTCACCACCACGACCATCGCCGTCGTCGGCTACACCGCCATGGCGGGCACCGTGGGCGGTAAGGGGCTGGGCGACCTCGCCTTCCGCCTCGGCTACGGCGGCTACGACAACGGCGTGACCGTTGCGGCCGTAATCATGCTGCTGATCATCGTCATCGCGATCCAGATGCTCGGTGACCGAATGTCCAGGGCGGTAGACCACCGCGCGGGTGGCAAGTAAGCCCGCAACGCCTACCGCCGTAAGCAAACGCAGCAAGAAAAGCCCCAATTCGCAGACTTTAATTTTTTCGAGGAGACAGTCATGTCCGTTTTCACCCGCCGTACCCTGCTCACCGCCGCCAGCACCCTGGTTGCCGCATCCACCCTCGCCGCCTGCGGTGGCGAAAAGGAAAAGGGCGGCCCCAAGGCCGACGCTAACGGCATCACCACCATCAACGTGGGGGCCACCCCGAAGCCGCACGCAGAGATCCTGAAGTTCATCCAGGACAACCTGGCCAAGGACGCGGGGCTGGACATCGTAATCACCGAATACACCGACTACCAGATCCCCAACCAGGCTCTGAAGGACGGCGACATCGACGCGAACTACTACCAGACCATTCCGTTCCTGGAGGAGCAGAAGAAGGCCAAGGGCTACAAGTTCGTGGCTCTCGCCCCGGTGCACGTCGAACCGCTCGGCCTGTACTCCAAGAAGTTTAAGAACGTTGCTGACCTGCCCGAGGGCGGCGAGATCGCGATTCCGAACGATCCGACCAACCGTGGCCGCGCCATCGCGCTGCTGGTCGCCAACAAGCTGGTGGGCGTAACCGAGGGCGTGGATCCGCGCTCCGCCAAGGTGGCCGACGTGACCGTGAACCCCAAGAACTTCAAGATCACCGAGGTAGACGCTCCGCTGATCCCGCGCGCCCTGGGCGACTTCGCGGCGGGCGTCATCAACGGTAACTACGCCATCGAGGCCGGCCTGAACCCGGCCAAGGATTCGCTGGTGCTCGAATCGGCAGAGAACAACCCGAACGCCAACCTGCTGGTGGTGCGCGAGGGCGACGAGAACAACCCGGCGATCCAGAAGCTCGAGAAGCTGCTGCACTCCGAGCAGGTCAAGAAGTTCATCAACGACAACTACGAGGGCGCAGTAATCCCGGCTTTCTAAACTGAGCGCCCCTCGCGTTAGGGCCGAACAAAATACCTAGATAGGTGCGGGACCGCCCTCCCTAGCGGAGACGGTCCCGCACCTTTTGTGTCAGACTCGCAGCGTGCGTCGGGTCTGCCCGGGTGCGCCGACAACTACGGGAGGGCGGCAACATGTTCCTTGGCTGGCGGGAAATCCGCAACGCCCCCGGACGCTACCTGGGACTGCTTACGCTCATCGCGCTAATCAGCTACCTGGTGTTCTTCCTGACCGGCCTGGCCTACGGGCTGGCGCAGGCGAACCGCAGCGCCCTGGACGCGCTCGGGGTGCGCGGCATGGTCATCTCCGAGTACGCGAACTCCTCGCTGTCGGCCTCGCGCATCCGGATAGACGCACCAGACCTACTCGCCCCGGCGGGCAACGCCCCGCTGCAGCCGCTGAGAATCACGCAGGCCGTGGCGAGCACCGGTGGGAGCGAAGCCGAGCAGGACACCGTGACCGTGGCGCTGCTAGCGACCGTGCCCGGCTCGGTGCTGCGCCCCGCCCCGCTCACGGGCCGCGCCCCGGAAAACGCCGGTGAGGTGCTGGCGGCGGACTCCCTGCGCACCCGCTACGGCGTGAAGCTGGGGGACACCCTGCGGCTGAAACAGTCAGATACCGACCTGCGCGTGGTCGGCTTCGCCCCCGCGCTCAGCTATTCGGTAACGCCCGTGCTCTACACCGACCTGAGCGCCGAGGAAACGGCGGGCAGGGCCCCACTGAGCGCAATCGCGGTGCTTCCCGCAGCCGCGCAGGGTGAAGTTGACGCGCTGGCGAACCAGGCCGACTACACCTACCTGCCGCTGAAAGACGTGATCTGGGCGCTTCCCGGCTACGCCGCCCAGGTCTACACGTTCTCCCTGATGATCGGGTTCCTGGTGCTGATCTGCGCGATCGTGATCGGCATCTTCATGTACATCATCACCATGCAAAAGCGGCCCGTGTTCGGGGTGCTGAAGGCACAGGGGGTAGCCAGCGGCTACATCGCCCGCGCGGTGCTGACCCAGACCGTGTTCGTCGCCGGGGCGGGCATAGCGGTGGGGGCGCTGCTCACGGCGGGATCGGCCCTGATCCTGCCGGATGCCGTGCCCTACGTCGCTAACTGGCCATTCACGGCTGCGGTGGCCGCCGCGATCTTCCTGGTGGCCTGTATCGGTGCCCAGGCGTCCGTCTGGCAGGTGGCGAAAATCGATCCGTTGGAGGCGATGCGCTGATGGCAGGTCAGGAAACGCGGCGGGGCGAGGTAGCCGTGCGCGTCAGCGGCGTAAGCAAACGCTTCCGGGACGGCGATACCCACATCGAGGCGCTCAAACCCACCAGCTTCACCCTGCAACGCGGCGAGTTCGTAGCGGTGATAGGCCCCTCCGGTTCCGGCAAATCCACCCTGCTCACGCTGCTGGGAGGGCTGCAAACCCCCAGCGCGGGCAGCGTAGAGATCGCGGGCGTGGACACCGCCGCGCTGAGCGGTAGGGAACTGGTGCGGCTGCGCCGCGAAAAGATCGGCTTCGTGCTGCAGTCCGCGAACCTGGTGCCCTACCTGCGGGTGCGTGAACAGCTGGAACTGGCCGATCGGGTGTGCGGGCGCGGCTTTGCCCGGCGGCGCGCGGAAAACCTGGCCAGGGACCTAAATATGCGGGAGAAGATGTCGGCCTTCCCTGGCGACCTTTCCGGCGGCGAACGCCAGCGCGCCGCGATCATGCGTGCGCTCTACCCGCGCCCGGCCCTGCTGTTGGCCGACGAGCCGACGGCCTCCCTCGACTCGGCGCGCGCGTTCTCGGTGGTGGAGTTACTTGCGCAAGAGGCGCATCGGGAGAACATCACCGTGGTGATGGTGACGCACGACGAACGCATGTTGCCTTATTGCGACCGGGTGCTGCGCATCGAGGACGGCGTGCTCAGCGAATAGCTGCCGGAGAGGCGAATAGCGACCAGCGAGGCTGGCCGTGGCCGTAAAGCGAGAACAAAAGTGCGGGGCCGGGGGAACAAACGCTCCCCGGCCCCGCAACTTACGCCCTAACTATTTACGCGGGCTTCTCGGTCGCACCGATCTGATCCAGCATGAAAGCCAGCTGGTCGGCGCGCTGCTCCCACTTGTTGTAGCGGCCGCTGCGGCCGCCGTGGCCCGCCACCATCTCGCAACGGAAGATGATCGGGCGCTCCGCCTGGTCGCTCGTCACCGTCTCGCGCAGGCGCGCCACCCACTTCGCGGGCTCCACGTAGAACACGCGAATGTCGTTCAGCGAGGTAGCCGCCATGATTGCCGGGTATTCGACCGGGCGGATGTTCTCCACCGGCGAATACTCCTTCATGTAGCGGTACACCTCCGGATCGGCCAGCGGGTTGCCCCACTCCTCCCATTCGCCCACGGTCAGCGGCAGGGACGGATCCAGGATCGTGTTCAGCGCGTCCACGAACGGCACCTGCGCCAGCACGGCGCGGAAGGCCTCGGGAGCCAGGTTGGTTACCGCGCCCATCAGCAGACCGCCCGCGCTGCCGCCCTCGGCGGCCAGGCGACCCTGCTGCACCAGGCCCGTCTCGAACAGGTGGTGGGCGCACGCCACGAAGTCGCTGAAGGTGTTCTTCTTGTTCAGCAGCTTGCCGCCCTCGTACCAGTCGCGGCCCATCTCGCCACCGCCGCGCACGTGCGCGATAGCGAACACCACGCCGCGATCCAGCAGGGGCAGGCGCATGGCGCTGAACGACGGATCAATCGAGATCTCGTAAGAGCCGTAACCGTACAGGTAACCGGGATTCGTGCCGTCCGGCTGCACGTCGCGGCGGTGCGCCACCGACAGCGGGATACGGGTGCCGTCGGTCGCCGTCGCCCATTCGCGGCGCTCAACGTAGAGGCTCGGATCGTAACCCGGCACCTCGGTCTGCTTCAGCACCTCAACCTCGTGGCTAGCCAGCGCAACCTCGCACACCGTGTCCGGGGTGAGCAGGCTCGTACGGGTGAAACGCACGGTCTCGGTCTCGTAGTTGTAGTTGCTGGCCAGCTCCAGGGTGTCCAGCTCACCGGTGCGGGGCACGTCCCACAGCGCCGACGTATCCCACTTACCCTCGCGGCGCGGCAGCACCCGCAGGGACGACAACCCGCCGGAACGCAGCTGCACCACGGCGGCGTCGGCAAAAGCCGCCACGTACATCAGGCGCTCGCCGTCGCCCGCCTCGAACAGCGGCTCCCATTCGCCGCCGGTGACGGGGGCGTGCGAAAGCGCAAAGCCACGGTTGTCGGCGTTGTGCACGATCAGCAGCTCATCGCCCGCCACCTCGACCGTGTACTCCAGACCGGGGCGGCGCGGCTGCACGCAGCGCGGCTTCGCGTCGGGCTCGGTGAGGGACAGCAGGTGGCACTCGGTGGAGGTGGTGGAAACTGTCTCGATCACCAGGTACTTGCCGTCGCGGGAGGTGGAGAAGTAAACGCCGAAGCTCTCGTTCTCGTCCTCGAACACCAGGCGATCCTCGTCCGCCGAGGTACCGACGCGGTGCGCCCACACCTGGTGCTGCCGCCAGGCGTCATTCACGCGGGCATAGAAAACCGTGGTTTCGTCGGCGCTAAACGCGATACCGGAGCCGGTCTCGCGCACGGCATCGTCGATAACCTCGCCGCTTTCCACATCCAGCACGCGCAGGTCGTAGCGCTCGCCGCCGCTGGTGTCCACGCCGTAGGCGAGCAGCCGCTGGCTGGGGGAGGGCTGGATACCGTTCAGCTGGAAGAATTGCTCGCCCTCGGCCAGCTTCGGGCAGTCGAGCAGCATCTGTTCGCCCTCGAGCATGACGCCCGGCTGCGGCACGGGGCGCTCGCCGTTGTTCTTCACGCGGGAGAAGGTCGGGTAGTTTTCGCCCTCTGCGGTGCGGGTGATGTACCACCAGTCGCCGCGCAGGGAGGGAACCGACATGTCGGTTTCCTTCGTGTAGCCGCGAATCTCCTCCACGATCGCCTCGCGCACTGCCCCCAGGTGGGCGGTGCGGGCGTCGGCGTAAGCGTTTTCTGCCTCCAGGTGGGCGATTACCTCGGGCAGGTTTTTATCGCGCAGCCAGTCATAGTCATCGCTGGTGGTGTCGCCGTGATGGGTTCGTGTGATGGGACGCTTTTCCGGTACCGGGGGAGTCGCAGTCGTATTCTTCATGCGCTAAGCCTAGGCTTATCCCGTGGAATACCGCCAGAACGAGATTGTTTACCGAGGGATAGTTCGCCTCGGCCAGGGCCTCATCGCGCTGCTGCGCGCCAGGGTCAATTACGACGGCCTGCAAAACCTGCCGCCGGACACCCCCGCGGGCGAAAAGCGGCGTTGGTTCAGGAAAGCCACCCCCGGCACGTCGGCGGTAATTGCGATCAGCCACACCTCCCTGCTCGACTTCGTGTTTGCGCAGTGGACCATCTACCGTGCCCAGGGCACCCACGTGCGCTACATGATCGCCCTTAAATGGGCCAACAACGAATTCATGCGGGCCATCAACGGTTGGTGCGGGCACATCCCCGTGAACCGGGCTGCGGGTGCCGCCGCCTACCAGGACGCGAAGGCAAAGCTGGAGCGAGGGGAATGGGTCGGCATCTTCCCGGAAGGCTCGCGCAACCGGGCCATTAGGCCGCATCGGCTGCGCACCGGCGCGGTGCGTCTGGCGCAGGAAACGGGCTCTCCCGTGGTGCCGGTGGCCGTGTTCGGAGGTCAGCGTATCCTCGGCGGCGGCGCGCGCTTTAAGCTACGAAATCTCTGGCGGGCGCCCGTATCCGTGGTGATCGGCGTGCCGCTGTACGTCGGCCCGGACGAGGACGTGCAGGAGGCCAACGCGCGCCTGCAGCAGGCGCTTTCCGACACGGTGGACAGGGCGATCGATCTGTTCCCGGCCGAGATCCCGCCCGGTGCGGCCTGGATGCCGGCCGACAGGGGAGGCAGCGCCCCCACCGTGGCCGAGGCCGAAGCGGCCTGGGAGGCGCGGCGGGCCGAACGCGAAAAGCTGGGCTAAGGGGCGGAAAGGCAGCACCGGGGGCGGCGCTCACCCCCGGCGTTTCCCGCGCGTGGATACAGCGTGCGTAGGTAAACGCCGAGCGCGGGCGGTGAGTTCTCTCGCACCTGATGCCCGCACCTGATGCCCAGGTGGCGCTGCGCGGCGGCTTTCGCTAGAGTAGATCACGGTAGCGTGTCCGAGCGGCCGAAGGTGCAACACTCGAAATGTTGTGTACGGTAACCCCGTACCGCGGGTTCAAATCCCGCCGCTACCGCCAGAAGAAATCCCCCGGAGGAAACTCCGGGGGATTTTTCTATGCCTCGATGGGAGCTTCCCCTGGGCGCTGTCGTGTGCGGAGGCATGACGCCTGGGTGCACTAACTGCTGGTAACTCTCACTCCCTGACGCCGGGGTGCACTAACCGCTGCTAAAAGGGGTTTTAACCCACCGAAAGTGCACCCAAACGTTAAACGTATCCCCCGGAGTTTCCTCCGGGGGATACGTTTTAGCTTTTAGGCGAGAGGCTCGCTATTACTTGCCGGTGAGGTCGTCGGCGACGTCCTTGGCTGCGTCCTTGACGTCCTCGACACCCTGCTTAACGCCGGACTCGGCCTGCTGGGCGACGCCCTCGGCCTGGAGCTTCTCGTTGTCGGTGGCCTTGCCGAAAGCTTCCTTGGCCTTGCCAGCGAGCTCTTCAGCCTTGTTCTTGATCTTGTCTTCGAGACCCATGTCGGGCTCCTTTCGTCGACGGATTCTCAGTGTGACACGAAGAAGCCTCCGCCGCCAGAAAATATTGCTGCTGGTGAAACAAAGATTTCACAAACGTGCAATGTTTCGCTCTCAGCGTTCACCGGGCCACGCGACCTGCGGGTAAGCGGCTCTAACCGTCTAACATGGAGGTCCTAACCCATAGCGCTAAAGGGAGACCCCATGGTTAACGTTGCTTTGTCTATCGCCGGCTCGGAAGCGAGCGGCGGAGCCGGTGCGCAGACCGACATTAAGACTTTCCAGCAGCTCGGTACCTTCGGTGCCACCGCGCTCACCTGCATCGTTTCCTTCGATCCGAAGAACGATTGGGGTCACCGCTTCGTGCCGGTCGAGCCGCAGGTGATCGCCGATCAGATCGAGGCCGCCACCGCGGTGCACGATATCGATACGGTGAAGATCGGTATGCTCGGCACCCCCGCCACGATTGAGACGGTGGCCGAGGCGCTTAAAGCGGGTAACTTCAAGAACGTTGTGGTTGACCCCGTGCTGATCTGCAAGGGCCAGGAGGCGGGCGCCGCGCTCGACACCGATAACGCGCTGAAGGAAAAGGTGCTGCCGTACGCCACCGTTATCACCCCGAACGTGTTCGAGGCTTCCGCCCTTTCCGGCGTTGAGGTGACCGACCTCGACTCCCTCAAGGAGGCGGCAAAGGTAATCCACGAGCGTTCCGGCGCCGCAGTGGTAGCCAAGGGCGGCGCGGTCCTGCCCGGCGATCAGGCGATCGACGTTCTCTACGACGGTGAGGAATACACCGAATACGCCAGCCCCAAGATCGGCGAACGCTACGTTTCCGGTGCGGGCTGCACCCTGGCTGCGGCAATCACCGCCGAGCTGGCCAAGGGCGCAAGCGTGCGCGATGCCGTGGCGGTAGCCAAGCGCGTCGTGACCTCCGCGATTGCAAACCGCGTCACCCCCCACACCCCGTTTGACGAGGTTTACCAGGGCGAATACCGCGGCTAAGACTTTTTAGGTGGGGCGGGTGTCGGATTTTCCGGCACCCGCCCACCGCTAACCAGACCAGATAAATTACGCGGCGAGGATGCCGGCCCAGATATGGCACGGTGTGTTTGCACGTTCGTAACCTGGGCCTCCCCGCCGGTTAACTAGAGACCTATAGGTTCGACTTCGTGAGTTCAACGAACACAGCGTTAACCCGGCTGCGGCACTGGGGGTTTTTCCTCCTGCTGTTGCTGCCCAACCTGGCACTACTAACGGTGTTTACCTACCGTCCGCTGCTGGACGACATCCGCCTTTCCTTCTTCGACTGGAACATTTCTTCCGCTAATTCCGAATTCATCGGGACGGCTAACTACAGGGAATGGTGGAGCCGCCCGGATAGCTGGCAGATAGTCGGCAACACGGTCATCTTCACCGTCTGTGCGGTAGTTGGCTGCATGCTGCTGGGCCTGGCGCTGGCGATCCTGTTGGATCAGAAACTAAAGGGCCGCAACGCGGTGCGTTCCGCGATCTTCGCCCCGTTCGTGCTTTCGGGCGCGGCGGTCGGCATCGCCTTCCAGTTCCTTTTCGATCCGACATTCGGCATGATCCAGGACCTGCTCGGCAAGGTCGGTATCGAGTCGCCCGACTTTTACGAAAAGCCCGGCTGGGCCCTGTTCATGCTCACGGTGACCTACATCTGGAAGAACGTCGGCTACAGCTTCGTAATCTACCTGGCCGCCCTGCAGGGAGTGCGCCAGGATCTCTACGAGGCGGCGGCCATCGACTCGGCCTCCACCTGGACTAAGTTCACTAAGATCACGCTGCCGCAACTGAGGCCCACCACTTTCTTCCTTTCCATCACCGTCATGCTCGGCTCCCTGCAGGTGTTCGACATGATCAACGTGATGACCCGGGGCGGCCCGCAAAATACGGGCACGACCACCATGATCTACCAGGTCTACCAGGAAACTTTCGTCAACCAGCGTGCCGGGTACGGGGCCACGGTAGCCACCATCATGTTCCTGGTGCTGCTCGTGATCACCGTCATCCAGGTGCGGGTCATGGACAGGGACGGGGCGGGTGCCTAATGCTACGTAAAATCATCGGCTACACCGGCCTGATCGTCGCCTCCCTGGTGGTGGGGCTACCGCTGCTGTGGATACTCGTGGCAAGCCTAAAGACCAAGCCCGACATCTACACGATCCCCGTCACCTGGGTTCCCGATCCCGTGACGCTGGATAACTACAACGAGCTCTTCGAGCGGGTGCCTTTCGCCACCTACCTGCGCAATTCCCTGATCATCGCGGGCAGCCTGACCGCCATCAAGGTGGTGCTGGGTGTGCTGAGCGCCTACGCTCTGGTGTTTTCCGAGGTACCCCGCAAGGTTAAAAACATCGTTTTCATGGTGATCGTGGCGGCCCTGTTGATCCCGAACCAGGTCACGGTGATCTCCAACTACGCGCTGGTTGCACAGCTCGGTTGGCGCAACACTTTCATCGGCATCATCGTGCCGCTGGCCGGTGTCGCGTTCGGCACCTTCCTGATGCGTAACCACTTCCTAAGCCTGCCCAGCGAGGTGATCGAGGCGGCCCGGATGGACGCGGCCAGCCCCGCCACCCTGCTTTTGCGGGTGGTCCTGCCGATGAGCTGGCCCACCCTGGTGGCGTTCGTGTTAATCACCCTGGTCAACGAATGGAACGAGTACCTGTGGCCGTTCCTGATGTCCGACCAGGCCGACACCGCGCCTCTCCCGATCGGTCTGACCCTGCTGCAAAACAACGAGGGGCTCTCCAACTGGGGACCCGTCATGGCGGGCACGCTCGTCACCATGCTGCCGGTTTTGATCGTGTTCCTGATCCTGCAAAAACCCATGATTAAGGGCCTCACTTCCGGGGCTGTCAAAGGCTAAGGACTTCCCTTCCTCTCATATACAAGGAGAACAAAAATGACCCGTCCCGTTTCCCGTCGCGCCCTGCTGGGCATGGGAGCGCTCTCCCTCACCCTCGCGGGCTGCGCAGGCACCGGCGGCAGCACCTCCGGCGGAGGTTCCGACGACAGCACCCTGCAGTTCTGGTCGAACCACCCCGGCACCTCCAAGGCTCTCGAGCAGGAGCTGATCGCGGGCTTCGAGAAGCAGTCCGACGGCGTCAAGGTGCAGCTGATCGACGGCGGCAAGGATTACGAAGAGGTAGCGCAGAAATTCAACGCCGCGCTTTCCGGTGGTCAGCTTCCCGACATCGTGGTGGTTTCCGATACCACCTGGTTCAACTTCGCGCTTAACGGCCAGCTCACCCCGCTGGAGGACGTTTACCAGAAGGCCGGCGTGAACGCGGACGACTACGTCAAGCCCCTCTACGCCGATTACGACTACAACGGCAAGCACTACGCCCTGCCCTACTCCCGTTCCACCCCGCTGTTCTACTACAACAAGGACCTGTGGCAGAAGGCCGGTCTGCCCGATCGCGGCCCCGAGTCCTGGGACGAAATGCGGGAATGGGCCGGTGTGCTCAAGTCCAAGGCGGGAGTTGACCTGGGCGTTGTGACCGCGAACGGCGCTAACTACCTGGACTGGATCTTCCAGGGCGTGGTGTGGTCGTTCGGCGGCGCCATGTCCAAGGGGTTCACCCCGACCTTCAACGACCCGAAGACCCTGCACGCCGCGGAGTTCCTGCAGGAGTTTAAGAAGTCGGGCCTGTTTGACGTCACCAACGATCCCGGCCCGGTGTTCGCCGCAGGCCAGGCCGCCGCCACCGCGCAGTCCACCGGCTCCCTCAAGGGCCTGCTGGAGGCTACCAACGGCAAGTTCGAGCTGGGCACCGCATTCATGCCCGGCCCGAAGGGCGAATCCTGCCCGACCGGTGGCGCGGGGCTGGCGATCCCGGCCGGTATCTCCGAGGAACGTAAGGTCAAAGCGCTCAAGGCGATCGAGTTCCTGACCAACACCGAATCGACGAGCACCTTCGCGCGCGGCACCGGTTACATGCCGGTGCGCACGTCGGCCCTCGAATCCGACTCGATCAAGCAGTACCTGACCGAGGTGCCGCAGGCCAAGACCGCGCTCGAGCAGCTGCCGTTTACGAAGCCGCAGGATGCGGCCCGCGTGTTCGTTGCCGGTGGCGGCAAGCAGATCGGCGGCGCGCTCGACAAGATCGTGCAGGGACAGAGCGCCACCGAGGTGTTCGGGCAGCTCCAGACCTGGATGGAGCCGAAGCTCGCGGTACTGGAAAAGAAGGCTAAGTAAAACATGGCGGCAGTGACCTACGAGGGGGCTACCCTCACCTACCCCGGCAGTTCCAAACCGGCGGTGTCCGGGCTTGATCTGCACGTGTCCGACGGTGAGTTTTTGGTGCTGGTCGGCCCGTCCGGCAGCGGCAAATCCACCGCGCTGCGGATGCTGGCGGGGCTGGAAAAGGTGACCGACGGGCGGATCTTGATCGGGGAGAGGGACGTTTCGCACGTTTCCCCCAAGGACAGGGACGTAGCGATGGTTTTCCAGAGCTACGCCCTCTACCCGAACATGACCGTGCGCGAAAACATGGGGTTCGCGCTGCGTAACATCGGTACCCCCCGTGCAGAGATCCACGCCCGCGTCACCGAGGCGGCCCGGATCCTGCACCTGGACGGACTGCTGGAACGCAAACCGAAGGCCCTCTCGGGAGGTCAGCGCCAACGTGTGGCCATGGGGCGCGCCATCGTGCGCCGGCCCGCCGTGTTCTGCATGGACGAACCGCTCTCTAACCTGGATGCGAAACTGCGCGTTTCCACCAGGGCGGAGATCGCGGCCCTGCAGCGCAGGCTCGGCACCACCACCGTCTACGTCACCCACGATCAGGTGGAGGCCATGACGATGGGGCACCGGGTGGCGGTGCTTTCCGACGGCGTGCTGCAGCAGGTGGCGACCCCGGAGGAGCTGTACCTGAACCCGGTCAACCTGTTCGTGGCCACCTTTATGGGCTCCCCGGCGATGAACTTGCTGACCGCGCCTGTCAGCGGTGATCGCGCGGTGCTGGCCCCCGGCGTGGAACTGGAGGTGCCGCGTGCGGCCCTCAATTCCCTCACCGGAGGCGAGATCGTGGCGGGTATCCGCTCCGAGGAGTGGGAGCTGTGCGCCCCCGGCACCGACGGCGCGATTGCGCTGCAGGTGCAGCAGGTAGAGGCGCTCGGTTCCGAATCGTTCGCCTACTGTCATCCCGTCGGCCTGCACGCCAGCGTTTCTACCGCCGCCCCGCTGATAGTGGTGCGCCTGGACCGCCGCGTCAGCACCCGTCCGGAGGAGACCCTGACGGTGCAGCCCAACCTGGAAGACGTGCGCTGGTTCGATCCGCGTACGGGCTCGGCGCTGCCGCGCGCATAATCCTCTTGCCCGTGTGCCCGCCCGACTTCGCGTTGGGCGGCGCACGGGCATAGGGTTGTTTACATGGGTCGTATCACGCAGTCGCGCAAGATAACTTCCGTCCGTATCCGGGACGGCCGCCTCTACCACGCCGAAAAACCGGACCTGGTGGCGGTTGAGGAACCGCTTGACGTCCGCCTGAACGGCAAAGAGCTAACCCTCACGATGCGCACCCCCGGGAACGATGTGGATCTGGTGCACGGTTTTCTGCACGCGGAGGGGCTGATCCGTAGCCGCGAGGACGTGTTGGAGGCCCGCTACTGCGACGGCGCTGTGGTGGAGGACGATTCTGGTTTCGCCCGCAACACCTACAACGTAATGAACGTAAAGACCCGCGATGCGCGGGTCATGCCCCTGGCTATCCGCCAGTTCACCCAGACTTCCGCCTGCGGCGTCTGCGGGAAGGCCAGCATTGATGCCGTGGTCACCAAGGGGCGCTTCCCGATTGCCGACGACTGGCGGGTGGACCCGGCCACGATATTTCGCGCTGTCAGCCAGATTTCCTCCGGCCAGCAGGTTTTCTCTAAGACCGGCGGCGTACACGCAGCAGCGCTCGCGAACCGCGCGGGGGAGGTGCTGGTGGTGCGCGAGGACGTCGGCCGACATAACGCGGTGGACAAGGTGATCGGCTGGGCCATCGCCGAGGATCTGCTGCCCCTGAGCGAACACATGCTGATCGTTTCCTCCCGCGCCAGCTTCGAGATTACGCAGAAGGCCTACATGGCGGGTATCCCCCTGCTGGTGTGCGTCTCCGCCCCCAGCTCGCTCGCGTTGGATACGGCCGAGAGGGTGGGCATGAGCGTGTGCGCGTTCACCCGCGTTTCGGGCGAGGGAGACTCGGCAAAGAAGCGCGGGGGAGACGCCCCCGGCGACGGCCGCATGAACGTCTACACCCACCCGCAGCGGCTGGACCTCTCCGCCAGCGAGTCCTAGCGGCCCGCTTCCGCGCCGCCGCGCGCCAGCATTTCCTGCGCCGTGGCATCGTCCACCACCAGGTCGGTTGCGGTTGCCGCATGCAGGGCCGCGCGCAGGGCGGCGGCCTTGTCTACGCCCGACACGACCAGCAGCCGCCGGGGTATCTGCGCGAGGTCTGCCGGGCTGGGGCCCGAGCAGCGCCGGTTCATCTCGATGTCTTGCCAGCTTCCGTCCTCGCGCAAGAAGCGCGTGCAGACGTCCCCGACCACTCCCTGTTCGCGCAGCCGGGCGATGTCGCTGCTTTCCAGGTAGCCGGACGAATACACCTGTGAGGGCACGCCCGCAGAGAACGTGCCTGCGCCGAATATCGCCAGCGAAGCCTCGGCCTGTAGCTCAAGTACCCGCAGCGTGGAGCGTTCCCGCCAGAGCCATTCCCGGGTGTTTACGTGATCGAAGAAAGCGGGCACCACGAAGTGGTGCACCTCAGCTTCCAGCGCGCGGCCAAACTGGGAAAGCACGGCGGAGGCGTGGCCCATGCCGCCGCCCGCCGTGTTCACGGCCCCGTTGAGCTGCACCACTTTGATGCCGCGCGGTGGCTTCGGGGTTAGTTGGCGCGCGACCGCCGCCATGGTGGTTCCCCAGGCGACTCCCACGACGGTCTGCGGGTGGGTTATTTTCTCGACCTGCTTCGCTGCCACCTGCGCCACCAGGTTCATGCGTTCGCGCTCGCTGGCGGCGGGGTTCACCTGCACCACGTTGGCGCACACCCCGAAGCGCTCACGTATTTCTGCCTCCAGTACCGCGGGAGAAAGCCGGGGCGGGTAGAGCGAAATGGTCACCAGACCACGGTCCCGGGCATGAGTGAGAAGGCGGGATACGGTGGAGCGGGAGGTGCGTAAACGGGAGGAAATCGCCTCCATCGTCGCACCTTCTTCGTAATACATTTGTGCAGCCTGAAAGGCTTTCTGGTCCCTATTTGCGCTGTCCACGCCATAATTGTTGCACGAATGTTCATATTGAAGCATTTTGTTCGCGGCTCCTGCACGATGGGACGAAAGTCCCGCGATCTGACGACGTGCCCGCCGTGGACCGCTTCACCGTTGAAGGAGGAATACCGTGTCGGAAAAAGCCACCCTGTCCGTCAAGACCCGTCACCAGGATCTTGAAACTCTCGCTGCGACCAGCGCCGAGAGCCCGCTAGATGTGCTGGTAGTGGGCGGTGGCGTGACCGGCGCCGGGGCTGCTTTCGATGCCTCTCTGCGTGGACTGAGCACCGGCATCGTCGAGGCCCGCGACTGGGCCTGCGGCACCTCCTCCCGCTCCTCGAAGCTGATGCACGGTGGCTTGCGCTACCTGGAAATGCTCGACTTCAAGCTGGTGGCCGAGGCGCTGAAGGAACGCGACCTGCTGATCCGCCGCACCGCGCCGCACATGGTGAAGCCGATCTCCTTCGTGTTCCCGTTCGCCCGCCCCGTCTTTGACCGCGCCTTCATCGGCTCCGGCGTCATGCTCTACGACATGATGGCGATTCGCCCCGGCGTGAAGCGCGCCGTGCCGATGCACCGCCACCACACCAAGAAGACCCTGGCCAAGCGGTTCCCCGGGCTTGACCTGGACACCATGGCGGGGGCGCTCGAATACTACGACGCGCAGATGGACGATGCCCGCTTCGTCGAGGTACTGGTGCGCAGCGCCCGCGAACACGGCGCGGCCTGCGCGAACTACACCAGGGTAACCGGTTACCTGCACGAGGGCGGCAGGGTCGTCGGCGTGCGGGTGCGTGACGAGGAGAGCGGCAACGAATTCCCGATCTACGCCCGCTGCACCATCCTGGCCGGTGGCGTCTGGACGGAAGAACAGCAGAAGCTGGCCGAGGCTGATGCGGGGCTGAAGGTGCTCGCCTCCAAGGGCGTGCACCTGACGGTAGCCAAGGACAAGATCCCCGCCGAGGCCGGGGTCGGCATCATCACCAAGACCGAAAAGTCCGTTCTGTTCGTTATCCCGTGGGACGAATACTGGATCATCGGCACCACAGACACCCCCTGGAAGGAAGACGTGGCAAGCCCGGTCGCTACCGGCGCGGACCTCGACTACATCCTGGACCACGCGAACGCCGTCCTCAGCAGCAAGCTGACCCGCGACGACGTGATCGGCGTCTACGCCGGGCTGCGCCCCCTGCTGCAGCCCGTCGGCAAGGATGCCGGGGCCTCCACCAAGGTTTCGCGCGAACACACCGTGATGGAGGTCGAGCCGGGCCTGTCGGCCATCGCCGGCGGCAAGTACACGACCTACCGCGTGATGGCGGAGGACGTGGTTGATTTTGCCATCCGCGATACCTTCGCCGACCGCGCCTGCCTCACCGAATCGTTGCCCGTTCTGGGCGCGCAGGGGCTGGGAGAGGTTACTGCGCGCGCCGACGAAATCATGGCCCGTTACGGCTTCGACCGGGTACGTTTCGATCGCCTGATCATGCGCTACGGTTCGCTTCTGCCGCAGCTGCTGGAGATGATCGATGCGGACGCGCAGCTGGGAAAGCCGCTGGCGCAGGCCCCGCGCTACCTGCGGGCCGAGGCCCTCTACGCGGCCCGCTACGAGGGGGCGCTGCACCTGGAGGACCTCATGGAACGCCGGATGCGCCTCAACTACGAAGTGTCCGACCGCGGTGCCGGTGCCGCCGAGGAA
Organism: Dermabacteraceae bacterium TAE3-ERU27; assembly: GCA_019218415.1. Lineage (GTDB taxonomy): Bacteria > Actinomycetota > Actinomycetes > Actinomycetales > Dermabacteraceae > TAE3-ERU5. The sequence goes on along the minus strand of JAHUUL010000001.1, from coordinate 17,960 downwards.
GTTTCGCACCTGGTTGCGGAAGAACTCGGCTGGGACGACGCCCGTCGGCAGGAAGAACTCGAGCTGTTCCGGGCGCACGTTGCCGGACAGGTCGCGGCGGAACAGACCGCCACAGATGCCGCAGCAGTGCAGGGGCTTAGCGCCTGAAAGAAAAGCTAAGCACCGGCTCTGCTTAAACCGGTGAGGGCATAGCCCTCACCGGGACCCCGCCGGGGCGCACGGATGCGCCCCGGCGATGGCCAAGCGCCAAAAACGGCCCGTCTACCCCTACCCAACCTGCGGGCCGACTATCCCTTACCTAAACTCAACGAGGAGAAATCGCGTGGTTGCAACAATTTTCTTGCATGAAATCGCGGGTACCGCGATGCTGCTGCTGCTCGGCGGCGGCGTGGTTGCCAATGTCATTTTGACCAAGACGAAGGGAAACGGCGGCGGCTGGCTGCTGATTAACTTCGGGTGGGGCCTTGCCGTGTTCGCGGGCGTTTACGTCGCCTACGCCTCCGGCGCGCACCTGAACCCGGCTGTCACCTTCGGCCTGCTGGCGAACGGCAGCGATCTGTTCGGCGGCAACCCCGACCTGGGTATTCCCGCGGTTCCCGCCACCGCAGCCAACGTGGCGGCATACCTGGTGGCGCAGCTCATCGGCGCTTTCCTCGGTGCCGTGCTGGCCTGGCTGTGCTACAAGAACCACTTCGATCAGGAAACCAACGCCGGCACCATCCTCGGCGTGTTCTCCACCGGCCCGGAAATCCGTAACTACGGCTGGAACTTCCTCACCGAGGTCGTGGCCACCTTCGTGCTGGTGTTCGTGATCCTGCAGTTCGGCAAGACCCCGTCGGGCATGGGCCCGCTGCCGGTGGCGCTGCTGGTGGTTGGTATCGGCGCCAGCCTGGGCGGCCCGACCGGATACGCCATCAACCCGGCGCGTGACCTCGGCCCCCGCATCGCCCACCAGATCCTGCCGATCCCGCACAAGGGCAACTCCGACTGGGCCTACTCGTGGGTGCCGATCGTGGGCCCGCTCGTAGGCGGTGTGCTGGCTGGCCTGGCGGCGAAGCTCTACACGGCGTTCATCTAAAAACGGCAAAAGCTCGATACCGAAGGAGTCATCATGAGCAACACCCCCAAGTACGTTATGGCGATCGACCAGGGCACCACGTCCACCCGCGCCATCATCTTCGACCACGCGGGCAAGATCGTGGCCACCGGTCAGAAGGAACATCAGCAGATCTTCCCGAAGTCAGGCTGGGTTGAGCACGATCCGCTGGAGATCTGGCGCAACACCCGCTCCGTGGTCGGCGAGGCGCTCAGCGAGGCGGAAATCAACCGCCACCAGCTTGCCGCCGTTGGCATCACCAACCAGCGGGAAACCGCCGTGGTCTGGGATAAGACCACCGGCGAGCCGGTCTACAACGCCATCGTTTGGCAGGACACCCGCACCCAGAAGATCTGCAACGAACTGGCGGGTGACGAGGGTGCCGACAAGTACAAGCAGCGCGTTGGCCTGCCGCTGGCCACCTACTTCTCCGGCCCCAAGATCAAGTGGATCCTCGACAACGTTGAGGGCGCACGGGAAAAGGCCGAGGCCGGCGATCTGCTCTTCGGCAACACCGACTCCTGGCTGGTCTGGAACCTGACCGGCGGCGTTAACGGCGGCGTGCACGTCACCGACGTCACCAACGCCTCGCGCACCATGCTGATGAACATCGACACCCTCGACTGGAACGAAGAAATTTGTGCCGACATGTCGATCCCGGTTTCGATGCTGCCCGAGATCAAGTCCTCCTCCGAGGTCTACGGTTACGGCCGCAAGCAGGGTCTGCTGATCGACACCCCGATCGCGGGCATCCTGGGCGACCAGCAGGCCGCCACCTTCGGCCAGGCCTGCTTCGAAAAGGGCATGGCCAAGAACACCTACAGCACCGGCAACTTCATGCTGATCAACACCGGCGAGGAGCTGGTGCACAGCGAGAACGGCCTGCTCACCACCGTTTGCTACAAGATCGGCGACAACAAGCCGGTGTACGCGCTCGAAGGTTCCGTGGCCGTTACCGGTTCGCTCGTGCAGTGGGTGCGCGACAACCTGGGCCTCATCAAGGATGCTCCGGAAATCGAAAAGCTTGCCAAGCAGGTGGACGACAACGGTGGCTGCTTCGTGGTTCCCGCGTTCTCCGGCCTGTTCGCCCCCTACTGGAAGTCTGACGCGCGCGGCACCATCGTCGGCCTGACCCGGTACGTGAACAAGAACCACATCGCCCGCGCCACCCTGGAGGCCACCGCTTTCCAGTCGCGCGACCTGCTCGATGCGATGAACGCCGATTCCGGCGTGGCGCTCACCGAGCTGAAGGTGGACGGCGGCATGGTCAAGAACGAAACCCTCATGCAGTTCCAGGCCGACATCCTGGGCGTGCCGGTGGTGCGTCCGGAGGTCATCGAAACCACCGCGCTGGGTGCCGCCTACGCCGCGGGCATCGCGGTCGGATTCTGGAACGGCGAACAGGACGTCATCGACAACTGGTCCGAGGACAAGCGCTGGGAGCCGAACATGGACGAGGAAACGCGCGAGCGTTACCACCGTCTGTGGAAGAAGGCGGTCGAGCGTTCCTTCGACTGGATGGACGAGGACGTAGAGGAGCTTTACGGCTGATAGCCGAAAAGGTTTCGTGCCCCTCTGGGGAGATGGGGAACGGATAAGTAGGAAGAGGGTGGCGCTCCGTAGTGCGCGGCACCCTCTTTCTCATGTTCGGCAGGGGTTAGGCCCGTACCAGCGATAATCCCAGCAGGCCCGCCCCGATGGCGGATGCCCGGTCTGCGATGTCCGTGTGCACGATGGGGGAGGGGGTGCGCAGGTTCGCGCTGACCTTTTCGTCCAGGCCCGCAAAGAATTCATCGTCCAGCATGCGCGGATAGCCGCCGAGCGTGACCCTGTCGGGCCCGTTGATGGTGGTGAATACGGTGATGACGCGGGCCAGGTCCTCCTGCAGCTGCTGGATGCAGGAGACCGCCCAGCTTTCGCCCCGCCTGGCGTCCGCCAGTATCTGCCGGGTCGTGCTGTCCATGCGCGACCAGTTCCCGGATACTCCGTGCGCGCGGCCGGGGGCGGAAAAAGCGCTGAAGCCCACCATCGTGTCCACGCAGCCGCTGCGCCCACAGTTGCAGAGGCGGCGGGAATCGCCCAGGAACACGTGCCCCATATTTCCCCCAACGGCCAGGGTGTTTAGTACGTCGCGGCTCTGGGTGAGGGCGATCCCCAAGCCCACCCCAATCTGTACGTGCATGAGCAGCCGGTAGGAAGCGGGGCCGATCTGCTCTGAATTGGCGAGGATGGCGCATTCGGCGATGTTTTTTAGCGCTATCGGGTAGGGCAGCTGTTCGCCGAGCAGTTTCTTAAAGGGAACGTGGTGCCAGTCCAGGTAAGCGGAGTGGGTGACGTGCAGGTAGTCGTCGTCGAGCGCGGCGGCGAGGCCGACGCCGATCCCGGATACCTCCCTGCCCCCCTGCGCGATAGCCTCCCGCACCACCGGGACCAGTTCGTTTATCGTGCGCTGCGGATCGCCTACGTGAGGGGTTCCGGCGTCTAAGCGGAGCAGTTCCTGGCCCCTGGGGTTAACGCAGGAAACGGTGCTCTGGTGAGCGCGAATGTCGATTCCGACCCCCATCCAGTCGTCTGAGAGAGACAGGGTGCTGCCCGGCCTGCCGGGACCCTTTAGCGCGAGCGGGGCTTCCACCAGCAGCCCCCTAGCGAGCAGGCGGGAGGCTATTCGCCCGGCGGCCATGGGGGTCATGCCGAGGGTGGCGGCGATTTCCGCACGGGTCATTGCCGGCTGCTCGCGCAGCTTAAACAGGAGCCTGCGCTCGTTTCGTATGCGCAGGTCGCGCGCCGTTTCTGAGCGAGGTGCGGCTCCCGTTAGGAGGGGTTCACGCATGGTCCCATCCTAGCTTTTTGGGGTTAGGAAAAAAGTTTTTGCAGACATACGCCGCACCTAGTGCTATGTTTCTAACACTAGGTTATAAAATCTGGTCACCGAAGCAATGACGCTCGATGGAGAGGATCCCCAAATGGCCACCTCAAGATTTTCCCGCCGCACCCTCATCACTTCCGCCGGTCTTGGCGCGGGGCTTGCCATGACAGCCTGCACCAGCCCCAGCAGTTCCGGGGGCGGCTCCGATGGCGGTAAGCCGCTGAAACTGCTGCTGCTCGGCCCCACCCAGCAGCTGCTGTCGGAACTCAAAGAGAAATACCTGCCCGAGTTCGAAAAGCAGGCCGGGGTAAAGGTAGAACTGCAAAGCTCCGACTGGGGCTCGGCATTCCAGAAGATAACGACCGGGGCGGCCTCCAACTCGCTGCCGGACGTATTCGCCATCGGCGGCATCTGGACGGCCCCGCTCGCCTCCAAGGGGGTGCTGCTAGACCTCGGCCCCAAGCTCGATAAGTGGGACGCGAAAGGCGAATTCTTCTCCGGGATGCTGGAGGACGGCGTCTACGAAGACAAGCAGTATGCGCTACCGTTCCAGGCCGACGTGCGCGTCGGCATGTACCGCAAAGACCTGCTCGAAGAAGCCGGAGTGAGCGCGCTCCCCACCACCTGGGATGAGTTCCGGGCCGCAGCCGAAAAGGTGAAGGCAAAGGGCAAGGTGAAGTCGCCCATCTACTGGAACCTGGATACCTCGATCGGTATTCAGCAGTCCTTCGCCCAGCTGTTCCTACAGGCCGGGGGCAAATACTTCGATTCCCAGGGGAAGGCCACCTTCGCTTCCGACGCGGGCGTTAAGGCCCTCACCTTCATGGTTGACACCTTCAAGGACGGGCTGTCCGATTACAACATCGTCTACTCGGGCAACGGGCCGCGGCCGCTGGTGGACGGAATGGCCGCCCTCACCCTCAACGGCGTGGCGGTCGCAAACAACGCGCGCGATAACAAGCCGGAAGTGGTAGATCTGCTCGCGGCAGGCCCCGGCCTGAAAGCCGACGCCGCAGGCAAGTCCACCTCGGTCGCCTGGATCAACAAGTTCGCCATCGCCGCCTCCAGCAAGAACCCCGACAAGGCCTGGGAACTGGTGCAGTACCTGACCGGCGGACCCTCCCGCGACGAGCTGGCGAAACTGTACGGCAACCTGCCGGTGCGCAAGGACGTCGCCAAGGCCAGCTGGCTCACCCCGCTAGACAAGCAGGTAATGGAGTCGGCCGACAACGCCACCTCGCAGCCGCGTAACCCCGTCATGATGAAGCTCGGCCCGGCGGTGCGGGATCTGCTCGAACCCGCAATCCGCGGCCAGGCCAGCGTGGCAGAGACGCTAGAGAAGATGGATTCGACCGTTGACTCGCTCGGCAGCTAGCAAGAAAACGTTCGTTCTTGAGCGCGGCCAGCAGCGGGCCGGACGCCTGCTGCTGGCCCCCGCCATGGCGATGCTGACGCTCACCATTTTGGTGCCGCTCGCCCTGGCAGCCGGGTTGTCCCTCACCGAATACAACCTATTCGAACCGCCCCGCTTCGTCGGCCTGGATAACTATCGGAAGCTGTTCACGGACCCGATCTTTTACCAGGCAATCGGAAACACCCTCTACTTCGCCCTCGGCCAGGTGCTGATCGGCGTGGTGGTTGCCTTCGGCGTAGCGATGCTGTTCAACCACAAGCTCGTGCTCGGCGGCACCATGCGCACCATCGTCTACCTACCGCAGGCGATGAGCTACGTGACGGTGGCCCTGCTGTGGACGTTCCTGTACGACCCGTTCATCGGCCCCATCAACATCGCCTTGCGCGCCGCCGGGATAGACACGATCTACTTCCTGACCAGCACGGAACTGGCGATGCCGGCGATCATGGCGATGTCCCTCTGGCGCAACCTGGGCTACTTTATGATCATCCTGCTGGCGGGGCTGAAAGCCGTCCCGGAAGAAATGATTGAGGCGGCCCACCTGGACGGTGCCGGCTGGTGGTGCAGGCTGCGGCACGTGATCATTCCGCAGATGCTAAACCCGCTGTTCTTCGTCACCGTCACGTGGTTCATGGGCGGTCTGCAAATGTTCACCCAGGCCTACGTGATGACCCAGGGCGGGCCGGTTAACTCGACCCGCACCATCGTCTACCAGATGTACGAGGCATCGTTCACCAGGCTCGACATCGGCACCGGCTGCGCCATCGCAGTGCTGTTGTTCCTGGTCGTGATGGCGGTCGCTCTCCCCGTGCGCTACGCGGGAGAACTGCGTGAAAGGCGGACCCGCAATGGCTGAAGCAACGATATCGGCGGCGCCGCGCCGCCGCCCGGGACTGCTGAAGAAGAGGGCCGCGCTGGGCGGTATCTACACTGCGCTGCTGGTGCTGCTCGCCCTCTACCTAATCCCGATGCTCTACATCCTGATGGTTTCGCTCACCCCCACGGGGGAGTCGACCGCCAGCCTGCCCTCTAGGCTAGAGTTCGGCAACTATGCGGAGGCGCTCGCCGCCGCCGACTTCGGGCAGTTCTTCCTGAACTCCGCGATAGTCACCGTGGTGGCCTCGCTGACCCAGGTGGTGCTCTCCTGCATGGCCGGTTACGCGCTCGCCAAGTCTCGCCTGCGCCACTCCAAGACCGTGCTCATGCTGTTGATCGCGCTGCTGGTATTGCCGCCGGAAATCGTCATGATCCCGCTGTTCGTGATGGTCACGCACGTACCGTTCCTGGCCGGAAACGACATGTTTGGCAGCGGCGGGCAGGGCATGCTGGACAGCTACGGGGCGCTCATGCTCCCGCACCTGGTATCCGCCCTCGCGATCTTCCTGATGCGGCAGTTCTATGCCGACCTCCCCGACGAGATCGGGCAGGCGGCGCGCGTGGACGGGGCGGGCGAGTTCTATATCTTCGCCCGCGTTTACACCCCCCTCACCCTGCCCGCCGTGGCCGTGGTGACGGTGCTGGCATTCCAGTCCACCTGGAACGACTTCCTCTGGCCCCTCATCATCGTGCGCAGTAACGAGATGAAGACCCTGCAGCTCGGGCTGACCGTGTTCTATCAAGAAAACAGCACCCAGTGGAACCTGCTGATGTCTGTAATTTTGTTGATGAGTATCCCGGTGGCGCTCGTGTTCCTGGCGGGCCAGCGCTACTTCACGGACGGCATTACCTCGGGGAGCGTGAAATGAGCCAGCAGCGAGGGGCGTCACGCCCCAACATCGTGGTGATGATGACCGACGACCAGGGGCACTGGGCGATGCCGCACAGGATGCCGGAACTGGTCATGCCCAACCTGGAAGAGCTGCTCGGGGATGCGCTCGAACTGGAACAGTTCTTCTGCGCCTCCCCGGTCTGCTCACCGGCGCGTGCCTCTCTTTTGACGGGGCGCACCCCGTCGGCCCACGGGGTGCACGACTGGCTAGCTAACGGGAAAAACCCGCGCGGCCACGAGGATCACCCGCTGGAGGCGCAGCCCTCAACCCCGGAGGTGCTGGCGAGGGAGGGATACCAGTGCGCGCTCTCCGGCAAATGGCACATCGGCCATTCGCGGGAGAAGGCCCCCGGCTTCGAATACTGGTACGCGCACCGTGAGGGGGGCGGCCCCTACTTCGATGCCCCGGTATGGGCCGAGGACGGTAGCGAGGCGCAGGAACCGCGCTACCTGACCCACGCCATTACGGAGCAGGCCCTCGATTTCCTCCGGGAACGAGACGCGGATAGGCCCTTCTATCTGCAGGTGAACTACACGGCCCCGCATACTCCGTGGGAACCCGAGCATCATCCCGCGAAGTACCGGGATCTCTACCGGGGGTGCGATTTCCCGTCGGTCCCGCGCGAGGAAGAGCACCCCTGGTCCAAGCCCCGTCACCTCGATTTCGAGGAATCGTTCATCGATCCGGTGCCCAGTCTGGTCGGCTACTGCGCTGCCCTGAGCGCGGTAGACGAAGGGCTGGGGCAGATCAGGCAGGAGCTGGAGCGGCAGGGAGTGTGGGACGAAACCGTGTTCGTCTACATGGCCGACAACGGCTTCGCCTGCGGTCACCACGGCATTTGGGGCAAGGGCAACGGCAGTTACCCGCTTAACTTCTGGGACTCCAGCGTGCGGGTGCCGTTTGTGATCCGGGTGCCGGGGGGAGCGCGAGGCGTCTCTTCGGCTCTCGTATCCGCTACCTCCCTGCATCCGACCCTGTGCGAACTGGCCGGGACCGTGGCCGACCCGGACCGTTACGCGGCCGGACGCAGCCTGCGTGACCTGGTCAGCGGGCGTGCCCAGCCGACCGACGAAATGGTGGTGGTGCACAGCGAATACGGCGGTGGGCGTATGATCACCGACGGTTCCTGGAAACTGGTGCACCGCTACCGGGGGCCGGGGGAGCTCTACAACCTGGAGGAAGATCCGGGGGAGAAGGAGAACCTCTACGACGAACCGGCGTATGCGCAGACACGCCAGCGTTTGCTGGACGGCCTGGAGGAGTGGTTTAGCGCCCACGAACGGGGAGAGATGTCCGCGTTTAAACGCCCGGTCTCCGGCTTCGGTCAGGTGTATGCCGTCTCCCGTGGCTATTCGGACGAGGAAACCTATCGGCCGCTGCGGGAGGAATACCGGCACCTGCAATAGGCGGCAGAGTAAAAATGCAGGGGCGGTGCACCACGGGTGCGCCGCCCCTGCGTTTCGTGTGGAGCCCTAGTGCCGTTCCCCGGTCAGCATGAACAGCTGTAGCACGTTACGCTCGGGCGCGTCCTGCGGGCAGTCCACCCGGTGCACCACCATGTCTTTCAGGTGTAACACGCTGCCCGCCGTGAGCCGGTAGGTCTGGCCGTCGCAGCCGAAATCGAGTACGCCTTCGATGCACTGCACCATGATCGGGTGCGCGGCCCGGTGGTCGGCCAGCTCCTGGCCGGGGGAGAACGTGAACACGATCAGATTTGCGCCGTCTGCCTTGAGCAGCCGCTTTACGCCGGGCAGGTTTTCGCGCGGCGCGGGCGCGTCGGCCACCGTATCCACCAGGGAAAGCGCGCCGCCGTGCGGATCTACCTCCGGGGCGCCGAACTTTTCTGGGCTGTTGATGGGTGTTTCCATGCCTGTCTGCCTGCTTTCGCGCGGGGTGGGGGCTTCCTGCCTGTGCCAGTATCGCCGTGAGCGGGTGGGATTCGCTAGGCCCGGGCGCGGATGCGGAAAGGTCGGGGCCCGGAAGCAATGACTGCCTCCGGGCCCCGACCTTTTAATCGCCTACGCCTTAGCGCAGCGGAACCGGGCCGGTGTGAGTGGTCGGGGTGACGCGGATGCGTACCGACTTGTACACCGGGGTGTTAGAAACCTCTGCCACCTGGCGGTTGTGCACCAGCACGTTCGCCTCGGGGAAGTAGGCCAGGGCGCAGTTCTTGGCGGTCTTGTACTCGACCACGCGGAATGCGACTGCCTTGTGCTCTTCACCGTCGTATTCCGAGGTGATGTCCACGATCTGGCCGTTGCGCAGGCCCAGACGTGCGATGTCCTCCGGGTTGATGAAGATGACGCGGCGGCCCTCGTGGATACCGCGGTAGCGGTCGTCCAGGCCGTAGATGGTCGAGTTGAACTGATCGTGCGAGCGGGAGATCTGCAGCAGCAGCTGATCGTCCTCAAGCTTGATCAGTTCCAGCGGCGACGCGGTGAAGTTGGCCTTGCCGTTCTCGGTGGCGAAGGTGCGCGAGTCGCGCGGGCCGTTCGGCAGCTGGAAACCGCCGGGGATGTTGATGCGCTCGTTGAAGTTATCGAAGCCGGGGATAACGTGCTCGATGTGGTTACGCACCACGTCGTAGTCGTGCTCCATGGCGTCCCAGTCAATCTTCGGGTTGCGCGGGAAGGTGCGCTTGGCCATGCCTGCAATGATCGCGGGCTGGGAACGCAGCTCGCGGGATGCCGGCTTCAGACGGCCCTGCGAGGCGTGCACCATCGACATCGAATCCTCAACGGTCAGGCGCTGCGGCTTGCCGCCGGTCATGTCCAGTTCGGTGCGGCCGAGCACGGGCAGGATCAGCGAGACCTTGCCGGGAGCGGCGTGGGTGCCGTTCAGCTTGGTCGAGACGTATACGGTCATGTCGCAGTTACGCAGCGCGTCCTCGGTGTAGTCCGAGTCGCCGGTAACGCGCGCAAAGTTGCCACCCATCTGCAGGAAGAACTTTGCCTTGCCCTCGTGCATGGCGCGGACGGCCTCGATGGTGTCGACGCCGTGTTCGCGCGGGCACTCCATGCCGAACTCTTCGTCCATGGCCTTCAGGAAGGCTTCCTTCGGACGCTCGGTAATGCCCTGGGTGCGGTCGCCCTGCACGTTCGAGTGGCCGCGGACGGGGCACAGGCCCGCGCCGGGGCGGCCGATGTTGCCGGTCATAAGCAGCAGGTTGACGATCTCCTGAATGGTGGCAACCGACTGCTTGTGCTGGGTGATGCCGAGGGCCCAGCAGACGATGACGGACTTAGCGTCAATCACCATCTGCGCAACCTTCTCGATCTGCGCCTTTTCGATGCCGGTCTGGTAGAGGATGTCGTCCCAGCTGATGCTTTCGAGGTTTGCCTTCATCTCCTCGAAACCGGCGGTGTATTCGTCAATGAACGCCTTGTCCAGGTGGCCGCGCTCGAGCAGGATCTTGTTGACGCCCATGAAGAACGCGAGGTCGCCCGCGAGGCGGATGTGTACGAACTCGTCTGCCAGACGCTGGCCCTCACCGAGCACGTCGATCGGATTCTGCGGGTCCTTGAAGCGCATCAGGCCCGCTTCGTAGAGCGGGTTGATGGCGACGATCTTGCCGCCGTTCTTCTTCTGCTCAGCGAGCGAAGCGAGCATGCGGGGGTGGTTGGTGCCCGGGTTCTGGCCGGCCACGATCAGCAGATCGGCGGTCTGCACGTCGTCGAGGGTGACGGTGCCCTTGCCGACGCCAACGGTCGGGTTCATGGCCGAACCGGAGGATTCGTGGCACATGTTCGCACAGTCGGGCAGGTTGTTGGTGCCGAGCTGACGCGCGAACAGCTGAAGCATGAACGCGGTCTCGTTCTCGACGCGGCCCGAGGTGTAGAAGATCGCCTCATCGGGGTGGTCGAGGGAGTTGAGCTTGTCGGCGATCAGACCGAAAGCCTCTTCCCAGGTGATGGGGTCGTAGTGGTCGGAACCGTCGCGACGCACCATCGGGTGGGTCAGGCGGCCCTGCTCGCCCAGCCAGAAGTCGGACTTCTCGTGCAGCTCGGAGATCGAGTGCTTGGCGAAGAACTCCGGCGGCACGCGGCGCAGGGTGGCTTCGTCGGCCACTGCCTTCGCGCCGTTTTCGCAGAAGGCGATGGTCTTACGAATGTCGGGGTCTTCGTCCGGCCAAGCGCAGGACTGGCAGTCGAAGCCGTTGTGCTGGTTCACGCGAAGCAGGGTCTGCGCGGTGCGCTTGGGGCCCATCTGCTCCAGGCCGACCTTGATTGCGTTCAGGCCAGCGGGGAGACCGGTTGCCCAGGTTTCGGGCTTTTTAATCTTGAGGTCGCGATCGCCCTTATCCACCTTCGGTGCGGGGCGTGCGATGAACGAATCAAGGGCCATCATTGAACCTTTCTCAGACAAATACGTATTCGTACACATTGTTTCATGTGCGTCAGCAAAAGGTGGCCAAAATGGCCGCATCCGGGAAGATGCGTAGCGAATAGCCCTTTTGATCCGTATATGAGGTTTGCTCTTTGGGGAGGGTTTGCAGGTGAGCGCAAAATAAATAAAAAAGAAAGGGTGTCCTAAGTAATTCTACAAAGGTTTATATTGCCGGTATTCTAGGGGGGTGACGATTAATCGCCCCCTGCTCAGTTTTGTCGTGCCTTGCTATAACTCGGCGGGCTATATGGCGCGCTGTTTAGACAGCCTGCTGACCCCGGACGCCGCCGCGGGGGAGATTGAAGTGATCGTGGTGGATGACGGTTCCGCTGACGCCACTCCGGAGGTCGCGGGGGAGTACGTGAAACGCCACCCGGAAATAGTGCGCCTGGTGCGACAGGAAAACGGCGGTCATGGCGCGGCGGTAAATACCGGCATCGCGCACGCCAGCGGCGAATACCTGAAGGTCGTGGATAGCGACGACTGGCTGGATGCGACCGCGCTGCGGGTGCTGCTGCGAAACATCCGCAACTGGCGCGGCGCGGGGGAGTCTCCCGATGTCATCGTCAGCCACTACTGCTACGAAAACGTGGCGCGGAAAAAACCCCGCGTGGTCAGCTACCGTCGCTTCATCCCCAGAGGCAGGATCTGCACCTGGGGCGATCTGGGTAACCCCGGTATCGGTCGCTACCTGGTGATGCACTCCCTGACCTACCGGCTAGACGTGCTGCGCAGCAGCGGTCTGGAACTGCCCCGCCACACTTTCTACGTGGATAACCTGGTGGCCACGGTGCCGCTGATGCACACCCGCACGCTCGCTTACCTGGACATTGACCTCTACCGCTATTACATCGGGCGAGAGGATCAGTCGGTAAACGAGAAGGTGATGATCTCGCGCATGTCCCAGCAGCTGCGCGTGAACCGCCTGATGGCCGAGCAGCTGCAGGTGGGGGAGATAGCTTCTGCCCGCCTGCGCTCCTACATCCTGCACTACCTGTCGATCACCACGACGATTTCGCTCATGGTGGCGCTGCTGTCGCAGGAGCCGGACGCGCCACAGCAGAGCAAGCGCCTGCTGGCCGACATCGCCAGGGTCAACCCGGAGGCCTACCGCGCCTTTAAGCGCACGCCGATGGCCGCGCTATTCGCTCTTCCCGGCAGGCTCGGCAGCATCGTCCCGCGCGGCCTCTACCTCGTCCTGCGCCGCTTCGTCGGCTTCAACTAGGTCGTCTGCTGCCCCGGGCTGATCGTCGTCCCACGCGCTTTCGGCTGCGGTTTCTGCTAGTGCCTCCGCCTCGTTCTCGCGGCGGGATGCCGCAAGGCGCAGCCGCACCCTGCTGCCGATCAGCGAAAGCATGAGCGCTACCAGGAACCAGATCGCCATCTCCGTGAAGTCTGCCTGAGGATTAATCCAGCCTCCGCCGATGGCGCCGCGGAAGGCGTTCACCGTGTGGCTGATCGGCAGATACGGATGCACCGCCTGGATGAACGACGGGGCGGTGTCGATCGGATAGGTGCCCCCGGCGCCGGCTACCTGCAGCGCTACCAGGCACAGACCGATGAACTTGCCTACGGGTCCGAACACGGCGCTTAAGCCGTGGTTTACTCCCACGAACACGATGGAGGTGGCTATCGCGATCAGGTAGAACAGCCCCAGGTGCTTGATCGGCATACCGATCACGTAGTGGATGATGCTCGCGGCCACCAGGGCCTGCGCCACGCCTAGCGCGTAGGCGGGCAGCAGTCCGCCCGCGGTGACTCGCCAGAAGGGCAGCCCGCGTTCGATAGCCCGCTCGCTGAACGGCGGCATCATCAGGAAGATTGCCATGCCGCCGATCCACAGGGAGAGCGAGGTGAATAGGGGAGCCAGGCCCTGCCCGAACGTGTTGAGGTGGTGCTGCCGTGCGAAGTTGGAATCCACCGGCTCGCTCGCCACATCGCTCAGGTGCTCGTGTTCCCGGGCGCTGTAGCTCGGCACGCGGTCCTTGGCGTCATCCAGACCGGTGGCCAGTTCCTCGGCCCCCTCGTCCAGGCGATGTGCGCCGTTGTTTAGCTTCTCCGCCCCCTCGCGCAGCCGATCCGCGCCGGAATTGAGCTTCTTTGCGCCTTCCGCGAGGCGCCCCGCGCCCGCTTCGGCCTGCCCGGTGCCGTCGGCCAGTTTGCGCGCCCCGGCAGCGAGCTGATGGGCGCCGGAATCCGCGCGTTCCGTGCCGTTCGCCAGCTGCTGTGCGCCCTCGTCGAGCCGTACGCTGGCCTGCGCCAGCCGCTGGTTGCCGTCGGCCACCTGCTCGCTACCCGCGGCCACCCGGTGTGCCCCGTCGTTTAGGAGGTCGATTCCCGCAAGCGCCTGCCGTGCCTTTTCGTAGGCCTGCGGTGCCATGCGCAGCGCCTCCTGGACGCGGGAGTCCACCTCGTCGATGCGCTGGTTCAGGGTTTCGCGGGCGGGTTGGAGAGCGGCTGCGTCAGAGACGAGGGAACGCCAGTCCTTTGCAAGCTTCGCCGTATCGTCGGCTATCTTCTGAGTGGGTTCGACCAGGGCGGAAACGACCCGGTTGGCGCGCTCGGCATCTTTCGCGATGTCTTCGGTTTCGTTGGCTACGCGATCGGCGCGCGGCTTGGCTTCGCTGGCCGTCTTGGCGATGTTCTCTCGCAGGTAGCGGGAGTCGTCGCTGGCCTGCGCAGAGGTTTCTGCGCTTTCGCGTGCGGCCGCGCTGCTGCCGCGCAGCGCGTTTGCGGCATCGGCGCGGGCGGCCAATTCTGCGCAAAAATCTTCGCTCGCGCCGGAGGTCTGGCAGCGTGCCGACAGCGCCCCCAGCTTTTCGTTTTGTGCAGCGGCTTCGTCCGCTGTCTGCGTGCTCTTCTCGGCCGCCGTGCGGGCTGCCTCGGCGCGCGCCCCCTCCTTCTCGTTGAGCTGCTGCGCGTCCTTATCGATCGCGCCGACGGCGGCCGCCACCGCGTGGGCGTCATCTGCGCGCTGTCGCGTGCGTTCCGCGAGGGAATTGGTCAGCTGGCTGGCTGCGGACACCTCTTTGGCGTGCCGCTGGGCGTTCGCCGCCGCCGCGTCAACGAGAGCCGTGCCGGGGGTGTAGTTATCGACGATCCGGTGGGCGATTTCTGCCTGGCGATCCGCTGCCTCACGCAGGCGGGCGCTGGCCGCAATCACGCGCGTCTCGGTGACGCCGTGCTCCTTGGCGATGCTAGCTAGCTTGTTGGCCTCGTCCTGGAGTTTTTGGGTTCCCTCGGCCACCTGGCGGGACCCGGCGGAAACCTTCTGTGCCCCCTCGCTGAGCTGGTGGCCCTTGTCGTTTAGCGTGGCGGTGCCGTCGGCCAGTTGCCGCGCCCCGGCGTTCAGCTTGGCGGTGCCGTCGCTGAGTTGTCCGGCCGCTCCTGCGAGCCGGTCTGCGCCGGTGTTGATCTGCCCCAGCGCCACCACCAGTGTGTAGCTACCGTTGCTGAGCTGCCCGGTGGCGTCGCTTAGCTTGCGGGTCCCCGCGAGGGATTTTTCGGTGCCGTCGGCCAGCTTGCCGGAGCCGTCGGCCAGTTCTCCGGCCCCGTTCGCGGCCTTATCCAGACCGTCGTGCATGTCGGTAAATCCGATGTAAATGTTGTCCAGATACTCCTCTAGCACCGACTTATTGAGGGATGCCTGAAGTTTGCTGGCGATGGACTTCGTGAAGTTGCCGCCCACGTAGTTCACGGAGTCGTTGGTGAGCACCGTAAGCAGAGCGGGTGCCGAGGTCAGAACGTTGCTGGCCGACATCGAGGTGGCGTCCTTGGAGAACCCCTTGGGAATCTCGATCACCGCGGCGTAGGTGCCGTCGTTTAGGCCTGCGCGGGCCTGCGCGAGGTTGACGCTGTGCCAGTGGTAGTTGTTGTTGGCTGTGGATTCCAGCAGCTTTTTCTCGAAATCGTCACCGATGTTTACGTGGCGGGAGGTGCCGTCGGGCCCCTCTACGTTCGCGCCCGCGTCTTCGTTCACGATGGCGGCCTGCACATGGTGCAGGTTTCCGGTCGGGTCGTAGAAAGACCAGATCATCAGGCCCGAATAAATGATCGGAACGAGCGATAGCCCAAGGATGAAGATTGGGCTGATGCGCTGCCACCACTCGTGCGGTACCGCGGTGCGTGGCTTACCGGAGGAATCCTGAAGCATAGGCATTACAGTACGAACGCGTATTGAATACGTCAACGTATTGAAAAGCCTCGTGGCGCATCGTACAGTTGTCGGCATGAGTGCAGCCCCCGCCCGGAAGGAAGCCCCGCTACGCCGCCGCAAGGTAACGCGTGAACTGCTGTTAGCAGCGGCTAGGCGGCGCATCGCCGCGCACGGCATCGCCGGGGTCACCGCGCAGGAAATATGCACCGAGGCCGGCTATACCCGTGGCGCCTTCTACTCCAATTTCCGGGACATGGAGGAACTGGTCGAGGCCGTGGTCGCCGCCGAACTGCGGGAATCCAGCGAACAGATCAAGGTGATCGCAAGCCAGAAGCCCGCGGAGATAGCGGTCGGGGCCGGGCCGCGCGAATGTATAGAGCGGATCCTGGCCGACGTCATGGTGCTGATCCCGCGCCGCCGGGCAGCCTTCTTGGCCAGGCAGGAACTGGAGCTGCACCTGATGCGCGATCCTGCGCGCGCCCAACCCTGGTTGGAGGCGTGGACCGACTTCCGCGGCGTGGTAGGCCAGGCCGTAGTCGAGGGGCTAAAAAACATCGGGCGCGAACTTACGCTCGCGCCCGATGACGTTGCGGATCTGATCCTGGGGCTTACCGACCAACACCTGCGCGCCGCGATGCTCGAGGGCCGCGACGAACGCAGCCTGGCGGCGTTGAGGTCGGTGCTGACGGACCTTTTCCTGGCGGTTTCCCGCTAGGAATAGCTTTAGCCCTCGCTCTGTTCGCCCTCGTAACGGGGGCGGGAATCGTCGCCGCTCTCGGCGTGGTGCTGCGCCTTCTGCCGTGCGTAGCGGAGGCGTTCCTGCGCATCCGCGTCTCGCTCGCCACGCTCCACCGCCTGGGCCTGCAGGAGGGTGTTGCGGATTTCTTCGCTCAGGTTCCCCAGTGCGCCGGGGTTGGAGGGCAGGTAAAGCACGTTCGAACGGCCGTTGCGGGCGATGTCCTGCATGGCGTCGAAGTACTGGGTCATCAGCAGCAGCTGCTCTGCGGTGTGCTCGATACCCGCCTGACGCAGCAGCTCGTACTGGTCGGCAATACCGTTGGCGATGGCGCGGCGCTGCGCTGCCACGCCTTCGCCCTGCAGACGCTTGGACTCAGCTTCGGCCTCCGCCTGGGTGACGCGCTTGATCTTGTCGGCCTCGGCGAGAGACTGCGCGGCGACGCGGTCGCGCTGCGCGGCGTTGATCGAGTTCATCGAATCGCGCACGCGCTGATCCGGCGAGATATCGGTGACGAGGGTGTTGACGATGTTGAAGCCGAACTCCTCCATACGGTGTAGCAGGGTCTCTTCGACCGAGCGGGCGATGTCGTCCTTGGACTCGAAGGCCGCGTCTAGATCGAGCGAGGAGAGCGCGGAGCGCACGGTGTCGAATACGTAGCTGCGGATCTGAGCCTCGGGATCGGAGAGGCGATAGAAGGCATCCACTACCTGGTTCTCGCGGATCATGTACTGCACGGCCACGGGAACGGTAACGAATACGTTGTCCTTGGTCTTGGACTCGATGTTCACCTCAAGCTGCTGGACGCGCAGGGAGATCGGGCGGGTCAGGGTGTCGATGAACGGAGCCTTGAAGTTAAGGCCGGGTCCGGCTACGCGCTGGAACTTGCCGAAGCGCTCGACGATCACGTTCTCCTGGGTGTGCACGGTGAACATGAAGGAGAACCAGCTGCCGTTGATAAGCATTGCTATGCCGGCTATTACGGCGATGACCAAGACGATGGGAATGGCTAGCGCAAAGATGAGGGATTCCATCCGTGGGCCTTTCTCTAAATGGTTACGGCAGATGCTGCGTGACCTGTGCCATTAGTTTATCGGGTGGCGTTGGGAGGGGTAACCCTACGAAGGTCTAAGGAAGACCTTAAAGTGGCCTCTGACCTGGGGTTTCTTTCGTGTGGCGCAGCACACGGCCCGAAAACCCCTTTTCGAGTTGACGGCCCCCACGGAAGTCAGTAATGTTTTTCCTCGTGCCCCGCCGGACGGAGCAGGGAAACGGAAAAACGTTTCCACAGCTCAGACCGACAATTTGGTGCAGATCACGAAGATCTCGATTTGACAGAGATTGAAACAGTCCGCTAGGATTGAGGGGTTGCCTCTTGAGGCTGAGGGACTTCGGTTCTGAGGGTTCTTGAGTGCGGGTGTTGTTTGAAATCTCAATAGCGTGTTTGTTTATTGATGCCAAAGTTTTTTGGCAGTTATTGGACAGCTAGTTTTAATGCTAGATGTTTGTTTCTGTCAGGGTTATTTCTTTTTATTTT